>DATIQN010000035.1:0-27115 GCA_035470785.1 Croceibacterium sp. | reverse complement strand
TGGCGTACGGCTCGGCCGTTCCCGGGGAGAACCCGCAGATTGCCGAGGCCAAGGCGCAAGCCGAAGCCGCGCGGCTCAACCTGAGCCGGACCGAGGTCCGCGCCCCGATGGCCGGCGAAGTCGCCGGCGCCGAGCGCCTCTTGCCGGGGCAGCTGGTGGTCCAGAACGTGCCGATGCTCACGCTGGTGGGAGTCCGCAACGCCTACGTCGAAGCGAACTACAAGGAAACGCAGCTCGCCGAGATGCGGGTGGGCCAGCCGGCCGAAATCAAGTTCGACGCCTACCCCGACATGAAGGTCAAAGGGCACGTCGCGGCGATCGGCGCCGGCACGGGCTCTGAGTTCTCGGTGCTACCGGCGCAGAATGCCACCGGCAACTGGGTCAAGGTCACTCAGCGCGTGCCGGTGCGCATCGCCATCGATTCGAACCCGAACCGCAAGCTGATCGCCGGGCTGACGACCCATGTAACCGTCTTCACCGACGGCAAGAAGCGCTAGCCATGGCAACTCGCGCCGCAGCCCCGGTGGCGCGCGGCGACTCTCGCCACGGGCCCTCCGCGGAACTCGAAGACGTCGCCCTTCTCCACGTCCCCAATCGCTGGCTGTTCATGGTCGGGGTCATGGCGGCTTCCCTGTTGCAGGTGCTCGACACGACGATCGCCAACGTCGCGGTGCCGCACATGCAGGCGGCGCTGGGCGCCACGCCGGATACAATCAGCTGGGTGCTGACTAGCTACATCGTCGCCTCAGCCGTGGCGATGCCGATCACTGGCTGGCTTGCCGACAGGATCGGCATGCGCCGGCTGTTTCTCATCGCGGTCGCCGGCTTCATCGCCTCTTCGGCCTTGTGCGGGATTGCCCAGAACCTCGGCGAGATGGTGGCCTTCCGTGCCCTTCAGGGCGTCTCGGGCGCGTTCATTCCCCCGCTCAGCCAGACGGCGATGCTCGACACGACGAGGCCCAGCCGGCAACCGCAGATCATCGCCGTGTGGGGCCTGGGCATCATGATCGGGCCAATCCTCGGGCCGCTGATCGGCGGCTGGCTGACCGAGAATTGGAACTGGCGCTGGTGCTTCTACGTCAACCTGCCGGTGGGCATCGCGGCGCTCACCATCCTGCTCGCCCAGATGCCCAAGCGCGAGATCCGCAAGCGCCGCTTCGACTTGTTCGGCTTTGCCTTGATCGCACTGACGCTCAGCTCGCTGCAGCTGTTCCTCGACCGCGGCAACGAGGCCGACTGGTTCAGTTCGGTCGAAATTTGGATCGAGCTGGCGGTCGCAATTTCGTCCGCCTGGATCGCCGCCATTCACCTGGCGACCTCGAAGACGCCGTTGTTCCATCGCGCCCTGTTTGCCGACATGAACTTCGTGATCGCGCTGCTGTTCATGATTGTGATCGGCGTGGTCATGTTCGGGACCATGGCGCTGCTGCCGCTCATGCTCCAGCAGCTGCTCGGCTATGACGTGATCGGCACGGGCATGATCCTCATGCCCCGCGGCGTCGGCATCCTGATCAGCATGCAGCTATCCAGCTACCTGATGCGCAAGGGCATCGACGCGCGCTGGATCGTGGCGATCGGATTCCTCGTTGGTGCCTGGTCGATGAACTGGATGGCGCACTGGTCGCTCGGGGTTGACCAGTACGGCATTACCATGTCGGGCATGGTCCAGGGCCTGGGTATCGGCCTGGTGTTCATACCGCTCAACGCCACGGCCTTCGCGACCCTGCCGCCGACCCTGCGTACCGACGGCTCGAGCCTGCTGAACCTGACCCGCAACATCGGCTCGTCGGTCGGCATCTCGGTGGCGATGACGCTGCTCGCGCGCAACACGCAGAAGGTGCACAGCACGCTCGCCGAGCATGTGACGGCGAACGTCGCCTCCATGTTCGACTTGTCTTCGCTCAGCCAGTTCGCCGGCTATGGCGACGCCGCGACGGCGATGGCCAACGTCGAGGTGACGCGCCAGGCGGCGATGGTCGCCTACATCGACGACTTCTACCTGATGATGTGGCTCAGCCTGCTGTCGGTGCCGCTGGTCTTCTTCATGCGCAAGAACACCATCCACTCACGCCGCTGAGTCAATTCACATCCGTTCGTCCTGAGCCTGTCGAAGGACGATCGGACGCGCCATTTCGTGGTTCGACAAGCTCACCACGAACGGAAAGCGGCTAGCCCTTCTTCAGGTGCCGCCGGCCCAATAGCTCGGCGATCTGCACCGCGTTGAGCGCCGCGCCCTTGAGCAGGTTGTCGGAGACGCACCACAGCGACAGGCCGCTGTCGACCGTCGGGTCTTCGCGCACGCGGCTGATGAAAGTCGCGCCGTCGCCGACGCACTCGATCGGGGTGACGTATCCGCCGTCTTCGCGCTTGTCGATCAGCATGACGCCGGGCGCCTCGCGCAGGATGTCCATCGCGTCTTCGGCCGAGAGTTCCTTCTCGAACTCGATGTTGATCGATTCCGAGTGGCCGACGAACACCGGCACGCGCACGCAAGTGGCGTTGACCTTGATCCGGGGGTCGAGGATCTTCTTGGTCTCGACCACCATCTTCCACTCTTCCTTGGTCGAGCCGTCGTCCATGAACACGTCGATGTGCGGGATGACGTTGAAGGCGATCTGCTTGGTGAACTTCCTCACCGCGACCGCGTCGCCGACGAAGATCGCCCGGCTCTGCTCGAACAGCTCGTCCATCCCGGCCTTCCCTGCGCCCGAGACTGACTGGTAGGTCGAGACGACGACGCGCTTGATCGTCGCCGCGTCGTGCAGCGGCTTGAGCGCGACGACCATCTGCGCGGTCGAGCAGTTGGGGTTGGCGATGATGTTGCGCTTTGTGTAGCCGTCGATCGCCTCGGGATTTACCTCCGGCACGACCAGCGGCACGTCGGGGTCCATCCGGTAATACGACGAGTTGTCGATCACCACGCAGCCTGCCGCGGCAGCCTTCGGCGCGTATTCCTTGGAGGGCCCGGAACCGGCGGAAAACAGCGCGATGTCGATGCCGGTGAAGTCGAAGTGCTCGAGGTTCTTGCACTTGAGCGTCGTGCCGCTCTCGCCGAACTCGACCTCGGTGCCGGTCGAGCGCGAGCTGGCGACCGCCACCACCTCGTCGAGCGGGAATTCGCGCTCGGCAAGCGTTGCGAGCATCTCGCGCCCGACGTTCCCCGTCGCCCCGACAACCGCAACCCGGTAACCCATCACACACTCCGCTAGGCAAACACGCCCGCCGCCCTACCCGGGCGCGGGCGTGGTGCAATGCACAATTGTGTGGGCCGCCGCAAGCGGCGCTTTAACTATTGCGGCGGCGTCACGCCGTGGCGGGCGAGGAAGCCGAAGATCGTGTCGTAGAGGTGCGTGCGCAGGTTCGGGCCGGCGATCGCGTGAGTCGCGCCCGGGTAAAGCATCATCTCGAACGGCACCTTGTTCTGCTGCAATTGAGCGATGATCTCAGTGCTGTTGGTGAAGACCACGTTGTCGTCCGACATGCCGTGGATCAGCAGCAGCGGATCGGCGACCTTGCCGGCGTCGGTGACGGTCGACGATTTGGCGTAAGCGGCAGCATCGGTCTGTGGCCGGCCCATGTACCGTTCGGTGTAGAACGTGTCGTACAGCTCCCACCGCCCGACCGGAGCGACGGCAATACCCGCCGCATAGAGCCCGGGATCGGCCTCGAGCTGCTTCATCGTCATGTAGCCGCCGTAGGACCAGCCGTAGATGGCGATCTTGTGCGGATCGACGAAGGGCAGCGCCTTCAGGTACTCGGCGCCGGCCTTCTGGTCCGCGACTTCGGGTCCGCCCATCGCGCGGTATATCGCCTTCTCGAAGTCGACCCCGCGGTTCGAGCTGCCGCGATTGTCGATCTCGAAATAGATGTAGCCCTTGGCAACGATCGCCTGCGGCAGCGCCCCGCTCCAAGCCCTGCTCACTTCCTGCGAGTGCGGGCCGCCGTAGTGCGAGAAGAACACCGGATAGCGCTTGCCCGCCACCAGCGGCGGCGTGATCATCTTCCACTGCAGCGTCGTGCCGTCGGGCCCTTTGATCGTGCCGAACTGCGGCAGCCGATGGTTGGCCAGGTACGGCGAGTAAGGGTGGTTCGCGTCGAACTTGTTCTCCTCGACCCACGCGATCTGGTTGCCGCTTGCGTCGGCGAGATAAACCTGCGGCGGCTGGCTCGGCGATGAGCGGCTCACCAGCATCGTCTTGCCCTGCTTGTCCATCGACGCGCCGTTGGTGAACGCCAGGTCCGTCAGCCGCTTCGGTTCGCCGGGCTTGAGGTAGTCAAGCGAATAGACCTGCGGCGCCAGCACGTCGTCCCTGGTCGCCGTGAAGAAGAGCCGGTGCGCCTGCTGGTCGACGCCCGCCAGTTTCGTCACCACCCAGGGGCCCTTGGTCAGCTGCCGCCACTTGCCGCCAGCAAAGCGGTACAGGTGCCCGAAGCCGTCGCGCTCGGACCACCAGATGAGGCTGCCGTCCTTCAGGAAGCGGTAGTTGTCGCTCAGGTTGATCCAGTGGTTCGGCGCCGCCTTCTCCCTGAACAGCACGTGCGACTTGCCGGTGGCCGGGTCGACCTCGATCATGTCGAGGCGCGTCTGGCCGCGATCCACTCGCTGCGCGTAGAGAGTCTTGCCGTCCGGCGCCCAATCCACCCGCGTGAGATAGATGTCGCGCTCCGGTCCGAGGTCGACTTTGACCCAGTTGCCGCCATCTGGATCGATCACGAACAGCGAGACATCGACGTTGGGCGTCCCGGCGGCCGGATATCGCTGCTCGAAGGTCTTTGTGCCGCTCGCGCCGATGGCCGCGCGAGTGACGACGCCTACCGGTGCCTCGTCGAAACGCTCGACAGCGACCCGCGCGTCGGTCGGCGACCACCAGTAACCGGTGAACCGGTCCATTTCCTCCTGGGCGACGAACTCGGCTTCGCCCCAGTGCACGGTGTCGACGCTTTCCTCCGGCGTGACCGGCTTGGCTTGGCCTCCCACCAGGCCTGTCCAGAGCCGCCGGTCGCGCACGAACGAAACGTACTTGCCGCTCTCGCTCAGGACCGGGTTGAGCTGGCCTTCAGGGCTGTTGGTGAGGCGCTTCACCGAGCCGTCAAGGCCGGCGAGATAAAGGTCGCCCTCCACGGGCACGAGGATCGACTTGCCGTCCGCCGACCAGTCGTAAGTGACGATGCCCTTCAGCCCGGCCAGCCGCTGGCGCTCGCGCTGCATCTTCTCGGCTTCGGACAGTTCGCGCCCGCTGCCGAGCCTTTCGGAATCAACCAGCGTCCGCCACTGGCCGTCCTGCCGGTCATAGGCCCACAGATCATAGCGCTCGCGATCGCTGTCGCGATTGCGCAGCACGGTCAGGTAGCGCCCGTCGGGCGACAGCTTCGGCAGCCGCGGCGTCTGCCCGTCGAGCGACGGGCTGGCGAACACGCGTTGGATGGTGAGCTTCTGTTCCTGTTTCGACACGGGCGTCGCACTCTCCTGCGCGGGGGCGATAACGGGTTGCGCCAGCACGGCAAGCGCACTCGCGGCGGCGAGTAGTCTCAAGGCCTTCATGGGTGCGACCCCTGCGAAAACGAAAAAGGGCGCCCCGGCAGGGACGCCCTAACTCGTTACGCATGAAAGCGGTTTGAAAAAAGCCCTTAGCTTTCCTTCTGCACTTCGCGGCGCTCGGCGATGCGGGCGCGCTTGCCGGTGCGGCCGCGCAGGTAATAGAGCTTCGCCCGGCGGACCACGCCCTTGCGGACGACGGTGATGCTCTCTACGTTCGGCGAATAGAGCGGGAAGACGCGCTCGACACCTTCGCCGAAGCTCATCTTGCGGACGGTGAAATTGCTGTTGAGCCCGCGGTTCGAGCGGGCGATGCACACGCCTTCGAAGTTCTGCACGCGGGTGCGCTCACCTTCGACAACGCGGACACCGACGCGCAGCGTGTCGCCGGCACGGAATTCCGGGATTTCCTTAGTCGTCTTGAAAGCTGCGATAGCCTCGGCCTCGAGCTCCTGGATCAGACCCATGACGGGTTTCCTTGTCCTTACACCGCGCGTCAGAGGCAGGCTGGTCCCGAGCGCCCCTGTGGCGCTCCCAAAGGCCCGGCCTGCGTAACCGATTGCTTCGCATGATCCCCCGATCGCAGCACTTCAGGGATCGTGCGCCCTTCCCTTTGAATAGGTCGGGTATAAGCGAGCGGGGCATGTGCCCTCGCTGCTCAGGGCGCGGCCCTTACGACCCGAGGTGCTTCGTTGCAAGGGTAAAGACCCGCGCGGGCGCCGGCTGGCGTTCGAACCCGACCGGGTGACGTGGATCCTGCTACGTAACAAGCGCCTTCAGTCGCCCGGCCGCTCCGCCAGGTAAGCGTTCCACAAATCACGTCGGCGCTTCTTCGTGTCGGACTCGGCCCGCGCCTTGCGCCAAGCGGCGATCTTCGCGTGATCACCTGAGCGAAGGACCTCGGGAATCGGCAGACCCTCCCATTCGCTGGGGCGGGTGTATTGCGGGTATTCGAGCAGCCCGCCTTCGAACGATTCCTCGTGCCCGCTGTCCGCCGCGCCCATCACGCCCGGAAGCAGGCGGACGCAGGCGTCGAGCAGCGCCAGGGCAGCGGGTTCGCCGCCGGAGAGGACGATATCGCCCAGGCTCACTTCCTCGATTTGGCGAGCTTCGAAGATGCGCTCATCGAACCCTTCGAACCGGCCGCACAGGATCGTTACACCCGGACCCGCCGCCAGCTGACGCACGCGCGCCTGGGTGAGCGGTTGGCCGCGCGGCGTCATCGCCAGCACGGGGCAGTCCGGATGCGCCGCCAGCGCATGATCGACCGCTGCCGCGAGCACGTCGACCTTGAGCACCATCCCCGCCCCGCCGCCTGCCGGGGTGTCGTCGACCGTGTGGTGCTTGTTGGGCGCGAAATCGCGGATCTGCACCGCCTCGAGCGACCACGCGCCCTCGCCCAGCGCACGCCCCGCCAGCGACACGCCGAGCGGCCCGGGAAACATCTCCGGATAGAGCGTCAGGACCGTGGCGGCGAAGGTCATTGCGGCACGTCCCAAACCTCTTGCGGCAGGAAATCGCGTTCGGCCGCAATCTCCACGTGGAGCCATTCGCGTAATCGCTCGATCTTGCGCACGCCCACGCGGCTCGCCGGATGGACGAGCCATTGCGCGGTGCCGGAGAGGTAGAGCGTTTCGAAAGGCTGCACCAGCCGCCCGCTCTCGAGGTCGGCGCGCCAGAACAGCGGCGTCATCATCGCGATCCCGAAGCCGCCGAGCATCGCGTTCGCTTCTTGTAGCTGGCTGTCGAGGACGACGCCGCGGCGCGGCTCCGGCTGGCCGATCCCGGCGGCGGCGAACCAGCCGGTCCAGAGCGAATCGTTCGGGGCCAGCCGCTCGACCCGCAGCAGGTCTTCCGGCCGCTCGATCGCGTTCGCCTCGAGGAAGGCGGGCGAACAGATCGGCGCGTAGTGCTGGCGGAACAGGAAATCGGCCCGCAACCCGTCCCATTGGCCCCTGCCCACGCGAATCGCCGTATCGATCCCGCCGAGACCGAAATCGATTAGCTCGTTGGCGAGCGAGATCTTCACCGCCAGGTCGGGGTGAAGCACCTGGAAGCGGCCGATGCGAGAACTGAGCCAGGTCGCGCCGAACGACACCGAGGCGTCTATCGCGAGCACGTCCTGGTCTTCCTCGCGCAAAGCGTCGAACGCCTCGGCCATCGCAGCAAAGCCGCTGGTCAGCGCGGGAAGCAGGCGGCGGCCGCTGTCGGATAACCGTACGCGGCCCTTCTCGCGCACGAACAGCGGCACGCCGACGCGGTCCTCCAACTGGCGAATTTGATAGCTGATCGCCGCCTGCGTCATCCCGAGCTCGTCGGCCGCGCGCGAGAAATTCTCGAGCCGGCCGGCGGCTTCAAAGGCCCGGATGGCGGTGAGCGGGGGCAGCCGTGCCATGATCGATCATCATAAGTCGACCTTATGACATGTGCCAAGCGTTTTGTTGGCGTTGACGCCCGGAAAAGGCCATTTGTCCGGCACCGGACGAAAGGACCCAAGCCATGACCGACGAACACCTGATGCGTCAGTGGGCCGACGCCCACAACGAGTTTTCCAGCGATCTCGACCGCGGCCTCCTGCGGCTCGGTCACTTCGTGAGCGCGCGGCTGCACGCTACCAGCAAGCCGATAGGCAAGCCTTATGCATCTGCATCGGCCGCGTGCACCGGAGCGCCGGCAGACGAGCCCATGAGCGTAACCGCCCGCGCAGCTCTCGCCGGAGTCCTGGCCTGCGTGGCGACCAGCGCCTTGCTGGCATCGGTCGCCTTGCTGGCCACCGCCGACCTGCATCCCGCGGCTGCCCAGCCGGTTATCGCGCATGCCATCGTGGCCTGACCAGCCACGCCGTGGCCGAAGCCTCCCCGCTCCCCGCCCCCGTCCGGCGGGGAAAGCTTCGGCCCCTCCTGCGTTTGTCTCTGTGGATGGACGACTGCATCATCATCGGCGCCGGCCCCGCGGGCCTGACCGCGGCGATCTACCTCGCGCGTTACCTGCTCTCGATCCGCTTGTTCGACAGCGGCGACAGTCGCGCGGCCCTGATCCCCTGCACGCACAACCACGCCGGTTTTCCAGGCGGCACCTCGGGCAAGGATCTGCTCGACCGCATGCGCGAGCAGGCGCGCGAATTCGGCGCGATCCGCGAGGAGAAGCGCGTCGAGCACCTCGCGCGCCACGAAGCCGGCTTCACGGTCGGCACCGACAGCGGCACTTACCGTGCGCGGACCGTGCTGATGGCGACCGGCGTGTTCAACCACCACCCATCAGGAATGGACGACGCGCTGCACGATGAAGCGCTCGCGCGTGGCGCACTGCGCTATTGTCCGGTGTGCGACGGCTACGAGGTGATTGACAAGCGCATTGCCGTCATTGGCAGCGACAATCACGGCACCCGTGAGGCCGAGTTCCTGCGCGGCTATACCGCGGACGTAACGCTGGTCTCACCGCTGTCCGAGCACGAGCTCGACGCCGAGTGCCGCCGCCGGCTTGAGGAAGCGGGCGTCACGATCGTAGCCGGCCCCTGCGATGGCTACGCGCTCGAAGGCGATCGCCTGACGTTCAAGACTGGCGCCGGGCGGCTGGCGTTCGACAGCGTATATCCCGCTTTGGGCTCGCACATTCGTTCGGAGCTCGCGGTGGAAGCAGGAGCGAAGGCCAACCCGGAGGGCTGCCTCATCGTCGATGAGCACCTCGAAACCACCGTGACGGGGCTCTTCGCGGCGGGCGACGTGGTCGTCGGTCTCGACCAGATCAGCAACGCAATGGGCCAGGCCGGCGTCGCCGCGACGGCGATCAGGAACCGCCTCGCGCAGGAGCGCCCGCTGCGCCGCTAATCAGGTTTCGATAAGCTGTCCTTATCCCACGGTACAATTCTTTGATTGGCCCTGAAGGCGCGATCCGACCATCTTCGAACCGTCGAAGCGAAAGGCTGGACCATGTGGAAGCAACTGATTTCACGCAGCGACTTGGAGAATAACGAAGCCTGCCCCGCTGTCGCATCGCCCTCATACCCTGCGCCGGAGGTCGCAAACAAAAGCAAGGATGGTGATAGCAGGATTGTGGCAAGCGGCGGTGGCGCCTCGGCCCCATGGCCATGGCAGCGCTGGCGGCATGCGCTCATCCCTATGCGGCGTTCCGCTAGGGTTAGTCGGCGAAGCCGCTCGCGATCACCGCGCGTTCGGCGTTCCATTCCGGAACCGCGAACTCGGTCATGGGCACCATGAAGCGTTTGCCGTCAGGCTTCTCGATCTCGAGGATGTCACCGGCGCCGAAGTTCTCGACCGCGACGACGATGCCGAGGGCCTCGCCGGTGCCGGACACGGCAACGAGGCCGATCAGGTCGGCGTGGTAGTACTCGCCTTCTTCGAGCGGCGGCAGTGCCGAGCGAGGGACGGTCAGCAGCGTGCTGCGCAGCGCCTCGGCGGCATTACGGTCGGAAATTTCGGCGAAGCGGGCCACCGCGCCGCCCTTGCCGTCGTCGCGCAGGCTCTTGAGCGTCAGCGCGCCGTTATTGAAGCTCTTGTGGCGCTTGAGGGTCGCAACCCCTTCACCGAACAGCTTGAGGCGGACTTCGCCCGTCACGCCATGCGCGCCGGCAATGGCGGCAAGCGTGACGGGTTTGTCCTGGTTCAAGTCGATCAGCCCTCGGCCACGTCCTCGGCGGGAGCTTCCTCGGCCGGAGCCTCTTCCGAAGCGGCTTCCTCAGCAGGAGCCTCTTCGGCGGGAGCTTCTTCCGCGGCGGCTTCTTCGGCCGGCGCTTCTTCAGCAGCGGCCTCTTCAGCGGTGGGCGCTTCTTCGGCAGCAGCGTCTTCAGCCGGCGCTTCCTCGGCGACTTCGGACGGGGCCTCTTCCGCGGCCGCTTCTTCAGCCGGAGCTGCCTCGGCGGTCACTTCTTCGGCCGGCGCTTCTTTGGGAACGGTTTCTTCGATTGGCGCTTCCTCGACCACCGGAGCCTTTGCGGCTTCCTCGGCCTCGGCCAGCTTGGCGGCCTTTTCCTCGGCGCGGGTCTTGGCGTTCTCGCCCGGCTCACCCTTTTTCGGGTTCAGGCGAGCTGCGCGCTCCTTGATACCGGCGGCATCGAGGAAACGGGCGACGCGGTCCGACGCCTGCGCGCCGACGCTGAGCCAGTGACGCGCGCGGTCTTCGTCGAGCTTCACCCGCGTCGGGTCGTCCTTGGCGAGCAGCGGATTGTAGGTGCCGATCTGCTCGAGATACTTGCCGTCACGCGCCGAGCGGCTGTCGGCCACCACGATGCGATAATACGGACGCTTCTTGGCGCCACCGCGCGAAAGCCTGATTGAAACTGCCATGTTACTTTACCTTTCCGATTCAAATATCTGAAAATTTACTTGTTCTTGAGAAGATCGTTCATGTTGCCCGGCATTGCGCCGCCGCCGAGCCCGGGCAACGAGCCCGCCGGGCCGCCGCCGCCCATCCCGCCCATTCCGCCGCCGCCGAGCAGCGCGCCGAGGCTTTTCAGCCCGCCCATCTTGCGGATCTGCTTCATCGCCCGGCCCATTTCCTGGTGCATCTTGAGCAGCTTGTTGACGTCCTGCACGTCGGTGCCCGAGCCGGCCGCGACGCGCTTCTTGCGCTTGGCGTTGAGCAGCTCAGGACGCTGGCGTTCCTTGGGCGTCATCGAGCCGATGATCGCGTCCATGTGAACGAGCACTTTGTCGTCGACGCCCGACTGGGCCATCGCCTGCTTGGCCTTCTTCATGCCCGGGAGCATGCCGGCGAGCATGCCGAGGCCACCCATGTTCTGCATCTGGCGGAGCTGGCTGCGCAGGTCGTTGAGGTCGAACTGACCCTTCATCATCCGCGCGGCAAGCTTGTCGGCGTCTTCCTTGTCGATCGATGCCGCGGCCTTCTCGACCAGGCTGACCACGTCGCCCATGCCGAGGATGCGCCCGGCGACCCGCTCGGGGCTGAACGGCTCGATCGCGTCGAGCTTTTCGCCGGTGCCGGCGAACTTGATCGGCTTGCCGGTGACCGCGCGCATCGACAGCGCCGCGCCGCCGCGGGCATCGCCGTCCATCCGGGTGAGGATCACGCCGGTCAGCGGCACCTCGCCCGAGAAGCTCTGCGCGACGTTGACCGCGTCCTGGCCGGTGAGCGAATCGACCACCAGCAGCACTTCGGTCGGCGAGGAGACCCCGGCGACGGCACGCATCTCGGCCATCAGCGCTTCGTCGACGTGGAGGCGGCCAGCGGTGTCGAGCAGGAGCACGTCGACCGCCTGCAGCTTCGCGCTTTCGAGCGCGCGGCGGGCGATGTCGACTGGCTGCTGGCCCGGCACGATTGGCAGTGTCGCCACATCGACCTGCTCGCCGAGCACCTTCAATTGCTCCTGCGCCGCCGGACGGGCGACGTCGAGCGAGGCCATCAGCGCCTTCTTGCCGTACTTTTCCTTGATCAGCTTGCCGAGCTTGGCGGTCGTTGTGGTCTTGCCCGAGCCCTGCAGGCCGACCATCAGGATCACCGCCGGCGGGCGAACCTCGAGCCCGAGCGGCGCCGCGCCTTCGCCGCCGAGCATCTCGATCAGCTCATCGTTGACGATCTTGACCACTTGCTGGCCGGGCGTGACCGACTTCAGCACCTGCTGGCCGACGGCCTTCTCGGTCACCGCGTCGATGAACTTGCGTGCCACCGGCAGCGCCACATCGGCCTCGAGCAGCGCGACGCGCACCTCGCGCATCGCCTCGCGCACGTCGGCTTCGTTCAGCGCACCACGCCCGCGCAGGCGGTCGAACACCCCGGTCAGGCGATCTGACAGCGTATCGAACATAGGCCCGGCGTACTCCAAAAGCCAAAACGCCGGCGGACGAAACCTCGTCAGCCAGCGGGCGGGTCAGCAATGCGGCCGCGAGATCTGCGCGGCCGAGTTTCAGTCTTAATTCCGAATGGTGGAGCCTAGCGGGATCGAACCGCTGACCTCTACAATGCCATTGTAGCGCTCTCCCAGCTGAGCTAAGGCCCCGTATCCATTCAGTTTTTTACGAGCCCCGGGAGGCCCGTCACCCTTGCGGGAGGGCCGCCCTTTATGAGCAGCCCCGCCAAATCGCAAGAGTCAAATCAGGTGTCTTCCTCGTTCTCGTCCGCCGCGCCGGGCACGCCGAGGTCGTCGTCGCCACCGAGGTCGATGTCGTTGTCGGGCGAATCCTCTTCCTCGTCCACGTCCTCCAGCTCCTCGTCGGCGAGATCGGCGTCGACCTCCTCCTTCTCCTTCTTCTCTTCCTCGAAGGGGATTGGCTGCTTGGACTTGAGCACCGGCTCGGGCTGCCACTTGTTGCCGCATTCGATGCACGTGACGGGGTCGTCGGCACCGAGGTCGTAAAAGCGCTCACCGCACTTGGGGCAGTTGCGCTTGTGACCCCATTCTGACTTGACCATTCGAATAAATCCTTGTCGCTCGCCGTCCCGTTCGGACTGGCGGAAATTCGCTTACTTGATTGGGGGTGCCCCAAACCCGATTCAAGGGCCGGAATCAAGAGAGCGCGCGCCTTGCCATAGGGCGGGTGCGCTGTCAAAAGCCCGCGCGCCTGATGATCCACCACGATCCCAACGCCACGCGCCCGCGCCGCTTCGGCCCTTCGGGGTCGCTCAGGGGCCGCATCCGCGTGCCCGGCGACAAGTCGATCAGCCACCGCGCATTGATGTTCGGCGCGCTGGCGGTCGGCGAGACGCGCGTCACCGGCCTGCTCGAAGGCGAAGACGTGATGGCCACCGCCGCTGCCCTCAGGGCGATGGGGGCGACGATTGAGCGCCTCGGCGAAGGAGAGTGGCGCGTCCACGGCGTCGGCGTCGGCTGCCTTCTGCAGCCCGAAGCGCCGCTTGACATGGGCAATTCGGGCACTTCCACACGGCTTCTCATGGGCCTCGTGACGAGCCACCCGATCACCGCGCAGTTCGTCGGCGACGCCAGCCTGTCGAAGCGGCCGATGGGTCGGGTGACCGAGCCACTCTCGCTGATGGGCGCGGAGTTCTCCGGCACCACGCTGCCGCTGACCGAGCGCGGCCTGTGCCCCGCGGTGCCGATCACTTACCGCCTCCCCGTCGCCAGCGCGCAAGTGAAGAGCGCGGTGCTGCTCGCGGGACTCAACACAACGGGAATCACCAGCGTGATCGAGCCGGTACCGACGCGCGACCATACCGAGCGCATGCTCAAGGGTTTCGGCGCCGAGCTGTGGGTCGAGGAGGTTGAAGGTGAGCGCGTGATCCACTTGCGCGGTGAGGCCGACCTCAAGCCGCAGCAGATCGAAGTTCCGGGCGATCCGTCGTCCGCCGCGTTCTTCGCCGTTGCCGCGCTGGTCGTGCCGGGCAGCGAGCTTACAATCGAAAACGTCGGCCTCAATCCGACCCGCGCCGGGCTGTTCGAAGTGCTGCGGCAGATGGGCGGGAGCATCAAAGAACTGAACGCGCGCGAAGTCGGCGGCGAGCCGGTGGCCGACTTGCGCGTGCGGCACTCCGCGCTCAAGGGCGTCGAGGTCGACCCCGCCCTCGCCCCGAGCATGATCGACGAATTCCCCGTGCTGTTCGTCGCCGCCGCGCTTGCCGAGGGCACCACCATAACCAGCGGGCTCGGCGAGCTGCGCGTCAAGGAAAGCAATCGCCTCGCCGCGATGGCCGCCGCGCTCACCGGCGCCGGTGCATGCGTCGAGGAGCGCGAAGACGGCCTGGTCATCGAAGGCAGCGCCGGAGAACCGCTGCGCGGCAGCGCCAACAGCCGCACGAAAACCCACCTCGACCACCGCATTGCCATGAGCATGGCCGTCGCCGGGCTCGCCAGCCGCGACGGCGTCGAAGTCGACGACACCCGCCCCATCGCCACCAGCTTCCCGGCATTCGAGTCGCTGCTCGACGGGTTGGCTGGATGACTCCCGACACCGCCAACTACATCGGCTTCCTCGGCATGGCGCTGATCGTCGGGGCATATGTCTACGTCACGATCAGCAAGGCGGCGAACCCGTTCGTGCTCCACGGCATGAACCTAGTCGGCGCCGGCCTGCTGCTCCTCTCGCTCACGGTGAACCGCAACTTGCCCTCGATTGTCCTCGAAAGCGTCTGGGCCGCAGTCGCATTGTTGGGACTGGCCAAGGCACTTTCGGGGCGGAGCCCCGCATGATCATCGCCGTCGACGGGCCGACCGCCTCGGGCAAGGGCACCATCGCCAAAGCGCTCGCCGCGCATTTCGGGCTGCCACACCTCGACACTGGGCTGCTCTACCGCGCGGTCGGGCGGCAGGTGTTCCTCGACGGCGGTGACCCGGACGAAGGCGGCGATGCGCTGGCGGCTTGCGCGTTCCCGGAAGGCCTGCTGCTCGATCCCGAGCTGCGCGCCGAGGAGACTGGCGGCCTCGCCAGCCGGGTCTCGGTCCATCACTCGGTGCGCCAGGCGCTGTACGAGCGACAGCGCAGCTTCGCCACGCAGCCCGGCGGTGCGGTGCTCGACGGACGCGACATCGGCACGGTGATCGCCCCCGACGCCGACGTGAAGTTGTTCGTTACCGCCAGCGTAGAAGCCCGCGCCGAGCGCCGCTGGAAGGAAATGCAGCAACGCGGCGACCGACGCACTCTCGAGGAAGTGACCGATGACCTCCGCCGCCGCGACGAGCGCGACCTAACCCGCGCCGAGGCGCCGCTGCGTCCGGCTCAGGATACCGTGGTGCTGGATACGTCGAATATGGGGATCGAACAGGCAGTCGCGGCCGCTATCGAAACTGTCGAGAAGCTGTCCGCCTAGCTCGCCAGCGACTGACGTGCTACGCGCCGATCCCGGAAAATCGGCTTGTCACCCCGGCCGAGGCGATTGAAGGGCTCAGAATCCGCGTATGCTGAAGAATCTGTTTTCGAAGGGTGTCCGCGCCGCCGAGACCGAGATCAGTGCCGGCCGGCCCGAGCCGACGGAATCCCGCGCTTATACGGTAGGCTGGCTCCTCAATACCGACAACTCCAGCGTGATCTGGGATTCACCGAGGCCGGTGCGGACCGAATCCCAGAGCAGCGATCCCCGGTCGGTCGGACAATGCCCCTCAGTGCTCGATTTCGACCGCCGTCATTACGCGATCAATTGCCCGATCGACGTGCACCTGCGCCTGAATCTGACGGCCACCGGCATGGACATCACCAACGTGCTCGCGGACAAGAGCCCGATCCGCGCCGATGCGCTCCAGCGATGGATCGTGTTCCAGCCGCGGCATGAGTGGCGTCACCCGCAGCGGCCGGTGCTGCAGATGCTGACCAGCTTCGTTTTCGTCTCGGACGACCCAGTCTACGTCAACCAGTATCCCCCTATCCTGCATTATTCGGGGGACTCGAGGCCGGGCATCCAGATCTGTGGCCGCTTTCCGATCGACATCTGGCCGCGCGCGCTGATGTGGGCTTTCGAGTGGCACGACACGACGAAGGACCTCATCCTGCGGCGGGGCGAACCGCTGTTCTATGTCCGGTTCGAGGGGCCCGATCCGGCGGCGCACGTGCGGCTCATCGAAGCCAGGAAGACCTCGGAGCTGGAAAGCTATATGGCCTCCATAACCGGCGTCAGCGAGATCGTCGGGCAGACCTATTCGCTGTTCAAGACCGCTCGCGAGCGCCGGCCGGCCAAGCTGCTCTTTCCGAAGGAATAGCGCCTCGGCGATGCACGCTGAGTTATGTTAGGAGAATGCGTTGAAGTACGTTCGGTTCGATAAGTGGTGGCTCGCGGATGATAGCATCCACGTCGACATGGTCGGCGAAGACGAGCAGATACACGGCTTCGACGTGAGCGCCGGATGCGCCGGGGTCCTTGCAGCCGTACTGGCGGCCGGACGGGAAAAGCTCGACGATGCGAACGAGCAGCAATTCATCCGGCCCACCGGAATGCAGACCGGGCAGACGGCGCAGGGCGAGCCGATGCTGTTCATGGTGCTCGAGGGCGGAACGGAATTGCCGCTGGTTTTTCGGCCCGAGGCTCTGGGCGCGCTCATCACCGAACTGGAGAAACTCCGGTCCATCCTCCAGCCGGGCTCGCAAATTCGCTGGCAGTGACGTTTTCACCTAGGCCAGCGGCTGCTTTCGAATCATTGCGGTCAGTCAGCTTGCGCTAGCTTCGCTTCGCTGGTTCCGGGGGCAACTGGCGTTCCAAATAACGCACGAGCGAGCCAAGCGCGGAACGCCCGGGATAACCCACACCCGATCGCGCCGACCGCCAAAATAGGAATGGGGGTTAGCCACACGCCGCTAAGACTGTCACAATGAATTTCATTTGCGGCCCTCTTGAGCCAGTTTTGCGTATTCTTAGGCTGCACTCGCCCTCTGAACTCCGCCAGAATGTCTTTTGCGGCGCATCGCTCCGCCCACCGCAGCAAATCCCACCACCAGCATGGCCCACGTCGCCGGCTCGGGCACGGCCCCAACCTGTTCAGGCGCAGGCTGCAATGCAGCACTCGTAGTGACTGGGCTCCCCAACTGGCCCTTCGACGCAATTCTGGTAACCTTGCTCTGAACGATCCGGCTGAAGCTCATCGGCGTGAATTTGTCGACCAGGAAGCCAGAGTAGTTCTGGCCTGAAATGCTGACAGTGGGTGAAATGGACGTCAAGAAAGCATTAGAAGCGTTCAAAGCTTCGAGCGTCGTCAAGCCCCGAACTGGGGCCAAAGTGTCGGAATTAGCAGTGGTAAGCGGATCACCATTTCGCGAGCCCGTACCCGGCACAAAATTATCCCAACGCGCCGTGCCAGCACCGAGTTGCACAGCTTCGATTGGTTGCACGAATCTTGAGCCAGACTTGATTTTAACCGCCGATGTGGCCGAAACCGGGAGTGCCATCATGACAGCGCCAGCTGCCAGACCGAATGCAATGTACCTCATGGACCACGTCCCCAGATGTTGGTGATGGCGAGCCGAATGCACGCGTCCTGCGGCGAAAACTGCAGTGCGGAACGGCCGTTCCCGCGGATTCCGGGCACTTTCGAAGTTTGCGATAGATTGGGTTGTTTCCGCCGTGAATCGTGGGAACGCGGTTTACCGTGTCCAAGCGGCGGGTCAGTCTGGGCTTCCACCGGACTTCGCAATCTTGCCCGAATGTCCGCTTTCCACCCAAAGCGGACGTTCGGTTAGTTTGTGGGTGCCGAGCCAAGTCGTTGGCGCGTTTCCCCGCGCCTGCTGGTGCAGCCTCAGCAGGCTGAATAGGCGCCGGTCAGAGCTGTGTACCCTCGTCGGTTTGGTAGATCCGCAAACTGCGGTCGGTCATGCCGATCTCGGCTAGGGCGGCGCGCCATTCGACCATGTGCGGCGTAGCAAAATGGTCATCGAGCGCAGCCTGATCACGCCAGGCTTCGGTGATGTGGATCAGGTTGCGATCAAGCAAATCCTGCGCGAAGGCATAGCGAACGCAGCCAGGCTCCCGCAGCGTGGCGGCGACCATCCGTCTGGCGGCGACCTGCAAGTCGGCAAGCGCCCCTTCGGGCATGCGTACGGTTCCGTTCAACACGATCACAAAATTACCCCCATGGCCTTCAGAGGTATTTCTCATAGAGGCGCGAAATTGCACTAACAATCAACGCGGCTCCTCCGGCAGTCAGATAGCTTTCCCAACCAAGTTGAGGTCTCTTCGGGAATCACCGACGACCATTCAAGGTATTGGGAAGTGGCACTTCGGCTGCTCATATTGCGACGCGCCCGACACCCGCGACCAGCTCATCCGCGCGCGGCGACAGCGTGGCTGGTCATCCGACCGCGCACGGTCAAGTTGCAAATGTCGATGATACACTTTGCCAGCAGGTCCTCGACATTGCGCAGAAACAGCGGGAAGCGGACGTACATCATCACCACAGGCCGGATCACCTCCGGCGAGGAGTTGAAGCAGCGGAACAGGCTATGAGGCTTCTTCGGACGAGGCATGGCCCCGCCCTGCCCTCAGTTCCATACCAGCTAGTGCATTCGCTCTGACAGAGCTCGATGGTTAGCCTAAGCGGTCCGGCGGTCCAACGCGCGGCGCGATGGCGGAGTATGGCGAACGAGTCTGGCGATAGCGAAGACGGTTGAGCCAAGATAGATCAGACCTGCAGGCACCCACATCAGCAGGCCCGCGATCTGCTGATCGGCCAGAGGCTGTGCGGCATAGCTGACATAGAGCGGGTTGGGGGCCAACGTAATCAGCGCGGCGAGCAGGTTGCCTTGCAGCCCGACCAATGTGACCAGGACAATCGCCGTGCCGGCATCGAGGCGCCGATCGCCGCTGGTGGAGATCATTCGCCAAAAAACCGCCGCCGTGATCAGGAAGGTGAGATGCTCAAGCGTATGAAGCTGCTCGTCGGCAAGAGCGTCTTCGTAAAGATGCGGCGCATGCCACAACCACAGCCCGAGCGCGAACAACACGGCCGCTATTATCGGTGCCCGCCGGCTGGATCCGCCCGCCTTGACGCCCGGGGCGCGGCTGACCGTTCTCCCGAGCCAACGACGGGGCGCCATAGGCAGCGCGAACAGGGCCACGAGATGAGTGTTAGAGAGCGCCATTAAGGGCGCCGCGACTAGCATCAGCAGCAGGTGCTGGAACATGTGCCACGCAAAGCTGCCGTCGGCATAAGAGTCGATAGGTGAAAACAGCGCTGCGACAAGAACGGTAACGGCCCCCGAGTAGGCCAGAACGCGGGGCCACGGGGCGATCGCGCGCCGCTGAGCCGGGGTCATGCGCGCGCATCCCACGGCAAAAACGAGGATCGAGGCAATGAGAAGCGCCAGCGCGACGGGTTCGACGCTCCAGCCGCCGTGTGCGTCAGGCTGCGCGTCCACGCCATGCGTCCGCCCGGGGCCGCCCCATAACAGGGTCGCGGCAAGAGTCAGTTGAAGGAGGCGAAGCCGACGCATGAGCTGAGCGTTAAGATGGCAGTGAGCTGGACGATGACCGCTAGGCCGAAAATCGCGCTGGCGCAAAGCCCGCAAAAAGCGATGAAGCGGGAGCGCCCCTCGCAAACCTCCTGGGCGCGCTTCTGTCCACCCTGCTTCTCGCTTTGCGTGGCGCGGAAGTTGGCGATCGCGATGCCCATTCCGGCGACCACCGCCGCGAAGGCCAGCAGATTGATGGCCGCCAGCCAACCGCTCGGCGAGCTGCCGGCCGCGCAGCCGTTGGCGGCGATAACGTAGCTGGTGACGACCTGAAGCGAAAATGCCGATGGCGCGAGCAGCACGCCCGCGAGCATGCGCCAGAGCGGAACCTCGCGTTTGCCGGGCGAAGGGTGGCTGACCGCGTCGGCGAGCGGATGCAGCTCGCTCATGCCAGCCTCGGCGACAGATAGACCGTCGCGAAGACAAACAGCCAGACGACATCGACGAAATGCCAGTAGAGCGTCGCCAACGTGCGGTGCTGCTCGTGCCCGGGCCCGATCCGGCCGGCAAGGGTCCACAGCAGCAGCACGATGAGTGCGATCAGCCCGATCACAACGTGCGCCAAATGGATGCCGGTCAGGACGAAGTAGATCGAGCTGTAGCTGTCGGTCGATAAGGCGAACGGCTTGTCTGACCATTCCTTCAAGCTCAGCGCCACGAAGCCCGTTCCCATAAGGATGCCGATCGCCAGCGTTGCTCGCGCCACCCGTAGAGCGCCCTTGCGAGCGCGGCGCTTGGCATATTCCATGACGAAGCTGGACCCGACCAGCAAAGCGGTGGCCGGAAGCGCCAACCTGAGACTGGGCGGCCCACCTGTCGGAGGCCAAGCCTGGTAGCCCTGGCTTCCAAGATAGGCGTAGGAAAAGATCAGGTAGGCAAACAGGATGCCTTCGGTCGCGAACAAGCAAAGCATGCCCCACCACGGCGTGCCGACGCGGCCCATGCCGTGGACGGGCAGGCGTTCATCGAGCGTGCGGGCTTCAGCCATAAACCCGCACCTGCTCATCTTCCGCCGTTTCGTTCGTGGGCCAATACCACAGGGTCAGGATTGCGAGCGCGGCGAGAGCCCCCAGCGCGGCCAGCGCCACCGAGTGCACTAGCAGACCGCCGAACAGGGGCATCAGCGCCACCGCTAGCGCGAAGGGCAGCCAGCTGTCGCCCGGCATCTTCAGAATCACGTCCGGCTCTCCATCGAGCGGGGTCACCGCCAGGGTTTCCTTGCCGCGATCGAGCAGGAAGCCTTCGGCGAACAGGCTGCGGTCGCCAACGTCGTCGAGGCGGTCTTCCCACAGTGGGTGGCGCGACGCGACCAGTGGGATCACCGCGAAGTTGTAAACCGGCGGGGGTGAACTCACCGCCCACTCGAGTGTTGGCCCATCCCAGGGATTGGGCCCAGCGGCGCGGCCGTTGCGCATTCCGAGCCAAATGTTGACAAAGAACAGCAGAATCCCAAACGCGAACAGGAAGGCCCCGGCAGATACGATCAGGTTGGCTCCTGAAAATCCCATGTCGGCGCCGTAGGTGTACACCCGCCGCGGCATGCCCGCGAGGCCCAGCCAGTGCATGGGCAGAAAGGCGAGATTAAACCCTGCGAACATCAGTCCGAACACCCAGCGCCCCAGCCGCTCGTCCATCATCCGGCCACTCATCTTGGGAAACCAGTGATAGATCGACCCGACGACGGCGAACAAATTGATGCCGATCAGAACGTAATGCAGGTGCGCTACGATGAAATATGTGTCTGTTAGCTGCCAGTCGAGCGCCAGGCTCGCGGTCATTACGCCGGAGACGCCCCCGATAACGAAAAGCAGTATGACACTAGCGAAAAAGAGGAACGGTACCGTGATGCGGGAGCGCCCGGTCCAGATCGTACCGATCCACGCAAAGACCGAAATCGCCGAGGGGATCGCGATCACGAAGCTGGCCGCCGAGAAGAAGCTGAGCGCAAGCGTCGGCACGCCGGTCGCGAACATGTGATGGAGCCACACTCCGAAGCCGACGACCATCGTCGCGACAGTTGCCATCGCCACGAGCGTATAGCCGACCAGCGGACGTCGGCAATGGACCGGCAAGGCGTCCGACACCATGCCCATGGCAGGCAGGACGACGGCGTAGACCCAAGGGTGGCCAAACATCCAGAAAAGGTGCTGCCATAGAAGAGGCTGCCCGCCGCCCCGGACCTCGAAAAAATGGGTGCCGAAATTACGGTCGAACCACAGGAACAGGCAGGCCAGACTCACCGCGGGCACCGCAAAGAGGTTGGCCACGCTCGCAGTCATCGTGCCCCAGACGATAATCGGCAGCCGGTTGACCGACATGCCCGGCGCTCGCATCCTGAGCAGGGTGACGACGAAGTTGGCCGAGCCGACCGTCGTCGAGATGCCGAGAAAAATGAGTCCGAGGCAATAGACGTCGATGTTCGGGCCCGGCGAGAACTCGGCCGCCGTGTTAGGGACATAATTGAACCACCCTCCATCCGGGGCGGCGCCGATCGGGAAGCTCAGGTAGAGGAATATGCCGGCCGCCAGAAATAGCCAGTAGCTCAGAGCATTCATCCGCGGGAAGGCCATGTCGCGGCTGCCCAGCATTAGCGGCCACAGGTAGTTCGAAAAGCCTGAGAGGATTGGCAGAGCGTAGAGGAAAATCATTGTCACGCCATGCATCGAGAACAGCTGGTTGTACTGCTCCGGGCTCAGCAGGGAGCCGTTCGGTCCCGCGAGCTGGATCCGCATCACCAGCGCCTCGATGCCCCCGATCACGAGAAAGGCGAAGGCGGTGAACAGGTAGCGGATGCCGATCAGCTTGTGGTCGACGCTGCCGAACCAGCCCTTCAGACCCGGCGCGCCTTCCCACGCCGCTTCCAGCGTCGCGGCGATCTCCGGTGGGTTTGGTGAGAGCGGCGGCCGAGGGTCGACCGGGCCAGTGGACGCCGCGGCGGGACGGAAGGCGTCGTCGAACGTGGTGCTCATCTGAGAGTCCCCAGATAGCGGACCACCGAGGCGCGATCGACGTCGTCGAGCTCAATCTGCGGCATCAGCGCGCCTGGCTTCACCCCCTGGGTGTCGGCAAGCCAGTGGCCGCGGCCGGCCACGGTGTTCGTCAGAATTCCGGCGGCGATGGTCGGACGGCTGGCGAAATGCGTCAGGTCCGGACCGTAAATCCCGGCAGCCGCCGTCCCGCGCACAGCGTGACAGGCCGCACAGTGGTCGAGGAACTGGGCTTGGCCAAGCGACGGTGGGGAAGTTGCCGGGGCGCGCTCCGCGGCAAACCAGCGCGCGAATAGCTCCGGAGGCAAAGCGGTCACGCCGAACGCCATATGTGCATGCTCGAGGCCGCAGTATTCGGCGCATTGTCCACGATACGATCCTGCGTCGCGAGCCTCGAGCCAGGTGACGTTGGTCTTGCCGGGGATCATATCCATTTTCGGCCCCAGTTTGGGGACCCAGAAATCATGGATGACGTCGGCGCTGGTCAGCTCAATCTTCACCGGAACGCCGATCGGTATGACCAGCTGGTTAGCGGTGGTGATAATCGCGTCGGGATGCTCCGGGTTGAGATATCGAATCTCCCACCACCAGCGATGGCCGGTGACCTCGACTGTCAATTGAGTCGGCGCGCCTGCTTGCGCGAGGGCGCGCGTGGCCATGAAATTCCACACCGCCATCGCTATGAGCACCGGCATCGACAAGCCGACGCCCCAGTAGATGAACGCCAATCCGCCACCTTCCCGTGCCACCTCATCCGCCGGCACTTCCCGCGCGCGGCGGGTGGAATAGCGAATGGCTAGGCCTATCATCGCGGCAATGATCAGCACGACCAGTACCGAGATCACCGTAAAGCCCCAGGCGATGGTTTGCAGGGTGTCGCCACTCGCGCTGCCGCTGCCGCTCATATAACTCAGTGGCGCCGCAGCACATGCCGCTAGCGGTAAAGAGGCGACCGCCAAAGCAATGCTTCGCGCGGGCCTCATTTGTCGCCGGCCGCTCTGCCGACCTCTTCCGGACTGGGGTTGGCGTCGGCCTGGACTGGTTGCGGGTCGCCGCGCAGTGCCGCCACCGCGTCTTGAGGCGGAACGCCACCGCCGAGCGACGTGACAAACGCCGCGAGCTTCCAGATTTGGTCGGCGGGCAATGCGTGGCCCCACGCCGGCATACCCTTGGGACGCCCCTCGTAAATTGAAGCGTAGATCTGAGCGGGCGCGCCACCATAACGCCAGTAGTGATCATTGAGCGGTGGACCCATTCCGCCGTCGCCGGGGTAACCGTGGCAACCTGCGCAGTTCATCGCCGAGAACAACCGCTTGCCATCGGCAATAGCGGCGGCAGAATCGCCAAACGGATTGGGCATGTTTATCGCTGCTGCCGGCACCGCGCTGCCGGCGACATCGCCGAGTGGGATCGAGGCGGGCCCCTGATAACCGATATTCGTCGGCACGACCCCATCGATCCGATCGGATCGTTCGCGCGAGACGATCCAGCCGGAAATGCTAGCGCCAAGCGCCCCGGCGGTCAGCGCGATCGCAACTACGCCGGGCGCCTTCACTTCACTTACTCGTCGACGATGCGGCCGTCACGCCCGCGCCGTCGATGGAAAAGACATACAGCGTGGAGCCTCGTGCCGGCAGACCAGCCCGACCCTTCTGCACCATCGCCGCACCGCCCACGCCGCTGGCCACCGCGACATATTGCCGCCCGTCTGGGCCCAGGTAGGTTATCGGCTGGCCAATCACGCCCGATGACAGCTTCTGCTGCCACAGCAGCTTGCCGTTGCGCGCGTCGACTGCCTTGAACCAGCCGTCGGTGGTCGCATAGAACACCACGTCGCCGGCGGTGGCGATCGTGCCGGACATGACCATGAACTTCTCAGGTATGCGCCATGCGGGCCTGCCGGCTACTGGATCCCAAGCGATCAGCGCACCCCAATCGCCGTCTTTTCCGTCGACTGAGTGGCGCGTCATCTCCATCCCGTCATAGGGCGTGCCGGCGATATAGCTGACCTTATGGTTGGTAAGGTCCATGCAGATGTTGAAGATTCCGACGTAGATCAATCCGGTCCGTGGACTGAACGAGGGCGGCTCCCAGTCTTTCTGGCCGATGTCGGGCGGACAGATGTTCTCAACCTTGGCGTCGACCTTGGGCTCCTTCGCGGGATTGATCTTGGGCCGCATGGTCTTCCAATCGAACCCGGTCGACCAGTTCTGCGGGGCGAAGTTGTCGGCCCTGAGGACCTGCCCGGTCTTCCTGTCGAGCACGTAGGCATACGTGTTGCGGTCGAAATGGACGATAGTTTTGCGCGTCTGGCCGCCGATCGGGAGGTCGAGCAGCATCATTTCGTTGACGCCGTCGTAATCCCACTGGTCGTGCGGGGTGAACTGGTAAGCCCACACCGCCTCGCCGGTGTCGGCGTCGCGAGCGAAGACCGAGCTGGTCCACAGATTGTCGCCCGGTCGCTGCGAGGGCACCCGGGGCCCCGGGTTCGAAGTGCCGTAGTAGATAAGGTTGAGTGCGGGATCGTAGCTGATGAACCCCCACACCGAGCCGGCGCCTTGCTGGGCCATGCCGGCTGGCCAGGTTGTCAGACCGAGATCTTTGCCCTTGTATTGCGGATAGAGGGGCTTGAAGCGCGGCCCGATCAGGGCATCCTTGTCCGAACCGGTCGAATAGGCGCGCCACAGCTGCTTGCCGGTGTGAATGTCCAGCGCGGCGATCCACCCGGAGACGCCCATTTCTCCGCCAGAGTTGCCGACGAAGACCTTGTCGCCCGCGACGAAGGCCGACATCGTCATCGTCACGCCCTTCGAGACGTCCGCCATGCTCGTGCGCCAGACTTCTTTTCCGGTCTTGAGATCGACTGCGACCGTGTGCGCATCGAGCAGATTGTAGATCAGCTTGCCGTCCCCTATCGCCCAGCCGCGCAGCACGGGATCGCAGCACGCCTTGCCGATGGCCATTGGCGCCGGGTCAGGGTCGAATTCCCACTTTGTCGGCGCCCCAGGCTTGGTCAGGTCGAGCGCGTAGGAGCGGTTGGGATAAGGCGAGACCAGATACATGGTGTCGCCCGTGACCAACGGCGCACCTTCGTGGCCGAACGGGGCCCCGTCGGAAAATGTCCACGCGGTCTTCAGCCGCGCCACGTTGGTTGTGTTGATCTGGTCGAGACTGCTGTAGCGACTATTGGCATAGTCGCGGGCCGAACTGGTCCACTCACCTGGGGGTGAGTTTGGCGCCGAACTGAAGGAGCCGTGAGCGGCGATCGTTTGGCGGGTTGGGTTCCTTGGCTTAGGCGCTTGGTGCGAACAAGCTGCGAGAGACAATGCGCAAGCCGCAAGGGCGAGCGCGCCCTGCCCGATGCTCTGCCTAACACCCAGTTTTTGGCCAATATTCACCGCATTGCCCAGGAGTTCCGTGTTTCGCTCTCTCATGAGGCAAAGCCATCGCGAGATATCAGCTCCAACCAAAAGCTGTGCCACCAGTTCCGTCGTTTGAAAAAAATATCGTGTTACGATACTTTTGGGGGACCGATTGCTGCTGGTGCATGCCGATGACGGTTCCCTCGTCCTTGTGTCCGATTGGCGGAAAGGTCCCGATGTTGTCGACGAAGAATCGCACGAGTCCTTCCCAGCGAGCCACCCGCCCGGATGGATCTGGGAGCGATCGAGCAACTGACTGAACCTGAAAGCGGCCCAACGGCAGCTTTCGCGAGCCAACGTGTGGGAGACAACCATGAATGACGTAACCCAATCGCTGCTTCTCGAGCACGACCACATGCGTAAGATGCTAAACATCTTCGACGAGCAACTGGCGGTGTTCGAGCAAGCCGAGCAGCCGGACTACGAGCTCCTTTCGGATAGCCTCGCGTACTGCAAGGACTATCTCGACGTCTGGCATCATCCTCGCGAGGACCGATTGCTAGCTCTCCTGCAGGAGCGGGATCCTCAAAAGGCCCATCCGCTGCGGGAACTGGATGGACAACACAAGGCGCTGGCCGAGAACACCTTGCGAGTGGTTCAAGTCTTCAAGGATGTTGGGGAAAGGGGCGCAGTGCACCTTCGTGACGACCTTGTCCGCTCGGGTCGTGATCTGTCTGGCGAATACCGCCATCACATCCGCTGGGAAGAAGCCAATTTCTTTCCCGCGGTCGAGGACTCCCTCGAGGCCGCCGATTGGGAAACTGCGCGCCGAGAGATGACCCAAGCGGCGCACGCCACCGATCCGAAATCCGTTCGCAACCGCTATCCAGCGCTGTTCGCAGCGATCGAGGCCGCGTCCTAGGCGCGGAAGAATTCTCGATCATTGATGACGAGGTCTTGGGGCTGATGCAAACCGGCGGGAATGCGGATAGCTTTAGGTGGTTAGCTGCTAGACCAACGGCGACGATGCGACCGGGCGTATCCAATCAACCGCAAACTCACACGCTACCGCTCATCCAGCCGAAAAGGACAGGAATTGGCCGAGAGCGGAAAGTCAGCTGTTGGCCCAGGCCTTGATCAGCCACTCATGCGGCGAAGAGCGCTGCCGACGTCCACTGGACGATACCGCCCTCGCTCATCGCACCCGGCTGGCGGGCGATCTCACGCCCGCCTCGAAACAGCATCAACGTCGGGATGGAGCGGATGCCGTAACGTGCCGCCACGTCTTGCGCTGCCTCGGTGTCGACCTTGGCGAGGACGACCCGGGGCTCGAGAGTATTGGCGGCCGCCGCGAATGCGGGCGCCATCGCCCGG
>DATIQN010000034.1:0-16429 GCA_035470785.1 Croceibacterium sp. | reverse complement strand
GCTGCCGGCGTGGCTGGCGTGAAGCGCGGGCAGGGCAAGCGAATCCATCGCCGCGACGATGCTGCGAGGAGAACGAAAAGTAAACGGAGGCGGGATCGGTTGGTCCTGTTTTTGAGTCGGTCAATCTCCGAGTCGCGCGATGTCACGCTGCTCGGTTGGCCGCAAACCCCGGGCTGCCTGCCGTCGCTTGTTCCCGGCAAAAACATTGAGATTCAACTATTATGACGAATCTGAATGGTTCGTTCAGGGAACCGTGAATGACGGCGACCGGTTTCTACCTTGCTATGAAACATCAAAAACACACTCACTGGACCGCCACCGCCGCGATTGCCGCTGCGCTCGCGTTGTCCGCCACTCCGCTTGCGGCGCAGAGCATCGATACTCCCGTTCCGGCCGCTCCAACCATCCAGACATCGCCGGCGCCGCCGGTCGCCGCCAGCCCGGCGCCGACCGTCGTCGTTCCGGACGTCGCACCCGCGCCCACGGTATCGTCCGATCAGCCGGCTCCCGAAGCGTCGACACCGGCCGCGACCAGGGCCTCCGACACCGTCGCCCCGGTGGCGCGGACCACCCACACCACGCGCACAGCGGTAACCCATGCCACAACCGTTTCGCACGCTGCGCCGATGGCCGCGGTCGCGCCGGCGGTAGCCGTTACGCCTCCGCCGGCCAACGACGTCGCTTCGCTTCCGGCGCAATCGGTCGATTCCACGACCACCACCGCGATCGCGCCTCCGCCGCCCCCCGCCGAGCCCACGCCGGCGCAAACCAACAACGTCATCGGTACTCTCGGCCTGGTCCTGCTCGGCCTATTGGCCCTGGCGATCCTTGCCGCCGGACTGCTGTTCTTGCGTCGCCGCCATCCGCTGGTGACCGACACGCTCGAAGACCCGCTCGTGACGAGGCCCGTCGTCGAAAAGCCGGTTGCCGAACCCGTTGCCGCCGCGATGCCGATGGCCGCGTCGACGATGATTCGCCGCCGCGACATGAACCCGGTTGCCGGCGCGTTGCCAAGCGACGGCGCGGCGGTCGACCTGCCGACCAAGCTGCCCGAGACCCACGAAGAGCGCACCGCGCTGTTCGAGCGGATGGTCGACGCGCGGCCCGACAAGGCGAACCCGTTCACCGACCGTCACGCCCGCATGCGCCGCGCCCGGCTGATCATGCAGTCGCTCGGCGTGACCTTCGACCGCGAACCGCGCATCGACCTCAGCCAGTATCCGAACAACTGGCCGGAGCTGCAGCGGCAGTATCACAAGGCGGCGTAAGGCCCTTCCTTCGCCGTGAAGCTGAAAGGGTGGCTCCCGTCCGGCCACCCTTTCTTCTTGCACCTAGCCTCGTTCGCCAAGCGTCGACAGACCGCCGCTACCGGAGCGCGCGACGCACTTCCAGCTCGTCGTATCGTTCGGATCGCCGCCGCCGGCGTAATGCGCGACCTTGGGCCAGGCGCAATCGAGCCGGGTGAGCGACTTGTCGCGCTTGGTGGCAATCAGGCTCTCGGGCGCGCGGCCGGTATGGACCCAGGCGTCGATCGTCTCGGCCACCGGCAGCACGTCAGCGCCGGGGCCCCCGCCGCAATGGCCGACGCCGGGGGCGAGGAACACGCGGAATTGCTGCGCGGCGCGCGCGTTCTGCGCCATCACGACGCGGGCATAGTCGAGCGTGCCGGTCGGGCTCGGACCGGGGTCGCTCTCGCCGTGCCACACCAGCAGCTTGCCGCCGTGAGAGAAGAATTCCGAAAGGTTGGGGTCCTTGGCCTCGTACATCGCGGCGAAGGCGCTCGAGCGGACTTGCGGCGCATCGGTCGCGGCGGAGAAGTGCGCCCAGTCGATGTCGCGGTTGGGGAACAGCAGCGGCTTGAGGCCGAGCAGCCCGCCGCCGCCGGTGGTGTCCGGCTTGCCGCTGGTGCCGATGAAGAAGCTCCACCCGGTCTCGCCGCCGCGGCTGATCGGCCACATCGCCCACTGCCCATCGGGCGACTTGATCCCGTCGTAGAGCGACCGCAGCGCGGCGACTTGCGGCGCGGCGAGGCAGCTGGCGGTCTTGGCGTCGTTGCACTGGATCGTCGCTGGATCCCAGTGGCACGCGCGCGGATCGTTGATTAGCCCGTCCTTGAGCCCGTCGCTGGCGTCGCACTGGGCGAGGGCGGAATCCTGCGCCAGCTTGAGGTCGTCGGCGCTGAACGCGGCGCCCGGCGCGCCGAAGGCGTTGGTGCGCATCAACCCGGTGGTCTGCGTCTGCAGCGTATAGACGGGCGCGCCGGCGACGATCGCGTCGTAATCGTCGGGATAGCGCTGAGCTTCCATTAGCCCCATGCGCCCGCCAGTCGAGCAGCCGACGTAATAGGCGTTGTCGAACTTGCGGCCGTAGTAGGCAGTGGCGAACTTCTTGCCGGCGACGGTCATCTCGTGGATCGCTCGATAGCTGAAGTCCTTCGCCGCTTCGGGATTCTGCGCCCAGGCGTTGTCCCATACGCCGGTGCCGGGATGGCCGCCGTCGGTCTGCATGGTGGCATAGCCGGCCTTGAGCGCGTCGTTGCCGGCCTGCAGCGTGACGTTGCCGGCCCAACCGCCGCCGCCGATGCCATATACCTTGCCGTTCCAGGCGTCGGGCAGGCGGTAGACCACACCGATGTTCGAGCCGGCAACCGGGTGCAGCGTGCCGCTGACGTTGCAGTTGGCCGACAGCCCCTTGGCAGGATCGGCCGGATAGTAGGTAACCTTGGCGTCGGCTAGGCCAAGCGCGGCTGGATTGAACGCCGTGCAGGCTTGCGCGCCGCTCGCCTTGGCGGTCGGCGCGGGCCCGGCGCCGCTCGCGGCCCCATCGGTGGTGGTGCAGCCACAAGCCAGCAGCGCCAGCCCGGCGACGATTGCATAACGCATTGTTACTCTCCCTCTAGCGACCTCAGGCGAGGCGGACGTGCTCGACGGCCCAACCGTCCTTGCCCTTGATGTAATCGGCGACCAGCACGCGGCGCTCTTCGTGCGAATGCCGTCCCTGGCCTTGCAGCCGGTGCATCTGCTCGAGCGTCGAGTGGCCGGTGAATTCCGTGCCGAAGCTCGCCGTGCATGCGCGGCGGCAGCTGGCGCGCCGGCCGTCGTCGGCGAAGGCGATTTGCAGTTCGTGCGCCGGATCGTCGGCGAGGGCGGTGAGCCCGTCGGCGAGCTTGCGTTCGCCGCGATTGACCTGTCCCACGACCTCGCGGTGCAGCGCCGCGATCGCCTTCTCGTCTTCGAGCCGGGCGAGACGGGCGCGGCTGCCGTCGTCGGTGAGAGCCGCGGCGGGCATGGCCACCGCCAGCGGCGCGGCGACGATCGCGCCCGTTTTGAGGAAGCTCCGGCGGTCGGTTGCAGCCCTGTCCATGGTCATTTCCCCTCGCGCTTCGGGAAGAAGCGCTCGACGTCGAACTTGCCGGCGTGGCGCGACGGCGCGCCGACCGCGCTCATGCTCAGGCCGCCCTGCTTGCCGCAGTGATAGCCGATCCCGGCGTCGTGCATCGTGCGCATGTTGATCAGCACCGTGCCGAGCGTGCCGTTGCACGCCTCTTCCTGCCAGCGCCCGAAATAGAGCTGGTCGCGGATCTTCACGAAGTCGCCGCTGCCGCACCACTCGGTGGCGAAGTGGCCGTCGGCGGTCGGGATGATCCACGAGGTGGTGTAGGGCGTGGAATAGAGGTGCATCGAATTGAGCCCGGGCGAATACTCCCAGGTAAACGCCCGGCCGAGCATGTCGCGGGTGCGCTCGTGCCGCTTGCTGCCGGGGTTGGGGATGCCCGGGCCGACGATCTTGCCGAACAGCGTTTCGCAACCCGCCTCGTTGGCAAAATAGGGTGTGTTGAGGAAGCCGTGATAATTGGTCGCCATGCCGTTCTGCAGGTCGATGACGACGATGTGCCCGTCGTGGTTCGGCTGGCCTTCGAGCAGGTGACCGAAGATGAACGCGCCGGGCATCATCTCCCACGCGTTGTAGCGCGCCGGCACGGACAGTCCGCCTTTGATCGACCATTGCAGCGTGTCGGGGCCGGTGAAGCGGTATTCCATCTTCGGACCGCCGTCGTATTCGATCGCGAACTGCTTGCCGGCGAGCGCGCCGCTCGGGGCCGTGCCGTTGCCTGCCATCGGGCTCGGCTTGTCGAACACGTGGACGCCCTTGGCGACCACCGCGTCGACTTCCGCACGGGTCATCTTGTCCATCGTCGAGAGCGGGCGGTAGACGCGCCGTTCGCCCTTTTTGGCGCTGGGGATCGGCAGCGGGTCGGCCGAGAAATCGCCGAGCTTCTCGAACCGGGCGATCTGGCCGAGCCATTCGCCGGTGCCGCGGAACATGTAGAACTCGAGCGCGTCGGCGCCGTTGAAACCGAGCCGAACGCCGGCCTGCTGCAGCCGGTTCACGTCCGTAAGGTAGAGCTGGAGCAGCCCCGAGAACTCGGCCTCGATGCGGGCGACGGCGTAGATTTCCTCGGTCAGCTGGACGTAATCGGTCGGCGCCGAGTAGCCGCGGAAGTCCTTGAGCCGGTCGAGTTCGACCCAGTGGCTGTAAGTCGAGCTCGGATAGTATTCGATCGTCCGGTTGCCGGTGTCTTCCTTCCATTGGAAGGCGCGGCCCTCGAGCCGCAGAGTGCGCTTATGGCGCTCCTTCGTCTCCGCCGGCCCGGCCATCGTGCCGATATAGACCTCGCGGTTGAGCTCGCGCGCCCGCGGTGCGGGGCCGCCGCCGAACCACAGCTCGAACACCGTCGCCGCATTGCTCGCGCGGTCCCACGCGACGGCGTAACCCGTGGTCGTGCCGGGCACGAGGTGCGCGATCAGCGTGAGGGGACCGAGATCGAGGGAGCCATACCCGGCCTCCTTGCCGGCGAAGGTCACCCGGTTACCGGCGCCGAAAGTCCAGCTCAGCTTGTTGCCGCCATCGCCTGTGAAGTTGATCACCTTGCCGGCGAGAGAGTTGTCGAGCGGCCCCTTGCCGCTCGGCCCGACCCGCGAAGGCGCCGCCAACGCGGTGGCGATCTGCGCTTCGCTGAGGTCGGTGTACGGGTACCGGAACAGCGGCACGTCCGGATAGGCCTGCTGGGCCATGCTTCCCCCTCTCCCCTTATCGTTGACTTTATCCTGCCACAGCGCGGGGAGAGCGCAAGCAGGGAATCGGCCTCTCGCAATCAGCCTTCGGCGAACCGCCAACGCGCCAGCACCGCCGCCGCGCGCACGCCCAGCAGTTGCGCCACGACAAAGGCCGAGACGTCGGCGGGAGCGATGCCCGCGGAAGTTTCCGACAGGCTGCGCGCGACCGTGATCGCCGGGTTGACGAAGCTGGTCGAGGAGGTGAACCAATAGGCGGCGGTGATGTACCGCGCGACGGTCGCCGCCACCCACTGTGGGCGGTGGCGAACCGTGCCGAGGATCGTCGGGATCAGCCCGAAGGTGGCGATTGCCTCACCGGCACACTGGCCCAGGCCGTGCCGCGCCTTCACCGATAGCTGCAGCGTCGGCAGGCCGAACATCAGGTGCGCCGCCCACGCGCCGAGTATGCCGAAGGCGAACTGGACCAGGATGTAGGCGGCAGCGTCGCGCTAGCTCAGTTCGCCGCAGCTGGCGGCCACCAAGCTGACTGCCGGGCTAAAGTGCGCTCCCGACACTGACCCGAGCATCGTGATCAGCACGAACAGCATCGCGCCAGTCGCCATGGTATTGCCGAGCAGGGCGATGGCGTCGTATCCGCCCGACAGGTTCTGGGCCATGATCCACGAGCCGATCACGCAGGCGAAGAGGATGAACGAGCCGACTCCTTCCGCCGCCAGCCGGCGCCCGAGATCGCTCACGCGGCGCCTTCCAGCGCGCCGATCGCGTTGAGCTCCGCTTGCAGCTCTTGATCTGGCATGGTCTCGAACGGCAGCGCGAGGAACGCTTCGATGCGGTTGCGGAGAAAATCGTAGGTCCGCGCGAACGCCGCGTCTTCCGCCGCTTCGCCGCTGGTCACCGCCGCCGGATCAGGCAGGGCCCAGTGCACGCGCACCGCACGGCCAGGGAAAACCGGGCATGCTTCTCCCGCCGCGTTGCCGCAAACGGTTATGACAACGTCGATGGGCGGAGCGCCCGGTTCGGTGAACTCATGCCAGCTTTTCGAGCGGAAAGGCGAGAGGTCGTAGGCCTCGCGCCGCAACAGCCGAGCGGCACCGGGATACACTTGCCCCATTGGTTTGCTGCCTGCGCTGGAAGCCCGCACCCGGCCCGCGCCGAGGCGGTTGAACAGCGCTTCGCCCAGGATGCTGCGCGCCGAGTTGCCGGTGCACAGCACAAGAGCGGTCTTTTCCGGCACGAGCCTTCCTCCCTGCAGGCGACCGCTGTCGGTGAATTGCTACAGCCGGATGACAGCCGTTCGCAACGGCGCTTTCAGGATGGCTCGGCCTTGCCGCCCTTTTCGAGCAGGGCGGTCAGCGACCTGACCGCTTCGGTCAACGACAAGACCTCGTGCTCGCGCAATTCGTCGAGCTTCTCGTGGAGCAGCTCGATTTCGAGCTCGGCCTTGATGTTGACCTGGTAATCGGCCTCGACCTGCTTGCGATCGACATCCTGCTGACGGTTCTGGCTCATCATGATGAAGGGCGCCGCGTAAGCCGCCTGGAACGACAGCGCGAGATTGAGCAGGATGAAGGGGTAGGGATCCCAGCGCTGGATGTACGCGGTCACGTTCAGCACGATCCAGAAGAACAGCAGGGTGCTCTGGATGATGATGAAGCGCCACGAGCCCATGCCTGCCGCAACGGCATCGGCGATCCGCTGGCCAGAGGTGAGCCGGATTTCGTTCTTGGCGGTTCCTTGAGACAGCTGCTTGCGTCTCGCCGCGCGCAATTGGCGCAGCAGTTCGGTCTCGTCGTCGCTCAACTTGTGTCGCTGATCTTGCGCCCCGTCCGCCATGACCCGTCTCCTCCGCCAGGCTGAGTAGCACGAAAAACGTGGATGGCGGCAGCGCGTTAAATCGGTTTCCTACAGCCACTTGTTTGTGGCTTATACATTCGGATGGCGCAACGTCTCCCTGGCCTTCTGGTCGGGCGCCACGCCACGCAATATTGTTACGCGAACGTGGAAGAACATTTTTATTTTTCTCGCGATTCTGTCGCTTTGGGCCGGCGAGCCCAGGATTTTCGCGGCTTTGGCAGGGGCGACACATTTTCGCCAAGTGCCGCTTGTGTCGCCCTCAGTTGGATTCATGGCGGAATGACCAGCCGCGCCGACTCGGCGCTTGCGTGCGCGCCCGCCTTCCGCAAAAGCCGCCGCGATGATTAACGCAAAGCTGATCGAAACCGCCCGCGTGTCCAAGGCCTGGCCGTTCCAGGAGGCGATGAAGCTCGTCAAACGCTATCCCGACGGCAAGCCCGGCGGTAGCCCGGTGTTGTTCGAAACCGGCTACGGCCCCTCGGGCTTGCCGCACATCGGCACTTTTCAGGAAGTGCTGCGCACTACGCTGGTGCGGCGCGCCTACGAAATCGTCAGCGGCGGCGCGCCGACGCGGCTGGTCGCGTTCAGCGACGACATGGATGGCTTACGCAAGGTGCCGGACAACCTGCCCAACCAGGAATTGCTCCAGGCCAACCTCGGCAAGCCGCTCAGCCGCATCCCCGATCCGTTCAACGCCGGGTTCGAGAGCTTCGCGCATCACAACAACGCGATGCTGCGCAGCTTCCTCGACCGCTTCGGGTTCGATTACGAGTTCGTTTCCGCCTCCGACCGCTACAACGCCGGCGCGTTCGACGATGCATTGCGGAACGTGCTGCGGCATTTCCATGAGATCATGGATATCATGCTGCCGACCCTGCGCGAGGAGCGGCGGCTGACTTACTCGCCGGTGTTGCCGGTCAGCCCCTCGAGCGGCGCCGTGCTGCAGGTACCGGTCGAGGTGATCGATGCCGACGCCGGGATCATCCGCTTCGAGGACGAGGACGGCATGGTGGTCGAGCAGTCGGCGCTCGGCGGCATGTCGAAGCTGCAGTGGAAGGTCGACTGGGCAATGCGCTGGTACGCGCTCGGCGTCGATTACGAGATGTGCGGCAAGGACCTGACCGACAGCGTGACCCAGTCGGCGCGAATCGTGAAGGCGCTCGGTGGTCAGCGGCCCGAAGGTCTGATCTACGAGCTGTTCCTCGACGCCAATGGCGAGAAGATCTCCAAGTCGAAGGGCAATGGCCTGACGATCGACGAATGGCTGACTTACGGCACCGAAGAGAGCCTGGCGTTCTACATCTTCCGTGAGCCGAAGAGCGCTAAGAGCTTGCACAGGGGCGTGATCCCGAAGGCGGTGGACGAATACTGGCAGTTCCGCGCGAAAATCCCCGAGCAGCCGCTAGAGCAGCAACTCGGCAACCCCGTGTGGCACTTGCTGCGCACCAATGGCTACCACGGCGGCGACGGCGATACGCTGCCGGTAACCTTCGGGCTGCTGCTTAACCTGGTGGGCGTGCTCGGCCCGCACGCGACGCACGAGCAGGTGTGGAGCTATCTCGGCAATTACATCCATGACCTTAACCCGGCCCATCATCCGGAGCTCGCGACGCTGGTCGACCGCGCGCTGGCCTACAACCGCGATTTCGTGGCGCCGACTCTGGTCAAGCGTGCGCCGGAGGCGAATGAAGCCGAGGCGCTGAAGGCGCTCGACGCCCACCTTGCCTCCGTGCCTGAAGGCACCTCGCCCGAGGACCTGCAGACGCAAGTCTACGAGATCGGCAAGAACGAGGCCTTCGGTTTCGAAAGCCTGCGGGACTGGTTCCGCGCGCTTTACGAGATCCTTCTCGGCAGCTCGCAGGGCCCGCGCATGGGCAGCTTCATCGCGCTTTACGGCGTGGCCAACACGCGCCGGCTGATCGCCGAGGCGCTGGCGCGGTGAATTCGCAGGGCGATCCGGATACCGGTCAGCCCAAGCGGCTGCGGTTGCGCGACATCATCGGTCCAGGACTGATCACTGGAGCCTCTGACGACGATCCGAGCGGAATTGCAACGTATAGCCAGGCCGGCGCGGCGTTCGGCTACGGCCTCGGCTGGACGCTCGTCGTGACATACCCGTTCATGGCGGCGGTGCAGATGATCAGCGCGCGGATCGGCCGCACCACCGGGCACGGTATCGCCGGCAACTTGCGGCGGTATTATCCCCGCTGGCTGCTGAACGCCGTGGTCGCGCTGCTGCTGGTGGCCAACACGATCAACATCGGCGCCGACCTCGGCGCCATGGCCGACGCCACGCGGCTCGTGTTCGGGGGCCATGAAGCCGTGTACTTGATCGGCTTCGCGGCGTTCTGCGCGATCGTCGAAGTGTTCATGAGCTATGCGCGATACGTCGCGATCCTGAAATAGCTGTCGCTTGCGCTGCTGGCCTATGTCGCCACGCTGATGATGGTTCACGTGGCGTGGAAGGAAGCGCTGCTGCGGCTCGTCGTACCCGATTTCTCGTGGAGCGCGGCCTACATCACGACCATCGTCGCCGTGTTCGGGACGACGATCAGTCCCTACCTGTTCTTCTGGCAAGCATCTGAAGAAGCGGAGGACGTCGAGGAGACCCTCGAACGCCAGGGGCTGGCCGACCACCCTGAGCAAGGCGCGTCCGAACTCGAGCGCATCGAGATCGACACGGCCGGCGGCATGGCGGCGTCCAACCTGGTCGCGCTGGCCATCGTCTTCGCAACCGCGGCGACGCTTCACGGCGCGGCGTGACCGACATCCAGACCTCTGCCCAGGCCGCCGAGGCGCTGCGTCCGATCGCCGGCGCGCAGGCGACGATCGTGTTCGCGCTCGGCACTGTCGGTACCGGGCTGCTCGCGGTCCCGGTGCTCGCCGGTTCGGCCGCCTACGCGCTCGGCGAGGCCGGCGGCTGGCCGGTCGGGCTGGCGCGCAAGCCGCGCAAGGCCAAGGTGTTTTACGGCGCGATCGTCGCTGCCACCGCGGTCGGCCTGATCCTCAATTTCACGCCGATCAACCCGATCAAGGCGCTCTACTGGACCGCGGTGATCAATGGCGTCGTCGCGGTGCCGGTGATGGCGATCATGATGCTGCTCACCGCGCGCAGCGATGTCATGGGCGGTTCACGGTCCGTGGCCCGCTGCGCTGGCTCGGCTGGCTGGCGACGCTGATGATGGGCGCGGCGGCGCTGGCGATGGTGCTCACCGCTTCCTAGCGGTCAGTTCCACTTCCGAGTGCGGTACCACTTGGTGATCACGTACTTCACCCCCGCCGTGACCTTGGCGCCCGAGTGAATTGTCCAGCGGTTGGGCGCGCCTTCGAGATCAGCGTTGTTCCAGGTCAGGATCGCGCCCGACTTGGGCTCGATCGAGAGGCCGATCTGGGTGAAGTCGGTCGATCCACCGCCCTCGACCGCGTTCAGGTAGACCATCGCGGTCCAGCTGCGCTGGCCGCCGCGCGCGTCCTCCTTCGGCCAGTAGGAGGCCTCGGTGAAGAACCAGTCGCAATGGGGCATAAACTGCTGGCCGGGCAGGTAGCGCTGGCCCTGAACCGTCTCGCCCCACGAGGAATCCAGCCCGAGCAGATCGTCGATCCGCCGGCTGATCTTCTTGATGAAAGGGTCGTGCGGATCGACGTCGCCCGAATACGATGTGCGGTAGTCGGCGCCGTACTCGAGATCGAACACCGAGCTCGGCCGCGCGACCTGGTCGATCATCGCGATCATCCGGTGGCATTCCTCGGGGTTCATGAAGTCGCCCATCGCAAATATCTCCGCCTTGTCGGTCGGCAGCGGATAGATCGCCTTGTTCGCGGCGAGCCGATTGCGGACCTGGCTGCCGACGCGGGTCAGCGCCGCCTGGTCGGGGACGTCGGCGCTCTTCTTGCGGTTGATGAAACTGGCCATAGGCCTGCGGCATATCCACTCCGGCATTGTCGATGCAAGAGGCGGACTTGCCCCGCGCGTCTTCGCCGCTAGGTTGCTCGACGAAAGGAATGCCGATGCCGACGAAGCGCTACTCGACCGGAGCCATGATTCTCCACTGGGCGATCGCCATCGCAGTGATCTGGGACTGGCGACTGGCCGACGCCACCGAAGGCGCCCCGCGCGGACAACACTTCGCCGTCCTGCAACCGCATTTCGCACTTGGGATGGTGATTCTCCTGCTAACGGTCTTGCGGCTGATCTGGCGCGCGACGCATCGCGCGCCGCCGTTGTCGAGCGGCCTGGCTGCCTGGGAACGCGGGCTCGCCCACGCCGTGCACTTCATCTTCTACGCGCTGCTGCTGGGTCTGCCGCTCATGGCCTGGATCGGCACCTCGATGATGAACCAGCCGATCGACTTCTTCGGGTGGTTCACAATCCCGAACCTGCCCGCTCCAGCCAATCGCGGGGTGGGGCATGAACTGACCGAACTCCATGGCACGCTCGGCAACGTTATGCTGTGGCTTATCGTGCTGCACGTTGTCGGCGCGCTCAAACACCAGTTCTGGGACAAGGATGGCGACCTTTACCGAATGCTGCCGTTCGGTACGCCCAAGGGCTGATTTCAGGCAGCAGAAGCCCCCGGCCTTTCGACCGGGGGCTTCGCTTGTGCCGGCCACTCAATCCGGCGACAAGCCGGTTGAGCGGCTTACCAGAAGAAGTCGTAGATCACGTCGACCACTTCGCCGGAATAGATGTCGACCAGCAGTGCGTCGTCGTAATAGCGGACCCAGCGATAGGGGCCGTAGACGTCGGGCAAGCGGTAGTAACCAGGATCACCGATCCAGTAGTCCTGGCCGAAGAACAGAGGGTCGAGATAGAACCCGATGCCCAGCCGGCGATAGGTGTAACCGCGATACGGCGCATAGTAGTGGCCGACATGGTAGGCGCTGCGGTTGGTCGAACGGTAGCGCTGCCAATCGTAGCGGTTGTTGTTCCGCCAGGAGCGGTCCCACTGCCGGTTGTCGCGATTGCCGTTCTGCCAGTTCCGGTTGTTGCCGCCCCGGTTGTCGCTCCAGTTGCGATCACGGTTCTGGTACGTCGTGTTGCGCCCCTGGTCCGTATAGGTTCCGTTGCGGTCGTGCCTCTGCGCATCGCCATTCCAGTGCTGCCCCTGCGGGGAGGTGCGCTGTTGCTGCTGCTGACGCGCCTGCTGGTTCCAGTTGCGCTGCTCTACCTGCCGGGCCTGAGGTGCGGGGGAGGGCTGCTGCGGGCGAGGTGCTCCGAAGTTCCGCGCTTGCGGGCGGGCCTGCGGTGGGGCGGGACGCGGTGCCGCGGGCGCGGCATGCTCGTGACCGGACGGCCCGCGTGCTCGCTGGTCCGCCTCGGCCGCCCGCTGGTGATGGCCGTGGTGGTCTTGATTGTCGGTCGGCTGGGCCTGAGCCGGGACCGCCGTGAAGGCGAGAGCGGCAGCCAGGGCTCCGCCGGTGCTGACGGTGAATTTCATGTGCGGCACTCCTTATCCTTCGCCGAGCTAACGCGGCCTTTGCAAGGAGCGGATTAAGCGAGTCGCCCTGTCCGATGTCTGAACTGCCTTGATAGCGTTTTGTTCATGTTAGGAGGCAGTTAGCTGAACTCTAGCGAGTCAGCTTCTTGTAGGCCAGCCGCGTCGGCCGGTCGGCTGCATCGTCCAGCCGGCGCCGCTTGTCTTCCTCGTAGCTCTCGAAGTTGCCTTCGAACCATTCGACGTGGCTGTCGCCCTCGAACGCCAGGATGTGCGTCGCCAGGCGGTCGAGGAAGAAACGGTCGTGGCTGATCACCACCGCGCAGCCGGCGAAGTTCTCGATCGCGTCTTCGAGCGCGGCCAGCGTCTCGACGTCGAGGTCGTTGGTCGGCTCGTCGAGCAGCAGCACGTTGCCGCCGGTCTTGAGCATCTTGGCCATGTGCACGCGGTTGCGCTCACCGCCCGAGAGCTTGCCGACGTTCTTCTGCTGGTCCTGGCCCTTGAAGTTGAACGCGCCGACATAAGCGCGGGTGCTCATGTCCATGCCGTTGACCTTCATGTAGTCGTGCCCGTCGGAGATCTCTTCCCACACATTGTGCTTGGGATCGAGATGGTCGCGGCTCTGGTCGACGAACCCGAGGCGCACCGTCGGGCCAATATCGATCGAGCCGCTGTCGGGCGTTTCCTTGCCGGTGATGAGCTTGAACAGAGTCGACTTGCCCGCGCCGTTGGGGCCGATCACGCCGACGATGCCGCCGGGGGGCAGGGTGAAGCTGAGGTCCTCGAACAGCAGCTTGTCGCCATAGGCCTTCGAGAGATTCTTGACCTCGATGACCTTGCCGCCGAGCCGCTCGGGCACCTGGATGACGATCTGGGCCTTGCCCGGCTTGCGGTTGTTCTGCGCTTCCTGCAGCTGCTCGAACTTGCGGATGCGCGCCTTGCTCTTGGTCTGGCGCGCGGCGGGAGTCTGGCGGATCCACTCGAGTTCTTCGCGCAGCGCCTTCGAGCGTCCCGATTCCTCGCGCTCTTCCTGCGCCAGGCGCTTGGCCTTCTTCTCGAGGTAGGTCGAGTAGTTGCCCTCGTAAGGGAAGTACTTGCCCCGATCGAGTTCGAGAATCCAGTCGACCACATGGTCGAGGAAATAGCGGTCGTGGGTGATCATCAGAACCGCGCCGGCGTATTCCTTGAGGTGGTTTTCGAGCCATTCGACGCTCTCGGCGTCGAGGTGGTTGGTCGGCTCGTCGAGCAGCAGGATGCCGGGCTTCTGGATCAGCAACCGGGTCAGCGCCACGCGGCGCTTCTCGCCGCCCGAAAGGTTGTCGACCGCGGAATCGCCCGGGGGGCAGCGCAACGCTTCCATCGCGATTTCGAGCTGGTTGTCGAGCGTCCAGCCGTCGACCGCGTCGATCTTCTCCTGCAGCTCGCCCATCTCGGCGCCGAGCGCGTCGAAGTCGGCGCCGTCCTCGCCCATTTCGAGACCGATCGCGTTGAACCGATCGACCATGTCGGCGATCTCGCGCGCGCCGTCCTTGACGTTCTCGAGCACGGTCTTCGAGGGATCGAGCTCCGGCTCCTGCGCCAGGTAGCCGACGGTGATGTATTCGCCCGGCCACGCCTCGCCGGTGTACTCAGTGTCGATCCCCGCCATGATCTTCATCAGCGTCGACTTGCCGACGCCGTTAGGGCCGACGATGCCGATCTTCGCGCCCTGGTAGAATTGAAGGTTGATGTCGGAGAGCACCGGCTTCTGTGCGCCGGGGAAGGTCTTGGTCATGTTCTTCATGACGTATGCGTACTGGGCGGCCATCGGAGGTCCTCAGGGTATCGGTGGTGTCAGGAGTTGGCGCGCAGATAGGCGGGGACGGAGTTTCGGGCAAGGGCAAGGCGCGTCACGGTCCTCCCCCTTCCGTGCGCCGTGCAGGAACCTTTTGCCGCCCCTCGCGATTGGCGAACCGCGACGGGGATACGGCGCGAGGAGAATCCGATGAAACCTATGTTACTTCCGATGCTTGTACCGGTAAGCGGTTTTGCCCTCGCCACAGCGGCTTGCTCGAAGAACGACTCCACCGGCCGCGCCGATGCCACGGCGACCGATACCGCAAGCGTCGATACCGCGGCCACGCCCGCGGCGACCGCGACCACTGCCGCGAATGATCACGCTTCCCAGTTCCTCACCGAGGCCATGAAGGGCGACAACAGCGAGATGAAGCTCGGCAAGCTCGCCCAGGACATGGGCTCGAGCAAGGGCGTCAAGGACTTCGGCAAGATGCTCGCCGACGATCACGGCAAGGCCAAGGACCAGGTCGCGAAATTGGCCACGACGATGAACGTCCCCGTCACCGACGAAGCGGCGCCCGAAGCCAATACCGAATACACCAAGCTGCAAGGCCTGAAGGGCGCGGACTTCGACAAGGAATTCGCGTCCTACACGGTCGACGACCACAAGAAAGACATCGGCAAGTTCGAGCAGGAGGCGAGCAGCAGCGACCCGGCGCCAGTTACCGATCTCGCCGAGCAGACGCTGCCGACGCTGAAGAAGCATCTGCAGACGGCGCAATCGCTGCAGAAATGACAAATCGGAGGGGGCGACCAATGCCGTCGCCCCCTTGTGTCCTCTCATGTGCCGCCATCGAGCGCGATCTACATGGGCAGCCACACGCTGGCAGAGGGCGAGCATCGGCTGTTCAAGATCGTGGATGGTCTCGGCGAACTGTCACCGGAGCGTCGCGCTGGTCTCGACAGCCTACTTGAGTTCGGGCCGCGCGGGGTTGCTCAGTTCCATGAGGAGAACGGCTGGTCAGTGAGGCCGCCGGGGTAACAGTCGACCTCGCATGAAGCTGGTGCTCCATTTGAAGGCAAGGTCCGTTGTCCTCTACGCTCGTCGAGCAATGACATGTGGTGGGTGGCCGCCTGATGTCGCGCTGCGTAGTAAGCGGTCGGCGTGGCACAGCAAAACGCCGGGCGAAGACGTAGAAGCGAAAGGGGCGGCAGGTTTCCCTGCCGCCCCGTTTCTTTACCGAGATGGGAAAGCCGATTAAGAGGCGGCCATCGACGTGGCGACCTGGTTAAAGGTGGTCGAGAGCTGGCTGCCCAGGCCCTGCATCGCGGTGATCGCGGCAACGGCGATCAGAGCAGCAATCAAGCCATATTCGATGGCGGTGGCGCCAGCTTCATCACGAATAAGGTTTTGGATGAACTTCATGATTGAGCCTCCTGGTTGAGTCTTCGTTACCCTGCTCAACCCCTGACTGATGGATCAAGCAGCTTCCGCGATTAGGAAGGATGGGTTAAGATTTCATAACTTGCTTGAGTTGGGTTTGCTCGTAGCCCAAAGTCCAGCAGACATTCGCAAGATCGCGCGCCCACTACCTGTTGACAGGATCGGCTGGTGAAACCAGCCTCGCCCCATGTGCAACCTCTACCGTATGACGAAGGCGACCGCCGAGGTCGCCAACCTGTTTAACGCCACCGTCGGCAACTTCGCTACTGAGGTCTACCCCGGCTATCCCGGCCTTGTCGTTGCGTGTGGCGAGCTGCGCTCGATGGTGTGGGGCTTTCCGCTGGCGCTCAAGGGCAAGAACGGCCAGCCGCTCAAGCCCAAGCCAGTCAACAATGCGCGAGCCGACAAACTCGACGGCTTCATGTGGCGCTACAGCTTTGCCGAGCGACGCTGTCTGATCAGGATGAGCGCCTTCGCCGAAGCCGAAGGTGAGAAGGGTTCAAAGACGCGCAGCTGGTTCACGCTGCCAGACCAAGACGTGTTCGCTGTTGCTGGCCTATGGCGTGACACGCCTGAATGAGGTCCAGCCTATACGATGGTGAGGACCGAAGCCTGCCAGCACGTCGCCGGTGTCCACGACCGCATGCCGGTCATCCTCAAGCAAGAGGACTGGTCGGATTGGTTGGACGGCCTGCCCGATGCGGCGGGGCTGCTGTGCCGTCCATATCCTCAGCTAATGGTGCTGGAGCGCACCGACGATCCTTGGGTTCGTCGCTGACAATGCTCCCCATCGGGTCGCCTGAACAGCGCTTCAAGAAAACGCTTTCCTGCAGAGAACATTA
>DATIQN010000033.1:0-6177 GCA_035470785.1 Croceibacterium sp. | reverse complement strand
TTGAGGAACAGCGCCATCTGGCTGCCGATCGAAACTTCGGCGCCGACGTAGAGGAAGATCGCCAAGCCGCCGAACAGCGCCCACTTCGAGGAGAACGCCTCGGCGATGAGGGCAATGAAGCCCTTGGCGGGCGCCGGATGGGGTGCGGCGTCGGCCACCGTCCTGCGGCTGAACCAGAAGAAGAGCAGCAGTAGGATCAAGAGGCCGCAGATCCAGAAGTAGGCGCGGTCGATCCCGGCCAGCGCGGCGGCACGCACTGCGGGATTGAGCGCCGCGCCTTCCTTGACCTCTACGTCCTTCAGGAACAGCACCGCGCCGAGGAAAGGGCCGATGAAAGTGCCGAAGCTGTTGAAGGTCTGCGACAGCGTCAGGCGGAAATGGCTGCCCTTGGGATCGCCGAGCGCGGCGGCGAGCGGGTTGGCGGCGACTTGCAGCACCGTGATCCCGCTCGCCAGCACGAACAGGCCGACGAGCACCAGCGTGTAGCTGGCCACGTTCGCCGCGCCGAGCATGATAAGGCACGCGAGCACCATCATCATCAGCGCGACGAGGATCGACGGCACCGGCTTGAGCTTTGCGATCAGTACCGCGGCGGGGAAGGAAGCAACACCGTAGGCGATGAAGAAGGCGGAGGTGGAAAGCTGCGCCTGGACGTTGCTGAGGACGAACACGCCCTTCACGCTGGCCACCAGCGGGTCGATGAGCGAGGTGATGAACCCCCAGGCGAAGAACAGCGTCGTCACCGCAATGAACGCCGCGCGCACGGTGGCATTGTTTTGCATGGTCTCTCCCCAAACCCGGTTGTATAGGCTTACCGTGCGGGTTGTCCGAACGCACGGTGGAAATTGCGTTTTCCTGTGGGATGGGCAAAGCGTCAGGCGGATGAGCGAGCTTCCCCCGACCGGCGACCATGCCGCGCTGTTTCGCGCCGCGCAGGGCAATGCCGCACTGTGCACGATCGTCGGCATCGACGGCAGCTTCTCGCGCCGGGCCGGCACCCAGCTGGCCGTGGCGGTGGACGGCAGCCGCGCGGGCGACATGGCCGACAAGTGCCTCGACGACGAGCTGGCGAGCCAGGCGCTGGCGGCGATGGCCGGGGGCGGGGCGCGGATGCTGCGCTACGGACAGGGCTCGCCGTTCGTCGACTTTCGCCTGCCGTGCGGGTCGGGGCTCGACATCTGGATCGACCCTGCGCCGGATCAGGCGGCGCTCGCGCATTGCGTCGCCGAACTCGAGGCCAGGCACGAGACATCCTTGCCGCTGGGGTTGCCGGGCGACATCGCGGCTCATTCGCTCAACGAGCGGCGTTACATACCGCGTCTGCGGATCGTGCTGCTCGGTGCGGGCGCGGAATCCGCCGCACTAGTGCGGCTGGCGGCGGCGCAGGGTGTCGAGGTCGAGTGGCGCGAGGCAGGGCAGGGCCTAGCGCTGGGACGCCCTCCCCAAGACCTCACCGCCGACGCGTGGACCGCAGTGCTGTTGTTGTTCCACGACCACGAATGGGAGCACGCGCTGCTCGACTGGGCACTCGGAACGCCGGCGTTCTACGTCGGTGCGCAAGGCGGCGCCCCGGCGCGCGAGGAGCGGCTCGAACGGCTACGCGCCGCTGGACACACTGGGACAGACCTCGCACGCATCAGGAGCCCTGTCGGACTGATCCCGGCCGCACGTGACCCGCAAGTGCTCGCTCTCTCGGTGCTGGCCGACGTGGTCGGCGCCTACGAAGCTCTGCACCCACACCGGTGAGCCTCGCCATCGCCTTGCTCGCCGCCGGCGGCGCGACGCGGTTCGGGGGTGGCAAGCTCGACGCCGATTGTGCGGGCAAGCCGCTCGGGCGCTGGGCGCTGGAGACGGCGCTGACGGTTCCGTATGACCGGCTGGCCGTCGTAGTCGGCGATCCGCGGCCGGAATTCGCCCGCGGCTGCGAACTGCTGGTCAACGACAAGGCAGCGGACGGTCTAGGTACATCGACCGCACTGGCGGCGCGTTGGGCGGCGGGCAGCGACGCGCTGCTGATCATGCTCGCCGACATGCCGCTGGTATCGCTCGAGATCCTTGGCAAACTCGCCGACGCGAAGGGACCCGCCGCGGTCGCCTATCCCGGAGACGGGGCCGGCGCCCCGGCCTGCTTTCCCGCCGCGCTGTTCCCTGCCCTGGAAGCGCTCACCGGAGACAGCGGCGCGGCGCAAGTGCTGCGCGGCCTTGCGGGCGTGCGCCTCATCGAGGCGCCCGCCGACGAACTGCGCGACGTCGACCGGCCCGAGGACCTGGCCGAGGTCGCGGCAATCCTGCGCTCGCGTTAGGCCGTCGCGAGCAGCTTCTTGTCAATCGGCAGGCTGCGGATGCGCTTGCCGGTGAGGGCGAACACCGCGTTGGTCACCGCCGGGATCACCGGCGGCAGCGCCGGTTCGCCGAGGCCGGTCGGGGCGTTGTCGCTCGGCACGAACTCCACATGGACCGCCGGCACAATCGGCATGCGCGGGATCGCGTAATTGTGGAAGTTCGAGTTGACCGTCGCGCCATTGTCGATCTCGACGGCCAGCGAGAGCGCCTGGCCGATCCCGTCGATCACCGCGCCCTGCACCTGGTTGAGCGCGCCGAACGGGTTGATGATCGTGCTGCCGACGTCGCCGGCGACCCACACGTTGTGGACCGAGACCGTGCCGGTCGGGGCAACGCTCACCTCGGCAACCTCGGCGAAGTGGCCGAGGTGGCTGTAGTAATAACCGAAGCCGAGCGCGTGGCCCTGGGGCAAGCTGGCATGGCCCCAGTTGGACATCGCCACGGCTTTCTTGATCACGTTGCGCATGCGGTCGGGATCGAAGCCCGGCTGCTTGCCGAAGAAGCCCTGCTGCGGCGCCTCGGCCTTTGCACCGTCGACCAGCGCGAGGAGCAGGGTGGGCAGATCGGTGCCGGCCTCGTGCGCCACTTCGTCGAGGAACGACTGGAACACGAAGCTGAGCGCGTTCGACGTCGGCGCGCGCAGGGCGCCCATCGGCACTGCGGTCTTGAGCTTGCTCTGCCCGTAAGAGACGTTGGGAACGAAAGCGGCGGGGAAATGATCCGCCGGCATCGTAGCCGGGTTGAACCCTCCGGCGCCCGGCAGGTCGAACGTGACGAAGTGATCTTCGAGGCCGGCGATCTTGCCGTTGGCGTCGATCGCCGCGCGCAGCCGGTGCCACCCGGCCGGGCGGTAGAAGTCGTGGCGGACGTCGTCCTCGCGGCTCCAGATCAGCTGCACCGGCGTGTCGGGCTTCGCCTTAGCGATCGCCGCGGCCTGGTGCATGAAATCGTTGGTCAGCCGCCGGCCGAAGCCGCCGCCCGAACGGGTGATGTGGACGATCACCTTGTCCTGCGGAATGCCGAGCATCTGCGCGACGGTCTGCTGCCCGCCGTTCGGCGTCTGCGTCGGTGCCCACATCTCCATCGTGCCGGTGGCCGAGTGCCACTGCGCGGTGCAGTTCATCGGCTCCATCGGCACGTGGGCGAGGAACGGGTAGTGATACTGCGCGTCGACGACCTTCGCCGCTGAGGCGAACGCGGCGGCGCTGTCACCCTTCTTGTTGAGGCTTTCGGCCGGCTTGCCGTCGGTCATCAGGCTGCGCGCCTTGGCGTCGTAGTCCTTGGTCGAATGGCTGGCCCATTCGCCGTTGTCCCACTGCGCGGCGAGCTTGCTGCGCGCCTTGTTAGCGAGCCACCAGTTCTTGCCGATGACGGCAACGCCGTCGACGAGCTGGTCGGAGTGGCCGTTGCCCGGAATGGCGATGACGTCGATCACGCCCGGCTCGGCTTTCGCCGCGGCGAGGTTGGCCGATGCGTACTTCGCGCCGAATACCGGCGAGCGCTCGTAAGCCGCATAGACCATGCCCGGCAGGCGGGTGTCGAGGCCGTAGATCGGCTCGCCATGGATGATCTTCGGGCTGTCGATGCCGCCGATCTTGCGACCGATGATCGCGAAGTCCTTGGCGTCCTTGAGCTTGACCTTGTTGGGGTCGGGCACGGCCGAGCCGGCCGCCTCGGTGGCAAGCTCGCCATAGCCGAGCGTCTTGCCGGTCGCGGGGTTGGTGACGACGCCCTTGGCCGTCGTCAGACCGGCCGCCGGCACGCCCCAGCGCTTCGCGGCCGCCTCGACGAGCATCGCCCGTCCGGCGGCGCCGACCTGGCGCATGGGAATCCAGTTCATCGGCGTGGCGAAGCTGCCACCGGCGAGCTGCGGGCCGTACTTCTTGGCATCGGAATCGCCCTGGACGATCTTCACCTTGTCCCAATCGGCGTCGAGTTCTTCGGCGATCAGCATCGGCAGCATGGTCTTGATGCCCTGGCCAATCTCCGGGTTCTTGCCGACGATCGTGATCACGCCGTCGGGGGCGATGGTGACAAAGGCGTTGAGCGGCGCTGACTCGGCCGAACCGGTCGCGGCGCGCACGACGCCGGGGATGGTCGCGGAGAGCATCAGCCCGCCGCCGGCGAGCACGCTCGCCCTCAGCAGGGTGCGGCGCGAGACTTTCATGGGGGCGAGCTCAGACATTGGTCGTGGCTCCTTCCTTGGCGGCCATCTGGATGGCCTCGCGGATGCGGCCGTAGCAGGCGCAGCGGCAGATGTTGCCCTGCATGGCACTGTCGACCTCCGCCTGGCTCGGGCTGGGGTTCTTGGCCAGCAGCGCGCTGGCGCTCATCAGCTGGCCGGCCTGGCAATAGCCGCACTGCATCACGTCGACGTCGAGCCAGGCCTTCTGCAGCGCCTTGCCGACTGGGGTCTGCCCGAGATGCTCGATGGTCGAGATCTTCTTGCCAGCGAGCGAGCCGACCGGGGCCGAACAGCTGCGCGTCGCAACACCGTCGACATGGACGGTGCAGGCGCCGCAAAGGCCCATGCCGCAGCCGAATTTGGTGCCGACCATGCCGAGCTCGTTCCTGAGCGCCCAGAGCAATGGCATGTCCTCGGGCACGTTGAGCGAGCGCGTCTCGCCGTTGATGGTGAGCTTGACCATGAGAATCCTCCGCAAATCCCGACAAAGTCTACACGGATTACACCTTTGTGGAAACCCGCGTCGGGCGCTGGTCGCGGCCTATGTCGACGAGGATGTCGGCGCGCGGCGGCATCTCGCTAAACATCCATTCAGTCAGGCGCTGGTAATGGGCGAGGAAGCGGTCAAGCGCGGCCTCGTCCATCACCGCGGGTCCGCTGCCGAGCTTCGCTTCCTGCAGCCGCCGATTGGCGCGCACGGCCGCGAAGTCTGGCACCTTGAGCATGACCAACAAGTCGATTCGCGCGAACAATTCGGCGTAGTCGGTGGCGAGACGGCGGTTGACCTCGCGCCGCCAGGTGCCGTGCGGGTCCTCGTGGCGCTCGAGGGCGTTGACCGGGTTGCGCAAGGCTGTGGCAGATTGCGGCGCCGCGCCTACGCACCAGCCTTCGAATAGCACCACGTTCACGGGGCCTTCGACGTGGCGCGTTCCAGGAGCGCGGTCGTCGGTGGCCTTCTCGAAGATCGGCAGGTCGGTCGACTTTCCCGAAAGCAGCCGGTCGAGAATCGCCATGGCCAGCTCGACATCGTGCGTCCCCGGAACTCCCCGCGTGGCGAATAGCGGGTGGTGATCTTCGGCGGCGTGCTCGCGCTCGGCGCGCGACAGGTAGAGATCGTCGAGCGAGAGGGTGATCGCATTAAGCCCGCGTTCGGCCAGCAGCGCTTCAAGGACGCGGCAGAGGGTCGTCTTGCCCGAGCCTTGCGCGCCGTTGATGCCGACGAGCAACGGGCGTGTGGCGTTGGCGCGGCTTGCAATCGCGTCCGCCAGCGGCCGCCAGTAGTCGTCGACGACGGTGCGATAATCGTCGGGCAGCCGCTCGCTGGCAATCAGCGCGGCGACGGCTTCGCTCATGCCACCCGGTCGGGCAGCGGCCGGCCTTCCGCCCAGGCGACCACGTTGGCCAGCGCGCGTTCGCCCATGGCCACGCGCGTTTCGCGGGTGGCGCTGCCGAGGTGTGGGAGGAGGACGACGTTTTCGAGCCCGAGCAGCTCTTCGGGCACTTTGGGTTCGGCGGGATAGACGTCGAGCCCGGCGCCTGCGAGATGGCCGCTGCGCAGGGCTTGCGCCAGCGCCGCGTGGTCGATCACGCCGCCGCGCGCGGTGTTGATGAGATACGAGCCGGGCTTCATTGCCGCCAAGGCCTCGGCA
>DATIQN010000032.1:0-6351 GCA_035470785.1 Croceibacterium sp. | reverse complement strand
ATCGCGCTCAACAGCCCGCTCAGCGCCTGCCACAGGCTCGGGTAAGGGTGCCGCTCGGGCAGCGAAGTAGCGGTCAGCGCGCAGACCCAGCCGATCGCCGCTGCCGGCAGCGGCTCGCCGAGCCACGGCCCGCGGCTCTCGCGCAGTTCGAGCTTTGCGAACGGCAGCTGGCTATCCGATCGTGAGCGAAAGTCGGCTTCGACGAGGTTGCCGGGAATGACCACCGGCCGCAGCTGGCGGCCGCGTCCGCCGGCGACATAGCCGGCAATCACGCCTGCTTCCTCGGTCAAAAGCCGCGCGACGACGGCCGTCTCGCCGTGCGGTAGTGCGGCAATGAGGATCGCGGGGGCGCGCAGTTGCATCGCGCCGCTCTAGCGGGGCGACGGACGCGGTGGAACGGGCTTACTTGGCGCGCTTGGCTTCGAGCGCGGCTACGCGAGCGGCCAGGGCTTCGTTTTCTTCGCGCGCCTTGGCGGCCATGTCCTTGACCGCGTCGAATTCTTCGCGGCTGACGAAATCGAGCCCGCCGAGGGCTTCCTTGAAGCGTTCGCGCGCGCCTTCGCGCGCCTCGCGGGTCATGCCCGCAAAGGTTCCGGCGGCACTGTTGGCCATTTTGACGAAGTCGGCGATCAGGGGGTTTTCGCTTTGCATAGGCGCGAATGTGGGGCTTCTCCGCGCCCGTCGCAAGCTACAATTGGATGCGCTGGATCGCGTTGGAAGCGCGCGCGCCATCGGCTTGCGGATTGAGGGTGAGGAACTGCCAGTTGAGCGCGGTCGCGAACAGAATCCAGGCGATGTAGGGCGCCATCAACCACCCCGCGAGGCGCCGGACCCGCCAGAACAACGCGACGGTTACCAAGGCGGCGACGTCGAGCGCGAGCAGCACGGCCAGCGCAGCCTTGATCTCGTGCATGGCGAAGAACACCGGGCTCCACGTCAGGTTGATGAGTAGCTGGACGATAAACAGCGCGATCGCGGCGCCGCGGAAGCGCGCGCCCCACGCCGCGCAGACCAGCGCCAGGGCGAGGCCCATCAGCGCGTAGAGAACAGTCCACACGATGCCGAAGACGGCTGGCGGCGGATATATTCCCGGCTTGGTCAGCGCGGCGAACCAGGGATTGCCGGCGGTGCTTCCGGCCACCTGGCCCGAGAGGAACCCGAGCAGCAGGATCAACGGCACGAGGAACAGCGACCAGCGAAAGAAGCTGGCGCGAAGTTGCGCGGGCGAAGCTAGGCGGTTCATCGGATGTCCTGCGATTCGGGAGAGCCGATATTGGCGGCCGGGTCAGCAACGCGCAATGCGAGGGCTCAGCCCGTCCCCCGCCGCGCCGAGACGAGGAACTCGACATTGCCTTCGGGACCGGTGATCGGGCTTTCGACGATACCCTCGACCGACCAGCCGCTGCCTTCGAGCCATTGCCGCACATCCTCGCAAACGCGCGCGTGCAGCGCCGGGTCGCGCACTACGCCGCCCTTGCCGACTTCCTCGCGGCCGACTTCGAACTGCGGCTTGATCAACGCGACCAGCCGGCAGTCCTGCGCCGCTAGCTCGAGCGGGCGTTCGAGCACCTTGCGCAAGCCGATGAACGAGGCGTCGCACACCACCCAGTCGCACGGGCGGTCGATTTGCGCGGGAGTGAGCACGCGGGCGCTGGTCTGCTCGAGCACCGTTACCCGCGGATCCTGGCGCAGCTTCCAGGCAAGCTGGTTGGTCCCCGAATCAACCGCAAAGACATGGGCGGCACCGCGCTGGAGGAGCACATCGGTGAAGCCGCCGGTCGAGCTGCCGATGTCCATCGCCACCGCGTCGGCGGGATCGAGCCCGAAATGGTCGAGCGCGTGCGCGAGCTTGATCCCGCCGCGGCTAACCCACGGGTGGTCGCGACCCTTGACCTCGATCTGAGCGTCTTCAGCAACTTGCTGGCCAGACTTGTCGATCTTTCTCGTATCGACAAAGACCAGCCCGGCCATCACCAGCGCCTGCGCACGGGCGCGGCTTTCGGCGAGGCCGCGAACTACGAGCAGCTGGTCGATGCGTTGCTTCGTCATCTGCGTGCGCTTAGCTGCTTCCGGGCGCTTGAGCCAATGGCGTCGGTCGGCCACAGAGGAATGATGAAACAGCGCTTCTTCGCCGCCCTGCCCCTCGCCGTATTGGTCACGCTCGCGGCTTGCGTCGCGCCGCAAGCTCCCGCGCCGGCTCCGCAGCCGGCTCCGGCACCCGTGCCAATGCCGCGCCCCACGCCGGCCCCGCAAGCGACCTATCCGAACTGGACCGACGCCCCGCAAACGCCAGGCAACTGGTTCTACATCAGCCAGGCGCCTGCTTCGATCGCCGCGTTCGGCCCGGCGGAAAGGCAGCCGCTGTTCGCGATGCGCTGCGATCCTGTCCGGCATGTGGTCTCGGTCGGCCGGACGAGCGCGTCGCTGACGCCGCAGCCGATGACCATCCGCACCGAATCGGCGACACGCACGTTTTCCACAGTGCCGGCGCAAGGCAGCGTCGAGCACCTGGCCGCGACGAGCCTGCCCTCCACGGATTCATTTCTCGACGCCATCGCCTTTTCGAAAGGCCGCTTTGCGGTCGAAGTCGCCGGCGAACCGACGCTTTACCTGCCGAGCTGGCCCGAAATCACCCGGGTGATCGAGGACTGCCGCTGAGCTGAATGTGTAAAGGCCTGCGTCCCCCCGACGCAGGCCCGAAGCAACGAATTCTGACAGTGAAAAAACGAAATGCAAGACTTGCTTTGTTGCGCGGAACGACTCACATTTGCCAACAAGGCCAGCGGTCCACGCGGGTCTTGGCCACCGGTGAAACGGCTGGTCCGGCTCTAAGCGCGAAAGGAGGTGATCCGATGTCTCATGGTTCAGCAGGGAGGTCGGAAACGACCCTTGCGGAGCATTATCGGTAATCTGATCTTTCGCTGATAAAGGCTTCGTGGGCGGCTCTTCTGGCCGCTGACCATGCGAAGGGCGGTTCTCGGGATACCGGGGCCGCCCTTCTCATTTTTCGGGATTCCAAATGCTCCTTCAATTTGCCGCGCCCCCCCGCTAGGGCTGGGAGAGCTAGTCGCAAAAGTTACCGTATATTACAATTTCCTCGCCTAAATTGAAATATTCATACAGGCACGCTCTACTGCAACCGAGACGCATCATGGCTGACAGCGCCGACCACCCGATCGATTTCACCCGCCACCCGCATCCGGCGCGGGTTCCCGACGAGAGCCGCCAGCTGGCGATCGCCGAACCTGGGTTCGGCAAGGTGTTCACCGACCACATGGTGACGATCGAGTGGGACGAGGGACGGGGCTGGCACGATGCAACGCTTGGCCCGCGCGCCCCGCTGAGCCTCGATCCGGCATGCGCGGTGCTGCATTACGCGCAGGAAATCTTCGAGGGCCTCAAGGCCTACAAGCTCGCCGACGGCACGATGGCGCTGTTCCGGCCGGAGCAGAACGCGCGCCGGTTCAACGCTTCGGCCGACCGGCTCGCGATGCCGAACCTGCCTGAGGCAGCCTTTGTCGAGGCGATCCACCAGCTCGTCCTTGCGGACCACGACTGGTTTCCGACCGTCGACGGCGGCAGCCTCTATCTTCGCCCGTTCATGATCGCGACCGAGGCCTTCCTCGGCGTGCGGCCGGCGAAGCAGTATAAGTTCCTCGTCATCGCCAGCGCGGCGGGCAACTATTTCAAGTCGGGTGTGCCAGCCGTTTCGATCTGGGTCTCCCAGGATTACACCCGCGCCGCGCCGGGCGGCACGGGCGCGGCCAAGTGCGGCGGCAACTATGCCGCCAGCCTGGTGCCGCACGCCAACGCTGTCGCCCGCGGGCACGATCAGGTCTGCTTCCTCGACGCAGCCGAGCATCGCTGGATCGAGGAACTGGGGGGCATGAACCTGTTCTTCGTGTTCGACGACGGCAGCCTGGTGACCCCGCCGCTGACCGGCACGATCCTGCCCGGCATCACCCGGGACAGCCTGATTACCCTCGCCCGCGAGGAAGGCCTGACCGTGCGCGAAGAGCGCTACGCCATCGACCAGTGGCGCGCCGACGCCGAGAGCGGCCGGCTGACCGAGACTTTCGCCTGCGGCACTGCGGCGGTGGTCACACCGGTCGGCACTGTCGCCAGCCGGGACGGCGAATTCACGATCGGCAGCGGTGGGCCGGGGCAGACCACACAGCGTCTTCGCGAAAAGCTCGTCTCGATCCAGCGCGGCACCGCCGAAGACAAGCACGGCTGGGTCATGCGGCTCAACTGAGTCTCGCCTGGCTGACAGGCGCCCCGATCTCCAACCGAGGGCGACATAAGCGACGTTTCCTACATTTGCGTCGCCTCGCAGAACGGAGCATTTCTGCGGCCTGCCGGGTTCATAGCAACAGAGACGCTGCCTGGAGAAAATGAAATTTTCTTTCGACTGCGAGTAATAACATTCCGTCCGCAAGACGAACGCGTCGATCAGCAAGCTTAGCTCTGGCCCAAAATCCACTCCGCCGCCTTCTCAGCGTGAATCCGCGTGCTGTCGTAGATCGGCAGCACGTTGGCATCGACGTCGACCACCAGCTCGAGCTCGGTGCAGGCGAGCACGATCGCTTCGGCGCCAACCTGCTCCTTGACGGTGATCATCGTCCTGAGCGCGCGTTCGGCGTCGCGGGTGACTTTGCCCACCACCAGCTCGTCGTAAATGATCCGGTCGAGCGCCTCGACGTTTTCCATGTCGGGCGGCAACAGGTCGATGCCATGCGCGACCAGTCGGCGGCGGTAGAAGCTCTCGGTCATCACGTTGCTGGTGCCGAACAGCGCCGCGGTGACGACCCCGTCGGCCTTCATCCGTTCGCCCACGCAGTCGGCGATATGGAAGATCGGCACGGAAACCGCCGCCGCGACGGTGTCGTAGACCTTGTGCATCGAGTTGGCGGCGATGATGATCGCTCCCGCCCCGGCGCCTTCGAGCCCCTTCGCCGAGTCCGACAGAATCTGCGCCGCACGGTCCCAGTCCCCTGCCTCGCGAATCGCGTAGAGCTGCGAGAAATCGAGGCTCTCGATCAGCAGCGGCGCGCTGCTGCGGCGGTCCACCTTCGCCTGCACGATGGTGTTGATGTGCGTGTAGTAAGTGCGGGTCGAGACCCAGCTCATGCCTCCTATCAGGCCCAGCTTGCGCACGCGGTCATTTCCTCATGTTCGGGCGGATTACTGAGCGCCCAATGGTAAATTTGGTACTACCGCGCCGGGTTCCGGCTAGTCAGCGAGCGCCTTGTTGATCTCCTCGACCATCTTCTTGGCGTCGGCCAGCAGCATCATCGTTTGGTCGAGGTAGAATACGTCGTTGTCGACGCCGGAATAGCCTACCCCGCTCATCGAGCGCTTGATGAACATGATCGTCTTGGCCTTTTCGACGTCGAACACCGGCATCCCGTAGATCGGACTCGACTTGTCGGTCTTGGCGGCCGGATTGACCACGTCGTTGGCGCCGATGATGAAGGCCACGTCGCACTGCGAGAACTCGTGGTTGATGTCCTCGAGCTCGAACACTTCATCGTAAGGCACGTTGGCTTCGGCCAGCAGCACGTTCATGTGCCCCGGCATGCGCCCGGCGACCGGATGGATCGCGTACTTCACGTTGACCCCGTGCGCCTTGAGCTGGTCACCCATCTCGCGCAGCACGTGCTGCGCCTGCGCGACCGCCATGCCGTAGCCGGGAATGATGATGACGTTCTCGGCTTCCTTGAGTAGGAACGCCGCGTCCTCGGCGCTGCCGCGTTTGTAGGGCCGCTGCTCCTTCGCCTCGCCCCCGGCGCTGGCGGCGGCGCCGAAGCCGCCGGCGATCACCGAGATGAAACTGCGGTTCATCGCCCGGCACATGATGTAGCTCAGGATCGCGCCCGAGCTGCCAACCAGCGCGCCGGTGATGATCATCGCGGTGTTGTGCAGCGTGAAGCCCATCGCCGCCGCCGCCCATCCCGAGTAGCTGTTGAGCATTGAGACCACGACCGGCATGTCCGCCCCGCCGATCGGGATGATCAGGGTGACGCCGATCAGCAGGCTGAGCCCGAAGATCCCCCAGAAGGCCCACAGCGCCGTGCCGCCGCTCATCACCAGGATGACCACCAGGGTGACGATGCCCACCGCGATGGCGATGTTGAGCAGGTGCCGGCCAGGCAGCATGATCGGCGCGCCGCTCATGTTGCCGTTGAGCTTGGCGAAGGCGATCACCGAGCCGGTGAAGGTGACGGCGCCGATGGCCAGGCCGACCGACAGCTCGATCAGCGACTTGAGCTGCACCGCCCCGTCCGGACCGACGATGCCGTTGGCCGCCGGCGTGTGGATCGCGGCCACCGCCACCAGGCAGGCGGCCAT
>DATIQN010000031.1:0-26340 GCA_035470785.1 Croceibacterium sp. | reverse complement strand
AAGGCCAACATCCTGCGATCGTCGATCGCGAGCTCTGGGACGATGTCCGTGACATGTTGGCCCGGCACACCAGAGGTGCCCAGCGCGGCGCTACCGCGAAGTCGACCAGCCCACTGGCGGGCGTGGTTTTCGACCAGGCCGGCGAGCCAATGCCGGCAACCCACGCCTGCAAGGGCTCGGTTCGCTATCGCTACTACGTCAGTCGTGCCCTCCATCAGGGGATTGACCAACGAGGCACGGGTGTCCGCATGCCATCGCTTCCTTTGGCAAAGGCAGTGGCCGAGGAGCTGGCCAAGCAGCTTGACCAGCCCCTGCGGCTGATCGCGACCGCCGGACTGGCAATGCAACCTCACCAGATGGCTGGAATAATCTCGACCTGCAGGGAGATAGCCGAGCGACTGCGCAATCGATCAGAGCCGCTGCTGCGCACGCTGATCTCCCGCGTAGAAGTCGGATCAGAACAACTCGCCGTCGATGTGAATGCGGCCAACCTTGCCTCGCATCTTGGAACCGAATGGATGCCGGAGGTCCCTCGCCTCTTCCGCATCCACATTGAAGCCCGGCTTCGCAGATCCGGCAAGGTCGTGCGTCTGGTCCAGCGCAACGGCACATCTGTCGGTCCAGCTGAACCGCAACAGCACCTTGTCAGACTGCTGCAGCTTGCCAGCGCTTGGTGGCGGCAAATGCAAGATGAGGGTCTTAGCGCATCGGAGTTTGCAGCCCGCCAAAACGTTGACAAGTCCTACGTCTCGAGAGTGGCGCGCCTTAGCTTCTTGTCGCCTGGCATCGTCCAACAGATTCTGGCTGGCGAACAACACCCGACGCTGAACGCTCGCCGGCTTCTCAGTCTACGGGAAATTCCGCTGCATTGGCAGGAGCAGGAACGAGAACTGCTCGCGCATTGACGAAGTCGTTTGGGGGACACGCCAAAGGGCGCCCAGAGAAATCTCACAAAAGACGCCGTGTTTCTCGATGACAGCGCTCTCCGTGCTCCCCAACTGAGCGCCGAATGCGCGCAATTGGGCCGCTCACGGCCTCATGGGCCCGCTCTGTAGCGAATTGGAGAACCGGCTGGTGGACAGGGGTGGATTCGAACCACCGTACGCTTACGCGGGCAGATTTACAGTCTGCTGCCTTTAACCACTCGGCCACCTGTCCACCCTGGTGCCGGTAACGGGCAAACCCGTTGATCTGCTGCCCCGCATTGCGGGGCTCCGGCCGAGTGCCGGGGTCCATGGCGAAGCGGCGCTTGCCTGTCAATGGCAGCGCTGGCAGGGGATGGCGCATGGCCAAAGGTGGAAACAGGAAAGCGTTGCGCGGTCGCGCGGGGCGCATGCAGGGCGGGCGCGGTTCCGGCCGACCGACGCACGGTCACGTTCGGCTGTGGGGACGGCACGCCGTGGAGGCCGCGCTGAAGAATCCCGCGCGGCGGCACCGCAAATTGTGGGCTACGCGCGAAGGTGTCGCGTCGCTCGACGGTGAGCTGCCGGCCGATTTCACGGTCGAATACGCCGACGTGGCCGATCTCGGCCGGTTGGTCCCGCATGACGCGCCTCACCAGGGCCTGGTGCTCGAGTGCGAAGCCCTCGACGATATTCATCTCGACGAGGTGTTGGACGGCGAGGCCGATCGCCCCATCATGGTGCTCGACCAGGTGACCGATCCGCATAACGTCGGCGCGATCCTGCGCTCGGCAGCCGCGTTCAACGCGGCCGCGCTGGTCACGCAGGACCGTCACGCCCCGCCCGAAGGCGGGGCGCTGGCCAAGGCCGCTTCGGGCGCGCTCGAGACGGTGCCGTGGGTTCGCGTGGTCAACCTCGCCCGCGCGCTCGAGGAGATCGCCGAGGCCGGCTACTGGCGCATCGGCCTCGCCGGCGAAGCCGACACGGATTTCGCCGCCGCACTGCCGGCCGGCCCGGTAGCGATGGTTTTGGGTGCGGAAGGCGAAGGCTTGCGGCATAATATCGCCGCGCATTGCGACGCCCTAGCGCGGCTGCCGATCGGTGAGGCCATGGAGAGCCTCAACGTCTCCAACGCCGCGGCGATCGCGCTTTACGCGGTGGCGACGCGACCCGGCTGATCGGGTTCTGATTGGGGGGAAATGGCAATGTCGAAGTGGTTTCTCCGGGCCCTAGTGTCCGCGTTTGCCTGCTTGTCGCTGACCGGCTGCTTCCTGCAGGCGGGCAAGTTCGATTCGACGCTCGACTTGCGCAAGGACGGCTCATTCACCTTTGCCTACAAGGGCCAGATCTACCTGCTTGCGCTGAGCAAGATGGCCGACATGGCTGGTAAGGCCGATGCCGCCGACAAGTTCGTCCAGCAGCCGTGCGAAGACAGCGATTTCAAGGAGCGCCCCTGCACGGCGGCTGACATCGCCGAGCAAAAGCGCAACTGGGAAAGCAAGGCGCAGAAGAAGAAGCAGGACGACCAGAAGAATGCCGAGACGATGCGCGCGATGCTCGGCGGCATCGACCCGGCCGACCCGGCGGCAGCGAAGGAACTGGCCGAGCGTTTGCGCCACCAGGCCGGGTGGCGCTCAGTCGCTTATGTCGGCGACGGGCTGTTCGAGGTCGATTTCGCGCTTTCGAGCAAGCTGACGCACGATTTCGTCTTCCCCACGATCGAGCGCTTTCCAATGGGCGACGCGTTCGTGATGGTCAACAGCCGCGCGGACGGCACTGTTCGGATCGATGCGCCGGGCTTTACCGCGCAAAGCGATGCCAATCCCATGCAGGGGCTGATGGCGGGCGCACTCGGCGGAACGGAGACAAGTGAAACGTCGGCTGCAAAGCCCGACGCCAAGGCCGCCACGCCCGCCGTTTCCGAGATCGACGGAACGTTCCGCATTCTGACGGACGGCGAAATCCTTGCCAACAACACCGACGAAGGGCCGCAAGCCGGCACGGCCGACAAGGTCCTGCAGTGGCGCATCACCAAGCGCACACAGGTGGCGCCGATGACCCTTCTGCGGCTAGCGCCCTAGCCCGCAAGCGAAAGGCCGCCCGGTCGCCCGGGCGGCCTTTCGGAGAAATGCGCTGGCGTTGCGCCAGTGCGGTATCGATTAGTTCACGGAGTCCTTCAGCCCCTTGCCGGCCTTGAACTTCGGTTGGGTCGACGCCTTGATCGTCATCGGCGCGCCTGTGCGCGGATTGCGACCGGTTGAAGCCTTACGCTTGGCTACCGAGAACGTGCCGAACCCGACCAGCCGCACTTCGTCGCCCTTCGAAAGCGTGCGTGTGATCGTGTCGAACACCCCTTCTACGGCTTTCGTGGCATCGTTGCGCGACAGGCCGCTGGCGTCGGCGACTGCACCGATCAGTTCGTTCTTGTTCATGGTCGGAGAAACCCCCTCATTTGTGTTGTCGGACCGAAATTGGAATCGCGTCGCGATGGCGCGGGAGTTGAGCGCCTTTTACATTCCCTGTCAAAGCCAAAGCCGCTGGTTTTGGGACCGGAGCGACGAATTGGTCCGCCATTTGACGCCTAGAGCGTCCCATGCCGAAACGAGGCATAATTAACACCCCGCTAAGGGTGCCAAGCTCGCGTCCGATTCGCTGCGGTGCAGCGACCCTGTTGCGCCCGCTCAGTGAGCCGTTGTTGTCGCGCTCGGATGGGCAAGCGGGCCAGGCTGGCTGGCGAGATCGTCGGCTTCGGTCCATTCGATCGGCACGGGCATGGCGGTAAGCGCATGCTCGAGCACCTGGTCGACGTGCGCCACGGGAATGATCTCCAGCCCCTCCTTCACGTTGGCCGGAATCTCTGCGAGGTCCTTCACGTTCTCTTCGGGAATGAGCACGATCTTGATCCCGCCTCGGAGGGCTGCGAGCAACTTCTCCTTGAGGCCGCCGATCCCCAGCACTCTGCCGCGCAGCGTAACTTCACCGGTCATCGCCACGTCGGCCCGTACCGGCACGCCTGTCAGCGTCGAAACGATCGAAGTTACCATGCCGACGCCTGCGCTCGGGCCGTCTTTCGGCACGGCACCTTCGGGCAAGTGGATGTGAATGTTCTTGCGCTGGAAGATCGACGGCTTGATGCCGTACGCTGGCGCGCGCGCCTTCACGAAACTGAACGCCGCTGCGATGCTTTCGTTCATCACGTCGCCCAGCTTGCCGGTGGTCTTGACCTCGCCCTTGCCCGGCGTGGTGACGCTTTCGATCGTAAGCAGCTCACCCCCGACTTCGGTCCATGCAAGCCCGGTGACCGCGCCTACCTGTGCCTCCTCATCCGACTTGCCGTGCCGATATTTGCGAACGCCGGCGAAGTCGCCGAGGTTTTCGGGCGTGACGACCACGCTCTTGACCTTCTTCTCGAGGATCTGCCGCAAGGTCTTGCGCGCCAGCCGCGCGATCTCGCGCTCGAGCGTGCGCACGCCCGCCTCGCGAGTGTAGTAGCGGATCAGGTCGCGCAGACCGTCTTCGGTCAGCTCGAACTCGCCCTTCTTCAGGCCGTGAGCCTCGACCTGCTTCTTGATCAGGTGGCGCTGGGCGATCTCGACCTTCTCATCCTCGGTGTAACCCTCGAGGCGGATTATCTCCATGCGGTCGAGCAGCGGCTGCGGCAGGTTGAGCGTGTTCGCTGTAGTCACGAACATCACGTCCGACAGGTCGATGTCGATCTCGAGGTAGTGGTCCTGGAATTTCGAATTCTGCTCGGGATCGAGCACTTCGAGCAGCGCACTGGCAGGATCGCCGCGGAAATCTTGGCCGAGCTTGTCGATCTCGTCGAGCAGGAACAGCGGGTTGCTGGTCCCCGCCTTGCGCAAGTTAGTGACGATCTTGCCGGGCAACGAGCCGATGTAAGTGCGCCGGTGGCCGCGGATCTCGGCCTCGTCGCGCACGCCGCCGAGCGACTGGCGCACGAACTCGCGACCCGTCGCGCGGGCGATCGACTTGCCGAGGCTGGTCTTGCCGACACCGGGCGGGCCGACGAGGCACAGGATCGGCCCCTTGAGCTTGTTGGTGCGCGCCTGGACCGCGAGATACTCGACGATGCGGTCCTTGACCTTGTCGAGCGCGTAATGGTCCTCGTCGAGCACCGCCTGGGCCTTGGCGATGTCTTTCTTGAGCCGGCTCTTCTTGCCCCACGGCAAGCCGAGCAGCACGTCGAGGTAGTTGCGGATCACGGTCGCCTCGGCGCTCATCGGCTGCATCGTGCGCAGCTTCTTGAGTTCGGCGCTGGCCTTAATCTTGGCTTCCTTCGAGAGCGGGAGCGTGTCGATCTTCTGCTGCAGCTCGGCAAGCTCGTCGACCTCGCCTTCGTCGCCGCCGCCCAGCTCGCTCTGAATCGCCTTCAACTGCTCGTTGAGATAATATTCGCGCTGGGTCTTCTCCATCTGCCGCTTCACGCGGCCGCGGATCTTGCGTTCGACCTGCAACACCGACAGCTCGCTCTCCATCAGCGCGAAGACCATCTCAAGCCGCTTCAGGGGCGCGGTTTCGGTCAGCAGCGACTGCTTGGTGGCAACCTTGCTGGTGAGCGCACCGGCGATCGCGTCAGCCAGCCGCCCGGCATCGTCGATTTCGGCGAGTTCGGTCTCGATGTCGTCCGGCAGCTTCTTGTTGTGCTTGGCATAGTCGCCGAACTGGTCGAGCGCGCTGCGCATCAGCGCCGCCACTTGCGTGCCCGAGGTTTCCTCCTCCTCGATCAACTCGGTGGTCGCCAGAACGTAATCGGCGCGTTCTTCAACGCTGATCAGTCGCGCGCGCTGTTGGCCTTCGACGAGCACGCGGACCGTGCCGTCGGGCAGCTTGAGCAGCTGCAGGACCTGCGCGACAGTGCCGATGTCGTAGAGGTCGTCGCGCTCGGGCTGGTCGCAGCCCTGGTCGAGCTGGGCGACGAGGAGGATATCCTTGTCGCCGGCCATCGCCGCCTCGAGTGCGCTCACCGACTTGTCGCGCCCGACGAATAGCGGAACCACCTGGCCGGGGAAAACGACGAGGTCGCGCAAGGGAAGCAGGGGAAACTGGGTCATCAAAATATTCATCCGTCCAATATAACGTCACGCGGCCGAAAGCGCTCCGGCGCATCTACTGACCGAGAATATGGGAAGCGCCGCGCCCGCCCGCAACGGTTCGAGGGGATTCGCTGTGGACGGTTGAGCGGCGGCGGCGCGCGAGACGCCGGGAGGGTCATTTCTTGGGTGAAGTGGTGCAGGTCGTCAGCAATCCGGCGTCTAGGCGGCACAGCCGCGACCGGATTGCCGCGCTGCCCCGCGCTCTCGAAGCACACGGCGCGAAAGTCCTGCTGAGCGAGAGTGGCAGCGGCCTTCCGCAGATCGCTCCCGAGGACACCCACGTCTGCGGGGCCGGCGGCGACGGTACCGTGCACAATGTGGGCGACGCCGTAGTTCGCGAAAATCGCGCGGTGACGATGAGCACCTACCCCGCCGGAACGGTCAACCTGCAGGCACAGGAAGCCGGTTATCCCAGCGATCCCGCGCGCTTTGCCGCGCAGGTCTTAGCCCGCGCCCCGCGGCGCAAGCACTTCCCCGTGCGAATAGGCGATCAACATGTCTTCGTCTTCGCCTGCGCCAGCGTCAGGCCCGACAGCCTGGCGGTCGAGCGAGTGTCCGGCCTACTCAAGCGCGCGATCGGACGTTTCGCTTATGCCATGGCCGGCTTGCACTTGCTCATCCACTGGCAATGGCACGCTATCGAGCTCGAGATTGGCGGGCGGGCCGCCGCGATTACCTGCGGTTTCTGGCGGCCATCGCCGCGGGTCGCGACGCGTCTACGCTCGCGAACGTCGAGGTCTTCACGTGCACCACACTGAGCGCGAAAGCCGCCGAACCGCTGCCGGTCCAGGCCGACGGCGACATCGTCGGCATGCTGCCGATGACGATGACGATGCGAGAGACCGCGCTGGTCTTCTGTTGAACCGCTCAGCCCATCCCGGGCAGCTTGAACCCCGGCGGCAAGCCCATTCCCGACTGCGCCTTGCACATCTCGGCGTCGGCGGCCTGGTCGGCCCTGCTGCGGGCGTCGTTGAACGCCGCGGTGACGAGATCTTCGAGCATCTGCTTGTCGTCAGGCACGATCAGGCTGTCGTCGATCGAGACGGACAGGATGCGCCCCTTGGCGGTGGCGCGGATCTTCACCAGGCCGCCTCCTGAGGAGCCTTCGACTTCGAGCGAGTCGAGCGTCACCTGGACGTCGCTCATCTGCTTCTGGATCGTCTCGGCCGCTTCCTGCGCCTTCCGCATCAGTTCTTCCATGTCCATCGCGTATTCCTAAGCTCTCTTGTTCCAGTTGCGCGTGGCGGGCGCGCCCTCAGCATCGTCGACCAGCTCAGCCTCCGGGAAAGCAGCGAACGCCGCCTGCACCAGCGGGGCGTTGCGAATGCGCTCTTCCTCGGCGGATTTGGCCGCTTCGGCTTGCTCGCGCAGCGTCGGCAGGGCCTCGCCTTCCCCCACGCCGACCTGCCAACGCTCCCCAGTCGCCCGGAGCAGCGCGTCGCGCAATTCCGGCGCGGGGTCGTCGCCCAGGTCCGGCGCAACTTGGTATACGAGCTTGCCGGGCACGAGCTCGATCACGCGCAACCAATCGCGCATCACCTGCCCAACGCGAAGCGCGCCTGATTGGTCAACCCGGTCAACAAGCCGTTGCCAGTCGTCCAGCAAGACGGGGGTGGAGGCCGAAGTGCCGCTGCCGTAGCTTCCATTCGGCGGAGCCGAGGCCGGGGCCACTGCCGGTTCGTTCGACGCAAGGGTTTCGAGCATTTTCGCCAGCGCGCCCGGATCGGGCATCTCCGCCGCGTGAAGCACGCGCAGCAGCGCCATTTGCGCAGCGACGAGCGGGTCGGGCGCCTTACGCACTTCATCATGCCCTTTAAGCAGCAATTGCCACAGGCGGTGCAACTGGCCCGGCGACAGGGTTACCGCCCAGCCTTCGAGCGCCTCGCGCTCCTCCTGCGTCGTGGCGTCGGCGGCACTGCCGCTGATTTGGGCGACGGTCACACGATGCGCCAGGTCCATCATGCCGCGCATCAACGCCAGCGGCTCGACGCCGAGCGCGTATTGGCGGTCGACATCGGCGATCAGCGCTTGCGGATCGCCTTCGAGCAGCGCGGCGAAAAGCCGCCGCCGGGCGCCCTTGTCGGCCAGTCCGAGCATGTCATGCACGCGTTCGGCGGTGACGACTCCGCCAGTATCGAGATCGGCGTGGGCGATCGCCTGGTCGAGGATCGACAGCCCATCGCGACTCGACCCCTCCGCTGCCGAGGCAATGATCGACAGCGCCTCGGGCTCCGCCTCGATGCCTTCCTGCCGGCAGATCGAAGCGAATTGCTGTTCGAGCAGTGGCTTGGGAATCCGCTTGAGGTCGAAGCGCTGGCACCGGCTGAGGACCGTCACCGGCAGCTTCTCGACCTCTGTCGTGGCGAACAGGAACTTCACGTGCGGCGGCGGTTCCTCGAGCGTCTTGAGCAAGGCGTTGAACGCGTTGCGCGAGAGCATGTGGACTTCGTCGATGATGTAGATCTTGTAGCGCGCCGAAACGGCCGCGTAGCGCACCGCCTCGATGATCTCGCGCACGTCGTCGACGCTCGTGTGGCTGGCGGCGTCCATCTCGATCACGTCGATGTGGCGCCCCTCGGCGATTGCGCGGCAGGGCTCGCAGACGCCGCACGGATCGATCGTGGGCCCGCCCTTGCCGTCCGCACCGACGCAGTTGAGCGCCTTGGCGATCAGCCGCGCGGTGCTGGTCTTGCCGACCCCGCGCACGCCGGTCATCAGGAACGCATGCGCCAGCCGTTCGCGCCGGATGGCGTTCGACAGCGTCTGGACCATCGGATCCTGGCCGATCAGCTCGGAAAACGTCTGCGGGCGGTACTTGCGGGCGAGCACGCGATAGGGCTGCGTTGCGGGCGGGGGTGCTGCCGCGGGTTTGGGCGCTTCGGCTGCGGCCTCCCCAAACATTGCCGCCTGGCCGGCAGCCTCCAGATCGGCAGTGCTCGGCTTCGCTTCGCCCTCGCTCTCGAGTGGCGGGTTGTCGCCGAAAATGTCGCCGGATTCGGTCATGCCGGCAAGTTAGGGGCTGGGGCTGCGAATGTCATTGAGAGAAAAAGGAGCCGGGCGACCCGCTGCTATCCGTTGTGGCTGCTTCCTTCCGGACCTGACCAGGTTGGCAGACGCGAACGTCCACCCGACTCCCGGGCGGGCATATGGAGGGGGCGACGCGAAAATGCAACCTAGCGGAAATTGTCGGCGTAGGCCTGGAGCTTGAGCTTTTTCGGCGGCGTCGGGTGAACGATGGCGGCGATGCCGTATTTGGCGGCATAGGCCTGCGCGGCCTCGCTGCTCGCGAACTTCAGCCGGACCTGCTCGCGGGTGTCGCCGCTGCCGGCCCAGCCCATCAGCGGGTCGGGCTTCTTGGCTTCCAAAGGCACGAACTCGAGGATCCACTGATCGGTGAGCGCCTTGCCGGACTGCATGGCGTTCTTCGGGCGTTGATAGATACGGGCCTGCATAGAGGTTCCCCTAATTCAGCCCCGGCTGTTTTGGAAGGCGTTCTTGGTCTTCAGGCTCGGCTTTTCCGCCCACGGCTCTTCGGGCCAGCGGTGCTTCGGGTAACGGCCCTTCATCTCTTTGGCGACGTCCTTCCAGCTACCGCGCCAGAAACCGGGCAAGTCGCGCGTCGCCTGGATCGGGCGGCCGGCCGGGCTGGTCAGCTTCAGGAGCAGTGGCGCCTGGCCGATCATCGGATGCGCTTCGAGTCCGAACAACGCCTGGACACGGACCTCGACGGCGGGCGCATCGGGACCGGCATAGTCGATCGGATGGCTCGTGCCGGCGGGAGTTGCGAACTCGCGCGGAGCGAGCTGGTCGAGCTTCCGGCGACTTTCCCAGTCGAGCAGAGCCAGCAGCGCGTCGGTGAGCTTGCCACCCGCGATATCGAGATCGCGCCGGCCATGCAGCAGCGGCACCAGCCACTGTTCGGCGTTGGCCGCTAGCGCCTCGGGAGAAAGCCCTGCGATCCCGGCAAAACGCGCGCGGGCGAGCAATTCTCTCGGCAGGATGTCCGCAAGGTTGTCCAGAACCTTGTCCATAAGCAATGCGTTGATCGCCGCTTCGTCCGGCGAAGCATCCGGCCCGCTCGCCAGCGTGATCGCGCCGATCCGCCGTTCGAGCCGGGCCTCGATGCGCTCGCCGGTCCACCGCAGCACGCTGCGGCGTTCGATCCGCTCACCGAGCCACAGCTCGACCTCGGCGGTCGTCAGCGGCAGCGCGGCGGTGATTCGCGCCCCTTTGGCCTGGCCTTGCGCGTCGCCGATCGCGAGCCACTCGGCGCTGGCGAGCGGCGATGCAGGGTCGAGCACGTATCCGCGCCCGCCGGCGGAGAGCCAGGATTCACCTGAACCGTCGCGCCGGCGCGCGAGATTGTCCGGCAGCGCCATGGTGACGAGGATGCCGGGCGGCGCGACTTGGCCAGTGCCTTTCTCGGCCAGACCACGCGCCTTGTTTGCCCACCCGGCCGCAAGCTTCCGGCTCGCCTCCGCCCGGCCGGAGCGGTCGCCGTTCCAGCGCGTCAGGCGCTGCGCAAGGTCTTCCCCTCGACCACCCAGCCCGCGTTCCTGTAGTAGCAGCACCAGCCTGGCAGCCTGATCACCCGCGCCGTGCTCGGCGCCAAAGAGCAGCATCGCCGACTGCCACGGCTCCATCGGCAAGGCAGCGATCTTGCGTCCGCGTTCGGTTATCTGTCCGACCCGGTCGAGCGCACCGAGCTCGCCCAGCCGGCCCAGCGCGGCGGCGAGCGCAGGCGCCGGCGGCGGATCGAGCCACGGCAGCGACGCCGGATCCGCAACACCCCATTGCGCCAACGACAGCACCAGTGGTGCGAGGTCGCTCGTAAGCATTTCAGGCGGATCGAACTGCGCGCGGCCTGGGTGTGCGGCTTCCTCCCACAAGCGATAAGCGACGCCGGGGCCCTGCCGCGCCGCACGCCCCGCCCGCTGCGCCGCCGCCGCCTGGCTCGCCCGGTGCGTGACGAGATGCGTCACCCCCGCTGCGAGGTCGAGCTCGGCGCGACGCGACAGGCCGGCGTCAACCACCACCGATACGCCATCGAGCGTGATCGAGGTCTCGGCGATCGCCGTCGCGAGCACGATCCGGCGGCGCCCTTCGGCGTCGCGGCGGATCGCAGCGCGCTGGGCAGCCGGCTCGACCTGGCCATGCAACGGCAGGATCGGCACCTCAGGCAGCCGCTCGACCAGCCGCTCGCGCGTGCGCTCGATTTCGCCGACGCCGGGAAGGAAGGCGAGGATATCGCCCTTCTCGTCCCGCCACGCCTGCAGCACCGCGCTCGCCATCGCCTCGTCGGTGCGCAATTCTGGGCGGCTCCCGAGCCATTCGATGCGCAGCGGGAAAGCACGGCCCTCGCTCTCGATCACCGGCGTCCCCTCGCCCATCAGCCGGGCGAAACGCGCACCGTCGATCGTGGCGGACATCACGACGACGCGCAGGTCCTCGCGCAGCACGGCACGGCTTTCCAGGGCCAACGCGAGGCCGAGGTCGCTGTCGAGATGCCGCTCGTGCGCTTCGTCGAACAACACCGCGGAGACACCGGCAAGTTCCTGGTCGCCGAGAATCTGCGAAACGAAGATAGCTTCGGTCACGACGAGAATGCGCGTGGCGGCCGTGCGCTTTGAATCGAGCCGGGTCAGATAGCCGACCCGTTGCCCGACCGACTCACCGAGCAGCTCGGCGATCCGCTCTGCGGCCGCACGCGCAGCCACGCGGCGCGGACTGGTGAGAATGATCGTGCCCGTGCACCAAGGTTCATTCAGCAAGGCCGGCGCGACCGCTGTCGTCTTGCCAGCTCCCGGCGGCGCCACGAGCACCGCGCCCGTGCCTTCGCGCACGGCTACGAGCAGCTCCGGCAGGATCGCGTGAATCGGGAGGTCACTCATCGGCATCGCTCAACATATTCACTCGCCAGCCGCGCGTTGCCCATGATAATCTCACGTAGCGGGTCGCGTCTGTTGGGAGGGTTAAATGTCTTCCAATCGCCTGGCCTTGATGCTTCTGGCCGCCACCGCCCTGTCCTCATGCGAAAAGAAGGCCGATGACGCGGCGCCGGCGACGTCCGCGGCGACGAGCACTGCCGCCGCAAGCGATCCGATCGCCAGCGCCGAATCCGCTGCGCCGGCGGAAGTTGCCAACGCCGCAGCGGTGATCACTATGGATGCTCAGGGCAAGATAACCGAGCTGCGCAAGGGGACGAACGGCTTCACCTGCATGCCCGATGCGCCCGACACCCCCGGTCCGGATCCGATGTGCTTCGACGCGAACGCGATGGAATGGGTGATGGCGTGGGCCGCGCACAAGCCGCCGCCGACCGATAAAGCAGGTATCATGTACATGCTCGCCGGCGGCACCGATGCCAGCAATACCGATCCTTATGCGACCAAGCCGACCGCAGGCGGGGATTGGATTCACACCGGTCCGCACATGATGGTGGTCGGTTCGGCAGCATCGCTGGCAGGCTATCCGAACGGAGCGAAACCAAACACCAAGGGGCCGTACGTGATGTGGGCCGGCACGCCCTACGCGCACCTGATGATCCCGGTCAGCTAGCGACCTAATATCCGCGGCTGACGGCGAACTGCGCGGCTTCAACCATTGCCGCACGCGCCTTGCAGTCAGGGAATATCGAGAGCGCGTCGCAGGCGCGCTGGGCGAAGTGCCGGGCGCGCTCGCGTGTTGCGTCGATTGCGTCGTGGCGACGAATGAGATTGACCGCGTGCGCGAAGTCCTCGTCCTCGGTGCGGAAGCCGGCCACGGCGTCCTGCCAGAAGCGCCGCTCGTCGTCTGAGCCGCGGGCGTAGGCAAGGATTACAGGTAGCGTCATCTTGCCTTCGCGAAAGTCGTCGCCGCGGTCTTTGCCCATGTCGGCCGTGCCGCTGTCGTAATCGATCGCATCGTCGACCAGCTGGAAGGCGACGCCGAGATTGCGGCCGTAATCGTCGAGCGCTTGCTCCTCGGCGTCGCCGCATTCGGCGACGACCGCGGCAATGCGGCTGGCGGCGGCGAACAGCGCCGCGGTCTTGGCGCCGATGATGTGCAGGTAGCGCTCTTCGCTGGTCTCGATCTTGCGCTGCGCGGTGAGCTGGTCGACCTCGCCCTGGGCGATGATCGCGCTCGCTGAGCTGAGAATCTTGAGCACCTTGAGGCTGCCGTCCTCGACCATCAGCTCGAAAGCGCGGGCGAACAGGAAATCGCCCACCAGCACGGTCGCCGGATTGCCGAACACAATGTTCGCCGCCGACTTGCCGCGGCGCTGCTCGGACCCATCGACGACATCGTCGTGCAGCAGCGTGGCGGTGTGAATGAACTCGACCGCGGCGGCGAGCTTGTGATGGCGAGTACCGTTGTAACCGACCAGTTCGGCCCCCGCGAGCGTCAGCATCGGCCGCATCCGCTTACCCCCGCCTGCGATCAGGTGGCCGGCGAGCGCGGGTATTAGCGGGATCTCACTCTGCATTCGGTCGAGGATGGTGGCGTTGACCGCGTTCATTGCAGTGGCGGTAAGATTGAGGATCGGCGCTAGCGACGGATCCTTGCGGGGCAGCGGGACGACCTCGGCGCTCATGGGGAGCACTTGGCGATGCATCGCCCGCTTGGCAAGCGCGGATTCGCTGCTAGCGTCGCGCCAATATGGCTAGCCGACAGACCGATCCGCAATCCGACGAAGTGCTCGCGGGCTTCCGCAAGAGCATCGACAATATCGATGCCGCGCTGATCCACATCCTCGCCGAGCGTTTTCGCATCACCAAGGAAGTCGGCGCCTACAAAGCGCGCACCGGCATGACGCCGGCCGATCCGCGACGCGAGGAACAGCAGATCAAGCGCCTGCGGTCGCTCGCCGAAGAGGCCGACCTCGACCCCGAATTCAGCGAGAAATTCATCCGCTTCGTGATCGACGAGGTCATCCGCCATCACCAGCGCGCCCGCGGACAGTAATTGAACGGTAAAAGGTGAGCGCGCCCTTGGGTTGGTCGCCTGGGGACGGACTGCGCTCGCTTCGGAAGAAGGAGGTGAATCCGAAGTTCTCCCCAATCTGAAAGCTTACGCTCAGCGGCAATAGTCGATCATCATTCGCACCGAGTCCTTGAGCGAAGGCAGGCGAAGCTTCTCCTTGATCTCCTCGACTTGGTGGTCGAGCTCCGCCTCGGTCATTCCCAACTCACGCGCGACACGTTCCTGACCTTTGCCTGCTGCGAAGAGCCCGAGGATGCGGCGCTTGTTGCCATCGAGCTCGGCCAGTTCGCTCGCCGAGCGCATGCCCTCAGGCGAGACTCGAATTCCGGCGAACGACGCCGCAACGCCAGCTCCAGCCTGGGTGCGAGATCGCTGCGGTGGCGGTTGAGATCGAGACAGTCGATTGCGCCCGAATCGATCGCCGAGATGGCCTGATCGGTATCGAGCCCCTCGCCGAAGGCAACGATCGGCAGCACTTCCTGTTTTTGCACGGTGATATGCCGCACGTGCATCAAGTTGCCGGCCTCATCGGCGACGAATGCGACATCGGTTTCGGGCCAGGTGGCCACCAGTTCGCCCGGCTGGCGCATGGCGGTGACCGTGAACGCGCCACGCAGCTTGGCCTCGAGCATCGCGCGCACTTCTGGTCTTGCCGTCCTGTCGTGGGAGCATGGCGAACGCCGCCGGCTTCAGTCGACCGAGCGAATTCACTTCGCTCCACTCCGATTGGTGCGAGAGCGTCCGGCCCGGGCGCCGCGGCCTTGGCGGCCGACGTCTCTTTTGCGGACGTGCCCTCTGGCCGCTGACCAGAAGAGGATCCAATACCATTTTGGCCTGCCCCGCATGAACTTTTGTTATAAGAGGTTCCGGCGCGGACTTGCGCGCATCGCCATTTGGGCGGGTCATGATCGTATCGCTTACCAAGCTGCGTCAGCTGGTAATGATCGCGCGTTGCGAGAGCCTGACGCGCGCAGCGGAGGAGCTGAACATCAGCCAGCCCGCGCTGAGCCGAGCACTGGCTTTCATCGAAGGCGTGTACGGGGTGAAGATCTTCGACCGCACGCCGCAGGGCGTCGTGCCGACGGAAGCCGGATCGGCCATTATCGCCGAGGCACAGCGCCTTTTGCGCATGGCCGATACCTTCGACCATAACGCCAGCCTGATCGGCGGCGGAAAGCTTGGACAAGTCTCGTTCGGAATGGGGCCGATCCTCGCCGACACGCTAATGGGCAAGGCGGGAATTGCGTTGCTGACGGGGGGCAGGCAAATCTCATTCCGCGCGCAGACTCGTCGCGCCGATTACCTGATCAAGGCGCTTATGGATGAAGACCTCGAGCTCGGTTTGGTCGGCAACGCCAATCTCGACATCCCCGAAGAAATCGAGGTGCGATCGGTCGGCATCCTCAAGACGGCCGTAATTGCCCGCCCGGGCCATCCGCTGGCCGACAAGCGGGCCATCGGCCTCGATCAGGTTCGCGACTTCCCGGTCGCGTCACCGATGGACCTGAACCAGTTGCAATCGTTCTACCCCATCCCGCACAACATTGCCTGCGACGACTACTTCGCGATGAAGGAGATGGTCAAAGCAACGGATGCCGTTTGCTTATGCGCGGCAATCTACGCCAAGGCCGTGAGCGCTACTGGCGAGGCGATAACGCTCGACGTCGAAATGCCGGCCGAGCAACGCGCGATCGAGGTCATCGCCATGACACTGAAGGGCCGGACCACGTCACCGGCGGTCGAACAGGTCATCGACTGCTGCCGTGAAGTCCTCGAAAACGCTGATTAGCGTGCCGCTGGCGCGCGCGGCAATTTGAGTCTCACCAGCAACCCGCCCAGGTCCTCGCTTTCATCGAGCTCGACACTGCCGCCGTATATCTGGGTTACGTCACGCACGATCGCCAGGCCGAGCCCGGTCCCGGGCTTGTTGGTGTCGAGGCGCGCCCCACGGGCGAAAAGGTCGCCGCGCTGTTCCTCGGGAATCCCGAGCCCGTCGTCCTCAATCCAGATCGAGCAAAGCGTTTCGTCAGGCTCCGGATCCACCGTGACGAATACGCTGCCGCCGCCGTATTTGGCGGCATTCTCGATCAGGTTGCCGAGGATCTCGTCGAGGTCCTGCCGTTCGATGGCCACGGTCGCGGTCTTCGACCCGTCGATGTCGAAACGCACGTCCGGATAAAGCCGGGCAACGGCGCCTTCGACCGCCGCGGCGCTTTGCATGACGTTGGCGCGCGCGAGGCCGGTCGCCCGCCGCCCGACCGCCCGCGCCCGGGCGAGATGGTGATCGACCTGCCGGCGCATCACCGTCGCTTCGCGCAGCACCGTGCTTTCGAGTTCGGGCGAATGGGCGCTGGCGGCATTGGTCAAAACCGTCAGCGGCGTCTTGAGAGCGTGCGCGAGATTGCCCGCGTGGGTGCGCGCTTCTTCGGCCTGCTTCTCTGAATGGGCGAGGAGGGCGTTCAGCTCGTCGACCATCGGCTGGACCTCGAGCGGCAGCGGATCGGTCACCCGGTTGGTCCCGGCCGAGCGGATGTGGGCGATCGCCAAGCGCACCCGGCGCAACGGGCTCAGGCCATACCATGTTTGCAGCATCGCCATCAGGAAAAGCCCGATCCCGAGGACCGCGAACGACCACACGAGGATCGACCGGATGTTCGATATCTGCTGGTCGAGTTCGGTGCGGGCAGTCGCGACCATGAAACGCCATTGCGTCTTGCTGCCGGGCAGCTCGACCGAGCGTTCGACTATCCGCAGCGGCTCGCCGGAAAATTGCGCCGAGTTGTAATACTGCGGCTCCTTGAGGAAGCCGATGCCGCTTCCCTTGAGCGTGCGGTCCCACAACGAGCGCGAGGGGAACGGCTCGTGCCCCTTCCCGCTGATCTGCCAGTAGAACCCGCTGTTCGGCTCGAGAAAGCGCTGGTCGCCGAGCGGGCGGTTGAAATAGACTTCGCCGTCGGGCCCGATTTCGGCTGATCCGATCATCGCGGTGAGGACGTAATCGAGCTGTTCGTCGAACTGGCGAGTAACGAGCCCGGTGAGCGTGTGGTTGAGCGCGAGGCCGCCGACCAGCAGCAGGAAAGTGATCCACCCTGCGGCGATCAGCATCATCCGGCGCGACAAGCTGCCGGTGTGGGGCACCACCGCGGGTGCGGGCGCCGCCGCTTCCTCGTCCGGTGCGCGCGGCGCTAGCGCCTGCGCGTCCGTGAACGGGGAAGCATCATTCACGCGGCGGTTCGTCGGGATCGTCGAGGCTGTAACCGAGTCCACGGATGGTGGTTATCACGTTGGCGCCCAGCTTCTTGCGAATCCGGGTGACGAAGACCTCGATCGTGTTCGAATCGCGGTCGAAATCCTGATCGTAGATATGCTCGATCAGTTCGGTGCGGCTGACCACCTTGCCCTTGTGGTGCATCAGGTACGAGAGGAGCTTGTATTCCTGTGCGGTCAGCTTGACCGGTTCGCCGGCGCGGGTGACGCGGCCCGAGCGGGTATCGAGCCGCACTTCGCCGGCGGTGAGCTCGGAGCTGGCGTTGCCCGAGGCGCGCCGGATCAGCGCGCGCAACCGGGCGATCAGCTCTTCGGTCTGGAAAGGCTTGGCAAGATAGTCGTCGGCGCCGGCATCGAGCCCGGCGACCTTGTCCGACCAGCTGTCGCGCGCGGTCAGCACCAGCACCGGGAAGTTGCGGCCTTCCTTGCGCCACATGCCGAGCACGGTGAGCCCGTCGATCTCGGGCAGGCCGAGGTCGAGGATGGCCGCGTCGTACTCTTCGGTCGAGCCGAGGAAATGGCCGTCCTCGCCGTCGGTCGAAAGATCCACGGCATAGCCGGTCTGTTCCAGCGTGCTTTTCAGCTGCTGGCCGAGGGTCGGCTCGTCCTCGACGATCAGGATGCGCATGAAGACGGTGTCCCTGTTGTCATCCGGCCACGAAATGGGGCCGAAACATGAACGCGTCAACAGGCGGTCCGTTTCGATGACGTTTATCGCGAGATCCTCATTATCCTGCCCGTCCGGCCATCGACATCGACCCAGATGACCTGGCCCTTCGAATTATCGATGAACTTCAGACGGTACGCTCGGGCCACTTCGTCGAATTCAGGCGTCAGATACTGGATACTTCCGTCGCGCTCGATCTGCGGCACGACCATGCGTTCGATCTCGCGCAAGGTGAGCACGTTTCCGGCGCGCATTTCCTTGCGCGCGCTCTCCTGGTCGCCGCGCTTCTGCTGGGCGAGCACGGGGGTCGCGGTCAGGCCGCTCACCAGCATTGCGCCAACTACGAGAGGGAACAGGAACTTACGCATCATATTTTAGTGCCTAGAGAGGCGCCTTTGAACAAGTTGTGAATGTCAAACGCGACGGGGGTTCAGGCTAGCGTGTCATCTCGTACTTCACCGTCAGGTTCACGGTGCTGCCGACCTCGCCCGGCTCGATAGGCGTTTTGGCTTGCGCGATCTGCGCGCGGAACGCGATCGGCTGCGGCGGCAACGGACCGCCCTGCACGCTTTCCGAGACCTCGAGCAGCTTGACCCCGGTGTAGCCCGCCATCAGCGCATAGTCCTCTGCCATCGCCTGGCCGCGCTGCATCGCCCGGGTGCGCGCCGCCTGCTGCGCGGCCGTGTCGTCGTCGAGCATGAAGCTCGGACCGTTGATGTTCGTCGCGCCGGCGGCGACCAACGCATCGAGCGCGTCGCCGACCTTGTCGATCTGGCGCAGCTTGGCCGAAACCTGATTGGTCGCCTCGTACCCGGCGAACACAGGCTGGCCGCCGCCGTTGGGATAAGTGAATTGCACGTTGAGGCTAAAGTTCGAGGTCTGAATGTCCTTGGAGGCCATGCCGAGCGCCTTGAGCCGGTCGACGACCTTCTGCATCGCCGCCGCGTTCAGGCGAACCGCTTCCTTCGCGCTCTGGGCGCGCGTGGTCACACCGGTGCCGACTTGCGCGATATCGGGGGTCGAGTTGACGGTTTCGCTGACGGTCAGCTCAACGACTGGAGCTTGCGCCTGAATCTGCACTTCGGCCGCGGCCGCCGGCGCACTGAGCGCGGTGAATGCAAGCAAGGGATTGGCGTAACGGATCATCCGGTCTCTCCTGATGCCTCACGCGTTGCCTTAGCGCCGATTGCGCGCGGGTGAACCGGCTTGTGACGCCGTGGTGCAGAGGCTAGGCGCGCCGTCCTATGGCGGAACCCCCGATTCTTTCCTGGGAAGGCCTTGGCCTGCAGCAAGGCGGACGCTGGCTGTTCGAGAACCTCGACCTGCACATCGGCCCACGCGATCGGCTGGCGCTGATCGGACGCAACGGCGTCGGTAAGACCACGCTCCTGCGGTTGATTGCCAACCGCATCGAGGCCGACCGTGGCGAGCGCAAGATCAAGCCCGGAACGCGGATTGTCGTGCTCGAGCAAGACCCCGACCTGTCGGCATTCGCTACCCTGATGCATTTCGCCCTCGCCGGCGACGACGCGCCCGAACGGCACGAGGTCGAAGCGATTGCGGAGCAACTCGGCATCGACATGACCCGGCCCGCGGAGACCGCGAGCGGCGGCGAGCGGCGCCGCGCTGCCCTCGCCCGCGCGCTGGCACAGGCGCCCAACCTGCTGCTGCTCGACGAACCGACCAACCACCTCGACCTGTCGGCGATTGAGTGGCTCGAAGCCTGGCTGCAGCGCTACAAAGGAGCGTTCATCGTCATCAGCCACGATCGCACGTTCCTCAAGCGCCTGACCCGCGCAACCTTGTGGCTCGACCGCGGAACGCTGCGGCGCAAGGAAGTTGGCTTCGGCGGGTATGAGGCGTGGGAAGAGGCCGTCTACGCCGAGGAAGTCCGCTCGGCGGACAAGCTCGACGCCAAGCTCAAGATCGAGGCGCACTGGCTTGAACGCGGCGTGACCGCGCGGCGCAAGCGCAACCAGGGCCGGCTCGAGAAGCTCCACGTCATGCGCGCCCAGCGCGCGGCGATGCTGAACCCGCAAGGCGCTGCCAAGCTCGCGCTCGCAACCGACGAGGAAAGCCGATCGAAGACGGTCATCAACGCCGAGCACGTGACCAAGCAGTTCGGCGAGCGCACGATTGTCCGCGACTTCAGCCTGCGCATCCAGCGCGGTGATCGGATCGGCCTGGTCGGCGCGAACGGCGCGGGCAAGACCACGCTGCTCAAGCTGCTCACCGGTGAGCTGACACCCGACGAAGGGCAGGTGACTCTGGCCAAGACGCTCAAGGGCGTGATGATCGACCAGCAGCGCGCGCTGATGCAACCCGAGCGCACCGTGCGGCAGATCCTCGCCGAAGGGGGCGACTGGATCGACGTGCGCGGGCACAGGAAGCACGTGCAGGGCTATCTCAAGGAGTTCCTGTTCGACCCGGCGATCGTCGACATGAAAGTGGGCGTGCTCTCGGGCGGCGAGCGCAGCCGCCTGCTGCTCGCCCGCGAGTTCGCCAAGGCCAGCAACCTGTTGGTGCTCGACGAGCCGACCAACGACCTCGACCTCGAGACGCTCGACCTGCTGCAGGAAGTGATCGCCGATTACGAAGGCACCGTGCTGATCGTGAGCCACGACCGCGACTTCCTCGACCGCACGGTTACGGTGACACTCGGGCTCGACGGTTCGGGCACGGTCGACATCGTCGCCGGCGGCTATGAGGATTGGGAAGCGAAGCGGACCCGGCGCGCGGCGCCGGCAAAGAAGCCGGCCAAGGCCGAATCCGCGCCACAGCCCCCTTCCCCACCGTCGAAACCCGCCAAGCTGTCTTACAAGGATCAGCGCGACTACGACCTGCTGCCGAAGCGCATAGAGGAAATCGACGCGGCAATTGCGCAAGCCGAAGCCAAGCTTGCCGACCGCGATCTGTTCGCCCGCGATCCCGACCAGTTCGCGCGAATAATGATAGACTTGGAAACCGCCCGCGCCGAAAAGGCGGCGGCAGAAGAGCGCTGGCTTGCCTTGGCCGAGGTGATCGAGGGGTGACATTGTCTCGTAACAATTAACTTGCGGCATGCCTTTGATGCGCCGATGGGCCGCACCATGAGCCCTTCCCAGGCCTTGGCCCCTCAGGTCAATCGCATCCAACACACAGTGCTCTCGCGAGCCGAACGCCAGTTGCTCAACTGGATTTGCGCCCGGCTGCCGCACTGGGTGACGCCGGACATGCTCACTTCGCTGGCGCTCGTCGCAGCGGCGGTGATTTTCGGGGCTTACGCGATGAGCAACACCAATCCGGCATGGCTGTGGCTGGCCGTCGTTGGCTACTTCGTCCATTGGTTCGGCGATTCCCTCGACGGCAGCCTGGCGCGTTTCCGCCGGATCGAGCGGCCGCGATATGGCTATTTCATCGACCACAGCTGCGACGGCCTGGCGATCCTGCTGATCCTCGGCGGCATCGGCGCCAGCCCTTATGTCCGCGTCGATATCGCGCTGTTCGCGCTCACGACGTACTTGCTGCTGGCGGTGAACACCTTTCTGATCGCCAAGGTGATGGGCGACTTCCACCTGTCGCATCTCGGCGCCGGGCCGACCGAGTTGCGCGTCGTGCTGATCGCGGTGACGATTACGATGTTTCTGTCCGGACCCGACGCCAACGTACTACCCGGGTTCAGCGGCTTCGACCTCTTCGTCGGCGGATTTTCGTCGATCCTGCTGGCAATCTTCCTGACCCAGACATGGCGTACAGGCCGAATGCTTTCGGCCTACGACAGCGCGCGAAGTTGACACAGTCGACACGGTCCAGGGCGAACGTGTCACCTCGCGCGATCCGGTAAAATTCGGCCACTCGTTCGAGCGCGATCCTGAGCACCAGCTTGCCGCTTCGCGCGGGCCATTCGAGCTCGCGTTCTGCCGCCGTCACCGTCTCGCACGCGCAGACCACGCGCCAGAGAATGTCCTCGAGTCCCTTGCCGGCCGCCGCGATCGCCCCGTCGAAGCGGCGATTTGCCGCTCGCCCGGCGCGAGCGCGTCGCTGTTGGTGCCGCGAATCCGCACCGGCTCCCACCGCACCGTCACGCTGGGCGCCAAGTGCGCGCGCTCGTAGTCTGCGCGCAGGCGCTCACCCGCGGCGAATAACCGGTCGTCGAGATGCCCGCGAGCATGCAGCCAGCCCAGCGGCAATTCGGCCAAGTTGGCCGTGACGCTACGGCGCCGTGGCGCCACGCCGCCACTTTGCCGCGGCCCCTCGCTCGCCAACTCGCGCTCGACCAGGTGCTGCTTCATGCGCATCTCCTGTGGTTCCGTTTCTCCTGCGGCCTTGACAAACTGGGTTCATGTAGGAAAGAGAACTAACCGAATTGGTTATGGGAGAGCGCCGGTGATCAATCGCATCCGCGACGTACGCAGGGAAAAGGGCATGACACTGGCCCAGGTCGGCGCGGCCTGCGATCCGCCGACCACCGCGCAGACCATCGGCCGGCTCGAAACGGGAATGCGCAATCTCTCGCTCGACTGGATGAACAAGATCGCCGCCGCGCTCGGGGTCGAGCCCGAGATGCTGCTTAAAGGCAGCGATTCGGTGCAGCCGCAGGTCGTCGCCAAGCTCACGGATAACGGCGCCGAGGCCCTGTCGAGCCCGCGTGACGCGATCCTCCCAACCGATCTCGCTTCGGGAGCCGAAATGGTCTGTCTGGCGATCGAGACTTCGCAAGGCGAGTACCGGGCCGACGATCAACTGTGGTTGCGACGGCTGCCGCCCGAAGACGCACCGAAGATGATCAACCGCGACGTGCTCGCTCCGCGCAGCGGCGGCCGCTTCGCCTTCGGCCGGTTGATCGACCGTCAGGGGACGCTCGTGGGGCTGCTGCCCCCCGGCGCGGGGCAACGCCAGCTGGTCATCGACAATCCGCCATGGCTGGCGGTCGCGGAAATGCTGGTCCGCAAGCTGTGAAGCGGCTGCTGTCGCTCGCCACGCTTTACCCGAACCCTGCCCAGCCGCGCTTCGGCACTTTCGTCGCGCGCAGCCTAGAGGCGCTGGTTGCGCGCGACGACTGGCAAGTGGCGGTGATCAACCCGATCGGTTTGCCGCCGGTGCGCTTCGGCCGTTACCGCGCGCTTGCCGAAGCGGCGGTGAGCGCCGTGGAGCATGGGGTAGAGGTCCACCGGCCGACCTTCCCACTCATTCCCAGATATGGCGCGGCGTTCAATCCGCGCGCCATCGCGCATTCGGTACTTCCCCTCGCCCGCCGGCTCCATGCCGAAGCGCCGTTCGACCTTGTCGACGCGCAGTTCTTCTATCCCGAAGGACCGGCAGCGGCACGGGTCGCGGATGCCTTGGGCCTGCCGCTCGCCATCAAGGCGCGCGGGGCAGACATCTCGTACTGGGGCCAGCGCGGCTATGCCTTGCGGCAGATGCGCCAGGCGGCCGATCGCGCGACAGTGCTCCTCGCCGTATCCGAGGCGCTGGCGGGCGACATGGCTGCGCTCGGCTTCCCGACCGAAAAAATTCGCGTCCACTACACCGGTCTCGACCGCGACCTGTTTCACCCGCTCGACCGGATCGAATGCCGCCGCCACGTCGCGGAGTATTTCCACTTCGATCTTCCCGCCGGTGCGCCGCTGCTCGCCACCGTGGGCGCGCTGATCGCGCGCAAGGGCCAGGCCTGGGTCGTGCGTGCGATGCAGTTCCTGCCCGAAGCGCGCCTACTGCTCGTCGGTGACGGGCCCGATCGCGACGATCTGGCAGGCCTGGCCCGGCGCGAAGGCGTGTCCGACCGCGTGCATTTCCTCGGCTCGCTCGACCACACCCTGCTGCCGGTGGTGCTGTCCGCCGCCGACGCGATGGTGCTGCCCTCAGCGAGCGAGGGACTGGCCAACGCCTGGGTCGAAGCGCTGGCGTGCGGCTGCCCGCTGGTGATCAGCGACGCCGGGGGCGTTCGGGAACTGCTGACCGCGCCCGAAGCAGGCCGCGTGGTCCCGCGCGATTCGCAGGCGATCGCCGAAGCGGTCCAGGCGCTGCTGTCGGACCCGCCCGATCGCGACGCCGTCGCCGCGACGGTCGAGCGGTTCGGCTGGCCCGCGCATGCCGAGGAACTCGACCGGATCTACTCCGGCCTGATCGCCTAGGCTTCGCCGCGGGCTATCTTCTCCTGGCGGTCCTGCGCGGTCTCAACGGGCACGAAGCTGTGCCCGGTCACGCCCAGCCAGATCAGCATCGGCGCGGCCGCGTAGATCGAGCTGTAGGTGGCCACGACGATGCCGACGATAAGCGCCGCGGAGAACCCGTGGATCACCTTCGGGCCGAGAACGAACAACGCCGTCAGCGTGATCAGCATCGTCGCGGCGACCATGATCGTGCGCGCCAGCGTCTCGTTGATTGAGAGGTCGAGCAGCTCGTTCATCGGCATGCGGCGGTACTTCTTGAGGTTCTCGCGTATTCGATCGTAGACCACGATGGTGTCGTTGAGCGAATAGCCGAGGATCGTCAGGATCGCCGCGACGATCGTCAGGTCGAACTCCATCTGCGTCACGGCGAACAGGCCCATCGTCAGCGAAACGTCGTGCACAAGGCTGACCAGCGCGCCGACGCCGAACTGCCATTCGAAGCGGAACCAGATGTAGATCGAGATCGCGATAGCGGCGAAGCCGAGCGCCTTGAACGCGGTCCAGCCGAGCTCGCTAGAGACCTTGCCCGACACCGAATCCACCCCGTCGATGCGCGCGTCGGCGTGATGCGTCTTGATGTCGGCGCTGATCGTGCGGGTCATCTTGTCGGCGAGCCCGGCGTTCTTGTCCGACCCATCGGGCAGGCGCATGCGGATCGACACCGCGTTGGGGTTGCCGACGGTCTGGATCACCGGCTCACCATAGCCGAGCTTCTCGATCTCGCCGCGCAGCGCGGCAACCGGGGCCGTGTGACTTTGCGTGAAGGTCACGCGGATCATCTGGCCGCCGACGAAGTCGACGCCGAGGTTGAGGCCATTGGTAAAGACCAGCGCCCAGCTGGCGATCATCAGCAGCACGCTGAGGATCGTCGTCGGCCATTGCCACTTGATGAAGTGGACGTTGGTGTTGTCGGGAACGAGCTTGAGCAAACGCATGGTCTCGGGCCCTTCAGATATTGAGGTCGGCCGGGCGCGCCCTGCGCAGCCACAGCGCCACCCACATGCGGGTGAGGTAAACGGCGGTGAACACCGAGGTGACGATGCCGATCATCAGCACCACGGCGAAGCCCTTGATCGGCCCGGAGCCGAACATGAACATCAGCGTCGCGGAGATGAAGTGGGTGATGTTGGCGTCGAAAATCGTCCGGCTGGCTTCCTTGTAACCGAGGTCCACCGCCTGGAACGCCTTGCGCCCTCGTCTTCGCTCCTCGCGGATGCGTTCGTTGATCAGCACGTTGGCATCGACCGCTGTGCCGATGGTGAGCACGAAGCCGGCGATGCCGGGTAGAGTCAGCGTGCCGTTGAACACCGCCAGGATGCCCAGGATCATAAACACGTTGATCAGCACCGCGAGGTCGGCATAGATGCCGAAGCGGCCATAGGCAGCGGCGATCAGCAGGACGATGATGATCGTCCCCGTGAGCATGGCGATCGCGCCCTTGTGGATCGAATCCGCGCCGAGTTCCGCGCTGACGGTGCTTTCGTCGACCACTGTAAGCTTGATCGGCAGCGCGCCCGAACGCAGCTGGATGGCCAGCTGGTTGGCGCTTTCGACGGTGAAGCTGCCCTCGATTATCGCCGAGCCGCCAAGGATCGGTTCGTTGATGTTCGGCGCCGAAAGCACTTGCCCGTCGACGATGATGGCGAACGGCTTGTTGACGTTCTCGGTCGTCAGGCGGCCGAACTTGTCCGCGCCCTGGCCGTTGAACTGGATGTTGACCACCGGCTCGTTGGTTTGCGGCTGGAAGGTCTGCTGCGCGTTGGTCAGCGTGTCGCCGCGAATGCCGCCGAGCCGTTTGACCGCGATCGAGCTTCCGGCCCCGTTCGTGCCCGGCGCGTACGGCACGATCTGGTCGCCCGGTGGAACGATCCCCTGGGCGATGTCCGATTGCAGCGCGGTGGTGTCGACCAGCTTGAATTCGAGCTCGGCGGTCTTGCCGAGAAGGTCCTTCAGCGCCTGCGGGTTCTGCAGCCCGGGCACCTGGACCATGATCCGCTCGGGACCTTCGCGGATGATCGTCGGCTCCTTGGTGCCGAGCGCGTCGATGCGCTTGCGGACAACTTCGGTCGCGCTTTCCATCGCGTTGTCGACAGCCTTGGTGAGGCCCTGCTGCGTCGGCGTCAGGATAAAACGGATGCCGTCGACGACCTGCAAGTCCCACTCGCGCACGGAACCGGCCCCGTTGAGCGAAGGCAGCAGCGCCTCACGCGCGGCGTCGACCTGCGAGGCGTCTTCGAGCATGAAGCTGAGCCGGCCGTCGGCGGTCGAAACGTCAC
>DATIQN010000030.1:0-19193 GCA_035470785.1 Croceibacterium sp. | reverse complement strand
GAGCGGGGCAGCGCCGCTTCAGTTCTCGTTCCGCCCGCCGATCGGTTATGACCCAAGCGACATGGCCGCGCTTCCCGACGAGAGGGTCGTCATTCTCTTGCGCATCGTCGATCCGACCTCGCCGCCATTATTCCGCGGGATGCTGCTGGTCGCCGACCCCGCCACCACTGTCAGGGGGCAGGAATGGCGCTGGCGCAAGCTGGCCGACCTGACCGATCCGGTGCCGCGCGACAACTACGAGGGGCTGGCGATCGCACCCGATGCGACAGGCATTGTCCTGTGGCTGATGTCCGACGACAACTTCGCGAGCTTCCAGCGCACGCTGCTGCTCGAGCTGCACTGGGATCTGCTGCCGCGCGAGGCGACGGCGTCATGATGCTCAGGCGGCCGCAGTGGCCTTCTTGAGCTCACGCTTGACCTTCAGCGCGCTGGCGCTGAGCTTGTCATCGGAAGTCTTGAGCAGCCAGTTGTCGAGTCCGCCGTTGTGCTCGACCGAACGCAGCCCGTGCGTCGAGACGCGGAACTTGAAGCTCTTGTCGAGCTTCTCGCTCATCAGCGTGACGTTCTGCAGGTTGGGCAGGAAGACTCGCTTGGTCTTGTTGTTGGCGTGGCTTACGTTGTGGCCGACCTGGCGGCCCTTGCCAGTCAATTCGCAAATGCGCGACATGATTCGTCTCGTCTCGTAAATCGGAGGGTGTCCGGGAAAGCGCCGCGCATAGCGACGGCGGGGGATTCGGTCAAGCATCGGCGCGGCATTGCCGGGTTTGCGTCGCACCGCTAGCGCAGCGGCATGACCAGCTGGCCCTTGCCCCCGCCGATGTCACGCGCCCTCGAGCTCGCGCGCCTAGGCGGAGCCGACGGAGAAGTGCCGATCGGCGCTGTCGTGACGCTCGATGGCGAGATCATCGGCGAAGGGTACAACCGGCCGCGCGGATTGCTCGATCCGACGGCGCATGCCGAAATCCTGGCCATTCGCGCCGCAGCCGCCGCGCTCGGCAACGAGCGGCTCGGGCGGTGCGACCTGTGGGTCACGCTTGAACCGTGTGCGATGTGTGCGGGAGCGATCGCCCACGCCCGAATCGCCCGGCTGTATTACGGCGCGCCAGATCCGAAAGGTGGGGGCGTCGAGCACGGCGCGCGGGTGTTCGAACAGGCCCAATGCCTGCACCGGCCCGAAGTCTACGCAGGCATCGGCGAAGGCGAGGCGGCCAAGCTGCTGCGGGAGTTCTTCGCTTCGCGTCGATAGCGGCGATCAGTCCGTCGCGGCGGGATCGATCGGCGTTTCGCCGGCGAACCACGCCTTCGCTCCTGGTCCAAACAAGGAATAGGCCGCAACCACGGACGTGATGAAGCCGAGGAGCGAGCCGATTTCCGGCGCGGCAAAGGCATGTCGGAAGAAGTCGGGCAAAGTGAAAATCCCGAGCAGGACGAGCAAGACGACTATCCATTTTGCGATGGCCGACCGCTTTTGCGAGACGAGGTACCACAAGAGCAGCAAGACCAGCGTCCAGATGGCGAACGTCGCCGTGACGAAGGTCGAGCCCAGGATAAAGCCGTTGCCGGCGCCACTGCCACTGGCGGCGTCGTCGATCTTGCTGACGTAGGTGTCGCGACGGAGCAGGAAGTCGACGACCGTTAGCGCCACCCAGGCGAGATAGAACAAGTCGAACCGGCGGATCGTGGCGGGTTTCATCGCAATACCTTCCCTGTTTCGGCCGGTTGTGCCGCAAGGCTGCGACGATGGCAATCGCGGCTAGGCGGGCGTGAAATCCAGACCGATGTCGGCCGCGGGGGCGCTTTGTGTCAGTCGGCCGACGGAAACGAAATCGACCCCGGTGGCGGCGATCGCGCCGATCGTCTCGAGCGTGACTCCGCCCGAAGCTTCGCTCGGCACGCGCCCCGCGACGAGCGCTACCGCTTCGCGCAAGGTTGCCGGGCGCATGTTGTCGAGCAGGAGATGCGTCGCGCCAGCTGCCAGAGCCGGTTCGATCTGCTCGAGGCTGTCGACCTCGCAGATGATGCGGGTCACGCCGCTTGCGCGCGCCCGCCGGACCGCTTCGGCGACGCCGCCGGCGACGGCCACGTGATTGTCCTTGATCATCGCCGCATCCCACAGGCCCATGCGGTGGTTTTGCGCGCCGCCCATTCGCGTGGCGTATTTCTCGAGCAAGCGGAGGCCGGGGATTGTCTTGCGGGTGTCGAGAAGCACGCACCGAGTCTCGCCCATCGCGCGAACATACTGGCGGGTGAGCGTCGCAATGCCCGACAGATGCTGGACGATGTTGAGCGCACTGCGCTCGGCGGTAAGCAGGGCGCGGGCATTACCCGACAGGCGCAGCAGGTCGGTGCCCGGAGCAACCGCGGCGCCCTCGTCGACCAGGATAGCGACTTCCACCGATGGATCGAGCGCGCGGAAGACCGCCTCGGCAATCGGCAGGCCGGCCGCCACGATGGCATCGCGGCTGTCCATTACTCCGGTGAAGCGCGCCGCGGCGGGGATGACGCTCTCTGCCGTCACGTCGTGCCCGCCGCCCGGAAGTCCCGCGCCGAGATCTTCGTCGAGCGCGGCGCGGACGAAGCGGTTCAAATCGAAGTTTTCGAGCTGCCAGCCCTCAGTGGACAAAGCGCGCCACCACGTCGCGGTAGGACCGGCTTACCTTCACCTCGGCGCCTGAATCGAGCACCAGGAAGCACTCGCCGTTGGTGTGCGGCTTGACTTGGCGGACCTGGTCCAGGTTGACGATCGTCGAGCGGTGCACGCGCTGGAAAACGCGTGGGTCGAGCCGGCGTTCGAGGTCCTTCATCGTCTCGCGCAGGATGAGCGAGTTGTCGCCGGTATAGATGCACATGTAGTCGCCGGCGGCCTCGATGTGCTCGATAGTGTCGACGTCGACACGGAAGATCTGCCCGCGATCCTTGACGTTGATCAGCTTTTCGTAACGTGCGGCGGTTTCTTCCTCGGACGGCATGTTGTCCATCGCTTCGGGAGCCACTTCGGCGAGAACGTCCTTGAGTTTTTCGGCTTCTTCGGCCGAGCGCTTTTCGGTCATCCGCGAGCGAACGCGGTCGATCGTGTCGGCGAGCTTGTCCTCATCGACCGGCTTCATGAGGTAGTTGACCGCATTGGCTTCGAACGCGCGGATCGCATGTTCTTCATAGGCGGTGACGAAGACGAACAGCGGCGGCTCGATCTCCATCACGCCCTTGACCACGGAGAAGCCGTCGAAGCCGGGCATCTGGATGTCGAGGAACACCAAATCGGGCTTCTCGGTCTTGATCTTGCGGATCGCCTCGCGGCCATTGGCGCAAGTATCGATTATTTCGACATCGGGGAATTTCTCGAGCCGGAGCTGTAGCCCCTGGATCGCCAGCTTCTCGTCATCGACGATGATGGTACGTATGGTCATGCATCAAGTCCCATGGGCCGCTGTTCGGGCCCGGCTGTAACGGTTGGGTGGGCGGCTAGTTTCTCTGGCGCCCCTTCGGACGCCTCCGGCGCTTCGCGCTCGTAAGGAATCTCGATCACCACGGTGAAACCACCTTCGGGCGGTGTGCGGATGTCGAATAGGTGGTCATCGCCATAGGCTTGCGCAAGGCGATCGCGAATGTTGGCCAAGCCGACGCCCGTCGAAACCGTGTTGCCAGCGCCAACCATTGCGGCCGGCAGCGTTGCCCGCTGGGCCTTGGCGCGCAATCCCGGCCCGGTGTCGGATACGGTCAGCCGAAGCCGATTGCCGACGAGTTGCGCCGAAAGGCTGATTCGCGCGCCCTCCTCTTGCGGCGAAACCGCGTACTTGATCGCGTTTTCGACTAGCGGCTGAAGCAGGAATGACGGGATTACCGCCTCGGCGGCGGCAGGATCGATGCTGAACACCGTCCGCAGCCGCTCCTCAAAACGCATCCGTTCGATGTCCAAGTATAGCTTCAGCGTCTCCACTTCCTGGGCCACGGTCACTTTCCCGCCCGGCTGGCTGACCAGCGTGTGGCGCAGGAAGCCCGAAAGGCGGGTGAGCATCGCATTGGCGGGTTCGGTCTGCTTCAAGAGCACCAGCGTGCTGATCGAATTGAGCGTGTTGAACAGAAAGTGCGGATTGAGCTGGTAACGCAACATTGCCAGTTGCGCGCTCGTCGCTTGCGCCTCGAGCCGTTCCAGGCGGTCGGCCTGTTGTTCGACCTGAAGGTAATAGTTGATCGCGTAATACAGCGCCGACCATGCGCCGAGCAGCGTCATCTCGATGTAGAACACACCGAGCACCAGGGTGGGGAAGTTACCCTCGCCACCGCCCTGCCACAGCCAGATCGTCCAGCCTTCGATGAACGCAGCGATAGCCACCGCCAGCGCCAGGACCATCGCCGTGGCGGCCCAGGTGACCAGCGGCCTCTGCTTGATCAGCTTGCCGTAGATTACAGAGAGCAGCAGGCTGATCGAGAAGCCGGTGATCGTGGCGATCAAAGTCAATACCAGGAACGACGGCGGCTTGCCGTTGGCGATGTTGGTGACCGCCCGCATCAGCATCGAGCCGGCCCAGCCGATGAATTGCAGGTTCCAGAAGGCGCGGTTCTTGTCGGCGAAGAAGGGGGTCGGGCGGAACGGCAGAATCGCCATGCTTCCAGTCCGGTCCGGCGAAGGATTGGCGACCGGATCGGCTCCCGGCCGTGGCCGGAAGAGCGAGGCGAGCGACTTCAGGATTTCCGGGCCTCGGCGACCGCGTCGCCAAGCGCTGACAGCCCGACGGCGCCATCGAGGATTCGATTGCCGATGACCCAGCCCGGCGTGCCGGTGATGCCGATTTGGCCGGCCATGGCGATATTGGACTTCAGGAAGGGGTCGAACAGTCCGGTGGCGATCGCCTTGTCGGCCGCGCCCATGTCCACGCCGGCCTGCCGCGCGGCCTGCTCGATGGTTTCCTTGTTCGGAGGGCCGAGCGCATACATGGCGTCATGGAAGGCGGCGAACTTGCCCTGCTGTGCCGCGGCAAGTCCCATCCGCGCGGCATCGACGCTCTCGGGGCGCAAAATCGGAAACTCGCGCACCACCACCCGCAAATCGGGATTGCCAGCGATAAGTTCGCGCACGTCAGCGACGCTCTGGCGGCAATACGTACACGCATAGTCGCTGAATTCGACCAACGTCAGCTTGCCTTGGGGATTGCCGAGGACGGCGCCCGGGAACGGTGTCTCCAGCTGGCCGCGCACGGGGGCCAGCTGCGCCTGGCGTTGCGTTACCTGGAATCGGCTGATGGCTTCCGGCAGTACTTCGGGGTGGGCGAGGAGATAATCGCGCGTGGCAGGGCCGCCTAGGCCCGAGAAATCCCAGGCCGCGGCGCCGGCAAAGCCGCCGAGAACGGCGAGGACGATCGTAACAAGCCAGCGCATCTCACGCGGCTTACTTGTGGTGCTGCTTGCGTTCAAGCTGTGCGCGCGCTTCCATCGAGATGTCCTGCGCGCGAATCCAGTCCGAAGATCCCTTCGGCAAGCTGGCTTCGGCCGCGTGGGCGCTGCGCAAGGCTTCGGCGGGGCTGGCGCTCATGATCTGCTGCTCGGCGCTGGCCAGTTGCGCGCGGGGAATATCGCCCTTGGCGCCGTAGACCATCCCCAGTTCATACCAGGCGAACGGGTTCTCGCGGTCGCGCGCGACTGCGGCGCGGAGCACCGTTTCGGCCTCGTCGAGATGTGTTTTGTCCTCGGTGGCCACCAGCGCGTGGCCGAATGTGCTGGCGATCAGCGGGTCATTATGGGTTAGCTCGGTCGCTCGGCGCAGAGGCTCGAGCGCCTCGTCGGGCTTGCCGGATTCGAGCAGCACCTGGCCCTTGACCTCGAGAAAATAGGGATCGTTGGGTTCCATCGCGAGCAAGGCATCGGCCTCGCGCACGGCGTCGGCGACCTTGGCGTCCTTGTGGTAGGCATAGACCCGGGCATAGGTGGCCGGTTCGCCGGTCAGGTATTCGGGATAATGGCGCAGCGTATCGGCAGGCTTCGCCAGATAGCCGTACAGCTTGGCCTTCACGCGCTGGAATCGCGCCTCGATTCCAGGGTCTGTCTTCGCGTTCCATGCCGGGTCTTTTTCGTAGACCTCGCGCAGGGTCGCGATGCGATCGCTCGACAGAGGATGGGTGCTGGCGAAGGACGCCTCTTCGTCATGGGGATAGCCGTAGCGGAACTCATAATTCTGGATCTTGTCGAAGAAGGCGAGGCTGCCGCGCCCGGAGATGCCGGCCTTCGAAAGATACGACGCGCCGGCAGCGTCGGCGGTCGCTTCCTGTCCGCGGCTGAATGACAGCAGCCCGCTATAGGCGGCTTGCTGACCCAGCGCGATCGCCCCCATCGCCGCGTCGCCTGCGCCGGCCACCGCCGCTGCGAGGCCTACCAGCAGTGACAGGACCGATATCTTGGAGGCCCGGCTCACGCCCTCTTCGATGCCGATCTCGTGCCCGCCGACGATGTGGCCAAGCTCGTGCGCGAGCACGCCCTGCACCTGGTTGGCGTTGTCGGCGGCGTTGAGCAGGCCGCTGTTGATGTAGATGCGTTGCCCGCCGGCGGTGAAGGCGTTGAGCGTCGGATCGTTGACGATCACGACGTCGACCGCATCCTTCGGCATTCCGGCTGCCAGGACAAGCGGATTCACGAGATCCTTAAGCAAGTGCTCGGTTTCGGCATCCCGCAGGATGCTCGCGTCCTGCGCAGCGACAGGCTCCGCGCTGAGCGCGAGCACCGCCATAAAGGCGAGCGTGCGGGCAAGGAAGCGCATCGGCCTGCCTGTTTAGCCTTGCGCGGGCTGAACCGCGGCTGAAGCCTGCACTTGCACACGAGAATGGATGGCGTTGTCCTTCATCCGGCCAAGGCTATACCGATGTAAGCGGCTTGCCCAGCTTCGCCGCGATCAGCCGACCAGTTTCTTGGCGGCTTTCTCGACCAGCGTCGCGTCTTCCGGCACTTCGCCGAGGATAACCAGTTCCCCGCTTTCGCTGCGGCGGATCATCACAAGCGCAAATTCGCTGCCGTACGGCTCGATATCGGCCAAGGTGATGGCCGGCATCTCGCGGAGCTTCGCCGCGAGCAGCTCACGCGAATCCGCTGCCGGATCGGTCTTGCCGCTTTCGGCGCGGCGCAACTGCCGTTCGGCCCGAACGACGCCCTTGAGGCCGCCTTCGGCGCCGCGCAGGTAATTGCTGAGGCTGCCCCGGGGAAGCTCGATGCGATGGGCGTGGCTGAGCGCAGCGGCGTACTCGGTCAGGCGAGTCTTGTCGTAATCGGCTCCGAACACCAGCTTGACTACCGGCGTCATCGGCGCGCGGTCTTGCACAGTAAGTCCGGAATCGGTGACCAACTCGTCGAAGTCGGCCGGGCATTCGGCGGCAGCGAGAGAGAAATCGTATGCCCGGCCGATGGCTTCATAGAGCGCGTTGCGAGTGCGGTCCTCGCTGTTGCGCGCTTGCGCGGCCATTTCGCGCGCCGCGGCAAGCCAGTCCCCAAGCTCCATCTCGGCGGGATCGAGCGAGCCGAACGCGATTGCGCCGCCCACCGGACTGGCCTCCTCGTCGGCAATCTCGAACCCGTCGAGCTCCATCACGGCGTCGTCGGCGTACTCGAAGTCGGCAGATTCGCTCGCTACAATGGCGTCATCGTTGTCCTCGGCGAAGCCGGTCAGTTCGACATCGTCGGTTTCGCCGACATCGTCGGTCGTGACGGCACGACCGCCACCAATCGACATCAGCGAACCGAACTTGGGCCGGGGAAGGCCGTTGTCTTCGTCTTCCTCGCCCGCTTCATCGTCGATGCCCTCATCGTCGAGGTAATCTTCGGCGCGGCCCGAGAATGTGGGCAAGCCTTCGGCGTAGCTCACGGGGTGGTCGTCTTCCTCGACCATTTCGACGTCGATGGTTTCTTCTTCCGAAAGCTCCAAAGGCGCATCGTTGATGTCGTTGGCAACCGTCGCACTGGGGCCGTCGGCCCAGTGGGTCAGGGGACTGTCGTCGAGGCGCTTGGTTAAGCCTTCGGGCTTGGACTCGAGCGCCTGGTCGACTTGCAGCAGCAGCTCGTCCGAAGTGTGCTGGTCAGCCAGCTCCTTCCAGTTAATGACGCCGTAAATGAAGTCGATCGCCTCGTCGTCGGTCGAGAACGGCAGCAGGATGCCGCGGTAGAGGATCGTCGAACCGCGCTGGTTGACGAATTCGGCTTCGAAACCGATCGGCGCCTGATTGGCGAGAATCTGCATGTAGTGGTCGGTGATCCGGCTGAGCAGCGATCGGCTCGGCACATCGGCGAGCGCCTTCAGGTCGCTCGTCGAAATGTCGCATTCCTTCGCCAGCTCATCACCGAGGTAGGCGATACCCGGGTTCTCAATGCCGCCGGTGAAATCGAGCAGCACGGAATAGGGCCCGAAGTCCGGAAGATTGTCCGGCTCGAGATGGTCGATGGCGGGGAAGTTGCGGTCTTCGAGCAGGCTTGCCCAGTGATTGTAGGCGCGCACCTGCATGCGGCGCTCGTCCTGTCCGATGCTCGGCGGCGGAGCATCGCGGCCGGTTTCATCTTCGCCCGGCTCAATCCCGTGCGAATCGTCCAGCGCTTCGAAATTGCCCCTTAGCGTGTCCATTGGGCAGGCCCCTGATTTCTCATCACGGCGCCCTTGTCGCCTCGCGTGGTAAATTAACCGTTAAACCCGTTGCCAAAACGCGCCCGCTTCTCTCGCGGACGTCATGCCGTTCGGGCTTGCCGCGCGCGGGCAGCGTCGCACCGTCAGATCTCGCTTGCGGCAAGGCCGCGGTCGGTGTGGCATAGGCGGTCCCACACGCGGAAATAGAGGCCATAATTGCAGCGATACTCATCGTGATGGCGTTGGTGATGGCTGGCCGTGATCAGCCACTCCCCCCCGCGAGAGCGGACGAAGGCCTGCGGAAACATCTCCCAGCCCATGTGATTGGTGACGCCCATGACCGTCATCACGGCCAGCACGGCCCCGAGCATGGCGATATGGATCGGCACGAAAAATACGAGCGCCGGGATGACCACCGCGCCGTTCAGCGCCTCGAGCGGATGAAAGCTCATCGCAGCCCAGGCGGTCGGCGGCCGGCTGGCGTGATGCACCGCGTGCGCCAGGCGAAACCAGCGCGGGCGGTGAAGCAGGCGGTGCGTCCAGTAGAACCATGTATCGTGAAGCGCGAGGTACACCAGAACCGACGTCGGCAGCCACCACAGCGGATAGTCGTGCCAGCCGCTATAAACTCGCGTCCACCCGTGTGCGGCCCAGCCCCACGCGACAATTCCCGCCGGGACGCCATAAATCGCCGCCGAGGCAAGCGACCAGCCGATCTCACGGCCGATCTGCGGCGCCAGGCCGGCGTAGATGCCAGGGCGGGCGCGAACCGTGATCCAGGCGAAAGCGCCGCTACTTGCGAGATAGCGCGCCGCGACGATGGCAATCATCGCGACAACCGAGAGCAAGATGGCGGCCACCCCCAGGCTCTAGCAGGCAGCTTGCTGCGAAACCAGTGGTGGACAGGGGCGGTGGGCGAATACGCCGATATTGAGGAAACGATGTCGACGATCGCGCTCAAGACGATGACAGCGTGGTTGACGAAGCCATTCGTCAGGAACTGAGCTAGCCCGCGATGCGGCCCCAGCCGGCGCACTCCGGGTCGGCGCCGGTGACTAGGCGGCGCAAGGCGGCGCGGGCGAGGCGCTCGGTTTCCGCCTTGCGGCGGGCGGCGGCGAGCGGGTGACTCGGCGCCGGGCGGACGATTTCCGCGTCGTATTCGTCGGCCACGATCACCCCGCAGCAATCAGGTCGAAAATCGGCCCCATCGAGGCATGCTCGGTCGAGCTCAGGCGGCAGGCCCCAGTAGAAGCGATCGCAGAACTCGAGATAGTCGGGCCATTTCCCGTCGCCAAGCAGATCGCCGCGTGCGGTCTTGATCTCGACGATGACGACGTGGCCCTTGGCATCTATTCCCATCAGGTCGGCGCGGCGGCCGTTGCGCAGCGGCATTTCGGCGAGCATCCAGATGTCGTTCCGGGCGAACAGCCGGCAGATGCCCCGGGCGACCCCCAGGGCACGGCGGTCGAACGGTTCAATCGAGATGGCGGCAGCATGGGAATCAGCCATGCTCCTAGTTGGAACAGACCGGGAACTTCGTCAAGCTGCGATGTTCAGGCGCTTCTGCGGGGCCCGAGCGCGCCGCTTGGCGGCAACAACGCGAGGACCGCGGCGCGCGCTTCGATGAATTCGCGCCACAAGGCCAGCGCGGCAGGCCGCGAGTCTGCGCCGCGCGCGTTGACGCCGAGCAATGCGGCAATTCCCGGTTCCATCACCGCCTGCATGTCTTCGATACCGCGATCAGCCAGCTCGCGCCGCCACGGCGCGGCCTCGCGCATCAAAGCGGGAAAATTGCGCACGTCGGCCGTGACGCGTTCCGGGACAAGTCCGGCGAGCGAAGCGACCACGTTGGCCGCGTCCTGCAGCGCCGCCCACTTGAGGCTCGGTGCGCTGGCAGGCGCCTGGCCGAAAGCGGGGCGCGACGATGCGGCCATGGCGTTCGGCGGCGTCATTGTCGGTGGAATTGCGTTCATTGCGCCGGACTAACCCGCGCGCGCTTGCCAATTGGTTATCAGCGCGCGCGGGAAATCGGCCTATTTGCCTTTGTCGGCAGCAAACGGATCGTCCTCGAGGTCGATGTTCGCACCGTTCTCGCTGGCCTTGAGGCGGTTGTTCTCGGCGCAGACGTACTCGCGCAGCGGGTGGTCGTCGGGCTTGTACGGCTGGCGGGTGACATAGGGCGCCGCCAACACTTCCGGGTCGGTGATGGTCATTTCGTCGATCATCAACTGGGGATTTACGAGGTAAAAACGCTCGACGATCTTCATCTTGTCGCTGTGCCCGATCCCCGGCGCAATCGTGGTTTCGGGGCTGAAGCCGACCGTTTCCACGACCAGCGTGTCGCCTTCCCAATGACCGACCGAGGTGCCGTTGAAGAAGGGATCGGGATCGTCGGGCAGCTTGCGCCCATCGGTGTAGATCCATCGCGGCTGCTCATAGGCTTCGGCGTAAATCGTGATCCGGCCCGGCTGGTAGCTGATGTCGATCGGAAAGGGCTGGCCCATGATTCCGGGCATGCCCGGCGGCAGGCAGGCGGCCTGCGCATAGAGCGGGGGACCGTGCTCCTTGTACTTGGCGTTGTAGGCGTCGAGCTTAGCCTTTGCCGCGGGGGTAAGCTGTGGCTGGTTCCCGCGCGCGCCGAACAGCGCGGCCCAGTCAGGGTACCAGATCCCCGACAAGTCGGGCAGCTTGGCGAGCGCCGCGTATTCAGTGGCACGCTTGATCCCGGTCATCGGCTTGGTCACGTCCGGCTTGACCGCGCCGGCCGCCGGGGGCGGGCCGCTCTGCGCCAGCACGGGGGCAGCCATGGCCAGCGCGACAGCGCCCGCCAGCGCGCGTGCGAAATTGATCGAACCCTTCATTTCCCTCTCTCCGCCAAAGCCTTTTTGATTTTGTCGCAAAGTGCGGCGACAGGGGCGCTCGAGTCAAGCAGCGGGTTGATTATGTCCGATTTGATTGTCACAATATTGGTCGAGATCAATTCCCGGTTCAGGGAAGCTGGTCCATGGAGAGCTGCATGATCGAGAGGATTTCCCGCCGCAAGGCCATCGCCGGCGCCGCCATTGCGGCTGGCGCTCTGTTCGCTACCGCCGTGCCCGTTCTGGCGCACCATTCGACCGCCATGTTCGAATGGGGCAAGGAACTGCCGATGAAGCACGTCACTGTGGACCGGTGGGAATGGACCAATCCGCACACATACCTTTACGTTCACGACGCCAGCGGCACCAAGTGGGCCTTCGAGGGGATGAGCCCCAACCACCTCGTGCGCTTCGGCTGGTCGAAGCGCTCGATCGTGCCCGGCGACCAGGTCGACCTGACCTATTACCCGCTCCGTGACGGCCGCAAGGGCGGTTTCAACGTGACCATTACCAAGTCCGACGGCGCGCTGCTCAAGCAGTTCGGCGACGCCGGTCCGCGCACGGCGCAGGCCCAGGTTCAGGGCAAGCAGTAAGTTGACTTGTTCCGATTGACGTCGCGCTCGCGCCTCGACGGCGCGGGCGCTTTTGCCTTGGCGTCGCTGCGCAAGGTTGCTAGGCGCTCGCCGCTTGCACCCGTAGCTCAGCTGGATAGAGCGCTGCCCTCCGAAGGCAGAGGTCACAGGTTCGAATCCTGTCGGGTGCGCCAATGCACGAACGGCATTTCGGCGGGGCGCCTGTCATGCTGCGGCCCATCATGACGGTTCAATCTTGTTCGGGGCCGGAGGCATCGAAGATGCCGCACACGTGCGTAGCCAAGCGAAGCACAATCCTGTCGGGTGCGCCCGCCCAGGCTTCTCCGAGCGAACCTTTTCTATCGCCAAATTTGTCAAAAATTGTCGCACCGGCCGAACGCGGCCTTGCGCAAGCATCTCCGTTGCCGGAAAGGCCCCCTGCCGCCCCGTCAACGACAAGGGTTATCGCTTCAATGGTCCGTTGGCCGTCGGTCATTCGCCGTGGTGGCCTTTTCGCGCTGCTGCCGCTGCTCGCCGCATGCTCGGGCGGGGACGATGCCGGCCGCCACCGGCCACCCGCGCAAGTCGGCTATTTCGTTGCGCAGCCAAGCACGGTGCCGCTCTCGGTCACGCTCGGCGGGCGCGCGGTGGCCTACGAAACGAGCGAAGTCCGCCCCCAAGTCTCCGGCTTGATCGAGCGGCGTCTTTTCACTGAGGGCGCCTACGTCAGGGCTGGACAGCCGCTCTACCAGATCGACCCGAGCCTATACCGGGCCGCAGCCAACCAGGCCTCGGCCAATCTCGCCAGCGCGCGCGCGAGCGCCGACGCCGCCGACTCAAAGGCCGCGCGCTACAAGCCGCTGGCGGAAATGGAGGCGGTCTCCAAGCAGGATTACACCGACGCCGCAGCCCAGGCGCGCGAGGCGCGCGCCAGCGTCGCGCAGAACGCGGCCGCGCTCGACACGGCCCGTATAAACCTGCGGCACACCACGGTTCCGGCGCCGATCAGCGGACGCATCGGCCGCTCGCTGTCTACTGTCGGAGCGCTCGTCAGCTCCAACCAGACCGATCCGCTCGCAGTGATCCAGAAGCTCGACCCGATCTATGTCGACATGCAGGAGTCGGGTGCCGACCTCATGGCCCTGCGCAGCGCGCTGCAGCGCGGCACCGCCGCGCCCGGCAGCACGACCGTCCACCTCAAACTCGACGACGGCACCGACTACCCCTTTGTCGGCCATGTCCAGTTTTCGGAAATCTCGGTCGACCAGAACACCGGTACGGTGACCTTGCGGGCGAGCTTCCCCAACCCTCAGGGCCTGCTGCTGCCCGGCACCTTCGTGAAGGCGGTGTTCGACCAGTCCGTGCAGCCGAATGCCTATCTCATCCCACAACCCGCGATCCAGCGCGATTTCGACGGGTCGGCGTTCGTCTACATCGTCGGCCCCGGCAACAAGGCAGTGCGGCGGAAGGTCACCGCCGATCGCACTTACGGCACCAGCTGGATCGTCACTTCGGGGCTCAAGACCGGTGACAAGGTCATCACGCAGGGTCTCGCCAATCTCAAGCAAGGCGCCAAGGTGCGGCCGGTGCCGCAGGACGCGTCGCAGAAAGTCGGAGTGCCCAAGGGGGGCGGCAGGTTCGCGGGCAAGCGGCCGGGCTGATAACCGATGTCCCGGATATTCATCGACCGGCCGATCTTCGCCTGGGTGCTGGCTATCGTCGTGATGCTCGGCGGCATCGGCGCGCTGCTGACGCTGCCGATCGAGCAATATCCGGACATCGCCCCCGTCAATGTGAACATCTCGGCCACTTATCCTGGTGCCTCGGCGCAGACGATCGAGAACAGCGTCACGCAAATTCTCGAGCAGCAGCTGACCGGTTTGGACGGCCTCCTCTATTTCAGCTCGCAGTCGAGCTCACGTGGGCAGGCGAGCATCAGCGCGACCTTCGCCAAGGGAACCGACCCCGACATCGCCCAGGTGCAGGTCCAGAACGCAATCCAGGGGGCGATCTCGCGCCTCCCGGCAGAGGTGCAGGCGCAGGGCGTGCGGGTAAGGAAGTCAAACGCCGACGCCCTTCTGCTGGTCGCCGTTTACGACACCACCGACACGCGCTCGTACCAGGATGTGGCGGACTATCTCGCCTCGAACATCCAGGATCCGTTGTCGCGGGTCGATGGCGTCGGCGACGTCAACGTGTTCGGATCGCCGCACGCCATGCGCATCTGGCTCCAGCCGCAGCGCCTTGCCGCTTTCCAGCTCATGCCGAGCGACGTCATTTCCGCCATCCAGAGCCAAAACACCGAGGTCGCCGCGGGCGAAGTGGGCGGTCTGCCGGCACCGTCGGGGCAACTGCTCAATGCCACGGTAACCGCGCAGTCGAAGCTGCAAACGGTCGAGCAGTTCGGCGACATCGTGCTTAAGACGCTGACCGACGGCTCGACCGTGCGCGTTCGCGACGTCGCTCGGGTCGAGATCGGCGCCGAAAGCTACAACATCATCCTCAGGATGAACGGGCACCCCGGCGCGGGCATGCAAATCTCGCTTTCGCCTGGCGCCGATGCGCTGCGGGTCTCCGATGCCGTCAAGGCCAGGATGGCCCAGCTAGCCAAGAACATGCCCGAAGGGCTGGCTTACGCCTATGCCAACGACTCGAGCGATTTCATCCGCCTGTCGGTGCATGACGTCGAAAAGTCGCTGCTCGAAGCGATCGTGCTGGTCGTCATCGTGATGTTTGTGTTCCTGCAGAACTGGCGCGCGTTGCTGGTTCCGGCGATCGCCGTTCCGGTGGTGCTGCTCGGCACCTTCGCGGTGTTCTATATCTTCGGCTACACCATCAACACGCTGACCCTGTTCGGTCTCGTGCTCGCGATCGGCCTGCTCGTCGATGATGCGATCGTGGTCGTCGAGAACGTCGAGCGTTTGATGCACGAGAACCCGGGCATGAGCTCCCGGGATGCCACCATCATCTCGATGCAAGAGCTGCAGGTCGCCCTCGTCGCCATCGCGTTGGTGCTTGTCGCGGTGTTCCTGCCGATGGCATTCTTCGGCGGCTCGACTGGTGTGATCTACCGCCAGTTCTCGCTGACGATCATCTCGGCGATGACGCTGTCCGTGCTGGTCGCACTGATCCTCAGCCCGGCCATCACTTCCACCGTGATGAAAGCGCGAGTGGCGCACGGTGGCGAGCCGGAGCCAGGCTTCTTCGAGCGGCGTTTTCCGGCCGGTTGGGCCCGCGTCGAGCGGGCCCGCGTATGGTTCAACCGGTCGTTCGACAGCCTGGTTCAGCGTTACTCGAACAACGTGACCAAGGTGGTTGACCGCAAGTGGCTGTTCTTGACGATCTACGCGCTTGTCGTGCTCCTGCTGATAGTGCTTTTTCTGCGCCTGCCCGGCGGGTTCCTGCCGAACGAGGACCAGGGCCGGGTCGCGGTGCAGTGGCGCCTTCCGGCCGGTGCCACGCAAACGCGCACGCTTGAAGTCCGCGACGCGGTCGAAAAGTACCTGCTGCAGAACGAGAAGAAGAACGCGGGCACGGTATTCCTCGTGGCCGGCGGTGGCGGCGGGGCCGCCTCGGGACAGAACACCGGGCAGGGTTTCGTCAATCTGAAGCCCTGGGGCGAGCGCAAGGGCAGGGACAACACCGCCGACGCGATCGCCCAGCGCGCGACGGCGGCTTTCCGCGGCTTGCGCGACGCGCAGGTGTTCACACTGGTGCCGGGCGCGGTACGCGGCCTTGGCGATACTGCCGGCTTCAGCATGCAGCTGCAGAACACCAGCGGGTTGAGCCGCGACCGGTTTGCCGCGGAGCGCGACCAACTGCTTGCGATGGCCAACGCCGACCCCAAGCTTGCGCAGGTTCGCCTCGGCGATCTGCCCGACGCGCCGACGCTCAAGGTCGATATCGATACCCAGCGTCTGAGCGCCTACGGCCTGACAACGGCCGATGTGAATTCGACGCTTGCGGCCGCATGGGGCGGCCGTTACGTCAACGACTTCATCGACAAAGGCCGCGTGAAGCGCGTCTATGTTCAAGGCGACGCCGAATTCCGCGCGCGGCCCGAGGACTTGTCGCAATGGTATGTCCGCACGAAGAGTGGCGAGATGGCGCCATTCTCGGCGTTCTCGACCATTGGCTGGGCGACGACCCCGGCCACCAGCAGCCGCTTCGGCGGCGTACCGGCTTACTCGATCTCCGGACAGGCCGCGCCGGGCATCAGCTCGGGCCAGGCGATGACGGAGATGGAGGCGCTCGCCGCGAAGTTGCCCGGTACCGGCGTCGCCTGGTCAGGCTCCTCATATGAGGAACGCCTTTCCTCTGGCCGGGCTCCGCTGCTCTATTCGCTGTCGTTGCTGGTCGTCTTCCTGTGCCTGGCTGCGTTGTACGAGAGCTGGTCGATCCCGGTGGCCGTGCTGCTGGTGATCCCGCTTGGCCTTGTCGGCGCGGTCTTCGCGGTGACCTTGCGCGGGCTTGAGAACGACGTTTACCTTCAGATCGGCCTGCTGACCACAATGGGTCTCACCGCCAAGAACTCGATCCTGATGATCGAGTTCGCCGAGCAGGAAGAGAAGAAGGGCGCGCGGGTGATCGAAGCGGCGATCCGGGCGGCGCGGATTCGCTTGCGGCCGATCCTGATGACGAGCTTCGCCTTCATCTTCGGCGTGCTGCCGCTGGCGATCTCGACCGGCCCGGGCGCCAACAGCCGCATCGCCATCGGCACGTCGGTGATCGGCGGCATGCTGACCGCAACCCTCCTGGCGATTTTCTACATTCCGCTGCTCTTCGTCCTCGTCCGCCGCACCACGCGCGACGCCATCAAGCGGGTGCATGAGCGCTTGGAGCGCCGCAACGACGAGCAGCCGGCATGAGCCGCCGCCTCGCCTCGGCCATCGTCGCTCTGGCGCTCGCCGGCTGCTCGCTCGCGCCGCCGTACCAGCGGCCTGCCGCGCCGGTTCCACCGTCGTTTCCCAAGGGAGAAGCTTACGCTTCACCGGACGCAGGCGCGCTGCCCACGGTCTCATACCGTGACCTGTTCCGCGATGCGCGGTTGCGAACGCTGATCGCGCAGGCCCTGGCCGACAACCGCGACTTGCGCATTGCCGCGGCTAATCTCGCCGCGGCGCGGGCCCAGGTCACCGTGACCCGCTCGGCCCAATTTCCCGAAGTCGGCGTCAGCGGATCGGCGACATACCGCAAGGGCGCGGGTGACAGCTATGCCCTGCAAGGCGGCGTCTCCTCGTTCGAGCTCGACTTGTTCGGCCGGCTCGCCAATGCAACCGCGGCTGAGCGCGAACGCGCGCTGGCCAGCGAAGCCGATGCCCGTACTGTTCGCATCAGGCTCGTGGCCGACCTCACCGAGGCGTGGGTCAGCTATGCCCAGGATCGCGATCTGATGGTGATCGCACAGGACACCGCCACCAACGCGATCAAAGCCGTGCAGCTCACCCGGCTGCGGCTTGAAGGCGGCATTGCGCCGCGCACCGATTTGCGCCAGGCCGAGCAAGTGCTGGATACCGCACAAGGCGACGTCGCGCAGCAGAAGACCGCCCTGGCGCAGGATGAGAACCTGATCCGCCTGCTCGTCGGCGTCGACTTCGATCGCTCGCTCCTGCCCGGCGACCTGGCCGAAATCGACGGCAAGTTCGTCGCGCTCGCCCCCGGCACGGCCTCCGAGGTGCTGCTGCGCCGACCCGACGTCGAACAGGCCGAGCACTCGCTCAAGGCCGCCAACGCCAACATCGGCGTGGCCCGCGCCGAGCTGTTTCCGCACATTTCACTGACCGGACTGCTTGGCCTGGCAAGCGGCGCGCTCGGCTCACTGTTCACCGGCGGCGCGTTCACCGCGACGGCGGGCGCGGACGCGGCCTACACGATCTTCGATGCCGGCGGCCGCCGCGCCAACGTCAAGGTCAGCGAAGCCCAACGCAACGCTGCGCTGGCGACTTACGAGAAGGCGATCCAGACAGCTTTCCGCGAGGTCTCCGACGTGCTCGCGGTTCGCGGCACGATCGGCGATCGGCTCGCCGCGGCGCGCGCCAACTCGAGCGCCGCGACCGATACCGCGCGGCTCTCCGATGCGCGCTACCGTGAGGGCATCGACAACTTCCTCGCCAGTCTTGTCGCGCAGCGCGCCCTTTACACCGCGCGCCGCGACGAAGCCGCCGTGACCGCGGCATCGCTCGAGAACCTGGTCGAACTGTACAGGGCGCTGGGCGCCGATACGTTTGCGCCTGGGGCGGCGCCCTAGCCCTTCACTTCCGCTCGGAAGGTTTGGCCGAGAACAGTCCCCCGGACTGTTTTCCGTAGCCAATCCTGGTGCGGGCGGCCGGACTCGAACCGGCACGAGCAAAGCTCAGGGGATTTTAAGTCCCCGGCGTCTACCATTCCGCCACGCCCGCACCGCGCAGGCCTAGCGGTCCGGGCGCGCCGTTGCCAGCTTCACGGATCGGCCGGTTACTTCGGCGCCTGATAATGGCAGACGAGGAAGACCGGGTCGGCGCCGTCGAGGTTGAAGTCTGCCTTGACCGGGCCGAGACCATCGCCGTGGGCCTCTTTCGGCATCTTGATGTCGCCTTCGCTGAGCTCGGAGCCCGAGAAATCGCCGGCGGCGCTCGCCTTGTAATCGACCACGCACGATCCGGTGCCGGTACCGCAGTTGGAACCCGAGCCGCTGAAACCCTTGTCGAAGGCCTTGCGCAAATCGACGGCGAAGCGGTTGCCGTACGGCCGGGTAAGGCCTTGGAGCCGGTAATCGAGCTCGACGATCGGCGACGCCGGATCAACGCTCGCGCGCACGACGAGCACGTAGGCGACTGGGTGGTCGATCATTGTCAGGCCGGCCGGGGCGTGGACCGTGTGTCCCGCGGCCAGCCACCCGACCGGATCGCCGAGCGAGGTTGCCAGCTCCGGCGTGATCTTGCGCGGGCAGGCAATGTCGTCAGCCGCGGCCGGCGCCGAAGCGATGACCGCCAGCGCGGCGGTGATGATGAGCAAATTCCGCATGATCCCTCTCCCTCAGGAAATCCAACGGTGATGACCCACTATTGACACAGATCGGCGCGCTCTGGAACGGTTTAGGTTGGGGTCCCCTAGAAGTACCGCGCGCTTGCCAGCGCGGCGCCTTCGGACAGCGCCGCGAGCTTGGCCCAGACGATCTCGGGATCGAGGCTG
>DATIQN010000029.1:0-6846 GCA_035470785.1 Croceibacterium sp. | reverse complement strand
GCGAGCATCATCAGCTTGCCGCCCAGCCGATGAGTGGCGATCCAGTTGTCGGTGTCGAGGATCGCCCAGGGCGTGCGAATGCCGACGAAGAAGCCCGGGCGGCTTTTCGGCAGGACATTGCCGATGACGATGAAGAACAGGCCTACGCCGAACAACGGCAGCGCGACAGGTAGCTTGATCCCGAACGCCGGGGCGGACACCGCCGCCTCGATCATGACCATAATGGACAACAGACCGATCCACGTGGTCCGCAGCACGTCCGCCGAGCCTTCAAGCCCGTCCTGGAGGGGCTCAAGGCGCGGTATCAGCGAGAATAGTGCGGTGCAGCCGAGCACCGCCCACACGGGAAAGAGAAGAGCCTGCAACGCCGGCAACGTACCATTGACCTCGCCAGCGGCGTTCCAATGCACCGGCAGCTGGGTATCCGGCGGAACCTGGCCGGCGGCATAGAACGCGAATGCCGCCATCAGCGCGGCCAGCGCGAGCGACGCGATCAACAGCCCTTTGACTCTCATGCTTCTGCTCCTTTGGCCGCAGCCGGCTCAGGATCCGCCGCCGACACGCCCATTCGCCCCATGAAGCCCATGACGGCTTCCTCGAGCGTCGACATGTTGAGCGTATAGACGATATGCCCCGCACGGTTTTCGCCGCGAATGAGCCCCGCCGCCTTCAGCTTGGCGAAATGGCCCGACATGGTCGGCTTCGAGACCGGGAATCTGTCGGCCAGTTCGCCCGCCGTCATGCCGCCGCGCTTGAGGAGCTCGAGCACCTCGCGGCGGATGGGATGCGACAGCGCGTCAAAAACAGTGTTCATAGCTATTTAGCGAATACGCTAAATAGAGGATGGGATCAAGGTGGAAAAAAGGCCTTCCTACAATGGCGGACCTGGTCCAAAGGGGGCCGCACGTGGTGCGTTCGTCCGGTGATCAGGCCCTTTCGCTCGAAACCCGAGGGGCCGTCTTCGAGTTGCCAACCGGAACGGTGTCAACTTTGTCAACGTCGCTACCGGTACTTGAGCGATCGACGGCGGACAAAGCTTGCTGAGGAATCGGGACGAGGACGGCGTCTACAGTGTCAGAGTTGTCAACTTTAGTTGCCCTTCGCGCCCCGCGCCGAGCCCGGCGACGCGCCTTTTTGCCCGCACGCGCGGCGATCGAAGGCGTGCGCATTGCCCTGTTCAGCGGCAATTACAACATGACGGTCGACGGCGCGAACAAGGCGCTCAACCGGCTGGTCGAGTACCTCCTGCGGCAGGGCGCCGAGGTGCGCGTCTATTCGCCGACCGTACCCCATCCGGCCTTCGCGCCGCAGGGAACGCTCGTTTCGCTGCCCTCGATCGCGATCCCCGGGCGTGACGAGTACCACGCCCCCCTCGGCCTCTCGCGCAGGGTGCGACGCGACCTGGAGGCTTTCGCGCCGGACTTGCTGCACATTTCCTCGCCCGACTTCGCAGCTCGGGGTGCGGTGCGCTGGGCGCACCCGCGCGGCATCCCCGTGCTCGCCTCGGTGCATACCCGGTTCGAGACCTATCCCAGATACTATGGCGTCGCCTTTCTCGAACGCCCGCTCGAAGCGTTTATCCGCAACCTCTATCGCCGGTGCGACGCGCTGGTGACGCCCTCGGCCGGAATGGTCGACGTGCTGCGCGCGCAGCACATGAACGATGATATTTCGCTGTGGGAACGCGGGGTCGACCGCGAGCTGTTCAATTCCGGCCGGCGCGACCTGGGCTGGCGCCGCGCGAACGGCCTGGCCGACTTCGACGTGGTCATCGGCTTTCTCGGCCGTTTGGTGATGGAAAAGGGCCTTGGCGCCTTCGCCGAGACAATCGCCGAGCTGCGCCGGCGCGGCGTGGCCCACAAGGTGCTGGTAGTGGGCGAAGGGCCGGCGCACGGCTGGTTCGAAGAGCGCTTGCCGGATGCGGTGTTTGCCGGCTTCCAGCAAGGCGCCGACCTCGGCCGCTCGATCGCGGCGATGGATGTCCTGTTCAACCCTTCCGACACCGAGACGTTCGGCAACGTGACTCTAGAGGCGATGGCCTGCGGGGTTCCGGTGGTCGCGGCGCGGGCCACAGGCAGCACCAGCCTGATCGTCGACGGCAAGAATGGAACCCTGGTTCCACCTGGCGCCATTGGCGGCTTCGCCGACGCTCTCTCCCGTTACATCGCCGATCCTAGCTTACGCACCGCCCACGGCCACGCAGGCGAGGAGCGCAGCCGCGCCTATGCCTGGGACGCGATCAACCAGGCCGTCGCCGATACCTACCTACGCCTGATCGCGGCGCGGCGCCGCGAACCAGCGTAGCACGCCCGCGTCGGTCATCCGCTTGGCGTAGTACCACTGGGCAACGATCAGGATCAAGATCACCAGCGGGATGACCTTGTTCGTCGACGTGTCGAGCGCCGGCGGCAGCTTGAGTGTGAAGTCGTACACGAACGTGACCAGCGCACCGACGGCCGAAACGAGAAAAGCCGTTGTCGCTTGGCGCGAACGCAACAGCAGTAGGACCGAACCTGCGATCGAACCCCACACGCCGAGGGCCCATGCGCTCGTCGCCCAGGCGGGGAACGAGCGGATAATGTCGGCCATCTCCGGCGGAAACTTGGCCATGTAATTCGGGTTGAGCGTAATCGACATCAGGTAGTCGTAACCGCCACAGACGTTCCACAGCAGCGACAGAACGCCGACAGCCCAGAGGTGCCATGGCACCTGCACGCGACCGCCAATCGTCGCATTCATGACAACCACCCTCCCCAGGACAACCGGCGGAGATCATACCACGCAACCGGGGCGAGGGAAATCGCCCCGGTCGCGCAGGTATCAGAGTCGTTCGATCCGCCGCGCGGCCTCGTCGATGATGTCGGTGATCTGCTCGACCATCTCGTCGACCAGCTCGCCCGCTTGGCGCTGGAAACGCAACGAGTTGCGCAGGTTCTCCATCGCCCGGTGGATCTGCCGATGCGGCGAGGAGCGGCGCTCTTCGCCGAGCGACGAAAGCCGTTCGAGCAGCTCGGCAACGAGGGTCTCTTCTCTGGCCAGCTCCTCGCGGCCCGCGTCCGTCGCCGCGAACACCTTGCGCGAGGACTCGTCGGGCAGTTCGATGATCACGCCTTCGTCGACCATCAGCTGCAATGTAGGATAGATCACGCCCGGGCTCGGCGCATATTCCCCTCCGGTCATCTCCTCGATGGCCTTGATCAGGTCGTAACCGTGGCGCGACTGGTCGGCGATCAGCTTGAGCAGGACCAGGCGAAGCTCGCCGCGGTCGAACATCCGCCGGCGGCCATGCCGGCCGCCGCGCCCGCCGAACGGGCTACCGGGACCGAACGGGCCATCGGGCCCAAAAAGCCCATCGGGGCCAAACGGACCGCTCGCGCCGAACGGGCCGCCGGTCCCGCCGAACTTGTTGGCCATCTTCCACGCCCAACGCATATCGCGGTCACCACATCCGTGTCGCATCTCGAAATTCCTTCTTACGATGCATTGCGATATATCTTAGAATTTCTTTAAATCAAGAGGCGCCGATGGGCCGACTGGGCAAGTGGCACGCCGACGCCTATCTGTTGCGGCGATGGCCGACCTGTTCACCGACGAACTTCGCTCTGCCCGCGCGCCCGATGCGCCGCGTGAGGACGCGCCGCTCGCCGATCGGCTGCGCCCGCGCTCGCTCGACGAGGTGATCGGGCAGGAGCATATCACGGGACCTGAAGGCGCGATCGGGCGGATGGTCGCCGCCGGCAAGCTGTCGAGCATGGTCCTGTGGGGCCCGCCGGGCACCGGCAAGACCAGCATCGCCCGCCTGCTCGCCGACGCGGTCGGCATGCGCTTTGTCGCGATCAGCGCGGTGTTCAGCGGCGTCGCCGACCTTAAGAAGGCCTTCGCCGAAGCCGAAAAGGCGCGCGAGGCAGGACAGCGTACCTTGCTGTTCGTGGACGAAATCCACCGCTTCAACCGCGCGCAACAGGACGGCTTCCTCCCGTTCGTCGAGCGCGGCACGGTGACGCTGGTCGGTGCGACCACCGAGAACCCCAGTTTCGAATTGAACGCCGCGCTGCTCAGCCGCGCGCAAGTGCTCATCCTCCACCGGCTCGACGCCGCCGCGCTCGAGAAGCTGCTCGAACGCGCCGAGGAGCTCGAAGGTCCGCTCCCTATCACCGCCGAAGCTCGCGAGGCGCTGATCGCGAGCGCCGACGGCGACGGCCGATTCCTGCTCAACCAGGCAGAAACGCTCTACGCCGCGCAGATCGCCCGGCCGCTCGGTCCGGCCGAGCTCGGCCAGTTCCTCCAGCGCCGCGTCGCGGTCTATGACAAGGACCGCGAGGGGCATTACAACCTGATCTCCGCGCTGCACAAATCGATCCGCGGCTCGGACCCGCAGGCGGCGCTCTATTACCTCGCGCGGATGCTGGTGGCCGGCGAGGAGCCGCTTTACCTCTTGCGCCGCCTGACCCGCGCCGCGGTCGAAGACATCGGCATTGCCGATCCACAGGCGCTAGTGCAGTGCCTGGCGGCGAAAGATGCCTACGATTTCCTCGGCTCCCCAGAGGGTGAGTTGGCGATCGTCCAGGCCTGTCTCTACCTCGCCACAGCGCCCAAATCGAACGCCGCGTACATGGCCCAAAAGGCCGCGTGGCGCAGCGCCGAGGAAACCGGCAGCCTGATGCCTCCGGCAAACATCCTCAACGCCCCGACCAAGCTGATGAAGCAGATCGGTTACGGCAAGGACTACGCCTACGACCACTCGACCGACGAGGGCTTTTCCGGCGCGAACTACTGGCCCACGGAGATGGAACCGCAAACCTATTACGAACCGGTCGAACGCGGGTTCGAGAGGCAGGTGAAAGAGCGGATCGCCTACTGGAACAAGCTCCGCGCCGAGCGTGGTTGAGCGCTTTCGACACTTCGCCGCGATCGACTGGTCGGGAGCGGCCGGCGAGCGGCATATAGGCCTGGCGCTAGCCATCTGCGACTCGGACGGCGGTCCGCCGCGGATGGTGCGGCCGAACCGTGTCTGGTCGCGCGAGGAAGTGCTCGCCTGGCTGCTTGACGAGTTGCCCGCCGACACGCTCGTCGGTCTCGATCTCGGCGCGTCGCTGCCGTTTGCCGACCTAGGCGCGTTCTTTCCCGGCTGGCCCGAGAGCCCGCCGGACGCCAAATCGTTGTGGCGGCTGGTCGACGAGCTTTGTCGCGAGGATCCTCACCTCGCCGCGACCAGCTTCGTCGATCATGGTGCGGCGAGCCGTTATTTCCGCCGCCACGGCGGGCGCGAAGGCGCGCATTTCCACGCGCCCGACGCCACCCACCGCCGCGGCCGTTTTCGCGTCACGGAGCACGCCCAGGCGGCGATGGGCTGCAAGCCCTATTCGAACTTCAACCTCGTCGGCGCTGCGCAAGTCGGCAAGTCGAGCCTGACCGGAATGCGCGTGCTTCATCGCCTCGATGGATGGGTCCCGGTCTGGCCGTTCGACCCGCTGCCGCCGGGCCGTTCGGCGATCGTCGAAATCTACACCGCGATCGCGGCCATAGCCGGGGGACGCGCAGCCGGGCGCAGCAAGATGAGGGCGGTCGCCGAGTTGAATCGGGCGCTCGTCGAAATCGGCTCCGCGGCGGTTGCCGGCGACGGGCCAATCGACGATCACAGCGCCGATGCGCTTCTGACGGCGGCGTGGCTGCGCGGCGCATCGAGGCGGAAGGAGCTGTGGCGTCCGAGCGCGATGACGGCGGAAATCGCGGCCACGGAGGGCTGGACCTTCGGCGCACCGTAACGCAGTTTGGCGCCAGGCGATAATCGGGAGCGAAGCGAATGAATCGTAAGCTGTTCGCAGGCGTCGCCTGCCTTGTCCTTGGCTCGTGCCAGGCCGTGCAGACACCGCCCGCACAGAGCCAATGAAGGCTTATGCGCAGCATACCGTCGACCAGTACTTCGCGCTCAACCCTGACGCGGCGATCTATCAGGGTGATCATCGTTTCGACGGCCAATTGCCCGACTGGAGCCCGGCGGGCCTGAAGGCGCAGGCCGATTTCCTGCAAAAGGTCATCGCCGATGCCGACGGCCATAAGGGCCTCGGCAAGGACGACGCGTTCGAGCGCGATTATCTTGTTCACGTCGCCGAAGGGCAGCTGTTCTTCCTCGAGGAAGCCGACCGGCCGCACACCAACCCGCGGCCTGCACACCCAGGGGACGACGCAGGAACAATCCAAGAAGCTGTTCACCGACGAGTGCTCCAAGGATGAAGGCAACGCCGAGCAGCAGGCCGCTCGCGGCACTTACGATCCGCAATATCTCAACTACACGCTCAACAAGCTGCTGATCATGAAGCTGCGCGATGACTGGACGGCGAGCCGCGGCGGGCGGAAGGTGTGGAAGCAGTTCCACGACACCTTCCTGTCCTACGGCGGCCCGCAGGTGCCGCTGGTGCGCCAGGCGATGGTGCGCGAGGCGACACCGAAGACGGTGTTCTGATCGGGCTGGACCTTGCGCGCGGCTTGACGCAAAGGCGCACACAGATGCCGGCTTAGCTCAGTTGGTAGAGCACCTGATTTGTAATCAGGGGGTCGCGGGTTCGATTCCTGCAGCCGGCACCAGTTTTGGTTGCTGAAAACAGTTCGGCGGACTGTTTTCGGCCAAAACGCCCGAGCGATAGCGACGGGCGCCTTACCCCCAGCGACAGTTTATCTGCCCACCGCCACGTACCTGAACCCATGGCGCTCGACTTCTTCGCGATCGTAGACATTGCGCAAGTCGACCAGCAGCTTTTCGGCGAGCAGTTCGCCCATGCGCGCGAAGTCGAGCGCGCGGAAGGCGTCCCACTCGGTCACGATCACCGCCGCGCTCGCACCCTCGAG
>DATIQN010000028.1:0-24870 GCA_035470785.1 Croceibacterium sp. | reverse complement strand
CGAGAGCCGCGGGCCGTGGCTCGGCGAGCCGCTGCCGGCAGCGGCGATCGGCTGGGTCTGCGCGCTGACCGCTACTTCGCTGCCCGAGCGGCACCCTTACCCGAGCCTGTGGCAGGCGCTGAGCGGGCTGTTGAGCGCGATCTGCCACGCCCCGTCGGCGCGCGGCTGGGCCGGGGCGCTGGTCGATTATGAGGCGCTGCTGCTCCGCGAGCTTGGCTATGGCGGCCTCAGGCCCCGAGCCGAGGCGTTGCCCGATGTCCTAAGTGAGATGGACCAGTTGGCCGGGCCGCTCGACCACTACCTGCTTGCCGACCGGCGCGGCGATGTTATGGCCGCGCGCGCTCGCCTCCGCGAGCTTCTGGGACGAATGGCATGAACATCGCGATATTGGCTGGTGATGGCATCGGCCCGGAGATCATGGCCGAAGCGCGCAAGGTGCTCGACGCGCTCGCGCTACCAGAACTCGCCTATTGGGACGGGGATGTCGGCGGCGCCGGCTATCGCCGCCATGGCCACCCGCTGCCACCCGAAACGCTCGAGATGGCCAAGGCCGCCGACGCGGTGCTGTTCGGCGCGGTCGGCGATCCGGCGTGCGACAACCTCGAACGCCACTTGCGACCCGAACAGGCGATCCTCGGCCTGCGCCAGGCGCTCGGCCTGTTCGCCAACCTGCGCCCGGCGAAGATGTTTGCAGGCCTCGAAGACCTCTCGGCGCTGCGTCCCGAAATTGCCCGCGAGATCGACCTGCTGATCGTCCGCGAGCTCATGGGCGACGTCTATTTCGGCGAGAAGGCCATTCGCACGCTCGACGATGGGCGCCGTCAGGGCTTCGACTTCATGTCCTATGCCGAGGACGAGGTGCGCCGCATCGCTCACGTCGCCTTCAAGGCCGCTCAAGGGCGCGAGAAGCGGCTGTGCAGCGTCGACAAGGCCAACGTGCTCGAAACGAGCCAGCTGTGGCGCGACGTCGTGATTGAGACCGCCGCGCACTATCCCGATGTAGAGCTCAGTCACATGTACGTCGACAACGCAGCGATGCAGCTGGTGCGCAACCCCGGCCAGTTCGACGTGGTCGTCACCGGGAACCTGTTCGGTGATATCCTGTCCGATCAGGCGAGCATGTGCGTCGGCTCGATCGGCCTGCTCGCCAGCGCCTCGCTTGGCGCCGAGCAGACCGAGTTTGGCACCAAGGGTCTCTACGAACCGATCCACGGCAGCGCGCCCGATATCGCAGGGCAGGGCAGGGCGAACCCGATGGCGATGATCCTCTCGGCGGCGATGATGCTGCGCCATTCGTTCGGCCGCGAGGCCGAGGCGGTGCGGATCGAGGCCGCGGTGGGCAAGGCGCTAGCCGACGGCATCAAGGGCGCCGATCTGGGCGGCAAGGCGGGCGCGAGCGAGATCGGGGATGCGGTTCTGGCCCGCCTGTGAGCAGCACAACCTCTTATTGATATTTACCATGTATCCGCCGAGGCCGTGGAGATGACGCACATGCAGATCGCCGAAGCTGTCGACGCGGCCAGCAATCCGCTCGAGCTGGCGATCGTCCTGCCGACTCTCAACGAAAAGGCCAACATCGCGCCGATGGTCGCGCGGATCGAGCAGGCGCTCGGGCCGTCGGGTTGGGAAGCCGTGTTCGTCGACGACAATTCCCGCGATGGCACCGCCGACGTAGTGCGCGAAATCGCCAAGACCGACCCGCGCGTGCGGGTGATTCAGCGCATTGGCCGCCGCGGCCTCGCCAGCGCTGCGATCGAAGGCATGTGCGCCACCGCCGCGCCTTATGTCGCGGTGATGGATGCCGACCACCAGCACGATCCCGCCCTGCTTCTCGACATGCTCGCGGCGGTGAGGTCGGGCGAGTACGACCTCGCCTATGCCAGCCGCTTCACCGAAGGCGGCAGCGCCGAAGGACTTTCGAGCAAGGGCCGCGAGAAAGGCTCGCGCCTCGCCAATTCGCTCGCCCGCAGGCTCACCGGCAGCGAGCTAAGCGACGCCATGAGCGGGTTTTTCCTGCTTCGGTCCAAGCAGTTGCGCAGCCAGGCCGACCGTCTTTCCGGCATCGGCTTCAAGATCATGCTCGATATTCTAGCCACTGCCGAGCCGCCGCTCAGAGTGAAGGAGTTTCCCTTGAAATTCGCCCAGCGCGCCTCCGGCGAGAGCAAGCTCGACCACGGCGTCGTGCTCGATTTCCTCGCCGGTCTCTACGAACGCTGGCTCGGCCGGTTCATTCCCACGCGCTTCGCGCTGTTCGGCACCGTCGGTGCGCTCGGCGTAGTGGTGCACATGGCCGTGCTGACCCCGCTCTATAAGCTGCTGCACGTGCCGTTCACGGCGTCGCAGGCGACGGCGGCGATCGTGGCGATGACGTTCAATTTCTGGCTAAACAACCTACTCACCTACCGCGACCAGAAGCTGGTCGGCGCGCGCGGGCTGTTCTTCGGATGGGCCAAGTTCTGCGCCGCGTGCGCCATCGGTGCTTTCGCCAACGTCGCCGTGGCGGCGATGCTCAACGGCAACGGAGTGCATTGGTACGCCGCCGCGATCATCGGCGTCACCGTCGCCTCAGTGTGGAATTACGCGCTGTCGAGCAAGTTCGTCTGGGGCCGCTTCCGCTAGGAAGGCCGCGCGGTTGCGCCGGCGATGGCGCTTGGTAAGAATGTGACATCGTCGATGTCGAAAGTTTCCTGTCGATGCGCCTGCTGCGTTTCCTCGTGCCACTTGCGGTCACCGTGTCCGCTGGGGCATGGGGCCAGGCGGTGAGCGACGATCCGTACATCTGGCTGGAGGAAAAGGATTCGCCGCGCGCGATGGCGTGGGTCGAGGCGCACAACGCCAAGGCCGTGTCTACGCTCGAAGCCGACGCACGCTACAAACCGTTTTACGATGCGGCGCTGGCGATCGCGACCGCCGAAGACCGCATCCCGATGCCCGCCTTCCGCAACGGCGGCATCTTCAATTTCTGGCAGGACGGAGAGCAGCTGCGCGGGTTGTGGCGGCGCACCACGCTGGCCTACTACCGCTCCGCCAATCCGCACTGGAAGACGGTTCTCGACGTCGACGCGCTCGGCAAAGCGGAGGGCAAGAGCTGGGTCTGGAAAGGCTCGAACTGCCTGCTGCCCGACGAACGGTTGTGCATGGTCTCGCTATCCGACGGCGGCGAGGACGCGGTCGAGGCGCGCGAGTTCGACCTGGACGCGAACGGCTTCGTCAAGAACGGCTTCTTCCTGCCCCGCAGCCAGCTGTCGTTCGACTGGGAGGATGCCGATCACCTGCTGGTCTCGACCGACTGGACCGGCCAGGACCTGACCGAGTCCGGCTACCCCTTCATCGTCAAGCGGGTCGCGCGCGGACAACCGCTGGCGGCCGCGCATGAGCTGTTCCGCGGCTACAAGAGCGACGTCGGCGTGTTCCCCAGCGTGCTGCGCGACGGGCAGGGGAACACGATCTCGCTGCTCGTGCGCGCCAAGGACTTCTTCCACAGCGAGACGTTCGTGCTGTCGGGCGATACGGCCGACAAGCTGGCGATTCCCGAGAAGGCCTCGGTTTCGACGCTGGTCGCCGGCCGCGTAATCGTCTCGCTCGACGAGGACTGGAAAGTCGCCGGCACGACCTACAAGGCCGGCTCGGTCGTCGCGCTCGACCTCGCTGCGGTAAGGAAGAATCCCGGCGTACTGGCGCCGACGCTGGTGTGGGCGCCGGGTCCGCGCGACGCGCTCGATGGCATTGCCACGACCCGCGACCGGTTGCTGGTTTCAACCCTGCACAACGTCAACGGGCAAATCCTGGTTTTCGTGCCGCAACCAGACGGCACCTGGTCGTCGGCGCCAATCGGATTGCCGGACAATCTCGCGCTCGGTGTCGTCGCCGCTGACGACAAATCGAACGAGATGTTCCTGACCGCCGAAGGCTTCCTCACGCCGAGCACGCTCTACTACGCAGACGCCGCCGCGCCCGCCGCACCGGCCGCGCTCAAACACCTGCCGCCCAAGTTCGACGCTTCGAAGGACGTGGTCGAGCAGTTCGAAGCGACCTCGACCGACGGCACGAAAGTCCCGTACTTCGTCGTTCACCGCAAGGACCTGAAGCTTGACGGTTCGACGCCCACGCTGATGACCGCCTACGGCGGTTTCCAGGTCAGCAACACGCCGTCTTATTCGGGCACGATCGGCAAGCTGTGGCTCGAGCGGGGCGGTGCATACGTCCTCGCCAACATCCGCGGTGGCGGCGAGTTCGGGCCGGCATGGCATGAGGCGGGGCTCGGCGCCAAGCGGCAGATCATCTACGATGACTTCGCCGCGGTGGCGAAGGACCTTGAGGCGCGCGGGATTTCCTCGCCGCGGCGGCTGGGCATCTTCGGCGGCTCGAACGGCGGGTTGCTGATGGGTGTGGCAATGATCCAGCAACCCGAGCTTTTCAATGCGATCGCCATTCAAGTGCCGCTGCTCGATATGATCCGCATCGCCAAAATCGCCCGGGGGGCCTCGTGGCAAGGGGAATACGGCGACCTGAACGCCGATCAGGCGATCCGGGCGTTCTGGGAGAAGACCTCGCCTTACCAGAACCTCGATCCGAAGGGGCACTACCCGGAGCCCTATATCTTCACGACGACGAAGGACGACCGCACCGGCCCGCAGCACGCGCGCAAGTTCGCCGCGCGGATGGAGCAGTATGGGCTGCCTTTCCTTTATTACGAGAACACCGAGGGCGGCCATGGCTCGGGTGCCGACGCTAGGCAGTCGGCGATCATGACGGCGCAGATGATGGTCTATTTCAGCCGCAAGCTGATGGATTAAGATGGTCTCCTGATTCGAGTCAGGAGGGATATCGATGATTTTCCATCTATCGATCGACGCGCGCGATCCGCAGCATGTCGCAACCGTCATCGCCGAGCTTTTCGGCGGCGGCCAGGCCGTGCCCTTCCCGCCCGTCGCCAAGGGCAGTTGGGTGGCGCTCGCGCTCGACGAGCGTAACACCACGGTCGAAGTCTATCCGCGCGGCACGGTGCTTCAACCCGGCGACGGCGATGCCGATGGTGTGGGCTTGCCCGACCCATCACGGGGGACGGATTTCGGCGTGGCGACCCATTTCGCGATGGCGTCTCCCCTGACGCAGGAGGACATTCTCGGCATCGCTCAGCGCGAGGGCTGGCCGGCCAAGTACCGCAAGCGCGGCGGGTTCTTCGGCGTGATCGAGATGTGGATCGAGGGCGATCGCATGGTTGAAGTGCTCACCGCCGAAATGCAGGCGGAATATCTGGCAGCGCTGTCGCCGGAAAACGTCAAACAGCTGATGGCGTCCGTCCGGCCGCAACCGGTTTGACTTGTACTCCTGGCGTGCGTGTATTATATTAATAACACAGTATCGCATTTGCGGAGGAGATCGCCATGTTCAAGCTTCTGTTCGGCCTTGTGGTCCTCGGGCTCGACATCTGGGCCATCCTCAACGTCTGGCGAAATACGCGCTCGGACGGGGTCAAGATCGGCTGGCTGATCGGGATCATCATCTTCCCGATCGTCGGATTCCTCGCTTGGCTCGCCGTCGGGCCGAAGGATCAGAGGCGCCTGCCGCGCTTCTAGCGCCAACTGTCGAGCCACATCCAGTGCGCGAAGGCTTGCGGGCTTGCCAGCGGCGCGGCCGACAGGATCGGCCAGAAGAAGACGAACAGCGCGGTGCTGGCCGCGAGCATCCCTAGCGGGATAGCCTTGCGGCCGCGCTGCCACATGGCGTCGAGCGCGAGGGCCAACATGCCCAGCAGGAATGTGCTCGGCAGCAGGTAGTGGTAATAGAACTGCACCGGTTTGTCGGCGACGATCCAGGCGCCGAGCGAAACCACGTAGAGCACGACCAGCGCCAGCGCGTCGCGCCGCCCCTCGAAACCGTGGACCCCGGCCCAGACCAGCGCGCCGAGGCCGAGCAGCAGGGTCAAGGGATTGCCGAGCAATAACACGCCGCGCTGCGCTCCATCGGTGTTTTCGTAAAGAAACCAGATCGGCCGCCAATCGAAAACCCACTCGTACCACACGCTCTGGTAGGGGTGGGGTTTGACCACGCTTTCCTGCAGCTCGATCATGTGCCGGTGCAGTTCGACGAGTCCCGTTGGCGCCAGGGGATCCTGGGCGTAGAGCATCGCCGGAATGAAGGTCAGCGCGTAGACGGCAAGCGGCACGAGGCCGAGCCACAACGCCGCTTCCCAGACGGTAACACCCGCGACCGGCGCGCCGCGGCCGCTGGTCAGCCCGCGCCAGCCGCACTCGCGCAGGCGAACGACAAGGAAAGTGAGGCCCGGCAAGACCGCGAGTGGTGCGGCGTTCCACTTCGCCGCCATGGCAAGGCCGAGCGCCACGCCCGCCACCGCCAGCCGGCGGCGTCCGGTCTCGTTCTCGCGCAGCGCCCCAGCGAAAGCCCACAGCGCGACCAGCGTCAGGCTGGCCATGAACATGTCGAGCATAGCGATGCGGCTCATCACGAACCACGCGAAGCCGGTGGCCATCAGCACGCCGCCCGCGAACGAGGCAAAGCGCGAACCGCTGGCGAACCACAGCGCTCGCATCGCAGCAAACAGCCCGAGCGTTCCGAAAAGCGCGGGGAAGACGCGCCAGCCGAAAGCGTTGTCGCCGAACAGCCGCATCCCCAGAGCGAGCAGTTCCTTGCCGAGCATGGGGTGCTCGATGTTGGCCGGCTGCGTCAGCGCCATCAGCACGCGGGCGGCGGGGACGTAGTGGAATTCGTCGAAGTAGGGCTTCGAGGGGATCGTCAGGCGGATCGCTGTCAGGGCCAGGAAGGCGAGCGTGACAGCGATGTTCCAGGCAAGGGGATCGCGCGGATGCTCGGGCGCCTGGCTCATCGGTAGCGATCGTTAGAGCGCGGTGCCCCGCGGGGCAAGCTGGCGCTTGCCCACCGCAGCGCGCCGACCTATCGAGCCAGGGCGATGAAAAAGACCACCGGCACCGACCGCTCTATCACCTCGAAATGGCGCCCCGCCACCCGGGCCGTTCGCGCCGGGACCTGGCGCAGCGAGCAGGGCGAGACAAGCGAAGCGCTCTTCCTCACCAGCGGCTATTCCTACGACGACGCCGCCACCGTCGCCGCACGCTTTGCCGGTGAGGCGCAGGGGATGACCTATTCGCGGCTGCAGAACCCGACCGTAGCGATGCTCGAGGAGCGGATCGCTTCGATGGAAGGCGCCGAAGCCTGCCGCGTGCAGGCGAGCGGGATGGCCGCGATGACCGCGGCGCTCCTGTGCCAGGTCTCGACCGGCGACCACGTTGTCGCCGGACGCGCGGCGTTCGGTTCGTGCCGCTGGCTCGTCGACCACCTGCTGCCGCGCTTTGGCGTGGAGACGACCGTGATCGATGCGCGCGACAACCAGGCCTGGGAAGCGGCCGTGCGCCCCAACACCAAGGTGTTTTTCTTCGAGACCCCGGCGAACCCGACGATGGACGTGGTCGACCTGGCATATGTTTGCGGTCTTGCGCGTTCGAAGGGGATTGTCAGCGTGGTCGACAACGCCTTCGCTACGCCAGTTTTGCAGCGCCCGCTCGAGTTCGGCGCCGATGTCGTCGCCTATTCGGCGACCAAGCTGATGGACGGGCAGGGCCGGGTGCTCGCGGGCGCGGTGTGCGGCTCGCGCGAATTCGTCGAAGGGACGCTGCTCGCCTTTCAGCGCAACACCGGACCGAATCTCTCCCCGTTCAACGCCTGGGTGGTGCTCAAGGGCCTCGAGACGCTCGACTTGCGCGCCCAGCGGCAGAGCGAAAATGCGATGAAGGTCGCGCGTTTCCTCGAAAGCCGCGTGCCGACGATGCTGTGCCCGTTCCTGCCGAGCCATCCGCAGTATGAGCTGGCGGTCAAGCAGATGAGCGCTGCGGGGCCGATCTTCAGCTTCGTGCTCGATGGCGGTCGTCCGCAAGCCCATGCGGTGCTCGACGCGCTTGAGCTTATCGACATCTCGAACAACATCGGCGACGCCAAGTCGCTGATGTGCCACCCGGCCAGCAGCACTCACGCGAACATGGGTGCCGAGGCGCGCGAGGCCATGGGCGTGGGCGAAGGCATGCTGCGCCTCAATGTCGGCCTAGAAGACCCGCAGGACCTGATCGAAGACCTCGACCAGGCGCTGGCCGAGGCCGGCCTCTGATCCAGAGTGCAATCCGCGTCGCGCAGGGAACTCCAAGCGTCTCTATTGCGTTAAGGTCCGAACATGCCATCGGGTAATCCGCGGACCGGCTCCTGCGATCGGCCGGGAATCTGAATGACCGAACTTCGCGATTTCTACGCAGCGCTCGTCGATTCCTCCGACGACGCGATCGTGGCCAAGAACCCCGACGGCATCGTCATCTCGTGGAATCCTGCGGCTCAGAGGCTGTTCGGCTGGAATTCAGAAGAGATGGTCGGCGGCTCGATCCGCCGCCTGCTCCCGCCTGACCGGCAAGAGGAAGAGGACCAGATTCTGGCGCGCATCCGGGCGGGTGAACGCGTCGCCCCGTTCTACACCAAGCGCCTGCACAAAGAGGGCCACTTGCTCGACGTGCAGGTCAGCGTATCGCCCGTGCGAGACGCAAACGGGAAGATCATTGGCGCCAGCAAGATGGCCCGCGACGTCGGGGAGTACTTGCGCGTCCAGCAGGCGGTGCGCGAAAGCGAGGAGCGCTTTCGGATGCTCGCCGAAAACATCAGCCAGTTCGCCTGGATGGCCGATCCTGACGGGCACATTTTCTGGTTAAACCAGCGTTGGTACGAATTCACCGGTTTCAGCGATGACGAGGCCCAGACCAACAAGCGCCGCCAGGTGGTCCATCCCGATTACCGTCAGCGCGTAGTCGCGAACTACAACGCGGCGATCGCGGCGGGTGAGGACTACGAAGATACCTTTCCCATGCGGGGCAAGAACGGCGAGTATTGCTGGTTCCTCTCGCGCGCCCAGCCGATCCGCGATGAGAGGGGCGAAATCGTCCGCTGGTTCGGCACGAATACTGACATCACTGAGCAGCGTGAACAATCGGAGCAGATCCGCCTGCTGCTGATGGAGGTCAACCACCGCTCGAAGAACATGCTGACGACGATCCAGGCGCTCGCCCGGCGCAGCGCGCCTAGCGAGGAAGGCTTTATCGCCCGGTTCGAGGACCGAGTGCAAAGCTTGGCGATCAACCAGGACATCCTCGTCGAGCGCCAATGGCGTGAGGTGCCGATCGTTGAGCTGGTGCGACTGCAGCTCGCCTTCATCCATGACGCCCCCGGCGAATTCCGCATTGGCGGTCCGCCGCTATCGCTCGCGCCGCGCGCGGCCGAGGTCATCGGCATGGCGATGCACGAGCTGGCAACCAACTCGCTCAAGTACGGCGCGCTCTCGACCGAGAATGGCTCGGTCGACATCGGCTGGTCGCACTGTGCCGAAGGTAGGGGGCTGCAACTCTGGTGGCGCGAGAGCGGCGGTCCGGCGGTGGTCAGGCCCAAGCATAACGGCTTCGGCATGACCCTTATCCGCGACGTTCCGCAGCACAACCTCGGGGCCGAAGTGTCGCTCCACTTCCACCCCGGCGGGGTCTGCTGGGAACTGACCTGCGACGCCTCGGCGCTCGCCAAGCCGGTGCCCGTCGCCCCCTGACCCCGTTCATTGCTGCGGCAAGGCATAAGCGACCGGCGCGTCACTCACCGGCGTCTTCATGAAGTGGTGCCCGCCGGCCATAACGACGACATACTGCGCCCGTCGGCCGCGTATGTCATCACGTTCGCCTGCCCGCCGCCCGGCAGAGCGTCGTGCCACAGTTCCTTGCCAGTCTTGAGGTCGATCGCATGGAGCAGGTTGTCGGTCGTCGCGGCGACGAAGATCGGTCCACCCGCGGTTACCACCGAGCCGCCGTTATTGGGCGTGCCGATGGTCCACGGCAGCCCCAGCGCAATCCCCCACGGGCCATTCGAACGGGCCGAGCCGAAGGGGCGATCCCAAGTCGTTTTGCCCGTCACAAGGTCGAGCGCACGGATCCAGCCGTAGGGGGGTCCTTGCACACAAGGCCGGTGAGGCGCAGCTGCCAGCCGGCATTGACGTCGACGCCGAACGGCACGCCGGCCATCGGCGCACCTTCGCCCTCGGCCTTACTGCCGCCCTGGTTGACTTCAGGTCCGCGCGGCTTGTAGCCTCGCTTGTCGGCGAGAGCGCGCGGAACCAGCCGGTCGTAATTAGGCATGTCGTTGTAGTTCGCGACGATCACGCCGCGCGTCGGATCGACCCCAACCGAGCCCCAGTCGGAGCCGCCGTTATAGCTCGGGTACTCGATCCAACGGCGCTTCGAGGTCGGCGGGGTGTAGAAGCCCTTCTATTCCGCCTTCCGGTACTGAATGCGGCAGATCATCTGATCGATCGGCGAAATGCCCCACATGGCACGATCTTTGAGGTCGGGATGGCGCAGGTTTGAAAAAAGCGAAAGCGGCTGCGTGGGCGAGCGCTGTTGCGGCTCCTCGCCGCCCTTGCGGCACGGGACGTTCCTAGACGTCATGGAGCGGCTTGCCGGTGCGCCGGTCGAGCACGTAGATATCCCCCTGCTTCGAAGGGACCACGATCGCCGGCGTGCCGTCCAGTAGGTCCACCAGCGTCGGCTGGCTGCCGATATCGTAATCCCAGACGTCCTTGTGCACGGTCTGGAAGTGCCAAACCGGCTTTCCCGTGGTCGCATCGAGCGCGCCGATCGAGCTGTTGAAGGCGTTTCCTGTGGGCTGCGGTCGGTGCTCCAGTAGTCGCTCGCGCTGTTGCCGGTCGGGACATAGACTAGGTCGAGCTGCTCGTCGGCCGCGGCAGTAGTCCACATGTTCGGCGTTCCACGGGTGAACTGGCCGCGTGGCTTCGGCCTGCCGATCTGCCCCGGACGGCCGAGGTCCCACGCCCATTTAGGCTTGCCGGTAATGGCATCGTAGGCCTGGATCACGCCCGAGGGCGCATCGTTGCGCTCGTTGTCGAGCACCTGGCGGCCGGTGACGATGACTCCGCGCACGATCGTCGTCGGCGCGGTGATCGACGCCATGCCGGGACAGACCCGGCCGAGCCCAATCTTGGCATCGACCTGGCCGTTGATGCCGAAGTTGGCGCACGGGCGTCCGGTCGCGGCGTCGACCGCAATCAGCCGCGCGTCGACGGTCGCCTCGATCACTCGGGGCAGGTAGGCATCGCCGCGGGGAGGGCCGCGAGAACGAGATCGGGTTGCGCGATCGCTGCGCCCCACAGCATTAATTCAAGAAAGACGAGCGAGCCGATAGCGCCGAGCACCGCCGCGCCCCAGCCTGTGCGGCGGTCGGTCAGCGGCGAGAACAGCGCAACCAGCGCCAGGATGACGGCCGGGCCCACCAGCCGCGGCACCAGCGCCCACGGGTCGGCGCCGCTTTCCCACAGCGCCCACGGCACCGTCAGCGCGAAAATGACGACGTAGATCCACAGGCCGATCGGCCGTCACAGAACCAGCAGGCCGCCGGCGACGATCATCGGCAGGCCTGCGAGTGAATAGTATCACGAACCGCCCAGGGCGACGAGCCACACGCCGCCAACGGCCAGCACGACCCCGATCACAGCGATTACCGCACCGAGAACGATTCCTGCCCAGCTGCGGCGAGGAGCGGCTTGGTCCATGGTCATGTCCCCTGAAAGGTCAGTAGGAGGTCGCCACTCCTAAATTCACGACTTATATGTCGGGTTCCGACATAAATCTCTTGGGGAAACAACGCCGCGGACCGCATCCGGCCGCCGCACTCCGATTGCGGCCTTGAGGCAAAGCGGTTACGCTGCAACGCATCATGCTCGATGCCCTGCGCAGCCTGTTCCAACACACCGCGATCACCGATGGCGTTTCGGTCCACGTCTCGGTGACTTTTATGCCTGAGCAATCACGGATCGAAGCCGGCAAGTGGTTCTGGGTCTATCACATCCGCCTCGAGAACGACCGCGACGACACGATCCAGCTGATGACACGCCACTGGCGCATCACCGACGGTCGCGGGATGGTCAGTCTCGTCGACGGCGAAGGGGTGGTCGGCGAGATGCCGGTGCTCGCCCCGCGCGAGACGCACGACTATGTCTCGGGCTGCCCGCTGGCGACCCCGCATGGCTCGATGGAGGGCCACTACACCTTCCGCGACGGCGAGGGCCGGCTGTTCGAGGTGGCGATCCCGTTCTTCCCGCTCGCCGCGCCCGCTGAGGCGCGCTGAGGCTCAAAGAACTGGCGAGCTAATGGGCCGCGGCGCTCTGCGCCTCGGCTGCATGCCAGATTTCTTCGATCGCTGCCTGATATTCGGCGGCGATGTCGGGCGCCAGGACGCTCCGCTTGTGCATCCCCGCCAGCAGCTCGAGTGTGATCGTCGGCATGCGGGCGCGCAGTTCGCGCAGGGCTTCTTGCGCTTCGTCATGTCGCCCGAGCTTCTGCAAATAGACCGCTGCATCCTTGAGCGAGAAGAGGAAGTCCGGCACCATCATGAGAATGTTCCGCGACGTTTCGAGCGCGCGCTCGTAGTCTCCTGCGAGGTAATAGGCGCCGGCGCGCTGGATTAGCCGAATATGCGCCTCCATGCCTCGCGGGGCCAGGCGATCGCAGGCGTCTATGTGCTCAACGCCTCCTCGTGACGCTTGAAGTAGATGCAGACCATGATCATCGCGACGTGGCTCGCCTCGAGATCGGGATTGATCTCCATCGCGCGCTCGGCACAGCGCTGGCCCTGGTTCCAGTCGCCGATGATGCCGTAGGTCTGGGCGAGGATCGACAGAATGCGCGGATCGTTCGCTTCGATGTTCAAGGCACGCTTGGCGTGCTCACGCGCTTCGCGGCGCAAATCCTCGTCGTCGTTCGCCGAAAGTTGCCAAAAACATAGCGCCGCCACGAAGGTGAGACGGGCATGCGCGGCGGCGAAGTCGGGTGCCAGCTTGACCGCGCGACGCGCCTCGGCGAGTCCCTCCAGGAGCCCGTCATATGTCTGACTTACGCTCGCGGCGTCGGAGCGTAAGAGCGATTCCCATGCGGTAAGATCGCCGGGCTTGCGCAACGCGCGCTCCAGCTCAACCTTGCGGACCTGCACATTAAGGTGGCTGGCAACCTCGATGACAAGGTCTTCCTGCAAACGTGCGAGATCGCTCAGCGGGCGGTCGAATTTTTGCGTCCAGCGGATCGCGCCGGAAGATGCCTCGACCAGCTGGGCAGTGACGCGGAAATCATCGCCGACTCGGCGTACGTTGCCTTCGAGCAGATAGCGCGCGCCGAGCGCGTCGCCCACCTGCCGCGCATCGTAGGGAGCGTCACGATAGGCGCGCGTCGAACTGCTCGAAATGACCTTAACCTGCCCGGTCGAGAGCGCTGCGATCAAGTCGTCGACCAAGCCAGTGGCGAAAAGCCCGTCCGCCTCTTCGCCCGAACGGTTCGCAAACGGCATGATCGCCAGCGACGGCATGCCAATGTCGATCGAGGCGGGAGGGGCCGAAGGCGAAATGGAGCTTTCGGCGGGCGCGGCACTGGGCGCCTTTTTGATTGAGCCGCGAATGTCGCGCAAAAGATCCTGCCACGCTGCGACTGTGCCGTCGCCGTTCCAGCCGGTGAGGTCGGCGGTGTGGGTCAGTTCGAAGATGATCGGCCGCTCGCATGGCGCGATCGTGACGGGTACGAGCGTGCGATTTCGGTCAGCCAGCGTCGCCTCGGCACGCACCCAGCGCGAAGAAACCGAATGCGGCGACCACAAGACCACGACGGCTATCGCTGCGCGCAAGGCGGTCTCGATCGCCTCGTCGAAGACCTGGCCCGAGCGCAGATCGTCGTCCCACCAGACGTCGAAGCCTTCGCGCTTGAACGCCTCGGCGAACTTGCGCGCAACTTCGGCGTCGTTGTGGGCGTAGGAGAGAAAGATGTCGGATGTGGACAAGATGAATCGCCCCCCAGCGACAAGCCGGACAAAACGAACATCTCGTTCGCCTCGATCTGGCGCCGTTCCTACGGCGTAAATATAACATTCGGCAAGTGAGATCGCGAGTGCGAAGCCGCCTTGCTGCGCGCGCCTCTCGCGCTTACACGCACCCCGCCATGAAGCGCACGCACCTGCCTTTGAACGCCCTGCGCGTGTTCGATGCCGCCGCGCGGCATTTGTCGTTTACCCGCGCGGCCGACGAGCTCGCGGTCACGCCGGCGGCGGTCGGGCAGCAGATCCGCGCGCTTGAGGACGTGCTCGGGGTGGTGCTATTCCGCCGCACCAGCAAAGGGCTCGAACTGACCGACGAAGCCGAGGCCGGGCTCGATCCCCTGCGCGAGGGGTTCCTGCGTTTCGAGGAGGCCGTTCAGGCGATGCAGGCTGGGCAGTCGAGCCACTTCTACACTATCGCCGCGCCGCGCGAGTTCTACGCGCAATGGCTCGCCGCGCGCCTCGCCGCGTTCCGACGCGAGAACCCTGAGGTTCGCTACCAGCTGATCGGCGGCGAGGAGGTCGATTTCACCGAGGCCAATCTCGACGTCGCGGTGCGGCTGGTCGAGGGGCCGGACGATCTCGAAGGCGTCCAGCTGGCTCCCGCGCAGCGCGTCGTCGTGGCCGCCGAAGGCGCGCCTGACGAATGGGTCGCCTGGCCCGGCGCTCCGCTGCCCGACGGGGTCGAGCCGGCGCTGCAGGTCGGCAACGCCGGGCAGGCACTGGCGAGCGCGCTCGCGGGGCTGGGCAAGGCGATGCTGCCGCTGCTCTTGTGCGAGGAGGCGCTCGAATCCGGCAGGCTCAAGGTTCTCGAAGGCCCAGAGGAAGGCCGCCGAGCCTACTGGCTGATCGCTCCGCGCCCGCAGTGGCGGCAGAAGAAGGTCAAAACGCTCGTCGCGTTCCTCTCGGGCGAGTGAATGCCGCGAGCTGATCGGTCGCTCGTCGCATGGTTCCCACGGCTCAACCCGTAAGCGACCCGGACTGCCTCTTTACAGGTTTTATTAAGGCCCCATGTTGTAGGAAACAAAGTCAACAGGGCCGGACGGGGCCTCTCACAGTTCACAGGATCGGACATGATACTCAACCGACGTCATTTCGTCGGCGCTGCCGCTGCTATGACTGCCAGCGTTTCGAGCGCGCTCCTTGGCCGCTCGACCCCGTTGCCGCGCCGTACCCCGTCTCCGCTACTGCCGCCGCAAATGAGGGCGCCGGTGCCCGCCGCCCCCGTGGCCGCCGCTCGGCCGCCGCTTCTCGGCGAGGCGCTTGCCGCCATGAATGCGCATTCCGCCTATGTCGGCCGGCGCGACAAGCTCGGCCTGGTCGATTTCTCGCTCCCGTCGAGCGAGCGGCGCTTCCACCTCGTCGACGTCGAGAGCGGGCGGATCGAGCAGAGCTGGCTCGTTGCCCACGGCAAGGGCTCCGACCTCGGCAACACCGGATACCTCCAGCGCTTTTCGAACGATCCGGGCTCGAACGCCAGCTCGCGCGGGGCCTACGTCACCGCGACGCCGTATTACGGCAAGCACGGTCACTCGCAGCGGCTGATCGGGCTCGACCCCGACAACAACCTCGCGCTCGAGCGGGCGATCGTGATCCACGGGGCGAGCTATGTCGCTCCCGCGATGATCGATTCGCACGGGCGTATCGGCCGCAGCTTCGGCTGCTTCGCGGTCGAGGACGACGAGATCGCCCGGGTTATGGACGAACTCGGCGAGGGCCGCCTGCTCTACGCCGGCAAGAGCGCCTGAGCGTTCTCCTCTAGCTACCCGACTTGGGCGGCGGCGGTGCGGACGGACGCGCACCCGGCGGCGGACCCGGACGATCGTTGGCCGCCGGATCGTAGTCGAACTGCCCGGCGAAGCGCGTGCGCGAATCCGCCGCGCCGACCTCGGGCTTGCGCTGGCCCGAGGCGATCAGCGCGCGCTCGGCGCGCGACGCCTTGATGTAGTTGGCCACCTGGACGTCGCCTTCGATGCAGGCGTATTCGAAGAACTGGTAGCTGTCCTCGCGCGCCCATTCGAAACGAGCGGTCCATGGGTGGGTGAACACTTGCGGGTCGTCGTAGGTGATCTGGTAATCCATCGTGTTAGCGTCGACCATCGTCAGCCGCTCGACGGTGTGCGCCTGGGTGCTTGTCGGGATGGTGTTGAACGGCGGCACGTTCTGCGTCGCCATGTTGAGCGGCGAAGCGGCGCGCTTCTCGTTGTTGTAGCTCACGCCGTCGCCGCTCTTGATGTTGCTCGTCTCGATGACGAAGGTCTTGCCTTCCCAGTGCCCGCGGCTGTTGCCCATCCACGCCTCGACCTGGCCCGGCCACTTGGTGGAGCTTCCGATCGGGATCACCCGGGTGCCGAGCATCTCAAGGTTGATGACCATGAACCCCGGCCCCTGGAAGATGCGGATGCCGTTATTGTAACGGAACGGGAACATCGAGGCGGGGAAGCCGCGCGACACGCAGCGGTCCCAGCTGTCGAAGTCGGCCGCGGTGTCATAGGCTTGGCCGGGCACCCAGCTCGAGCGGCCGTTCTTCCACAGCTCTTCCGCCCACGGCGTCAGCGCCGGGAGTTGGCCGTCGACCGGGTCGATCAGCATCGAGGTGCGGTGGCCGAACTCGGTCTTGTGCATCCAGTCGGCGAGGCCCTTCGTGCCGCCGGCGTTGAGCCCCTGGCCCTCGTTCGAGAACGACGCGTCCGAGCGCTCTGCGCTGGCGATGCGGCGGGCGAACTCCTCGGGCTTGAGGTACACGCGGTTGCCGAACACCTTGGGCCGCTGGAACAGGATCCGCCCGGCGTTGAGGTTTTCGATCTGGTAAGTGTGCGCGAAGTCGTAATCGCCCCACTGCGTCCGCGGCGGGGTGTACGTGGTGTCGACCGGCAGCAGCACGCTGAGATCGGCCGGGGTCTTCCATTCCTTCACCGGCACCTTGGCCTTGGCCGGGGCGGCAACCTTGGCCGCCGTCGCCCCCGCCGCCGGCATGCTCGCCGGGGCCTGCTGCGCTACCGCGCCGCTCGGCCCGGTGAACAGCATCGCCGCGGCGGCGAGCGCCGAGGCGGTTACGGCTAGGCGATAGGATGTGATGCGACGCATGTCAGGGCCCCTCTCTGAGCAATCTTCTTTGCGCCGCAGCCTAGGCACTTTTTGACTTTGTCTCAAATTGTTTTTCGAGCGCAATGAATTGCTATCTCGCGGCATTTTAGAGCGTGTGAGAAAGGGGCGCTGGAGGCATCTCGTTACAAGCGCGCGCGTGCGGGATGGGTTCAACCTTCGCGAGATTAGGCCACAAAAACAAATGCTTTTACGGCCCGTTAAGTGAAATGACCTAATCTGGATAACGGGACATTAGGATTTCGGATGGAGACCCGAGACGACGGATCAAAGAGCCAGCGCCCGCGTGCCGGTGGACCGGCGGATCATCTGCTCAGTGGGCGGCCAGGCGTCGCTGGTGCATCTGTACGACTTGTCGCACGACGGCTGCATGATCACCGCGCCCGACCAGGGCATCGATGTCGGCGGCCGGCTGACATTGGAATTCTTCGACTGGCTTGAAGCGAGCGGTAAGGTCGTGTGGCGCGACCTGGGCCACGTGGGCGTGCTGTTCGACGCCGCGCTGCACCCGGTGGTGGTGCTCCACCTCGGCTGGCAGCAGCCTGCGCCGAGCTTCGCTAGCAAGGCCCCAGCCGACCGCTTCGGGCGAGGGCTGCCGGCGCTGGCCCCGGTCGAACGCAAACCGAGCGGAGAGCTCGGCAAGCCGAGTCCGGTGAGTTGAGGCCTCTTTTTTTGCGCCCTCAAGCGCAGGGTGCGGGCAATCCGGCCCGCTTGGCTTCCCTCGCATAAACTCGGGCGGCCGTTCGGCCTTGCGGTCGGCAAGTCGCCGACCAGACTAAATCCCACAGCACATTACAGGAGTGGTTCGCGACTTCGACCAAAAGTCCCGCAAGCGCGATCGCGCGTCGGCCGGTTAGGCCGGAAGCCTGAGGGCGCCGGATGGCGCCGGATGGCGCCTGAGGCTAAACAAACAAAATGTGCAACCTCTACCGCATGACCAAGGCCGAGGCCGAGGTCGCCCGGCTGTTTCGGGTCGAGAACGCCGCGCAGGGCTCGAACCGCGGCGAGCTGGTCTTTCCCGGCCAGCAGGGCCTCGTCGTGTTGGAAGGTAAGCTGCGCACGATGACCTGGGGCTTCCCGCTAGTGCTCAAGGGCAAGCACGGCCAGCCGCTCAAGCCCAAGCCGGTCAACAACGCGCGCACCGACAAGCTCGAAAGCGGCTTCTGGCGCAACGCCATGACCAGTCGCCGCTGCCTGGTCCCGCTGACCGCCTATGCCGAGGCGATCGGCGAGCTCGGCTGCAAGACGCGCGCCTGGTTCCACTTGCCCGACGCCGCCCACACCCGTGAGGGCGTCGCCGCCGCCGCCGGCCTCTGGCGCCCGACCGCCGAATGGGGCGACGCCTACGCGATGGTGATCACCGAGGCCTGCGACGCGGTGCGTGACGTCCACGACCGCATGCCGGTGCTGCTGTGCCCGGACGAATGGGACGCCTGGCTCACCGGCGAGCTGCCCGCCGCCGAGGCGCTCTGCCGCCCGTGGCCGCACGCGATTGGGGCCGAGCGGACACAGGAGAGCTGGGCGGGGCGATGAATGCCTCGCAGGCCCAACGCGAATTGACCGGTCGCGCCGGCCCTGCACAACGCTGACGGCTTCTTGCTGCGGCCTGACGCCGCAGTGCGCGGCGGTCGGAATGATGCGGGAACAGGGCGCGGCCAGCCTTTCGACCTTCCCCCCTAAGGCCCATCCCCCGCATCAGGCTTCGGCGGCGGCGCAGGTGTAAGCGAGGGGTTCCAGCCCAGGTGGATTGGCGGCAGCTATCGGCGATAGCTCGGCTTCGTGCTTGGCGCGCTCGCGATCTTCGAGGAATTCGCGCGGGGTCTCCCTGAAATGCCACACGCTCAGGTCCCAGTAGACCGGCCCTTGGCCTTATCCTGACCCCAGGTGACCGACAGCAAGTCGCAATGCGGACGGTGATCGTCGAGCGCTTCCTTGCGGCCGGCGCCGGCCAGGTCGGCGGCTGTGAGGCGGATCGACTGCTCGGGGCCCGGCGCGTGCTCGCCGTGCGCTGGGAACCAGTGCAGGTGCGTGCCGCGCAGCAGTGCCTCGCAAGTGACCTTGCCCTGGGCGTCGGTCGTGCATTCGAGCGCGAACCACAGCTTGGCCGAATCCTTGATGCCTATCGAGCGTTCGGCGACGGTCTTCTTTTCCGGCTGCGCGGCGGTCAGGGTGAAATCGACCGAGGCCTTGGCGCTCTCCTCGTCGCCCCACGACAGGTCGATCTCGCCGACGGGGAACGGGAACTGGAGGTTGGTGGCTTTCCAGTATTCGAAGCCGGGATGATCGGACACGGCTGAGGTTCCTCCTCCGCACGGGCGCGACCGGGCGGCGGTATAGCACGCGGCGCGGCGCCGGTCCTCCCTCTCCGTATAATTGCGAGAGGCGGGTGCCCGGGCCGGCGCGCTATCTCGCCGTCCATAGGCACAACCTGCTCCCCCGCCACTCACGCGGGAGCCGATGATGGAGAGAGCGATGAAGCGCACACTGATCGGCTTCGCGCTGGCCGCGGCGACGGTGCCGCTGGCGGGTTGCGCGGAGGACTATTACGGCGTCGGCTACGACACCGGCTATGGCTACGACACCGGCTGGTACAGCTATCCCTATTCCGTGTGGTACGACGGCTACTACGGGCCGTTCTACGATGGCTATTGGGGCCTCGACGGGTTCTTCTATTTCCGCCTGTTCGAGCACGACCACCACTATCGCCGGGGCGACGGCAAGCACTTCCACCACGACCGGCCGCCGAGCGGGGACCATTTCCACCATTACGACGGCCAGACCCAGCGGCCGCCGGCCGGGTCGCAGCTGCCGAGTTATCCCGTTCCGCCGGGAGGCCACAATCCGCCCGCCGGACAGCGCAATCCGCCGGCGGGCGGGCAGACCCATCCGGGCGGCTTCCCCAATCCTCCGCCGGTGGTGCACACTCCGCCCGCGGGCAATCCCAATCCCCCGGCAGGCGGGCGCACTCCACCCACGGGGCATCCCACGCCTCCCGCGGGAGGGCACACTCCGCCGGCCCCGCACTCCGGCCCGCCGGCAGCGCACGGGCCTGCGGCCGGGAACCCCGCACCGCCGTCAAGGGGACACCATTCGCGCGGGGGCCATTCCAAGACGTCGCCGCGGCCCGCGCCGGTGGCGGCGCCTGACGAGTAACCGGCGAGGGGTCGGTAACCGCGACCCCCGCCGCTCCGTATATTCCCGCATTAACCGGTTGCGCAGACGCGCTATTCCACCTGGCGAGGGGATCGATTGCTCCCCACCACTCATCCGGGAGCCTAGACACAGGAGACTGCGATGAAGCGTATTCTGATCGGGCTCGCGCTGGCGGCGGCCCCGTTGGCCCTGAGCGGCTGCTACTACGACGGCTATTACGGGCTCGATGCCGGCTACGGCTATGGCTGGTACAGCTATCCCTACTCGGTTTGGTATGACGGCTATTACGGGCCGTTCTACGACGGTTACTGGGGGACCGACGGGTACTTCTATTACCGCGGGCACTCGCACGACCACGACTATTACCGGGGCGAAGGCAGTCACTTCTACCATGACCGGCCGCCGGGCGGGGGCTATTACCACCATTACGACGGCCACAGCCGGCACCCGCAGCCCGGGGGGCACATGCCCAACTATCCTTCGGGCGGCGCGCACTACCCGAGCGGCCACGGCGGGCATGGCGGCCACGGCGGCGGGAAAGGTCACTAATCGGGACGGCGTAGCGACCCCGCTCGTCTCGTGCGAAGGCGGGTGTCGGCGCGCTCCGTTCAGCGTGCCGCGCCCGCCGGAGCCCTCCCGCGGAATTATTCCGCACTTATCAGTATAATTCCCAAGATTATTGCCGGCGCAGGCGCGCTAGTCCCAGGCCATCGGGACAGCTACGCGACCCACTGCTGATCCCGGCAAAGACGGACGGTGTCTCGCTCCCCTCAGCGTGGGCCGTCCGTCCAAGCCTTCGCTTGACCCATCCGGCAAACCTGCCTAAGGGCCCGCCATCCGCGGCAGGCTTGCGCTTTGCCCGGTCACACAGAGCTGAACATTGGCGGCGCGGTCCTTTCGGGGGCGGTCGTCAAAGTAACCCGGCACCAGGTCGGGTGGAGCGTTTCAGGCTCGTGCGATCATCGCCTGCCAGCCCTCGGCCGCGGCGCGCACGTTCCTTTTTCCCTTCACCCGCAGTTTGGCGCCAAACCAGGTGAAGAGAATTTATGCCGACGATCAACCAGCTGGTCCGCAAGGGCCGCGAACCGCAGAAGGCCAAGAACAAGGTCCCTGCGATGGAGCAGAACCCGCAGAAGCGCGGCGTCTGTACCCGCGTCTACACGACGACGCCGAAGAAGCCGAACTCGGCGCTGCGCAAGGTGGCCAAGGTTCGCCTGACCAACGGGCGCGAAGTCATCAGCTACATCCCCGGCGAGGGGCACAACCTGCAGGAGCACTCGGTGGTGCTGATCCGCGGCGGCCGTGTGCGCGACCTTCCCGGCGTGCGCTATCACGTGCTGCGCGGCGTGCTCGACACGCAGGGCGTCAAGGATCGCCGCCAGAGCCGCTCCAAGTACGGGGCCAAGCGGCCGAAGTAAGCCGCTCGCTGGTTTTGTCCGGCCGCGCGCGATCGCTGCGGCCCGAAGATAAGGAATTCATCCGATGTCACGTCGTCGTCGTCCCGAGAAGCGGGAAATCCTGCCCGATCCCAAGTTCGGGGATCAGGTGCTGTCCAAGTTTATGAACAACCTGATGCTCGACGGGAAGAAGTCCGTCGCCGAGAGCATCGTCTACGGCGCGCTCGAGACCGTCGAGAGCAAGGCCAAGGCCGATCCTATCGCGCTGTTCCACGATGCGCTCAACAACGTGAAGCCGCAGGTCGAGGTCCGCTCGCGGCGCGTCGGCGGCGCCACCTACCAGGTGCCGGTCGACGTCCGTCCGGAACGTGCCCAGGCGCTGGCCATCCGCTGGCTCATCACCGCCGCCCGCGGGCGTGCGGAAACGACCATGGCCGCGCGCCTTTCGGGCGAGCTGATGGACGCCGCCAACAACCGCGGCAACGCGGTCAAGAAGCGCGAAGACACCCACCGCATGGCCGACGCCAACCGCGCGTTCAGCCACTACCGCTGGTAACTTTCGTAACTACATAGGCGAGAGCCGGGCGGCGCAAGCCCCGGCTTGAAGCCTCACTAAGGATTGTATCATGGCCCGCGAATACCCGCTGGATCGCTATCGCAATATCGGCATCATGGCGCACATCGATGCCGGCAAGACGACCACGACCGAGCGCATCCTCTATTACACCGGCAAGTCCTACAAGATCGGCGAAGTCCACGACGGCGCCGCGACGATGGACTGGATGGAGCAGGAGCAGGAGCGCGGGATCACGATCACCAGCGCCGCCACGACCACCTTCTGGCAGGCCGACGACGGCAAGGGCCCGAAACACCGCATCAATATCATCGACACCCCCGGCCACGTCGACTTCACCATCGAAGTCGAGCGTTCGCTGCGCGTGCTCGATGGCGCGGTCGCGGTGTTCGACGGCGTTGCCGGCGTTGAGCCGCAGTCGGAGACCGTCTGGCGCCAGGCCGACAAATACAAGGTCCCGCGGATGTGTTTCATCAACAAGCTCGACCGTACCGGGGCGGACTTCTATTATTGCGTGCAGTCGATCATCGATCGTCTCGGCGCCGTGCCGCTCGTGATGTACCTGCCGATCGGCGCCGAAGGCGGCCTCAAGGGCGTCGTGGACCTGGTCAACAACCGGGGCATCGTTTGGCTCGACGAAAGCCTCGGCGCGAAGTTCGACTATGTCGAGATTCCCGCCGACATGGCCGACAAGGCTGCCGAATATCGCCACCAGCTGCTCGAGACGATCGTCGAGCTGGATGACGATGTCATGGAAGCCTACCTCGACGGCAACGAGCCCGACGTAGCGACCATCAAGCGCCTGATCCGCAAGGGCACGCTGGCCCAGGCCTTCGTGCCGATCACTTGCGGCTCGGCGTTCAAGAACAAGGGCGTCCAGCCGCTGCTCGACGCCGTGGTCGACTACATGCCGAGCCCGATCGACGTGCCGGCAATCCAGGGCATCAATCCCGACACCGATGCCGAAGACAGCCGTCCGTCGGACGACAACGCGCCGTTCGCTGCGCTGGCGTTCAAGATCATGAACGATCCGTTCGTCGGCTCGCTGACCTTCACCCGCATCTATTCGGGCAAGCTCGAGAAGGGCATCGTGCTCAACTCGGTCAAGGACAAGAAGGAAAAGATCGGCCGTATGCTGCTGATGCATGCCAACAGCCGGGAAGACATCAACGAAGCGTTCGCGGGCGACATCGTTGCGATCGCGGGCATGAAGGACACTACCACCGGCGACACGCTGTGCGATCCTTCAAAGCCGATCATTCTCGAGCGGATGGAATTTCCGGACCCCGTCATCGAGCTGTCGGTGGAGCCCAAGACCAAGGCCGACCAGGAACGCATGGGCATTGCACTCAATCGCCTGGCCGCCGAGGATCCCTCGTTCCGCGTCTCGTCTGACCATGAATCGGGCCAGACGATCATCAAGGGCATGGGCGAGCTTCACCTCGAGATCCTGGTCGACCGCATGAAGCGCGAGTTCAAGGTCGAGGCCAATGTCGGCGCTCCGCAGGTCGCCTATCGCGAGTATCTCGCGAAGCCGGTCGATCTGACCTACACTCACAAGAAGCAATCGGGTGGCTCGGGCCAGTTCGGCGAAATCAAGATCAGCGTGATCCCCGGAGAACGCGGATCGGGTTTCCAGTTCTTCGACGAGATCAAGGGCGGCAACGTTCCGAAGGAATATATTCCGTCGGTCGAGAAGGGGCTGCGCGAAACCGCCGAAACGGGTTCACTGATCGGCTTCCCGATCGTCGACTTCGAAGTGCACCTGCTGGACGGCAAGTACCACGACGTCGACTCCTCGGCGCTGGCGTTCGAGATCACCGGCCGCGGCGCGATGCGCGAAGCCGCGCAGAAAGCCGGCATCAAGATCCTCGAGCCGATGATGAAGGTCGAGGTCGTGACGCCGGAAGATTACCTCGGAGACGTGATCGGCGACATCAACAGCCGCCGTGGCCAGATCCAGGGTACCGACAGCCGCGGCAACGCGCAGGTGGTGGAAGCCATCGTGCCGCTTGCCAACATGTTCGGCTACGTGAACCAGCTGCGTTCCTTCACCCAGGGACGTGCGCAGTACACGATGCAGTTCTCGCACTATGACGAAGTGCCGCAGAACGTCGCCGACGAGGTGAAGGCGAAGCTAGCGTAAGCGCAAAATTGTAGCTAAGGGCGCGTCCGCGATAAGGGCGGGCCGCCCGAATTCCTTTAATTAGAAGAGGCGTAAAATGGCGAAGGCTAAATTCGAGCGGAACAAGCAGCACTGCAACATCGGCACCATCGGTCACGTCGACCATGGCAAGACGTCGCTGACCGCAGCGATCACCAAGGTGCTGGCAGAAACAGGCGGCGCGACGTTCACCGCCTATGACCAGATCGACAAGGCGCCGGAAGAGAAGGCCCGCGGCATCACGATCTCGACCGCGCACGTCTAGTACGAGACGAAGGCGCGGCATTATGCGCACGTCGATTGCCCCGGCCACGCCGACTACGTGAAGAACATGATCACTGGCGCCGCTCAGATGGACGGCGCCATCCTGGTCGTGTCGGCCGCCGATGGCCCGATGCCGCAGACCCGCGAGCACATCCTGCTCGCCCGTCAGGTCGGCGTCCCGGCGCTGGTCGTCTACATGAACAAGATCGATCTGGTGGACGACCCCGAGCTGGTCGAGCTGGTCGAGATGGAATTGCGCGAGCTGCTGTCGTTCTACGAGTTCCCGGGCGACG
>DATIQN010000027.1:0-12155 GCA_035470785.1 Croceibacterium sp. | reverse complement strand
CCGATCTGCGGCCTGCCGATCCCTGGACGATCGACGAGCTCGGGCGCCAGGTCGGCCTGTCGCGCTCGGTGCTGCACGAGCGCTTCGTCGAGCTGGTCGGGCAGCCGCCGATGCAGTACCTGACCAACTGGCGCATGCAGTGCGGTGCGCGCCTGCTGCGGGAGGGCCACGCGACGGTGGCCACGATCGCACAGGAGGTGGGCTACGATTCCGAAGCCGCGTTCGCGCGCGCCTTCAAGCGCCTGGTCGGCCAACCCCCCGCGGCGTGGCGCCGCGCCCAGCGCCCGTCGCGATAGTCCGGGCAGGACGGAGCGTCCGGATCGCCCTCGTCTTGACGGTCGGGCTGCGCTCGATTAGATTAACTTAGAGCTCTAAGTAAATAGACCGGATCGACGCCCGACGCCGGGCGCAATCGGCCGAGCCGACGCATCGCCACGGAACAGGTGAATCGAATGCTGACCCACGAGGAAAACGAGCTGCTGTGCCGCGTCGAGGGGAATGCCCCGACCGGCCAGCTGATGCGGCGTCTGTGGACGCCGGTGTGCCTGATCGAGGAGGTCTCCGAGCCCGACGGTGCGCCGGTCAAGGCGCGCGTGCTGGGCGAGGACCTGGTCGTCTTCCGCGACACCGACGGCCGCGTCGGTGTGATGGACGAGTACTGCCCGCACCGGCGCGCATCGCTGGTGTTCGGCCGCAACGAGGAATGCGGGCTGCGCTGCCTCTACCACGGCTGGAAGATGGACGTCGAAGGCAATGTGCTGGAGATGGCGTCCGAGCCCGCGGCCAGCGGCATAGCGGCGAAGGTCAAGCACAAGGCCTACCCGGTCAAGGAGTGGGGCGGCTTCGTGTGGGCGTACATGGGTGCGCAAGAAACGATGCCCGAGTTCACGCCGCCGCCGTGGGCGCCGGTCGCCGAGGCACGCGTTTCGATCGCCAAGGCGATCATCCCCTGTAACTGGGCGCAGATCCTCGAAGGCGCGATCGACTCGGCGCACAGCTCGAGCCTGCATTCGTCGGACATGGTGCCGGCGCGCGTCGACGGCGCCAAGGCCACCGCCAACCTGTGGCTGCGCCCCTCCACCGACAAGGCGCCGCGGCTGCAGGTCGAGCGCACGCTCTATGGCTTTCGCTACGCGGCCCTGCGCCGGCCGATCAAGGACGCGGCCACGCTCGACTACGTGCGCTCGACCGTGTTCGTCGCGCCGGCCACGGTGCTGATTCCGCCGAACAACCTGTACAACGTCGCCAACGTCAACGTGCCGATGGACGACACCAGCACGGCGTTCTATTTCATCGCCTGGGGTCATCCGGCGACCACACCGGAGACCGAGACCTGGCGCAAGTTCCTGCGCCAGACCGTGGGCGTGGACCTCGACGCGAGCTACCGGCCGCTGCGCAACGTCGAGAACCGCTTCTGGCAGGACCGGCAGGCGATGAAGGCCGGCAACTTCACCGGCATCACCGGGTTCCCGAACCAGGACATCGCGATGTGGGTGACCATGGGCCCGATCGCCGATCGCAGCCATGAACGCCTCGGTGCGAGCGACCTCGCGATCGTCGAGTTCCGCCGGCGGATGCTCGACGCCTTGAAGGAGTTCCAGGCCGGCGGTCCGGCGATCGGCACCGGGGACCGCGCGATCCCGCCGAAGGTATGCTCGTTCCAGGCGATGGTGCCCAAGACCGGCGACTGGCGCGCCCACCAGGCGACCTTCGTCTGGGACGACGGTGGCGAGCGGCCCGACCTCGAGCCCTCGTATTCCGTGACCTCGCGCTGACCGACCCCTTCCGAGATCCTTCCATGTCCAAGCTCCAGCTCTCGGTCGCCATGGGCGACTACGACCGCACCCGCGCGCTGCTCGACGGCCGCGTCCTGATCGACGGCGTCGATCCCGTCTACATGACGCTGAGCCCCGAGGAGATGTTCTTCCGCGCGATGCGCAGCGTCGACTTCGACATCTGCGAGCTGTCGTTCTCGAGCTACCTGGTGCGCGCATCGCGCGGCGACAGCCCGTACGTCGCGGTGCCGGTGTTTCTGTCGCGGGCGTTTCGCCACACGTCGATCTACGTGCGCAAGGACCGCATCAGGCAGCCCGCCGACCTCAAGGGCAGGCGCATCGGCGTTCCCGAGTACCAGCTGACGGCGATCGTCTGGGCGCGCGCGCTGCTGCAGGACGATTTCGGCGTGCGCCCGCAGGACGCGACCTGGGTGCGCGGCGGCATCGACACGCCGGGCCGGCCGGAAAAGATCAAGCTGCAGCTGCCGCCCGAGGTGAAGGTCGAAGCCGCCCCCGAAGGCACGACGATCTCGGACCTGCTCGACCGCGGCGAGATCGACGGCTTCATCGCGCCGCGCCCGCCCGGCGCTGCCGCCTTGCGCAACCCGAACGTCGGCTGGCTGTTCGACGATCCGACTGCTGCGGCCAAGGATTACTACAAGCGCAGCGGCGTGTTCCCGATCATGCACGTCATCGGCATCCGCCGCGAGCTCGCGGCGCAGCACCCCTGGCTGCCCGCTGCCGTGCAGAAAGCCTTCACGCAGGCGAAGGCGGCCGCGATCGAGGCGCTGTCCGATACCTCGGCGACCAAGGTCACGCTGCCTTTCGTCGAGGAGCAGTTGAAGGCCGCGCGCGAGACGCTGGGCGACGACTACTGGTCGTACGGCGTCGCGGCGAACCGGCGCACCCTCGAGACCTTCCTGCGCCATCACCACGGGCAGGGACTGTCGGCGCGGCTGATGTCGGTGGACGAGATCTTCCACCCGGCCACCTACGAGTCGTACAGCATCTGAGGGCGTCGGCCGCGATGAGCGTCGGGACCGAGGCCCGGATGTTCGCCTCGATGCACGCCCGGACGACGTCCGCCAACTCGATGCGCGCCGACATTCCGATGCACGCCGACACCCAGATGCCGCTGCGCATCGTCCGCGCGTACGACGCGGCCGAGGGCATCCGCAGCTTCGAGCTGGCGCTGCCCGACGGGACCGAGTTGCCGCCTTTCACGCCCGGCTCGCACGTCAAGGTGCAGGTGCCCAACGGCGCGGTGCGCAAGTATTCGCTGTGCGGCGACCCGGCCGAGCGCCACCGCTACCGGATCGCGGTCAAGCGCGAGGCGGGAGGGCAGGGCGGCTCGATCAGCCTGTGCGACGACGCGCAGGAGGGCGACACGCTGCCCGTGTCGCTGCCCGACAACGCGTTCCCGCTGGTCGACAACGCCAGGGGCTACATCTTCGTCGCCGGCGGCATCGGCATCACTCCCATCCTGTCGATGATCCGAAGCTTCGGCGAGCTGCCGCCCGCGCCGTGGAAGCTCTACTACCTGACGCGCTCGCCGCGGACGACGGCGTTCCTCGACGAGCTCGGCGCGCCGGAATTCAGGAACCACGTGCGCATCCACCACGACCACGGCGATCCCGAGAAGGGATTCGACCTGTGGCCGGTGTTCGAACGCCCGCTCCCCGGCACCCACATCTACTGCTGCGGCCCGCGCGGGCTGATGGAAGCGGTGCGCGACATGACGGGTCACTGGTCGACTCGGCAGGTGCATTTCGAGAGCTTCGCCGGAGCCGGCGAGGTGCGCCCCGACGACAAGCCTTTCCGCGTCGTGGTCGCGAGCTCCGGCCTGCGCTTCGAGGTCCCGGTGGGCGGAACGATCCTCGCCGCGCTGCGCGAGCACGGCTGCAACGTGCCCTCGTCCTGCGAAAGCGGCACCTGCGGCACCTGCCGCACGCGCCTCCTCGCCGGCGAAGCCGATCACCGCGACATGGTGTTGCTGCCCGAGGAGCAGGGGGACCAGATCATGGTCTGCGTGTCGCGCGCCAAGTCGGCCGAGTTGACGCTGGACCTCTGAGCGGCGCGCGGCCCATCGCGATGACTCGATGACCCGATGACATCCTCGCCGATCCGTCTCGGCGTCGTCGGCCTCGGCCGCGCGTTCACGCTGATGCTGCCGACCTTCCGTGCCGATCCGCGCATCGGGCTGGTCGCGGCCTGCGACCCGCGCGAGACGGCGCGCGCGCAGTTCCAGCGCGATTTCGCCGGCAAGTCGTACGAAGACATCGAAGCGCTGGTGGCCGATCCCGCCGTGCAGGTGGTGTACGTCGCCAGTCCGCACGGCTTCCACGCCGCGCACACACGCATCGCTGCGACTGCGGGCAAGCACGTGCTGGTCGAGAAGCCGATGGCGCTGACGCTGGCCGAGTGCGACGACATGATCGCGGCTTGCGCCGCGGCCGGCGTCCACCTGATCGTCGGGCACTGCCACAGCTTCGACACGCCCTACCTCGCGGCGCGCGAGATGATCCGGCGCGGCGATCTCGGCCGCGTGCGTATGATCCAGGCGCTCGACTACACCGATTTCCTCTATCGCCCGCGCCGTCCCGAGGAGCTGCGCACCGAGGAGGGCGGCGGCGTGGTGTTCAGCCAGGCCGCGCACCAGGTCGACATCGTGCGCCTCCTCGCCGGCAGCCGCGCGACGCGCGTGCGCGCCGTGCTCGGCGCCTGGGACCCTGCGCGGCCCACCGAAGGCGCCTACGCGGTGCTGCTGTGGTTCGACGACGGCGTCTTCGCCACCCTGACCTACAGCGGCTACGGCCATTTCGATTCCGACGAGTGGTGCGGCTGGATGGGCGAGCTGGGAACGATGAAGGACCCCGCGCGCCACGGCCAGGCACGGCAGCGGCTGCGCACGCTGCACTCACCGGAGGAGGAGGCGCGGCTCAAGAACGCCGGCACCTACGGGGGCCCTGCGTACGTGGCGCCGAGTGCGGGCGCGCAGCAGGCGAACCAGCATTTCGGCCCGGTGGTCGTGTCCTGCGAAAAGGGTGACTTGCGGCCGCTGCCCGACGCGCTGGTCGTCTACGGCGACGAGCGCGTCGAGCGCATTCCGCTCGCAGCACCGGCCGTGCCGCGCTTCGAGGTGATCGACGAGCTGCAGGCCGCGATCGTCGACGGCCGCAAGCCGCTGCACAGCGGGGAATGGGCGCGGGGAACGCAGGAGATCTGCCTCGCGATGCTGCGCTCGGCGCGCGAGAACCGCGACGTCGCGCTCGAACACCAGGCGCTCGCCGGCGAATGAAAAAAACGCGCTCGACCGCGCAGCAGGGGGCGGCGCCGCGGGCAGCAGGGAAACCGGCGGCACCGGCGGTCGTGGCGAAGCCGCAGCCCGGGGACGAGATTGCGCGCCGCGTATTGAAGCACTGGCACGAAGCGGTGCCCAGCGACCGCAACGCCCACCTGGTCAAGGACACGACGCGCAGCTTCCTTCGCTCGCTGCAGCTTCGCCTCGCCCAGCACGACGTCCAGCTCGGCCACTGGACGTTCCTGCGCATCCTGTGGCATCGCGATGGGCTGACCCAGCGCGAGCTCTCCGCCGGGGCCGGGGTGATGGAGCCCACCACGCTGATTGCGCTGCGCGCGATGGAGGCGCTGGGCTACATCCGCCGCGAGCACAAGCCGGACAACCGCAAGAACATCTACGTCTACCTGACCCCGCTCGGCAGGCGCCTGGAGAAGACGCTGGTGCCGCTGGCCGAGGAGGTCAACGCGATCGCTGTCCGGGGCCTGAGCGCCGCCGACATCGCCATCGCGCGGCGCGTGCTGCTCACCATGCTCGCCAATCTCGCGCACGACCCGCTGCTGGAGGAGGGCGCGGCGCCACCACCGCGGCGACGCGTGGTGTAGCATGCCGCGCCTATGAGCCCGACCGCCACGGGGATCTGAGTGCCGCCCGCGCAGCAGCCGCGGCGCTGGCTTTGGCGCAACCGCGACTACATGCTGCTGTGGAGCGGACAGGTCGTCTCCACGCTGGGCTCGGCCGCGTCGTCGGTCATCTACCCGCTGCTGATCCTGGCGCTCACCGGCTCGCCGGAGGCGGCCGGCATCGCCGGCGCGCTGCGCGCCGCACCCTACCTGGTCCTGAGTCTCCCGGTGGGCGCGCTGATCGACCGCTGGGACCGCAAGCGCGTGATGATCCTCTGCGACGTCGGGCGCGCGCTCGCCGCCGCGAGCATCCCGGTCGCGATGGGCCTGGGCGTGCTGACCTTGTGGCAGATCTACGCCGCGACGCTGATCGAGGGCAGCCTGTTCGTGCTGTTCAATATCGCCGAGGTCGCCGCGCTGCCGCGGATCGTCTCCGCCCACCAGTTGCCGCAGGCCGCCGCGCAGAACGAGGCCGGCTTCGGCGTGGCCAACATCGTCGGCCCCTCGTTCGGGACCGTGCTCTACCAGGTCTTCGGCCGTGCCGTGCCGTTCATCGCCGACGCACTGTCCTACGTCGTGTCGGTGGCGACGCTGCTGCGGATCAAGACGCCGTTCCGCGCGGCGCCGTCTTCCGTACGTCGCGACCTGCGCACCGAGATCGCCGAGGGCCTGCGCTGGATGTGGGCGAACCCGCTGATCCGCTACATGGCGTTCCTCACCGGCGGGCTCAATCTGATCAATGCCGCGGCCCCGCTGGTCATGATCGTGCTGGCCAAGCACCTGGGCGCAGGCGACGCCGAGATCGGCGTGATCTTCAGCCTGGGCGGCATCGGCGGAGTCGTCGGGTCGCTGGTCGGCGGGCAGATCCAGAAGCGGTTCACCTTCGGCCGGGTGATCGTCACCGTCGTTTGGATCGACGCGCTGCTCTTCCCGCTCTATGCGATCGCGCCGTCGTACATCCTGCTCGGAGTGATCGCCGGCCTGATCTTCGTGCTGGGCCCGATCTACAACGTCGTCCAGTTCAGCTACCGGCTCTCGATCATCCCCGACGAGCTGCAGGGCCGCGTCAACAGCACCTTCCGCCTGATCGCCTTCGGCTTCATGCCCCTCGGGGCGTGGCTCTCTGGCGCGCTGATCGAGCGGGTCGGTGCGCTCGACACCGTGCTGGTGCTCGCGGCATGGCTGCTGCTCCTGGCCGGGCTTACGTCGGTCAACCGACACGTGCGCAAGGCACGGCCGATCGCGCAGGCTGCGGCGGCGTAGGCGGGGCTGCGCGGGCCGGTCGCCGGGCGCTGAGGGCCGGCTCGCTTGACTTATGCCGTCACGGCAGCCGCCTGGCGGCAGGTGCCGATTCGCGAATATCGTATTAGGATAGGCGAAACGGGCACGCTGCTTTGATTACCTTGAAGAATTCCGCCGGAACCTAAGGATGGGTTGACCCGAGACCGTTTACGTTCCGTCATTTGTGACGGAAATGTTGGTTCGTTAGGCCGGCAACATTACGTTAGGCCCCTGCTCGAATGCCAATATGACATATCGCTGGCTCTCGACCCCAGCATCTCTCCCGCCGCAAGTTAAGCGGTTGGTGTGGAAGCTTGAGCGACACTATCTGGGGCCAGCTCACGCGCTCTTTCGACTGCCGATCCCAAACTATCGGATTGACGGTGAGTTTGCGTTCGGAATCTCTCACCTCCTGCTCGCCGCCGTCGCCGGCCTCTCAACCACCATGTTCGAGCAGCGTGGCGGCAATGGAGCGCGATTCAAGCAACTGCTGCTTGACTACTACCCCTTTAGCACCGAACCATCGGAGGCGCCCGCGGCCGGTGACGCTGCGCGAGCCCTGTGGTCCGTGTTCCGGAACTCTCTCGCTCATGACTTGGGGTTTGATGTTGAGAAGCACGCGAGGACACCTGAAACCAAGCTCTTGCGCACCAAGACCAAGGGCGGTACTCGTGGGCTCACCGAACGCATGATCGAACCACTGGAGAATTCGGCCGTTCGGCCGGGAAGCAAACCAACTGTGGCGATCCGTCCGGACGCCACAGTACTCTCTGTGGACATACTCTACTGGGGTGTCCGCTCCATGACCGAGAAGCTCCTCGCTGACCACGCGCGAGTTACACGCGCCGAGGCTTTCCTCGCTGCACTATGAATGCTCAACGTTATCGGTGGCCTAACCCGCGGATCAACCGGACCTGCCTTCGGCAGGCCGGTTACCCACAGCGTTAGGCAGCAATGGATCGAAGCGACAACGCGAGCGGATCGAGAATTGCGCGATCGTTGGTATTTTGGCGGCTCTCTCTCGGCTTAGCAGGCGTACTTGAGTGCGGTATCGCCCTCTATCACGCGGCGCTTCCCTATCATATGAACTGGTCCCAGGGATTGGAGGGCGTTCCAGACAGTCTCGTGTGGGCCGTTTTTGCCCTCAACTTCTCGTGGAGCGTTGTCATTTTTCTGGCTGGCTGCCTAATCATTTACGCGGCCCGACTTGGACCGGCCGCAGGCTTTTTTGCTAAGAGTACGGTTTTCGTGGTGGGTCTCTTCTGGCTAATTCATGGCCTCTATACGTGGCTAAATCCCCTGCCGCTTCCCCTCTCGCTCGTTTGGCTGCGCGCTCTGCTCGGTGCGTTTCCAGTCATCGTGGTGGCCCTGCACTGGCTACCGTTGGCAGTCTACCGTCAGCATTCCACATAGGGCACTCGTGTTGGCAAACGTCTCAGCGTTGCTGCCTAACACGTCGGTCAACCGGACGCGCCGGCTCATGGCTACTTATTCGCATACCTCGGCACGGCGCGCCGGTTACCTCCAACGTTAGGCTCCGCAGTCCCCACTTCTCCGACTTCCAACGGACAAACCGCATGAGAACATGTTTAATCGCGGCGCTTGCACTCACGCCGATCCTCTCCGGGCCGGCAATTGCCGGCGTCTACTCTGACACACTTGGCAAGTGCCTCGTTGCGTCAACTTCTGACGAGGACAAGCAAGCTCTCGTGCGGTGGATTTTCGCAAGCGTCACGCTGCATCCGGCCGTTGCAAGTCTTTCCGCGGTGACTCCAGAGCAGAGAAATGACATCAACAAGGCGATGGGCACACTTTTCGAGAGACTTTTGTTGGTCTCGTGCCGAAAGGAAGCGAGCGAGGCGTTGCGCTATGAGGGGTCCATGGCAATGCAGGCGAGCTTCCAGATTCTTGGTCAAGTCGCGTCGGTTTCAATGATGTCGAACCCGGCGGTTCGGAGTGCCTTTGGGCAAATCGGCAAGTACGTCGACGAAAAGAAACTCGAAGAACTTGGCGCTGCCAAATGATTGAGTCACCTTCATCGGCGGCGGCGCCTAACCAGTCGGTCAACCGGAGGCCCAACAGCGGGCCGCGCCCGCCGTTGGCCCCCGGTTACCTCCAACGTTAGGCCTCGGAGGCGCACCCATGCTCATCTCCGGCAAGTGTCACTGCGGCAACATTGCCTTCAAGCTGGACTGGCAGCCCGAGCCGAAGGCAATCCCTGCCCGAGCCTGCTCCTGCTCGTTTTGCATTAAGCACGGTGGCGTGTGGACTTCCTGTCCCACTGGCTCCCTCACGGTCGAAGTGAGGGCTTCCGCGCGCGTCTCAACATATTCGTTCGGCACAAAGACCGCTGAGTTTCATGTTTGCTCTAGCTGCGGCGTCGTGCCAGTTGTCACGAGCACGATTGACGGGCATGTCTATGCAGTCGTCAGCGTCAATGCATTCGAGAGCTTCGACTCCTCTCTCCTTCAACATGGTTCCGTGTCCTTCGACGGAGAGGGTCAAGGTGATCGCCTTGCCAGGCGCAAGCGCAACTGGATCGGCCAGGTCGAGTTCCGTTAGGCCTCGCAAGAAGCTGCGTCGCTGCCAACAACTCGAAGGAATTGCAATGCATCACGGCTCCTGCCACTGTGGCGCTGTAAAGATGACGCTTCAGTCCACTCCGGTCGTAGCTACGCAGTGCAACTGCTCCTTGTGTAGACGCATCGGCGGCACTTGGGTGTACTTCGAGTTCGGCACGGTGCGGATCGAAGGCCACCCAGAGAACACGGACGAGTACATCTGGGGCGACAAGACCCTGAGAACAGTCCGATGTCGCCACTGCGGCTGCGTCACTCACTGGGAACCTCTGGAACCAAGGGAAGGCTCCAAACACGGCGTCAACCTTAACAATTTCGATCCGGAACTCATCGCTGCGGTACGCGTAAGGAAGTTCGATGGCGCGAGCACATGGAGATTCTTCGATGAGCTCGAAGACGAAAGGGGTGTTGCTCCAACGGGCGAGGCCTAACCCCGCTGTCGGTCCCACCTCACCTCGAACATCAGTCGGCACGCACTTCCTCCGGAATCGGCCCGGGCTACGCTCAATCCCACCGCGTCGTAATGGACCGCGGATAGACTCCGAAACGCGATCGAACTCCAATATTTGTCGGGAGGAATAGCGGTCATGATGCGTCTACTCCGCTGGGTCAGCATCACGCTCGGCAGCGCAATCGCGCTGGCCGCGGTTGCCTACGCGCTCGTTTACGGGCTCTCCGCGCGCATCTTGCGGCGGGCGTATGAGGTACCGGCCGTCTCGCTAGCGATTCCGACCGATTCTGAGTCAATCCGGGAGGGGCGTCGACTCGCCACCATCCGCGGCTGCAACGACTGCCATGGCAAGGAACTCCAGGGTGCGTTGTTGTTCGACGATCCGAAAATCGCCCGAATCGTCGCACCGAATCTCACGGCTGCCGTTCGCCGCTACAGCGATGCGCAGCTTGCCGTCATCATCCGCAACGGTATCCGCCCGGACGGCCGCACCGTGGTAGTCATGCCGTCGGAAGCATTCAACGCGATGACCGATGCGGACCTCGGCCGCACGATCGCGTTCCTGAAGAGCATGCCCCCCGTTCCCGGGCCGGGCCCCAACGTCTCCCTGGGTCCGCTCGGGCGCGTCGGCCTGGTTACCGGAAAATTGAAGACTGTGGCCCAGCTCATCGCCGACACGGCGCCTCCACCCGCGGCCGCGAATCCAGAGGCGGAGGCGGGACGGTATCTCGCGCGAACGGTCTGTGCCGAATGCCACGGAGCAGATCTGCGCGGCGCCACCAATCCGGCTTTCACGAGTCCAGACCTTCGTATCGTCGCGGCCTATTCCCCGGAGGCGTTCGTCCGGTTGCTGAGGACAGGCGTTGCCCTCGGCGACAGAAAGCTTGCGCTCATGAGCGAGCGGGCACGCAACAATCTGTCGCTTCTCACGGATTCGGAGATTGCGGCTCTCTACAGCTATCTGCATGCCATGCCGGAAGGCGCTCACGACTGAGCATTGCAAACATCATGGCGCGCCGGTCGCCTTCAACGTTGGGCATTCGCACTCCGATGAGGCCGACATGACTGTATCCCAGCTGAAGTCCTTTTGCCGCGAGTTTCCCGAGGCGACGGAAACGCTGTACGGGCATCCTTACAATTTCCTCGTTTACGCCGTCGCGGGCAGGAAGTTCGCCTACTTCAAGACCAGCCAGCCCGAGCGATGGCGCTTCAGCACGCGCGTTACACCCGACCGGTTCATCGAACTCACGGATATCCCCGGGGTCAAGCCGGCCCGGTATCGAGGACGCTATGGGTGGATCACGATCGTCGATGTGTCGGCGTTTCCGGCAGGCTATCTCAAGGATCTGGTTGCCGCGTCGTACCAACGGGCGCGCGATTTACGGGGCAGGGCCAGACGGCATGCGATTGGCGGCGCCTAGGCTTGCCTAGATTCGCCAGCAGCCCGCGATCGTTCATCCGAGCACGCCCGCCCGCGCGATCAGCAGCAACCCTGCGCCGACCACCACCGCGCCGATGACTCGCGCGATCCGCTCGCCGCCCGGCGCGAGACGTTCGGCGGTGATGGCTGCCGTGACGGCAGCCATCGTGCGCAGGTCCATGACTCCGATGGCCAGCAGGATCGCCATCAGGCCGGCGCTGCACGCGGTGCAGTGGAGGCCGAGGCGCAGGCCGTGGCGCCAGGCCGTGGCGGCATCCGCCGGCAGCGCAAGACTGCGCCCGGGCGCTTCGCGGCAGCAGGCGAGGTGACGTGCCTTCCATGCAGTGAACTGGAGCGCGCCGGCGATCAGGACGACGACACCGACGGCGATCGGAACGACTCGCGCCAGCGAAGGCCACTGCATCTCGACTGCCGCGAGCGCGGCACCCAGCGGATAGATCGCGATTCCGAACGCGGTCCACACGGCGAAGTACCCCACGCCCATCAATGCGATCGGCGAAGCCGGGCGCGCCTCGCCGGTTCTGCCGACGGCCTGCCGGTAGCGCCACAGCGCCGGGACCAGCGATGGCAGCATCATCGCCGCCATCATCAGTACCCACATGCCGAGGAACGACGCCGCGGCGCCGGGCCACGTCTGCCCGGGCATCGGCATCCACACCGTCGACATCGTCCCGCCGTCCGGCATCGGCATCGCGTCCATCGCGCCC
>DATIQN010000026.1:0-21188 GCA_035470785.1 Croceibacterium sp. | reverse complement strand
GGCTGCACCATCCCGCCCGCAAGCGCCTGCCGCGCGCCTTTGAGCGTATAGCCTTCGTTGTTCACCAGTCGGTCGATCGTCTGCACCAATGCGATGTCCTCGGGCCGGTAATAGCGCCGGCCGCCGCTGCGCTTGAGCGGCAGGAGCATCGGAAACTGCTGTTCCCAATAGCGCAGCACGTGCTGGCGCAGGTCGAGCGCCTTGGCGACCTCGCCGATCGTTCGCAGGGCCTGGGCCTCCTTGCCGTCGTCGAAACGCAGCTTATTGGGCCCGCCCTCGCTCATCCCTCGGCGATCCGACCCTTGAGTTTCTGGCTGGCGCGAAAGGTCAGCACCCGGCGCGGGGTAATCGGCACTTCGACGCCGGTCTTCGGGTTGCGCCCGATGCGCTCGCGCTTGTCGCGCAGGATGAAACTGCCAAACCCCGAGATCTTGACGTTCTCACCGTCGGCGAGCGCATCGCACATCTTGGCTAGGATGGCTTCGACGAGCGCCAGGCTTTCGGCCCGCGAAAAGCCCATCTTGCGGTTGATCGTTTCGGCCAAGTCTGCCCGCGTTAGCGTGCCTACGGATCGCATCATCGGTGCAGTGACTCCCCACTTAGCGACCGTGTGTAACATTTAGCAATTCCGCCGCTGTTGGCAAGCTAACCTTCGTTAGTTTATCGGCTTTTTCACAGGCGGATCAGGCTGGCGCCCCAGGTGAACCCGCCGCCCATTGCTTCGAGCATCACCAGTTCGCCCGGCTTGAGCCGCCCATCGCGCCGCGCCTCGTCGAACGCCAGCGGCACCGAGGCCGCCGAGGTGTTGGCGTGGCGGTCGACGGTGATGATCACCTTGTCGATCGGCAGGCCGAGCTTCTTCGCCGTGGCGTCCAGAATCCGCCGGTTGGCCTGGTGCGGCACGACCCAGTCGATATCGGCGCTGGTGTAGCCGGTCGCGGTGAGCACTTCCTCGAGCACTTCGGCGAGATTGACCACCGCGTGGCGGAACACCTCGCGCCCCATCATCCGGACCTTGCCGACCGTACCGGTGGTCGACGGGCCACCATCGACATAGAGTAGGTCGCCGTGCTCGCCGGCAGCGTGGAGGCGGGTGGCAAGCACGCCGGGCCCGTCCTCGGCCACGTCCTCGGCCATGAGCAGCACCGCACCGGCGCCGTCGCCGAACAGCACGCAGGTTGTCCTGTCGGTCCAGTCGAGAATGCGGCTGAACGTTTCCGCGCCGATGACCAGCGCGCACTTGGCCATGCCGGTGCGAATCATCGAATCGGCGGTCGCCAGCGCGTAAAGGAAGCCCGAGCAAACGGCGGCAACATCGAACGCCGCAGCGCCGTCGCAGCCAAGTGCATCCTGCACCAGCGTCGCGGTAGCAGGAAACGTCCGGTCGGGCGTGGCGGTGGCGAGCACGATCAGGTCTACCGCTTTGGCCTCGATGCCCGCTTCGGCGAGCGCAGCGCGGGCGGCGCCAGTAGCGAGCGTCGAGGTCGTCTCGCCCTCGCCGGCGATATAACGCTGGGTGATCCCGGTGCGCTCGCGTATCCATTCGTCGCTCGTGTCGACGGTCTTGGCCAGCTCTGCGTTGGTGACCACGCGCTTCGGCAGCGCCGAGCCGGAGCCCCAGATAACCGAACGTATCACTTGGCAGCCGCCGGGGCGGTGCCGGTGCGCGTTTCCTTGAGCCTCGCTTCGCCGAGCTCGGCAAGGTCGGCGGCGATCCGCTCGGTCAGGCTCTCCTCGAGCAGCCGGGCGGTGACGGCGACGGCGTTGGCGACGCCCGCGGCGGTGGCGCTGCCGTGGGACTTCACCACCACGCCGTTGAGGCCCAGGAAGACCGCGCCGTTGTGGTTGTTGGGATCGAGGTGGTGCTTGAGCAGCTCGGTCGCCGGGCGCGAGACGAGGAAGCCGACTTTCGAGCGGAACGAGCTGGTGAAGGCGTTGCGCAGCAAGTCGGTGACGAACCGCGCGGTGCCTTCGATCGACTTCAAGGCAATGTTGCCCGAAAAGCCGTCGGTCACCACCACGTCGGTATCGCCGCGGTTGATTTTGTCAGCCTCGACGTAACCTTCGAACGAGAGCGACAGCCCGGTCGCAGCGCGCAGCTGCGCGGCCGCTTCCTGCAGCTCCTCGGTGCCTTTGCTCTCTTCGGTGCCGATGTTGAGCAGACGCACTCGCGGGGCCTCGTGCCCGGTGACGATACGCGAATAGGCCGCACCCATGATCGCCCACTGGACGAGGTTGCGCGGATCGCATTCCGTGTTGGCGCCGAGATCGAGCATGACCACGTCGTGGTCCTCGAGCGTCGGCATCAGCGCGGCGAGTGCCGGGCGGTCGATCCCCGGCATCGTGCGCAGGGCGAGCTTGGCCATCGCCATCAGCGCGCCAGTATTGCCGGCGCTCACAGCGGCGCCCGCGCGGCCATCCTTCACCGCCTGAATCGCAAGACCCATCGACGTCGTCTTGGCCCGGCGCAGCGCCTGGGTCGGCTTCTCGTCGCCGCCGACGACATCCTCGCAATGGAGGATCTCGGAGGCCTGGCGCATGTTGGGATGCGCTTCGAGCGCACGCTCGATCCGCTCCTGGTCGCCGACCAGCAGGAACTTGAAGCGATCGTGGCGCCGGCGGGCCAGCGCCGCGCCCGAGATCATCGTGCGCACGCCCTCGTCGCCGCCCATCGCATCGACGGCGATACGCGGCAGGCTCATGCGCTCAGTCCCCCTTGGAGCCGGGCTTTATAGCCCGACGGAGACGATCTCTCGTCCGTTGTAGTGGCCGCAGTGGCCGCACAGGTTATGCGGCCGCTTGAGCTCGCCGCAATTGCCGCACTCGTGGAAGGCTTCGACCTTCAGGGCATCGTGCGAGCGGCGATTGCCCCGGCGATGCGGCGATACTTTTCTTTTTGGGACAGCCATTGCGGCACCTGTTCCTTAAGTCTTAAACCTGAGATTTCTTGCGTCCGCCCCTAGGCCAAGCCCTTGCCCCGCGCAAGCGCGGCAGTGGCGGCCAGCCATGCGGTGAAGGCGCGCCCTATACCGAATTTCGCTGGCGTTGCAAGCCGCGTGCCGCGTAGGTGGCAGCGGCATGTTTCGCGGCTTCGCCAATCTTTGGACGATCGTCGGGCTAGCCCGCGACTTGCCGCGCGACAAGCCCCTGCCCTTGCGCGTCGCTGGTGAGCGCGTTGTGCTGTTTCGCGACGCGGGTGGCAAGGCCTGCGCGCTGATCGACCGTTGCCCGCATCGCGGCGTGGCGCTGTCGCTCGGCCAGGTGCGCGACGGGATCATCGAATGTCCGTTCCACGGCTGGCGGTTCGACGGAACGGGCGCAAACTGCCACGTGCCGTGGAATCCGGACGCCAAGCGCGACGTCCTTGGCGCGACCGCGCTGCCGGTGCGCGAGATGGCCGGGTTGCTGTGGCTCTACACCGGCTTCGAGCCGGCCGACGAGCCCCAGCCGAGCGAGAGCCTGCTGCAGCCGGGCGTAGTGCTCTGCGCGCAATCGTCGCTGTGGAACACCCACTGGACGCGGGCGATGGAGAACATGCTCGATTCGCCGCACCTGCCGTTCGTGCACAAGGCCACGATCGGGCGTTTCGTGGCCGGGCATGTCGGGGGCCGGATGGATATGTCGTGGACCCAGACGCCCTATGGCGCGAAAGTCGAGAACACGATCGAGGGGCGCGAGCGCGGCGCGCGGCTCGACTATCGCTCACCCAACGCGATGGAGCTGTTCATCGACTTCGGCGGGCGCCTATTCCGCATGCTGGCGATCTGCCTGCCCGTCGACGACAAGCAAACCCAGCTGACCATCATCACTTTGCGCAACTTCGCCCGCTGGCGCGGCTTCGACGCCTATTTCCTGCGTTCGAACCGCAAGATCGCCAACGAGGACAAGGCTATCCTCGAAACCTCCGACCCGGTCGCGGTGCCTCCAGCCGGGCAGGAGAAATCGGTCCGCACCGACGCGCCCACCCTCGCCTTCCGCAAGCTCTACTTCGACGAGTTCAAGGACAGCGACGCGACCCCGCCGATAAAGCGGTAACCTTCAGCCCGCTGCGATAGCCGCGTCACTGACGAACGGATTGCTCTCGCGCTCGCGACCGAAGGTGCTCGGGCGGCCGTGGCCGGGGACGAAAGTGACCTCGCTACCGAGCGGCCAGAGCTTCAGCGTGATCGAATCGAGCAGGTCCTGGTGGTTGCCCATCGGGAAGTCGGTGCGGCCGATCGAGCCTTCGAACAGCACGTCACCGACGAAGGCGAATTTCGTCGGCCGGTGAAAGAACACCACGTGGCCCGGCGTGTGGCCGGGACAGTGGATCACCTCGAGCGTCACCTCGCCGACGGTGACGGTGTCGCCGTCCTCGAGCCAGCGGGTCGGTTCGAACACCTGGGTCGTCATGCCGAAGCGCGGGCCGTCCTCGTCGAGGCGGCTGATCCAGAAGCGGTCGGCCTCTTGCGGCCCCTCGATCGCCAGGCCGAGCTCGGCGGCGAGCATTCCCGCCTGTCCGCAATGGTCGGCGTGGCCGTGGGTGAGGAGGATCTTCTCGAGCGTCACCCCGGCACGCGCGACCGCGTCCTTGAGCTTGTCGAGATCGCCCCCCGGATCGACCAGCGCTCCGCGCATCGTCTTCGTGCACCACACGAGCGAGCAGTTCTGCACGAATGGCGTGACGGGAATGATCGCGGCGCGGAGGGGGGATTCCTGGGTCATCGCGGCTTGGGTGGCCGGATCGGCGCGCATTTACAAGCGAAGGGTTATGTCCGCTTGCAAGCCGGTTGGGTGCACTAGCTACAGCGCCTTAGCCGTGCGAGCAGTTGGCGTAGCGCAGCTCGACCGTCATCAGTCGGTGGGTAGGCGACTTGCGCTGCTTCCTGACGGATACGCTTAAGAGCGGGGTCCGTAATCGGGATACTTGTGAAGTCATCCCAATCCCAGACACCGCCCTTACCGTCGAGAAAGTCCTTTATGTAACCCTCCACGTCCCTAGCGGTTAGGTCGGCAGTCGCATTCAGCCCTAACCGTTCGGCTAGCTTCACCGCGAAAATGGCTGGGATGACATTCGGTGCGAGCAGCACCGCGGGCCAACCAGAGATATGCCATTGTTTATGACGCGCCTTCACTTCCCCCGCAACGCCGCCATCTCCTTCGTCCACTCCTCCGCCGTCGGCATCACCGGATGGTCGACCCGGTGGAGGATCTTCCACTGGCCATCCTCGCGGACGAACTCGTCCTCGTAGTAACCGGCGAGCGTCGGCTGCGGGTGTCCGCCGGCGCCGCGCGTGATCATCAGGTGGCGTGAGCGGGCGTGCGCGTGGTCGCCGTCGACGTCGACCTCGATGTTGGAGACGAGGTGGTAGCTGAGGGCGTTGACGAAACCCGGCGGCGTCGGGCCGTAAAGGCCGGTCAGCATCGCCTTAATCTCGCCCGGGCCGTGGCGGACGGTCTGGCCGGTCTGCCAGGTGCCGTCCCTGGCGAACAGCGCGGCGTAGCCGTCGAAATCGCGCGCATCGAGCCGCGCGGCATAATCGGTGATCACCCGCATGATCGCGAGCTGGTCCTCGGCGCGGCGCAGGCGCTGCTCAGTCGAGAGCGCCGCGGGCGCCCCCGCGGGGCCGCGGCCCGCCACCGGCGGCGCATGTGGATCGCGGAACGGGATAGCGCCCCAGGTCGCGCGCTTGGCGATCTTCCACTGACCGTTCTCGCGCACGAAATCGTCGACGTAGCGCCCGGCGAGCAGCGGAGTCGGCTTGCCGTCCGTTGCGGTCCAGAACAGGTACTTCGAAGTCACATGCGCGCGGTCGCCGTCGATCTCGATGATCGGGTTGGTCAGCATGTGGAAGTTGGCCTTGTTGACGAACCCCGGCTCGGGCGCGCCGAGGTTGTCGATCAGCATCTTCTCGATCGCTGCCGGGCCGGTAAACGTGCCGAACCCGCCCTGCCACACGCCGCCATGCGCGAAGAGCGCGGCGTACGCGTGGTAATCCTTGGCATCGAGATCTGCGCCGTACTCGATGAGGATTTTCCGGATCGCGGATTCGTCCTCCATCCGCTGCACGCGCTGTTCGAGCGTGGGCCTGGCGTCGTTCGCCAGCGCCGTGCCGGGCGCGGCCAGGAGCAGCGCCAATGCCATCCAACGGTTCGACATAGCTCCCTCCCCCAAGTCCCGCTCGTTCGAGCACTCGCGCCGTTACGAAACCGCCGCGCGAGATCGCGCTGACTGCGCCTTTGCGCGTGACAGAGTGCGGCTCACGAGCGGCTTGCATGCCTCCAGCAGGCCGAGGAGGACGATACCAAGCCCCGCCGCCATTGCTATATCGAACCAGGCGATCGAGCCGAATTTCAGCAGTGCCTGCGCTCGAGGCCAGGCAAGGATCGCACCCGTAACCGCAAACACGCCCAGGACAACATAACGCAACGCCGCGTTGTGGCGAACCAGTGCATCGCCAAGCGACGCACGGAACGACCGGTTGGCGAGAATCAGCGCGAGAATTTCCGAGACGAGCGCGAAGAACATCAACGCTCGAAGTTCCGCCTCTGGCATCCCGCTCCCCGCCTGAACGAAATAGACCGCCGCCAGCATCGCAAAGGCGAGGCCGCCCTGGAACACGCTCCACACGATCATGCCGAACGAAAACAGAGGCTCAGCAGGATCGCGCGGCGGTCGCCGCATGATGTCCGGCTCCTCGCGCTCCGCCTCGAACACCAGGGCGCAGACCGGGTCGATCACCAATTCCAGCAACGCAATGTGAACGGGCCCGAACAGGATCGGCTGGCCAAGGACCAGCGGCAGAAGCGCCAGCCCGGCGATCGGAACGTGCACAGCGAAGATGAAAGCCATTGCCTTACGGATGTTGTCGTAGATGCGGCGACCGAGCCGAACCGCATGCACGATCGATCCGAAGTCATCTTCGAGCAACACGATCGCCGAGGCCTCGCGCGCGACATCGGTTCCGCGCTTGCCCATGGCGACGCCGATGTGCGCGGCCTTGAGAGAGGGTGCGTCGTTCACGCCGTCGCCGGTCATCGCGACGATCTCGCCATCGGCCTTGAAAGCCTGAACGATGCGCAATTTCTGCTCGGGCATGATCCGGGCGAAAATGGTGACCGTCTTCAGCCGTTCGGCAAGCCCTGCGTCGTCGAGAGCCTCCAATTCGGCACCGGTAAGCACATCGCCTCCCGAAATTCCCGCATGCATGGCGATCGTGCGAGCAGTGGCCGCGTAGTCGCCGGTGATCATGACGACCCGGATGCCCGCGCCGCGGCATTCCGCGACGGCGGCTGCGACACCGGGTCGTAGGGGGTCGGCGAGGCCGACCAGTCCGGCAAGCGCATAGTGATAGTCAGCCTGCGAGGCCGCCCACTCGCGATCTGGAGGGACCGCGGTTGCGACCGCGAGCACGCGGATGCCGCGTGTAGCCATCGCCTCTACGGCCGCAGTCATGTGGGCCCGTTCTTTGGACGTGAGGCGGCACAGGTCGGCGATGGCTTCGGGAGCACCCTTGGCGGTGATCGTCAGCCGATCGCCGTCATCCCAGACGTTCGACATCGCCAGGAGATCGGGTCGCAGCGCGTAGGCATGCGCGAGCGCTCCACCGGACGGCACCCGTCCATGAGCGACCTTGTGCGCTTCGTGGAGCGCGACTTCCATCGGATCGGCCGGTTCGACCGCGCTGGCAAGCGCCGCCGTCTCCAGAAGCACATGAAATGATGGAGGGAACGGAGCGCCGCTACCGACGCTCGTCGCCTCGCCGGAAGGGAGCCATAATTCAATGACCGACATGCGATTTTGGGTAAGCGTGCCGGTCTTGTCGGTGCACAGTACCGTGGCAGATCCCAGCGTTTCGATTGCCGCCGCGCGTCGCGTGAGCACGCCGACTTTTCCGATCCGCCACGCGCCCATCGCGAGAAAGACCGTGAGGACCACGGGGAACTCCTCGGGCAGCATCGACATCCCGATCGCGATGCCTGCGAGAACGGCGTCGATCCATCCCCCGCGGAGAAGCCCGTAGAGCGCGACGACGACCAGGGCGACGCCCCCGCCGCCGATCGCGCACCAGGTGACGATACGCGTGGTTTCCGCGCGCAATCGGGGGGCTTCGGTGTCGAGCATGGCGAGCGACTGACCGATCTTTCCGATCTCGGTGCGCGAACCGGTCGCCATGACACGGGCGATGCCGCTGCCGCGCGCGACGAGCGATCCGGCATAGACATAGGGATGACCCTCGCCGCCCGGCCGACGCGCACCGTCGATGGCGCTATCCGCTCCGACGACCTTGCCCACCGGCAGCGATTCGCCCGTCAGAAGCGATTCATCGTTCTGGAGATCGCTGGCTTCGACAAGCACTGCGTCGGCAGCGACTCGGTCGCCTTGTTCGAGAACGAGCAGGTCGCCGCGCACCACTTCGCGTCCCGCGATGCGGATGCGCACACCGTCGCGGATCACCATCGCGCGGGGCGCCGACAGCTCGCGCAGCGCCTCCAGCACATGTTCGGTGCGGGTTTCCTGGACGACCGTGACGACGATTGAGAAGGTCGCAAACCCGAGCAGGATCAACGCTTCGGCAAGATCGCCGAGCAGCAGATAGACAAGGCCGCCGGCCAGCAGCAATGCGAGCATCGGCTCGCGCAACACTTCGACCGCAATGCGCCGCAGCGACCGCCTGCCGGCGCGGGCAAGCTCGTTGGGCCCGTCCTCGGCCAGCCGGGCGCGTGCCGCGTCGGTGGTCAGCCCGCGATCGCCGTCAGTCGTCGTCACCGCCTCCACTTGCTCGTGTGCGCCATCTTGTGGATCTCCACGCGACTTGGCTTGGTCACGTTACCGCAAGGACCTTCGGCGGCTTAGCGCCTGTTTCGGGTGATTGTCGCCGGTAGAACGCTCAGGAAAGCTCGAGTTCTCTGGAACGTCGAGCTTTGCCGGCGGCTTTGGGGCTGCGATGCCGCCGCAAGAACTCAATGATCAGTCTGTGAAGCTTGGCGGTTTGGCCGACCATGAGGTGGCCACCGTTCCTAAACACGTGCAACTCCGCAACCGGGATGTGCTCGGCTGTGAATCGCGCTCCCGGAGGCGTCTTGTAGAGATCGTCCTCCGCCGAGACGATCAGCACCGGGCAGCCGATCTGTTCGAGCGGCCACGGGTGGATATCGGTGGCGGCGTCAGCTGCTATTCCTCGCATTCGCCTCGAAAGCGGCATGATGCTCTCGATGATCCTGGTTACTCGTCTTCGCTCCTGTTCGGATGCTCTCGCCTCGACTTCCGGAGGCACTCCAAGGAAGCGGACCACGGATCTGCGCGAAACGCGCGCCGCAAGCCAGAACAGGAAATCCGCCGATGCTTCCACCAGCCGCAGTACGGCCTGGCTCTCAGCGCTTTCATCCGCGCCGATCGACAGGCTGGGGTGATAGGTGCGGGGCACCAACAGGATCAGGGCCGATACCCGCGCGGTATGCCGCAAGGCGAGTTCGATTGCGCTGGGCGCTCCGGCAGATGCACCGGCGACGATAGCCTTCTCAATCCCCAGGAAGTCGAGAAGGGCAGCATGCGCGTCGGCCTGTGCAGCCGGTGAACTATCCGCAGGCAAGGGAGTTCGGAGATAGCCGAATCTCGAGGGCGCGATAACGCGGTACGCGTCGCCAAATTCGTCGGCGAGGAGCAGGCCCTGATCGTAGCCGCCGCCTGCGCCATGGATCATCAGCAAGGCCTGGCCGTCGCCCTTTTCCGCATATTCGATCGGACCTGCATGGGTTTGTGCGATCGTGCTGCCGCGATCCAGCACGGCGCGGCTCCGTGCCGACTCCTTTCGGTACCGCACATACGTGGCGATTCCGGCAGCGGAAGCTGCTGCGGAGATCAGGCGAACGAGCTTGACCATTACTGCCTCCGTTCGATCAATGGCTGGCGGCCAACTGGGCCCATGCAGCTTTGGTGCTCCGCATCGCCGGCGCTGCCCATCCGCTATGTTGCGGAGCGGGAGAAATTGGCTCGCTCGTATGGGCGCTAGCCGACCGTTCGCTCGCGGGCCCCGATAGCGAGAAGCGACATGTCCGCTTTCGACCCATTGCTGACATTCATGCCGCGTGACCGCCCGAACCTCGCGGCAAAGTGCTCACCATCGGGGGCTGACCTGCCAATACCTCGACGCACAGATCGTATCCAGCGATGAGGTAATGTGTCAGCGGGGCCGAAGAAGCAGCTGCGCTGTCCCTAAATTCGTCTCTGTAGGCGCTCTCCTCGATGGCATAGATCGTGCCCATCGAGACGGCTTCAGCCTGTCGCGTGGACCAATATCCGCGAATTTCTGATTCGTCTTGTACTCGAAAGCTAGAGACATTTTCGAACGTAATGAGACACTCATCGCCTTCGCGTTCCAACCTCACTTCCAATGGCCAGTCTTGCCTGTGGCCAAACCGCACATCGGTCACAATCCAGAGGCGAGCGCCTTCACCGGATTGTGGGAAGAGCCTTTGATCGAGCAATCGGAAGCCCCGGACCATGCAGCTCACCTACCTGCTGTTATGTCCGCTTTCCACCCAAAGCCGACGTTCGCCCTAAATCCGCCCGCCCTTCCACACCACGCGGCCGACCACGTCCACGTCGCTCATCGCCACTTCGACCGGCTCGTAGGCCTGGTTCTTGCTGATCAGGCGCAGCCGACCGGGGGGGACGGCCTGGAGCAGCTTGACGTGGAGCGCTTCGCCCAGGCGGACTACGTGGACGCCTTCGCGGAACGGGCGCGGGGTGCGGTCGACGAGGATCTCGTCGCCGTCGCGTAGCAGCGGGTCCATCGAATCGCCCATCACCCGGATCGCCGAGAGCTGCGCCGGCTCGAGGCCGTTCTCGCGCAGCCAGCGGCGCGAGAAGCGGAAAGCGTCGACGGGAATTTCCTCCACCGCCGTCGCACCGGGCCCGGCGGAAGCTTCGAGCGAGAGACGCGGCACCTCGATCCAGTCGCCGCGAGGATTGGAGGATTTTTCCTCTGGTGCGCCCAGTTCCGCTTCGCCAACGCCGAAGAACTCGGCGAGCCGGCGGCGGTCTTCCTCCTCCAGCTTACGCGGGCTACCCTTGCCGATGTACTGCTGCAAGTAGCTAGAATTGCGCCCGATCATCCGCGAAAGCGCGGACAGGCTGGTGCGGGCCTCGCCAGCCAGTTCGGCTAACCGTTCGCGCGGGTCCATGGCGTTCTCCTGCGTTTCCTACAAAACGTCGTAAACGAAAGATTTTTCCTAGACAAGTAGGATTTCGCTTGCGATCAGTCCGCCATCGAGTCGGGAGAAAGCCAGGAGGTCGCCCCATGCTCATCCGCAAGATCGAGGCATTCATGCGCCAAACGAAAATGCCGCAGACCAAGTTCGGGCGCCTTTCCGCTCGCGACCCGCGCCTGGTGGACGATTTGCGCAAGGGACGTACGCCGGGCCCGAAACTGGAACGGCGAGTGGAACATTTCATGAACAAATACCGGGAGGACCCTCATGCGTATTGATCCCTTGCCGCTGCCTTGCGGCTCACGCCGCAGCGCATCCGAACGCCTGCGTGAGGAGCTTCAGGCGCTCGCCCGCGGCGACGCCCAATTTGTCTCGCACTCGGAGAAGACCTGGGCGAGCGTGACTTTTGCCGGCGCCCGCCACCGGCTCGACCATTTGTTCCCAGGCGAAGCCGCGGTCGAAGCAGGCGAGAACTTCATCGCGTACTTGCCCGAACACGAGTTCTACATTCCCCGCCAACTGGTGGCCGACGCGGCCGTCACGGCAGTCGGTCACCGCATCGGCGCCGATCCGCGGCGAGAGGTGCTGATCGAGCTCCTGCTGCTGGATGAGGAATGAGTGCTAGTACCCGAGCTTCAGATCCACTTGCGCCTCAAGCGGTTCGCCCGTGCGATAGTACTCGCAATTGCGGGCAAACCGCTCGGCGGCGCGTACGAGGCTCGCGGGTGTCGGGATGCCGGAAAGGTGCATCGTCAGGTGCGCGTTGGGCAGCGACCACAACGGGTGGCCCGGCGGCAACGGCTCGGGATCGGTCACGTCGAGCACCGCGGCGGCAATGCGCTTGTCGCGCAAGGCTTCGACCAGTGCCACCTCGTCGACGATGTTGGCGCGGGCGAAGTTGACCAGCACCGCCTCGCGCTTTATCGCCGCCAGGTCGGCCGCGCCGATCAGCCCGCGGGTCTCGCCGGTGCCGGGAAGCGCGAGGACGATCCAGTCGAATTCGCCCAGCCTGGCCTTCCATCCCAAGCCTGAGTTGCGACGCACGACGACCGTCTCGACCCCGAAGCCCTGCAGCATGCGGTCGATCGCCTGCCCGATCGCGCCCTGCCCGAGGATCAGCGCCTTGCTGCCGGCCAGCTCGCGCGTGCCGGGGGTGTCATGAAGCCATTCGTGGCGATCCCGCGCGCGGACGACCGTCGGGTAATCCTTGGCCACCGCGAGCATCGTCATCACCGCGAACTCGGCGACCGCGGTCGCGGTGAGGCCGCGCCCGCAGGTCAGCGCCACGCCGCGCCGCTCGAGATCGGCCAGCGGCAGCCAGTTGACCCCGGCGTAGGCCGTGTTGAGCCAGCGCAGCCCACCGGCCGCCGCGACCGAGGCGAGCACCGGCAGTTTTTCGTGCAGGTCGAACCAACCAATCTCCGCTTGCGGCGCCAGCGCGACGAGCTCCTCAGGCGAACCCCACCAGCGTGCCTCGAGCCAGTCGGGCAGCAGCGGCTCTACCAGCGCACGCATTCGCCCGGGGAGCACGGCGATCGTCACTTCCGCGTGTCGTCCGCGATGGTGCGGCGGATCGTCGCCTTCAGGCCCGAAGCGAAGTCGGCGGCGAGGATGTCGTCGAGCTTCCACGCGCGGCCTTCGAGGTTGAGCAGAAGCCGGGCCGAGCGCCACTCACCGGGCGAGAGCTGGAAGCGCACGTCGATCGCGGCGTGGCCGGCGGCGTCAAGCTGCGGCTGGCGGACCGTCAGCTTGAAGGCGTGCTCATCCCAGTCCTGGCACTGGCACAGCCAGTCGCCGTCGCTGAGGTCGTCGACCTCGTCGCTCGGCGTGGTTCGGCGCCAGCGGGCGATCAGTGCCGCGGTTTCGCGCGACCAGATCCGCCGCTGCCACACCGCCGAGGCGCGCTGCGTTGCGGGGCGGGAATACGGCTTGAACACGGCCTCGACCGTGCGCAGCAGCGCGGCCTGTTCCGGCGGCGCGGGGACCGGTTGCGTGGCCAGAAGCAGGGCGGACAGGATCGCCAGCGCCATCGTTCAGCCTCCCAGTTTCCACTCCCAACCGAGCGGGTCGCCGTCCATGACTTCGACGCCCTTGGCGGCAAGATCATCACGCAAGCGATCGGCCATTTGAAAATTTTGCGCGGCCCGCGCGACCTTTCTCATCGAAAGGGAGCGTTCGATATGTTCTTCCGAAATCTGCGCATCCTTAGGACGCAAACGAAGCTCGGACCGTGTCAGTGTTGTCAACTTCAGCCCCAGCACCGCATCCATCGCCGCGGCGGCGATGAGCTTCTCGCGAGGGTCGACCTTCTTCAGCGCGAGCAATTCCTCAAGCACCGTCAGCGCGACGGGGGTGTTGAGGTCGTCCGACACCGCCGCGTCGAAGCGCGCGAGATAGGGCAGGAACAGGGCGTCGAGCTCGTCGTGCGCGCGAAGCTGCGTCCAGCCGTCCTCCGGCTCCGCCACCGGCTCTTCGACCGTCGCTGTCAGCGCCTCGACCGCCATCACCAGCCGCTTGAGCCGCGTCAGCGCCGCACCGAGGCCGTCCCAGCTGAACTCGAGCTCGCTTCGGTAATGCGCCTGGAGGCACATCATCCGGTAGGCGAGCGGCGGATAGCCCTTGTCGATCAGCAGCTGCAGGCGAAGGAACTCGCCCGCGCTCTTGCTCATCTTGCCGCTGCGCTCGACAAGGAAGTTGTTGTGCATCCAGATCCGCGCGCCGCTGTTGGCTGGATCGTTGAGCCCATTGGTGCAGCAGAACGCCTGGTTCTGCGCGATCTCGTTCGGGTGGTGGATCTCGCGATGGTCGATGCCGCCCGTGTGGATGTCGAACGGGAATCCGAGCAGCTTGCCGCTCATCACCGAGCATTCGAGGTGCCAGCCCGGCGCGCCGCGGCCCCACGGGCTGTCCCACTCCATCTGCCGCTTCTCGCCCGGCGGGGTCTTGCGCCAGATCGCGAAGTCGGCCGGGTGGTGCTTGCCTTCGACCGCCTCGATCCGGCCCTCGCCCTCGTCGGTGCTGGCGCGCGCCAGGCGGCCGTAATCGGCGACGGTCGAGACGTCGAAATAGAGCCCGCTGTCGAGCTCGTAGCAGTGCTTCGGCGCGATCTCCTTGGCGAAGGCGAGCATCGGCTCGATGTAGTCGGTCGCCACCGACCACTGTGCCGGCTGGCGGATGTTGAGCGCGCGAACGTCGGCCCAGTAGGCCTCGGTATAGTGCTTCGCGATGTCCCAGATCGACTGGTGCTGCGCGGCCGCCGCCTTCTCCAGCTTGTCCTCGCCCGCGTCGGCGTCGTCGGTCAGGTGGCCAACGTCGGTGATGTTGATCACGTGGGTCAGCGCGTAGCCCTTCCAGCTAAGCGTGCGCCCGAGCACGTCGGCAAAAACATAGGCGCGCATGTTGCCGATGTGCGGGTAGTTGTAGACCGTCGGCCCGCACGAATAGACCCGCGCCTCGCCCGGGTGGACGGGATGGAAGGCCTCGAGCTCGCGGGTGAGCGAGTTGAACAGGCGCAGAGGTGCGGTCATCGCGAGCGGACTTACGCGAGGAGCACGTGAGGTCAAGCAGTCGCCGGCAAGGCCCGTAAACAATCCTCCCGCCCGATGAATCTAACGATTCACCTTAATCGGTTTGCCGCGCCGGAATCCCCCAGCTTGGGGATATGTCCCCCCAGGTTCACAAGAGGATGACTGAATGAGCGCCCCCAAAACCAAGCTCGCCCTGGCCTTTGTAATACTCGCCGGCTCGGCCGCACTCAGCGGTTGCGCGACGAAAGGCTACGTCAACGAGCAGATCGCCAGCGTGAACACGCGCATCGACGGCATAGACGCGCGGCTGCGAACGGTCGAAGGCACTTCCAGCCAAGCGCTTTCGCAGGCGCAGGCCGCGTCGGGCCAGGCGCAGCAGAACTCGCAGCGCATCGACCAGCTCGGCGGCCGCGTCGACAGCATCGAGCAGCGCATGGCGCAGCAACAGCAGAAGAAGCCTCGCGGTTGAGCCGGGCGCGCGTTCGAAGCCGTTGCCTTGGCAGCCTGTTCGGCTGAATAAGCGCGCGCGTGTTTGCAATTCGATTCCGATGGGCTGAGGTGTTGGGCGTCGCGGCGGTAGTCGCCGCGGCGCTCCCGCCGCCGCCGTTGTCCGCCGCGCCGGTGAAGACGGCGCATGCGGCTCATCCGGCAAAGAAAAAGACGGCGCTGGCCAAGCCTGAAGAACCGCCGCCTCCCCCGGAACTCACGGCATCCGAAACGGCGACCCGGTTGCTGCAGTGGATCGCCATGACCGGCGACAATGGCTCGCTGCCGTACATCGTCATCGATAAGCAGGCCGCCGAACTGCTGCTGTTCGACAAGCAGGGCAAGTTCCTAGGTCAGACCCCGGTGCTTATCGGCATCGGCGTCGGCGACGAATCGTCGCCCGGTGTCGGCGCCAAGAAGAGCCTGGCCGAGATCGGGCCGGCCGAGCGAACCACCCCGGCGGGCCGCTTCGTCGCTAGGTTCGGCAAGGCGTTCGGCCGCGAACGCGTGCTGTGGGTCGACTACGCCGATTCAGTCGCGCTGCATGCGGTGATCACCACCAACAAGAAGGAACACCGCGTCCAGCGGCTGCAGACGCCCAGGGCCGACGACAACCGGATCAGCTTCGGGTGCATCAATGTCGGCACCAGCTTCTACACTAAGCAGGTGCGGCCGCTCTTTCAGAAGACCGGCGGGATCGTCTACATCTTGCCCGACACGAAGACGCTCGAGGATGTGTTCCCGCGCGTCCGGCTGCTGCCGTACATGAAGACTGACGAACCTGGAGCCGCTGCAACGAGCGGCTAATCACTCAACCTCGAACAGCCCCGCCAGCTGCTCGATGATCGTCCCGCCGAGTTGCTCGACATCCATGATCGTCACCGCGCGCTTGTAATAGCGGGTCACGTCGTGGCCGATGCCAATGGCGACGAGCTGGACCGGCGACTGCTTCTCGATCCAGTCGATCACTTTGCGCAGATGCGTCTCGAGATAGCCGGCGTTGTTCACGCTCAGCGTGCTGTCGTCGACCGGGGCGCCGTCGGAGATGACCATCAGGATGCGGCGGTCCTCGGTGCGGGCGAGCAGGCGGGTGTGCCCCCACAGCAGCGCCTCGCCGTCGATGTTCTCTTTGAGCAGCCCCTCGCGCATCATCAGGCCCAGGCTCTTGCGCGCGCGGCGCATCGGCTCGTCGGCTTTCTTGTAGATGATGTGGCGCAAGTCGTTGAGGCGGCCGGGTTGCGGCGGCTTACCCTCGGTGAGCCATTTCTCGCGTGACTGCCCGCCCTTCCACGCGCGGGTGGTAAAGCCGAGGATCTCGACCTTCACGCCGCAGCGCTCGAGCGTGCGGGCGAGGATGTCGGCGCTGATCGCGGCGATGCTGATCGGCCGCCCGCGCATCGAGCCCGAGTTGTCGATCAGCAGGGTGACGACGGTGTCCTTGAACTCCTGGTCGCGCTCGATCTTGTAGCTCAACGAATGGCCGGGACTGACGATGACCCGGGCAAGCCGCGCGGCGTCGAGCAGCCCTTCTTCCTGGTCGAAATCCCACGCGCGGTTCTGCTGCGCCATCAGGCGCCGCTGGAGGCGGTTGGCGAGGCGGGTGACGATACCCTGCAAACCGGTGAGTTGGCTGTCGAGGTAGGCGCGCAAACGGTCGAGTTCTTCGAAATCGCACAGCTCGGTCGCTTCGACGACCTCGTCGAATTCCTCGGTGAAGACCTTGTAGTCGAACGTTTCGGGCAAGTCGGTCCACGGCCGGTTCGTTCGAACCGGCATCATCGCCTCCTCGCCCTCGTCGCCGACTTCGCCTTCGCTCATGTCCTGCTCTTGCGGGACCTGGTTCTCGCCTTCCTCGTCCTCGCCTTCACCCTGCTCGGCGCTGGTCTGCTGTTCGCGCAGTTCGTCGCCGGCTTCCTGGTCGTTCTCGCCGTCGCTCTCGTCGCCGCCGTCCTCGTCGTCACCGCTCTCTTCGTTCTCGCCGGAGTCTTCGAGCTCCTCGGTGGCAACGAGCTCGAGGTGGCGCAGCAGGTCGAGGCTAAGAGCCTGGAACGCCTTCTGGTCGTCGAGCAATGTCGCCAGCCGCTCGAAATCGTCGCCGATGCGCGCTTGGATGCCTTCGCGGACCATCTCGACACCAGCGCGCGCGCTCTCGGGAATCGGCTGGCCGGTCAGCGCCTCGCGCAACATCAGCGAGAGCGCGGTCTGCAGCGGGACATCGCCTTCGTTGCTGGCGCGCGCGATCGGGTCCGAGCGGGTGCGAAGGTCGGTCGAAGCGGCGAGATTATCGCGCATCCCGGCGTAGTTGTTCTCCCCGAGCGCCTCGTAGCGCACGCGCTCTATCGCATCGAAAGCGGCGCGCGCATCCGGCTCGGCGGGCATGCCGCGCAAATGCATCCGTTCGTTGTGATGGCGCAGCTTGAGCGCGAAGCTGTCGGCGAACCCGCGCGCCTCGCGTGCCGCCTCGGCCGGCAGCGTGCGCCCCGGCATCGGCACGCGCATCGCCTTGCCTTGCAGCGTCGGCGCGTCGGCCGACCAGCTGACTTCCGCCTCCGGCTCATGCGCGATGGCCCGCGCGGCACCGGTCAGCGCGAGCTTGAAGCGATCGAGGGGCGATTCGTCGGCCATGGGTTGCACCTACACATTTGCCGGGGGGAGGCGAAAGGTTCTCGTGGCGACGGCTTGCCGCGCGCCATGCCGCCCGCCCATATAGGCGAACCTTCATGAACCGCGTCCGCCTCCTGATCTTCAACGCCGCGCTCGGCCCGCTCGACTATCGGGTGCCGGAGGGGATGGACGTCGAGCCAGGCTCGGTCGTGGTCGCCCCGCTCGGGCCGCGGCAGATCGTCGGGATCGTCTGGGAAGCGGACCGGCTGCCGGCGAGCGAGGTGCCGGAGGCAAAGCTGCGCCCCCTGGTGGGCGTGCTGCCGGTCCCGCCGCTCAAGGCCGAGCTCAGGCGCCTGATCGAATGGACCGCGGACTATTACTGCGCCTCGCTCACCTCGGTCGCGCGGATGGTGCTAGCGAGCGGCGGCGCCTTGCGCGGTGCGGCGACAATGATCGAGTACCGGCTGACCGGCGGCATGCCCGAGCGGATGACCCCACAGCGCCAAGCGGCGATCGAGGCGCTCGAAGGCGAGCAGGCGACCATGCGCGAGTTGGCAGGCATCGCCGGGGTTTCGGAAGGCGTGCTGCGCGGACTGGTCAACCAGGGCGTGCTCGAACCGGTCGAGGTCGATTGCGATCGCCCTTACCCACGCGCCGTCGCGGATTTCGCGGTTCCGGATCTATCGGCGGATCAGCAGGAAGCAGCCGAAACCTTCGTCGCGGCAGTGAAGAAGGGCACCTTCGCCCCGTTCCTGCTTGATGGCGTCACCGGCTCAGGCAAGACGGAGGTCTACTTCGAAGCCATTGCCGCTGCGCTGGCCAAGAAGCGCCAGGTGCTGGTGCTGTTGCCCGAGATCGCGCTGACCGAAGCATTCCTGCGCCGCTTCGAGGAGCGCTTCGGCGCGGCGCCGGTCGTCTGGCACAGCTCACTCAAGTCGACCGAGCGCCGCCGCGCCTGGCGCGCGATCGCCAGCGGCGATGCGCAAGTGGTCGTCGGCGCGCGCTCGGCTCTCTTCCTGCCGTATGCCAAGCTCGGCCTTATCGTCGTCGACGAAGCCCACGAGACCAGTTTCAAGCAGGACGAAGGCGTTCGCTACAACGCCCGCGACGTGGCGGTGATGCGCGCGCGGTTCGAGCGCATCCCGATCATCCTATCGAGCGCCACGCCCGCGCTCGAGAGCCTGCAGATGGCCGAGAGCGGAGTCTATGCGAAAGTCGACCTGGCCGATCGCTTCGGCGGCGCGCAGCTGCCGAGCATCGACACGCTCGACCTGACCGAGGAGAAGCCGGAGCGCGGCCGCTGGCTCGCGCCCCGGCTGGTTGCGGCGATGCGCGAGCGGCTCGAGCGCGGAGAGCAGTCGCTGCTGTTCCTCAACCGCCGCGGCTACGCTCCGCTGACGCTGTGCCGCAACTGCGGCTTCCGCTTCCAGTGCCCCAACTGCAGCGCCTGGCTCGTCGAGCACCGCCTGAGCCGCCGCCTGGCCTGCCACCACTGCGGCTATCAGACCGAACCGCCCGCCACTTGCCCCGAGTGCGGCGAACCCGAGTGCCTCGTCGCTTGCGGTCCCGGCGTGGAGCGAATCGCCGACGAAGTCGCCGAGCTGTTCCCCGAAGCGCGGCTGGCTATTGCCACCTCCGACACGCTCAACTCGCCCGAGAAAGCCTCCGCGTTCGTCGCGATGGCCGAGGAAGGGGCGATCGACGTGATCGTCGGTACCCAACTGGTCACCAAGGGCTTTCACTTTCCCGAGCTGACACTGGTCGGCGTGGTCGATGCCGATCTCGGGCTCGAAGGCGGCGACTTGCGCGCGGCCGAGCGGACCTACCAGCAAGTGGCCCAGGTCGCCGGCCGCGCCGGGCGCGCCGCCAAGCCGGGCGAGGTGCTGATCCAGACACGGCATCCGACCGCTTCGGTGATTGCCGCGCTTGCCGCCGGCGACCGCGCTGCGTTCTACGATGCCGAGACCGAAGCTCGCCGCCACGCCGGAGCGCCCCCATTTGGGCGCTGGGCGGCGATCATCGTCTCGAGCGAAGACGAAGCCGAGGCCCGCGAAGCCGCCCGCGCGATCGGCGGCACGCGGCCCGACCTGCCCGACGTTGCCATCCTCGGCCCCGCCCCAGCGCCGATGGCGCTGCTGCGCGGGCGCTACCGCTACCGCTTGCTCGTCAACGCCCGCCGCTCGGCGGAACTGCAGAACGTGCTCCGCGGCTGGCTCGGCGCCCTAAGCTTTCCCCGCGGGGTGCGCGTCGCCATCGACGTCGATCCCTACAGCTTCGTCTGAATTCGGGCACGATTGGGCGCTTCGCCCGTTCGGCCAGCATCACTCAACGATTTCAGGACGTTCCCCCATGGCCAGAGAGGTGTTCTATCCGCGCGTCGCGATTGGTGGAGTGCCGGTCCACGCGATGCTCGTGCCCTTCCCGATCGTTTGCTTCACCGGGGCGATGCTGACCGACATCACCTACAGCAACAGTCCGCAAGTGCAGTGGGCGAACTTCTCGGAATGGTTTCTCGCCTTCGGGCTGATCATGGGCGTGCTGGCGGCAATATTCGGCCTGATCGACTTTCTCGCCGCCGGCCGCGCGAGGCCGCGGATCGGCTGGTTCCATTTGCTCGGTAACGCAGTCGTCCTCGTGCTCGCGCTGTTCAACAACCTCGTCCACGCGCGCGACGGCTGGACCGGGGTCGTGCCGACCGGGCTGACGCTGTCGGTGATAACCGTGCTGCTGATGGTCGTAACCGGCTTCCTCGGTCATACGATGACCTACCGCCATATCGGGCGCCCGGTGGGAGAGCGGCCATGACTCGCCGTTCGCTGTTCACCGCCGCGGCCATGGCGCTCGCTCTGTCCGCGTGCTCGAAGCCGCATTTCCCGGCCGACAAGCAATATGGCGCCAATGCGCCGCTGCCCAATCCCGTCCAGTACCTGTTCCCGCCGATGGGCATCGCCAAGCCGAACGGGTGGAAGGACGGCGAAACGCCGAAGGTGCCCGCCGGTTTCACCATCGTTCCCTTCGCCACCGATCTCAAGACGCCGCGCCGGGTCTTGCCGCTCGTCAACGGTGACGTGCTGGTGGTCGAATCCGGCAGCCCGAGCAGCGAGCCGACGTTGCGACCCAAGGACCTGGTGTTCAACATCGTGATCGGTCAGGCGCACGGACCGACCAAGGCGGGCAACGACGTGATCCTGCTGCGCGATACCGACGGCGACGGAAAAGCAGATCAGAAGAGCGTTTTGATCCCCAAGCTCAACTCGCCGTTCGGCATCGCCGTCAGCAACGGCAAGCTCTACGTCGCCGAGACCGATGCCATTCGCGAATGGGATTTCACGCCAGGACAGACCAGCGTCTCAGGCCCCGGTCGGCTGGTCACGGAAC
>DATIQN010000025.1:0-24606 GCA_035470785.1 Croceibacterium sp. | reverse complement strand
TGCTCGCCAATCCCGCCGACGCACACGACAAGGCGGTTTTCGATCCCTCGATCCGCGGCGAGACGGACAAGCTCGCGCTGCGCTTCAGGAAGCCGCGCTGACGCCTGGGCATGGTGTCTGGAAAATGGCTCCCCGAGTTGGAGAGCCTTGACCGTTGAAAATATTGAACATTTTTTGGCTAACCGGCCCGAAACGGCCTTTGTCGTCTATCCGTATCCCGTTTTATTTGGCTAACCTTTTGCACGCCATTCTGCGCTTAGCCAAAACGGATGAAATGTTCTCAGGGTGAGGTTACTTATCTCTCTTCAGAGTGAGGAGCAGTTGCTCCCTTTTCAGTTTTGCGACCTGCTGCCGCTTCTGATTTTCCCGGCTTTTTGATGACCCTCCAAACAAGTTGGCAATTGCCAAAGCAGTTGGTTCGATCAGCTTGTCTTGATGTTCAGGGCGGATGTGGTCCATTCGCCGCAGTTCTCCCAGATGGAGTATCAACGACCACAGCAGGTAGGGATGCTCGCGCAAGGCAAGAGCGAGTTCACTCACGGCGCTGGGCGTCTCATCAAACTGTAGCTCGGAGATCAGGCCCACCCTAAACAGCTTGATGATATTGGGCTCTTCAGCGTCTTCTAGCGTCGGCTCGGTCAACTGCCGGCGAAGCTTTTCCGAGCCCAAGACGCTGGCAATCATCTTGATATGCGCTGCTGGTAGGCGCAACAGCATCTGCTTGAGCAGCGCATTGTCGCTCATGCTCTGCGGTGCTTGCACCTCATACAAGATGCCGTTGATGCGGAGCTTGCGCTCTTTCGCGATCCTCGGCGCCACCGGCGTCGCGATTTTACGGAAGTGCTGGCGAGCCTCCTGGGTGAGGTCTGGCTTGCGATGCCCTACGCACAGCTCCTCGAGGTCCTCAAAAAGCGCGTCGACGATGATCTGTTGCTCTCGCGCTTTGCGACGGCTGAAGTGGTAGTCGCTGAGGTGGAGGATCGTGATCAGGTCTGGTTCGCTCATCGCACCATTCTTAAGGACAAGTGCGGGGCGAACAAGGATGGCCGCTTCAGGAAACGCCTATCTTTTCCACCGGTCTGGTTAAGGATGCGCACAGATGCCGGTTGCCGCCTGTGACATTTCAGACGCCGTGAGGCAGTGAACGGAGGCTGCCGAATGGAGGCATACTCTCAGTAGAGTGGCCGCTAGACCCCTGGACGTGTCTCACTTGCACGCGCGTGCGCGCAAGAGGCTGCTACGGCCCTCGCTTGACCGGAGGCGCTCGGGGGCAGCAGCAGCGCTTATTCAGCTCGATTTGGGGATTTGGCTAACCGGTTAGCCAAACGACTAGCGTAAGTCTTTGATTTTACTAGTCTTTTGTAAGAAGATGGCTCCCCGAGTTGGATTCGAACCAACGACCAAGTGATTAACAGTCACCTACTCTACCGCTGAGCTATCGGGGAGCAGCCCGATGGGCAGGGGTGCGCCTATATGGGCGGCCCAACCGATTTGCAAGCCCGTCCTGAACGAGCCGATGGGCTCTCAGGGTTAGTGCGCATTGAGCGGCTAAAATGCGCATAACCTCTTTGTTTTATCTACCTTTTGTGCAGCCCATCGCCGAAGGATGCCGTTCCGTCGCTTGTGTGGGAACAGGGCGCGCTGCCGTTCGATATCGCTGCGTGCGCCTTCCGCGCATCACGCTCGCAACACGAGATCAACATGAAGCCGATCAAAGGCGCTCTTGCCTGCTTAGCCGCCGCTGGCATCCTTCTTTCGCAACCTGCGTTTGCGACCGGACGCAGCGCGTCGCCATCGGGCGACAGTGAACACCTCGCCGGTGCCCCGGGCGCCGCCTGGCCGGCCATCATCGCCATCCTGGCGGTAGCGATCGTGGCGGTCGTTGCTTCCTCGAACGATCACAACCACCATCCCGCGAGTCCGTAGGCGCACAATTGCGCCGCCTTGGTGGATCAGGCAACGAACTGTTCGCTGACGATCCGCTCGTCGAGGCTGTGGCCGGGGTCAAACAGCAGTGTCAGCTCGCTGTCGCGGTCGATCGCCAGCCGCACCTCGGCGACGTCGCGCACCTCCTTCTGGTCGGCGACCGCCAGGATCGGCCGCTTGGCCGGTTCGCGCACGCGCAGCGTCACCCGGCTGCTGTCGGGCAGGATCGCGCCTTTCCACCGGCGCGGCCGGAACGGACTGATTGGCGTCAGCGCGAGGGTGTTCGAGGTCAGCGGCAGGATCGGGCCGTTGGCCGACAGGTTATAGGCGGTCGATCCGGCAGGGGTCGCCAGCAGCACGCCGTCGCAGACCAACTCCGGGATGCGCACCTTTTCGTTGACCGACACCTCGATCTTGGCAGTCTGGCGCGTTTCGCGCAGCAGCGAGACTTCGTTGATGGCGTTGTGCACGTGGTGTGCGCCGTCCTGCGTGATTGCGGTCATATGCAGAGGCGCGACGGCGATCCGGGTGGCCTTGGCGAGCCGGGCGGCGAGATTGCCGCCTTCGCGCCAGCGATTCATCAGGAAACCGACAGTGCCGCGGTTGATGCCATAGGCGGGGATAACCCGCCCGGCGTCGAGCATCTGGTGCAGCGTGTGCAGCATGAACCCGTCGCCGCCGAGCACGACGACCGCGTCGGCTTGCTCGAGCGGCACCCAGTCGGCGGCATCGGCCAGCCGCTCCGCAGCTTCGAGCGCCTTGTCGACCGGCGAGGCGAGCAGGGCGAGCCGCATAAATTCCTTCTTCTCGCCCATTGAAGGCCCCTCCTCGACGGCGCCGACGATACCTATGGACCCCCGTCCCGAATTGCAACGCGCGCCGCAAGGCCACTGACGTACAAGTCGCGATAGTGCACGAGACTGCGGATGCTCACCGCCGAAACCATGCAAGAACGCCGCGGTCTCGATCGCCGCGCCGGCGGCAAGCGGGTCGAGGAACTGACCGCAGCGATCGAGCAGGGCCAGGTCGAGATCCTGTTCCAGCCGCAATTTGCCAGTAAGGATGGCCGGGTGATCGGCGCGGAGGCCCTTTCGCGATGGAATCACCCCCGGCTGGGCCGGATCGGCGCCGAGGCGCTGTTCGACATGGCCGAACGATGCGGCCATGCCGCCGAGCTGACCAGTCACATCGCCGTCCGCGCGCTCAGCATCGCCTCGCACTGGCCGGAGCACCTACGCCTCTCGCTCAACGTCTCGCCCTCTGACCTGGCCGACGAAAGCTTCGCCGCCACGATCCTGGCGGCGCTGGCAGTGGCCGGCTTCGATCCCGAGCGGTTGACGCTCGAGATCACCGAGCAGGCGCTGGTGTCCGAGCTCGACCGCAGTACCGTCCAGCTCGAACGGCTTGCCGCTTGCGGCATCCGCATCGCGCTCGACGATTTCGGCGCGGGGTTCTGCAACTTTCGCTACCTCAAGCGCCTGCCGCTCAAGGTCCTCAAGCTCGACCGCAGCATGGTCCAGGGCATCGTCGACGACGAACGCGACCTAGCCGTCCTGCGCGGCATCCTGGCGATGGCCCGGGCGCTGGGTCTCAAGGTGGTCGCCGAAGGGATCGAAACCGAGGAACAACGCGCCGCGATCGCGCGCGAAGGCTGCGAGAAGTGGCAGGGCTTTCTCGGCGGGGCGCCGATGACCGCCCAGGCTTTTACGGCGCTGGTTGCGCCTTAGGCGGGCGCCTTCTCGCGCTTCTGCGCGCGCTTGACGATCCTGCTCAAGCCCTTGCTCAGTTGGATCAGGCCGTTGAGCCGGGCCGCAGGATCGCTCCACACGCGGTTGATCACCAGCTTCATGTCGGGGCGCAGCTTGGCGGTGCCGTTGAGCCGCTCGACGTAGGCGATCAGGCCGGCCGGATCCGGGAAGTCGTCGTTGTGGAACGTCACCAGGGTGCCCCGCGCGCCTACGTCGATCTTGGCGACATTGGCGGCGATCGCCTGGTGCTTGATCTCGATCAGCTTGATCAGGTTGCTGGTCGGCTCGGGCAGTGCGCCGAAGCGGTCGATCATCTCGGCGGCGAGCGCCTCGATCTCGCCCGGCTCGGCGTCGTTGAGCCGGCGGTATAGCGCCATGCGCACCGCGAGGTCAGGCACGTAATCCTCGGGAATCATGATCGGCGCATCGACGGTGATCTGCGGGCTGACGCTCTCGCGCTCGCGCTCCAGCCCCAGCTCGCCGGTCTTTGCCGCGAGGATCGCGTCCTCGAGCATCGACTGGTAGAGCTCGAAGCCGACTTCGCGGATGTGCCCCGACTGTTCGTCGCCGAGCAGGTTGCCCGCTCCGCGGATGTCGAGATCGTGGCTGGCGAGCTGGAAGCCGGCGCCGAGGCTGTCGAGGTCGCCGAGCACCTTGAGCCGCTTTTCGGCCACTTCGGATAGCTGCGTGTCCTTGGCGGTGGTCAGATAGGCATAGGCGCGCAACTTGGCCCGGCCGACACGGCCGCGCAGCTGGTAAAGCTGGGCGAGCCCGAAGCGGTCGGCGCGGTGAATGATGATCGTGTTGGCGCTGGGGATGTCGAGCCCGCTCTCGACGATCGTCGTCGATAGCAGCACGTCGTAACGCCCTTCGTAGAACGCCCCCATGCGCTCTTCGACTTCGCTCGGGATCATCTGCCCGTGCGCGGTGACGAACTTGATCTCGGGCACGAACTTGCGCAGCCACTCCTCGATGCCTTCCATGTCGGCAATGCGCGGCACGACGATGAAGCTGCGCCCGCCGCGGTGATGCTCGCGCAGCAGGGCCTCGCGCATCACCATGTCGTCCCATTCCATCACGTAGGTGCGCACCGCCAGGCGGTCGACCGGCGGGGTCTGGATGGTCGACAGTTCGCGCAGCCCGCTCATCGCCATCTGCAGTGTGCGCGGGATTGGCGTGGCCGTAAGCGTGAGGACGTGCACGTTCTCGCGCAGCTGCTTTAGCTTTTCCTTGTGCGTGACGCCGAAGCGCTGTTCTTCGTCAACGATTACAAGGCCAAGACGCTTGAACTTTGTAGTCTTTGAGAGGATCGCGTGGGTACCGACAACGATGTCGACCGTACCGTCGGTAAGCCCGTCGCGGGTCTCCTTGGTCTCCTTGGCTCCGACCAGGCGGCTGAGGCGGCCCACCTTGAGCGGGAAACCCGCGAAGCGATCGCTGAAGTTCTTGAAATGCTGGCGCGCGAGCAATGTCGTCGGCGCGACCACCGCGACTTGCTCGCCGTTCATGGCTGCGACGAAGGCCGCGCGCAGCGCAACTTCGGTCTTACCGAAGCCGACGTCGCCGCAAACGAGGCGGTCCATCGGCTTGCCTTCGGCCAGGTCGGTCAACACGTCCTCGATCGCGCGTTCCTGGTCGTCGGTTTCGTCCCACGGGAAGCGGTCGACGAACTGGGCGAGGGTAGACTCCTCAACGGCGAACACCGGCGCCTTGCGCAGCGCGCGCGCGGCGGCGGTGCGCAGCAAGTCGTTGGCGATCTCGCGGATGCGTTCCTTGAGCCGCGCCTTGCGCCGCTGCCAGCCTTCGCCGCCGAGGCGGTCGAGCGGCACCAGCTCCTCCGACGAACCGTAGCGCGAGAGGACGTCGATGTTCTCGACCGGGATGAACAGCTTGTCGCCGCCGGCGTATTCGAGACGGACGCAATCGTGTTGGCTCTGGCCCACGGTGATCGGTTCGAGCCCGAGGTACTTGCCGATGCCGTGGTCCATGTGGACCACAAGGTCCCCGCGGTTGAGCGCGGCTAGCTCGGCGAGGAAGGCGTCCGAATCCTTGCGCTTCTTGCGCCGGCGGACGAGGCGGTCGCCGAGCAGGTCCTGCTCGGTGAACAGGTCGATCTGGTCGTTCGAAAAGCCGGTATCGAGCGGCAGGACGAGCGCCACCGGGCCTTTGGTCGCCAGGCCAAGCGCTTCCTGCCAGCTGTCGGCCAACCTGGCCTTGGCGCCGGCTTCCTCGAGGATCGATACGATGCGGCTGCGTGAGCCGGTCGAATAGGCGGCGAACAGCGGCTTGCGCCCATCCTTCGCGACGATCCTGAGGTGCGCCGCCGCGGCTTCGTAGACGTTGTCGCCGCGCGAGCGCTCGGGGGTGAAATCGCGTGCTGACCTGAACCCGAAGTCGAGCACCGTCGCGCTTTCGGGCTGGGCGAAGATATCGGCGCGGTGGACCGGCCAGGTTTCGAGGCCGGCGGCGAATTCCTCGCGCGAGAGGTACAACGCGCCGGTTTCGAGCGGACGGTAATTCCCCGCCGCATGCCCGGCCATCTCGCCGCGCTGGCGGTGGTAATCCTCGATATCCTTGAAGCGCTCGTCCGCGGCGGCCAGCGCGGCAGAATCGATGACGATCAGGTCGTCCTCGCCGAGATGGTCGAAGAGCGTCGCCAGCCGGTCCTCGAACAGCGGCAGCCAGTGCTCCATGCCGGCCAGCCGGCGGCCGTCGCTGACCGCCTGGTAGAGCGGGTCCTGCGTGGCGTGGGCGCCGAACTGCTCGCGGTAGCGGCTGCGGAAGCGCTTGATGCTCTCTTCGTCGAGCAGGGCTTCGCTCGCCGGAAGCAGCAAGTGCCCTTCGATGACCTCGGTGGTACGCTGCGTGGTCGGATCGAACAGCCGCAGGCTCTCGAGCTCGTCGCCGAAGAAATCGAGCCGCAGCCCCTGCTCGAGGCCCGACGGGAAAATGTCGAAGATCGACCCGCGCACGGCGAATTCACCGTTGTCGACCACCGTGTCGGTGCGCGAATAACCTTGCCGCTGGAGCAAGGCGCTCAGGCTTTCGTGGCCGATCGTCACACCCGGTTTGAGCTCGCGGACGGATTCGCGAATGCGGAACGGCGTCAGCACCCGCTGCAGCAGCGCGTTGACCGTGGTGACCAGCAACTGGTGACCGGGTTTGCCCGCCTGGAGCTGGTGCAAGGCAGACAGGCGTCGGGCGCTCACCGACAAGGCCGGGCTCGCGCGGTCGTAGGGCAGGCAGTCCCAGGCCGGCAGCTCGATGACCTGCAGCTCGGGCGCGAACCAGCGCGCGGCATCGACCACGCCGCGCATCGCCTGTTCGTCGGGCGCGACGAACACCGCGCGGCGTTTGGCGGCGCGGGCGAGGTCGCCCAAGACCAGCGGCTGCGCACCGCGGGCGAGCGAGGCGAGGGTCAGCGGGCTGCGGGCGGCAAGGATGCGGTCGAGATCGGGCATGCGAAAGATTGAATAGTCCTGCTGTTCACGGGCGGCGGGCACGCGCGAAAACCCGCCGGCGGGTCTTGGAAGGGCGCCGCCGGCGAGCATTGTGCGATGGCGGCGGCCTAGGCGGCCAGACGCGCTTCGCGCAAGCTATATGGTGACGTAGTCGAGCCTTTGCAGAGCCAGCATCAGCGGTCCGGCATATTTTTCAGGCACTTCGGCGCCGCCCAGCGCCCAAGCCATGATGTCGACGTCGTCTTCCTCGAGCAGCGCTTCGAACCATTCGAGGCCGGGTTCCGCCCAGCCGGAGTGCCGGGCGTCGAAGAAGCCGCCGATCATGTAATCCGCCTCGCGGGTGCCGCGGTGCCAGGCTCGGAAACGAGCGCGGGCGAGGCGATGAGCGAGCTGCGGCATGGGTCGGCGATATGCCGCGGCCCTGCGAATGGCAACTGCGACGGCCTACTTGCGCCGTCGCGCCTTCGGCCAGCGGGCCTGATCCTCGATCGGCGGACCCTGGTAGGTGAGGCGCGGCGTCTTCGTCCGGGTGAGCCATTCGCGGGCGCGCAGGCGGGCGCCATAGGCGCACTCGGCGAGCCGGTACTTCCGGTCGCGTTCGAGGACGCGCCGCTGATCGCGAGCACGCCGCCCGCTCTCATAGAAGTAGAAGGCAACGAAGCCCGCCGCCAGAAGCGCGAACAGGGGCCACAAGCGCAGCAGCGGCGCAAGATTCTCGAGGTGCATGACGCCCCTTCCGCGACCCGGGAAGAGAGTGAACCGGCGGGCCCGAGTCGGGCAAGCGATTCAGTAATTCGTCCCGGGTCCGGACAAGGGGCTTTAGGTTTAGGCCGCCTGAGGGCTCACAGCAGTCGGCTGCGCCGGCGGAAGACCGCCGTTCTCAACCTGCGCCAGCAGCTCTTCCTTGCGCGCCAGCATCTGGTCGCGCAGCGCGACGAGATCGACATCGGTGTCGCGCGATTGAGAGAACATTCCTTCGCTCGGCGCTTCCTCTTCCTTGACGTGGTGCTCGATCTCCTCGCCCAGCACCTTGACCTTGGCGTCGTAGAAATCGTCGTCCGGGCCACCCGCCATTATATCGTTGATCAGCATCTTGGCGCCGTCATGCTCGACGTAGGCTTCACTTAGCGTGTCTTCCTCGATCTTGCCTTCGAGTGCGGGATAGAAGATCTCCTCCTCGAGCATGGTGTGAATCTTGAGCTCGTTGCAGATCTGCTCGGCGATTTGCTGCTTCTTGCCGTCGCCGCTAGCGTTTTCGAACTTCGAAAACAGCTCTTCGACCTTGCGATGATCCGCCTTCAGCATCGCGATCGCGTCGGTAAATTCCTGTTGCGCCATGACTTGCTCCTGTTGTGGGGGCAGCGAGCGCCCTTGCTTGGCTAAAGCATTGGCGATGGCGAAGTTCCCCCAATTAACATATCTCAGCGCGCTGGCGGGTGACGGCACGGAGCCGGGCGATTAGACCGTCACCATGCGCCCCGATCGCCTCAACCCGCTGTTCGCCGAGACTGACAGCCTCGAAGGCGTCGGCCCGAAGCTGAAGAAGCCGCTCGACAAGCTCGGCCTGACGCGGGTGCGTGACGTGCTCTTCCACTTGCCCGACCGCTTCGTGCAGCGCCGCGCGGTGGCCGATCTCGATGAGGCGAACGAGGGCGAGCAGATCGTCGTCGCGCTGACGCCGGTCGAGCACCGCGCTCCGCGCACCGGCCGCGGGCCATATCGCGTGCTGGCGCAGGACGCGAAAGGCAACGTGCTCGCGCTGACCTATTTCGGACGCGCGAGCTACAGCGCCAAAAAGCAGCTCCCGGTCGGCGAGAAACGCTGGGTTGCCGGCCGTCTCGACCGCTACGGCGACATGCTGCAGATCGTCCACCCCGACCACGTCGCCGAAGGCAGCGCTGGGTTGATGGGCCAGCTGGTCGAGCCGGTCTATTCGCTCGCCGAGGGGCTGACGCAGCCGAAGGTTGCCGACCTCGTCGCGCAATCGCTCGAACGCGCGCCGCAGTTTCCCGAATGGGTCGAGCCCGGCCTGCTCGACCGGCACAAGTGGCCCGCTTGGCGCGACGCGCTCGTTCTCGCCCATCGCAGCGAGCATTCGGAGGCGCGAGATCGGCTCGCCTACGACGAGCTGCTCGCCAACAGCCTCGCGCTGCTGCTCGTCCGCGCCGACAACCGCCGCCGCAAGGGCCAACCGCTGCAGGGCGACGGGCGGCTGCGCGGCAAGCTGCAATTGCCGTTTCCGCTGACCGGCGCACAACGGCGCTCGATCGGCGAGATCGAGGGCGACATGGCCCAGCCGCATCCGATGCTGCGGCTGCTGCAAGGCGACGTTGGCTCGGGCAAGACGGTGGTTGCGCTCGAAGCCATGCTGATCGCGGTCGAGGCCGGGGCGCAGGCGGCGATGCTCGCGCCGACCGAAATCCTCGCGCGCCAGCACTACGAGACTCTGCGCCAGCTTGCTGCGCCGACCGGCGTCACCATCGCGCTGCTCACCGGGCGCGACAAGGGCAGGGCGCGCGAAAGCATCCTGATGGGGCTGATGGACGGCAGCATCCAGATCGTCGTCGGCACCCACGCGATCTTCCAGGACACCGTCGGCTACCGAGACCTCGGCCTGGTGGTGATCGACGAGCAGCACCGCTTCGGCGTCTCGCAGCGCCTGCTGCTGACCCAGAAGGGCAAGCTCGCGCCGCACACGCTGTCGATGACCGCTACGCCGATCCCGCGCACACTGGTGCTCGCCGAGCACGGGGAGATGGACGTCAGCCAGCTCGACGAGATGCCTCCCGGACGCCAGCCGATCGACACCCGCGTGATCCCCGTCGAGCGCATGTCCGAAGTCGTCGACGGCCTCGCCCGGCATCTCGAAGGCGGGCAGCAGGCCTATTGGGTCTGCCCCATGGTGCGCGAGCTCGAAAGCGAGGACATCGCCGCCGCCGAGGCCCGCTACGCTGCGCTCAAGGCGCGCTTCGGCGACATCGTCGTGCTCGTCCATGGCCAGCTCAAGCCCGAGCTGAAGGACGCTGCGATGGAACGCTTTGCCGGCGGCGAGGCCAGGCTCCTCGTCGCCACCACCGTGATCGAGGTCGGCGTCGACGTTCCCAACGCCGCGCTGATGGTGATCGAGCAGGCCGAGCGCTTCGGGCTTGCCCAGCTCCACCAGCTGCGCGGGCGGGTCGGCCGGGGCAGCGCGAAATCGGTCTGCCTGTTGTTAAGAAGCGGTGAACTTTCCGAGGCGGGTAAACAGCGCCTCGCCCTGATGCGCGAGACTCAGGACGGCTTCCGCCTCGCCGAGGAAGATCTCAAGCTGCGCGGCGGCGGCGAGCTGCTCGGCACCCGCCAGTCGGGCGACACGCCGTTCCGCGTCGCAGACCTCGACCAGATCCAGCGCCTGCTCCCAATCGCCCACGACGACGCGAAGTTGCTGATCGAGCGCGACGGCGGGCTCGAGGGCGAGCGCGGCGAGGCAGCGCGGCTGCTGCTCTACCTGTTCGAGCGCGATTGGGGGGTGCAGCTTCTGCGGGGCGGTTAGCCGGCTTCGCAGCACCTGAGGCGTTCTCGCAAGAGGATAACTTCGCCGCGCGAAGCGTTGTGCAGGCATGCCCGCATTTCCCGTCAGTAACCGCGTCGATGTATGATCCGCACCCACCGCGCACGCTGTCGGCCGCCGCGTCGGTCGCGATCGTCGCGTTTATGGGCGCGGTCTTGATGTTTGGGCTGAGGGTTCAGCAGACCATACAGCGGCAGGTGCCGCTGATTTCGCTGAATTTTACGCCGCCCGAGGCACGACCGACCGAGCGGCCCAAGCCGCCCGAAGTGCGCCACGCGCGCAAACCCGCGCCCAAGCACGAGGCTTCGCCCCGCAACATGCACAATCAGGCGACCGCCGTCGTCGCCCCGCCGGTTCGGCCGATCATCGTCCCGCCAGCGGTCGTCACCGCTCCCCAGGCCGGAATCGGTGCGGCCGCCAACACCGGCGCGTCGAACCGGCCAGGCCCCGGCCAGGGCGCCGGTGGCGTGGGTAACGGCAATGGCGGCGGAGGCTTGGGCGGCGAGGGGGAAGGCGATGGCGACTCGGTCGTGGGGCCGGAGCGCATCCAGGGCAGCCTTCACTACAGCGACTTACCCGAGGGCGTGCTCGCGCCGGGGCAGGAGGCGACCGTCGAGGTCATCGACCGGGTCGAGGCGGACGGGCACGTGAGTCGCTGCCGCGTCGAGCATTCGAGCGGCTACCGAGTACTCGACAACCTCGCCTGCCGCCTCATCGAGCAGCGCTATCGCTATCGCCCGGCGCGCGACAGCGATGGCCACGCGGTCTGGTCGCTCGAAGCACATAGCGAGACCTGGATCGCCCGCGACGACCGTTGAATGCGCCGCGGCTTTGTCCGCCTTACCTTTGTCAACGCGCGCTGGCATTTTTCGGCGCAGCGTCCATATGAGCGCGAAACCAGAAATCACCTCGACCCCAGACAGGAAACCTCATGTCCAGCACAGCGCAAACCGCCCCCGACGCCAAGGAAATCTCGCGGGTCTTCGACTTGCAGCGCGAGCATCAATGGGACGTCAAGGCGACCTCGGCCGCCGAGCGCAAGGGCAAGCTCGCCAGGCTCAAGGCCGCGGTTGAGGCGCACGCGGACGACATCGTCGCGGCGGTTCGGAAGGACACGCGCAAGCCCGAGGGCGAAATCCGCGTGACCGAGGTGATGAACGTCACGTCGAACATCCAGCGCAATATCGACAACCTCGACGAATGGATGAAGCCGACCGAGATCACGCCTTCGATGAACCCGAACGACAAGGCGCAGATCGTCTACGAGGCGCGTGGCGTGTGCCTGATCCTCGGCCCGTGGAACTTCCCGCTGGGCCTCGTCTTTGGCCCGCTCGCGGCGGCCGTGGCGGCGGGCAATTGCTGCATGGTCAAGCTGACCGACTTGTGCCCCAACACGGCGAAGATTGCCGGCGAGATCATCCGCGAGGTGTTCGACGAGAACGAGGTGGCGCTGTTCGAGGGCGATGTCAGCGTCGCCGAAGCGCTGCTCGAGCTGCCGTTCAACCACATCTTTTTCACGGGCAGCACGCGGGTCGGCAAAATCGTCGCCGCCGCGGCGGCCAAGCACCTGGCGAGCGTGACGCTCGAGCTCGGCGGCAAGTCGCCGGTGATCATCGACGAGGGCGCGGACATCGAGAAGATCGCCGCGGACCTCGCCGGCGCCAAGCAGTTCAACGGCGGCCAGGCCTGCATCTGCCCGGACTACGTTTTCGTGAAGGAAAGCGAGAAGGGCCGGCTGGTCGCAGGGTTCAAGGCCAAGGTTGCCGAGAATCTCTATTCCGACGGCGCGATCAAGAAGGAAGCGATCGCGCAGATCGTCAACGCGGGCAACTTCAAGCGCGTGAAGGCGATGGTCGACGATGCGGTCGAAAAGGGCGCCACGGTCGCGGTTGGCGGCCAGCTGGAAGAAGATGACCTGACGATCCACCCGACGATGCTCACCGGCGTCACGCCGCAGATGAAGATCCTCCAGGAAGAGATCTTCGCCCCCGTCCTGCCGGTGATGACTTACGACAATCTCGACCAGGTCATCGGTTACATCGAGGCGCGCGACAAGCCGCTGGCGCTCTACATCTACAGCGACAATCCGGCCAACGTGCAGAAGGTGCTCGACCGGACTTCGTCCGGCGGCGTGACCGTCAACGGGGTGTTCTCGCATTATCTTGAAAACCAGCTCCCCTTCGGTGGTGTCAACCAGAGTGGGACCGGCAGCTATCACGGCTATTTCGGCTTCAAGGCGTTCTCGCACGAGCGCGCCGTCTACACTCACCAGAAGGCCGCCTGACCGGCCGGAACGTTGAATGGGCCGGTCCGGTCGGGACCGGCCTTTTTCGTTGCAGCATAGGCTGCGCCTACTTACACGCCGACGCACCACAAGCAGCCAAGGGCGCCATCGCTTGATCCTTTCTCCCTTCGAATGGACGATCGCCAAGCGCTACATGCTGCCCGGGCGCAACGAGGCGTTCATTGCGCTCGTCGCCGGTATCAGCCTGGTCGCGGTGATGCTCGGGGTCGCCGCGCTGGTCATCGTGATGAGCGTGATGAACGGCTTTCGCGGCGAGCTGATCGACAAGATCGTCGGCCTCAACGGCCACGCGGTCATCCAGGCCTATGGCGGCCGGCTCGAAAACTGGCAGGAAGTGCTCAAGGAAGTGCGCGACACGCCCGGCGTCACGCGCGCCAGCCCGCTGATCGAGCAGCCGCTGCTGGCAACCTTCAACGGCCGCGCCGAGGCGATCCTGGTCCGCGGCAACACCGCCGAGGACATCGCCCGCATCAAGCCGGAAGTGAAGCAAGGCGATCTTTCGACGCTCAAGCCCGACCTGAACAACGTCGCCATCGGCTCGCGCCTCGCCGAAAACCTCGGCATCGGCATCGGCGACACGCTGACGATTATCAATCCGCAAGGCCGGCCGACGCCGTTCGGCACCGTGCCGCGCGAAGTGGGTTACACCGTCACCGTCATATTCGAAATCGGCGTTTACGATTACGACAAGGCCTTCGTGGTCATGCCGATTCCCAACGCGCAGACGCTACTCTTGAGCGGTGACTCGATCCAGATGATCGAAGTCAAGACGACCAATCCGGATACGGTGCGCGAGACCTTGAAGCCGCTCGCCCACAAGCTTGAGGGGCAGGCCGTAGTGTCCGACTGGAAGTCGATCAACGCCAGCCTGTTCGATGCGCTGCAGGTGGAGCGCGTGGCGATGTTCTTCGTGCTCTCGATCATCGTGCTGGTGGCGGTATTCAACATCCTTTCCTCGCTGATCATGCTGGTGCGCTCGAAGACCCGAGACATCGCCATCCTTCGTACGATGGGGGCGACGCGGAAGAGCCTGCTCAAGGTCTTCGTCACGGTCGGCTTCACGATCGGCGCGATCGGCACCGTCGCCGGGCTGATCTTCGGCGCGCTGGTGTTGATCTTCCGCCAGCCGATCGTCCACCTGATCGAGCGGATGACCGGCGAGAACCTGTGGGACCCGTCGGTCCGCTTCCTGACCGACCTACCTTCGCGCACCGATCCAGTCGAAGTGACCATGATCGTCGTGATGGCGCTGGTGCTGAGCTTCCTCGCCACGCTCTACCCCGCGATGAAGGCGGCCAGCACCGACCCCGTGCAGGTGCTGCGTTATGAGTGACGAGGTCATCCGCCTGACGAACCTCACCCGCAGCTTCGAGCAGGGCGGGATCAGGATCGACGTGCTGCGCGGCGTGAACCTGACGGTGGGAGCGGGCGAGATCGTCGCGCTGCTCGGCCCGTCGGGATCCGGTAAGTCGACCATGCTGCAGGCAGTCGGGCTGCTCGAAGGTGGCTTCGGCGGCGTGATCGAGATCGCCGGGGTCGACGCGACGAAGCTAGACAGCGGCGAACGCACCGCGCTGCGGCGCAACCACCTCGGCTTCGTCTACCAGTTCCACCACCTGCTGCCCGACTTCAACGCCGAGGAGAACGTGATCCTGCCGCAGCTCGTTGCCGGCAAGGACCGGGATGTCGCGGCGGTGCGGGCGCGCGAACTGCTGACCGCGCTCGGCCTGGCGCAGCGCTTCGATCACCGGCCCAGCCAGCTCTCGGGCGGCGAGCAGCAACGTGTCGCCGTTGCCCGCGCGCTGGCCAACAAGCCGCAGCTGGTGCTTGCCGACGAGCCGACCGGTAACCTCGACGAAGCCACCGCGGACAAGGTCCTGGGGCAGTTCCTCGAGCTCGTGCGCGGGCAGGGCAGCGCAGCGCTAGTCGCCACCCACAACGAGCGGCTGGCGCAGAAGATGGACCGTGTGGTCAGGCTGCACGAGGGCGTGCTCGAATAAACCTCGACCGGATTGTGTCGGCAGCTTGTCGATGCCGGGTTTGCTGACGAACCCGGTCGAGGCACATTGCAGCCGAAGGGGGGACTGCCATGCTGGCAATCGCGACCGCGCTGTTATTCGCCCAGGTTTCGGCCACTCAGGCCGCGGCTCCCCCACCGTCGCCATGTACTGGGTCGGCCTATGGCGCGTTCGACTTCTGGGTCGGGGAATGGGACGTTTATCAGGCCGGCAAGGACGTTCTGGTCGCCCACAGCAAGATCGAGAAGCTCTACGGCGGCTGTGCCATCCGCGAGAACTGGATGCCCCTGAAAGGTGCCGCCGGCGGTAGCCTGAGCGACTATGAGCCTTCCACGGGCCGCTGGCACCAGACCTGGCTCAGCTCGACCCCCGGCAGGGTGGAGTTCGATGGCGGCCCGGCCGGCGGCACGATGGTGCTCACCGGCTGGTGGCCGCACTCAGGCCCGAAAGGCGAAGACGGCCTGACCCGGATGACGTACTCCCGCGTCGAAGGTAACGCCGTGCGTCAGTTCGGCGAATTCTCCGCCGACCACGGCCTGACGTGGCAGACCAGCTTCGACCTGACCTACTGGCCGCGCAAGGCAACGCTCTGAGTACGCTGAAACGCTACTTCCCGGCGTCGGCGCCCTTGACCTCGGCGTTCACGTTCGGCCCGTCGATCTTCACCGTGTCGCCGTTCTTGGTGACATGCACGGTGCCGTAGCCGGGAACCTCGAGCGTCTGCTTGCTGCCGTTGTTCTCGACCTTGAACTTGCCGTAGCCGGGCACGCTCATCTCGACCGTGCCGTTATCCGCAGTGGCACCGATTGCGGTTGCCGGAGCGAACACCGCAGCGATTGGAGCGGTCACTGCGGCGATGATGATACCGACGATGATCACGCCGACGATCGTCACCGCCGTATACCCGGCAGCCTTGTCTTGCGGCACGGCCATCATCGGGGTGGCGCCGAGATAGAACAGGTAGATGCCGTACAGACTCGCCAGAAAGACGAGCAGCGAAAGCGAGGTCAGCAGGTTGAAGACGCCGGCGACCCACCCGGCGGTCAGCGCATAGGCGCAAAGCTTGAAGGCGCGCGCAAAGTTCTGTTGGCCGCCGAACTTGTCGGCCAGGAAATTCGCCACCCAAGCGATCAGGAAGACCGAGACAAGGGCGAGGACGTAAGTCGTGATTGCGGTCGCCAGCCCTCCGATCAAGGTCGGATGGTAGCGAAAACCGAGCACCCCGACGCCGAACAACTGGCCGCCGATGAAGCCGCAAATCGGCCCGATGGCGGCGAGCGGCACCACATAGCTCGTGAAAACGCTTTGCACCGAATCGGACTCGCTGGCGATCTTCGGCCATTCCGTCGTCGGCGATTTCAAGATTGCCTTGGCGCGGACCGCGAGGCCGGGCGCCGAACCACCTGATTTTGCAGTATCGTCCATTGTCTTCCCCCACGTGTGTGTTGTTGGAGAAATAGCCGTGGTTCGGGAAACTCGAGGCCTCGGCTGCTTTTCCCCAGCGACCGGCCGATCATAGCTTGATTGGACCCTCCGCGCATAACACATTCGCGCGATGGCCTTTGCCCCCTTTGTCCCGCTGCGTGTGCTGTCGAGCTATTCGATGCTCGAAGGGGCCATCGATCCCAAGGCCATCGCGCGCCTGGCTAAGCAGCGCGGCTTTCCGGCGATCGCCATCTGCGACCGCAACGGGCTCTACGGAGCGATGGCCTTCGCCAAGGCATGCGTCGGCGAAGGGGTGCAGCCGGTCGTCGGTACCCTGCTCGGTGTTGCCCGCGGCGAGGGCGATGTTGTCGATTACCTGCCCCTATATGCGCAAGACGCCGCGGGCTGGACCAACCTGTGCCATCTCGTCAGCCGCGCCCATCTCGACCGGCCGCTCGAGCTTGCGCCGCACGTCGCGCTGGCCGATCTCGAAGGCCGCACCGACGGCCTGATCGCGCTCACTGGCGCGTCGGAAGGCGCCGTGACCCGCTTGTTCGCGGAAGGAAAGGCGGACCGCGCCCGCGATATGGCCGACCGCCTCGCCGCCTTGTTCCCCGGCCGCCTCTATGTCGAACTGGCAAGGCGCGGCAACGCCGTCGAGGAAGCCGCCGAGGTCGGCCTGATCGACCTTGCCTATTCCACCGGGCTGCCGCTTGTCGCGACCAATCCGGCCAATTTCGCCGAGCCGCACATGCACGCCGCGCACGACGCCATGCTGTGCATCGCGCATTCGACGCACATCGACAGCGCCGAACGGCCGCGCTCCAACGAACAGGCGTTCGTCAAGTCGGCGCCGATGATGGCGGAAGTGTTCGCCGACTTGCCCGAAGCGGTCGAGAACACGCTTGTTATTGCCCAGCGCTGCGCCTTCGCGCCGCCCAAGCGTGATCCGATCCTGCCGAGCCTGGCCGGCGACGTCGAGGGTGAGGCGAGGCTGCTGGCCGAGGACGCGCGCGCCGGCCTCGCGGCCCGGTTGGAGCGATACGCCGACCTCACCGACGAGGAATGCCAGGTTTACGCCGACCGGCTCGAGTATGAGATCGGCGTCATCACCGGGATGGGCTTTCCCGGCTACTTCCTGATCGTTGCCGACTTCATCAAGTGGGCCAAGGCGCAAGGCATTCCCGTCGGCCCGGGCCGCGGCTCGGGGGCCGGCTCGGTGGTCGCCTGGTCGCTGACGATCACCGACCTCGATCCGATCAGGCTGGGCCTTCTGTTCGAGCGCTTCCTCAACCCCGAGCGCGTGTCGATGCCCGACTTCGACATCGACTTCTGCGAAACCCGCCGCGGCGAGGTGATCCGTTACGTCCAGCAGCGCTACGGCGAGGACAAGGTCGCGCAGATCATCACCTTCGGTAAGCTCAAGGCGCGCGCGGTGCTGCGCGATACGGGTCGCATCCTGCAGATGAGCTATGGCCACGTCGACCGGCTGTGCAAGCTGGTGCCGAACCACCCGACCGATCCGTGGACGCTGCCGCGCACTCTCAACGGCGTCAGCGAGTTCAAGCGCGCGTACGACAACGACGACGAGGTAAAGCGGCTGCTCGACCTGGCGATGCAGCTCGAAGGCTCACCGCGCAACAGCTCGACCCACGCCGCGGGCGTGGTCATCGGCGACCGCCCGCTGAGCGAACTCGTTCCGCTCTATCGCGATCCGCGGTCCGACATGCCGGTCACCCAGTTCGACATGAAGGATGTCGAGAGCGCGGGGCTGGTCAAGTTCGACTTTCTCGGCCTCAAGACGCTGTCGGTCCTGCACCGGGCCGTCGAGCTGCTCGAAAAGCGCGGCATCACGATCGACCTCGCCACGCTGCCCTGGGACGATCCCGAGGTCTACAAGCTGCTCCAGCGCGGCGACACCGTCGGCGTGTTCCAGCTCGAATCCGAAGGCATGCGCCGCACGCTCGCGGCGGTGAAGCCGACCTCGTTCGACGACATCATCGCGCTCGGCGCGCTCTACCGGCCGGGACCGATGGACAACATTCCGCTGTTCGGCCGACGCAAGAACGGGCTCGAGGCGATCGAGTACCCGCATCCCAAGCTCGAAGACGTGCTCGCCGAGACTTACGGCATCATCGTCTACCAGGAGCAGGTGATGCAGGCGGCACAGCTGCTTGCCGGCTACACACTCGGCGAAGCCGACCTGCTGCGCCGGGCGATGGGCAAGAAGGTCCAAGCCGAGATGGACGCGCAGCGCCAGCGCTTCGTCGACGGCTGCAAGACGGTGAGCGCGATCGAGCCGCGCCAGGCGAACGAGCTGTTCGACTTGATCGACAAGTTCGCCGGCTATGGCTTCAACAAGTCGCACGCCGCGGCCTACGCGCTGCTCAGCTACCAGACCGCGTGGCTCAAGACGCACTATCCGCACGAGTTTTACGCCGCCTCGATGTGCTTCGACATGCACCAGTCGGACAAGCTGGCCGTGTTCGTCGACGACATGCGCCGGGGCGGGGTCGCGCTGCTGGGACCGAGCATCAACCGCAGCGAAGCCGAGTTCTCGGTCGAGGCGACCGAGGACGGCCACGCCGTGCGCTATGCGCTCGCCGGCATTCGCAACGTCGGCGAGAAGGCGATGGAGCAAGTGGTCGAGGAGCGGCAGCGGGCCGGTCCGTTCGAAAGCCTCGAGGACGCGTTCCGGCGCATGCCACAAGGGGCGATGAACCGGCGCCAGCTCGATGGGCTTGCCGGGGCGGGCGCCTTCGATTGCCTCGAGCCCAACCGGGCGAAAGTGCTCGCCAACGCGGACTTGCTGCTGTCGGTGGCCGAAACGGCGGTGCGCGAACGGGAGAGCGGGCAGCATGGCCTGTTCGGCGGCGAAGACCACGCGGAACCCTCGCTTCGCCTGATCGAGCCCGAACCCTGGACCCGCACCGAGCAGATGGCCGCGGAACGGGAGAACTTCGGCTTCTACTTCGCCGCGCACCCGATCGAAGGCTTCCGCGCCGTGGCGAGCGCCAACGGCGCGCGTTCGTATGCTTCGCTGATGGATAGCGGCGTGGCAGGTGGTGGACGCCAAGCGGCGGTGATGGCGGCGATGGTCGAGGGTGTCAGCAAGGGCCGCACTCGCCGCGGCGGCGAGTTCATTCGCGCCGACTTCTCGGACAGCTCCGGCCAATTCAGCGCCGCGTGCTTCGAGGAAAGCCTGGTCGACAGCTTCCAGCGTTGGGCCGAGGAAGGCACCTGCGTGCTGCTCAATGTCGAGCTCGATGCGCCGAGCCCTGAGGAACCCCCGCGCATCACCGTTCGCGGGGCGCGGCCGCTGGCGGAAGTGAACAACAACGCGCGGATGCTCCTGACGCTCGACGTCCATACCGCCGAGGCCCTGCAGGAACTGCGCCTGGCGCTCAGCGAAAGCGAAGAAGGCCGCGGCGAGGTCCTGGCGCGGTTACGGATCAACGAGGGCCCCGACGCGCTTGTCCGGCTTGGCCGCGAATTCGAGCTCGACGGCGAACTCGCCGAGCGGCTCGCGCACATCGCCGGGCTGACCAACATTTCGCTTACCGCACGGCGCGCGCAGCCCAGCCTGAGGCTGGTGGCTTGAACGTTCGGGCCGCTTCGCAGTAGAGACTGCGCGCGGGAGGAGGGTTTATGTTCGCATTTCTGAAAGCGCTGGTCCTCGGCGCGATCTTCGCGGGGGTGGTCAGCACAGTTATCGGCCACGCAGGAGGGACCGGCGGCATCCTCAATGTCCGTCACTTCGAACTCGAAAACATCCGCTTCTACTGGTCGTGGATGCTGTTCGTCGGCGGAACCGGCCTGGCGTTCCTGATCTTCGTGATGATGGAATAGCCGCCCCGTTACCTGAACAACCTGGGCGCGAAATCGTTGAGGTAACGGCGCCAGTTGATCCACGTGTGCCCGCCGTCGCTGGGGTGGAACACGTACTTGATGCCGTACTTGTCGAGCATTCCGCGCGTCGCCGGCAGCACCTCGGCGAACGGGTCCTGCGCTCCGATCGCATAATAGACCAGCCTGAGATCTTTTGCGTCGCGCTTGAGCGCGACGTCGTTGGCCTGTTTGTACTTCGCGATGGCATCGTTGCCGGGGGCGCCGATCGCCAGGCCCGAGGAGAAGATGCCGAACGAGTGGAACAGCTCGGGATGCGTCAGCCCGTAATTGAAGGTATGCACGCCGCCCATCGACAGGCCCGCCATTGCCCGCGCATCGGCCGTGTTGATCGTGCGGAAGTGCGCTTCGACATAGGGCAGCAGGTCCCTGAGGAAGTCGTTGCCGAAGTCCTGGTTGTTGAGGATGTCGGCGCCGGGGCGGTCGGGCGTGTGGCCGTTGGGCATGACCACGATCATCGGCCTGGCCTTGCCCGCGGCGATCAGGTTGTCGAGGATCAGGTTGGCGTGGCCGGTGCGGCTCCAGGCCTCATCGCTGTCGCCGGCGCCGTGGACCAGGTAGAGCGCCGGGTACTTCGCCGTTCCGTTCAGGTACCCCGGCGGGGTGTAGACGAACGCCCGGCGCATCGTTCCGAGCGACTTCGACCAGTAGTCGACCTCGCTCACCGTGCCGTGCGGGATGTTCGGATCGAAGGCCTGGAACGCTCCCTCAGGTCCGGGCACTTCCATCACCGAGTCTGCACCGGCGCGGGCGCGGACGAACGTGGTTGCTGGGGGGTCGGGCACTTTCACGCCGTCGACCTCGAAATCGTAGCGATAGGTGTCGGCCGCGATCGGTTTGGGCGTCATGACGGTCCACAATCCGGTATCGTCTTTGGTCATCGCCAGGCCGTTGGGTTGTCCAGCAGCGAAGGCCTGTGGGATCACGTCGGAAACGTCAGGGCTGGTGACCTTCACGCCTTGCGCTTGCGGAGCGCACAGGCGGAAGGTGACGCGCTGGTCGGGCAGCACTTCGACCGACTTGTACGCCGGACCGGCGAATGGATTTTGCGGCGCGCAGCTTTTCGCGCCGTCTGCCTGCTGGGCCAGGAGCGGCGCGGGCGCGGCGACGTGCAGCGCAATGACAAGGTGACGAAGCTGCATGATCGTTTTCCCCTTACTAACGCTCGTTACGATAGGGCCCGGCTCTAGCCGGTCAAGCAGCCCGCTTAGAGCAACCGCAATTGCCCGCCGCTCTCGGGCGGTCGGAACTGGCTGCAGTCGAGATCGAACCTTTGCTTGTTCATCCCCGCGCGCTTGCAGGCGAGGCGGAAGCGGGCGCGGAACAGCTCGGCCCACACGCCCGAAGGCTTCATCCGGGTGAAGAAGTCAGGATCGTTGTCGCGCCCGCCGCGGATCGAGCGGACGATGCTCATCACCTTGTCGCCGCGCTCGGGGAAATGGACCGAGAGCCACTCGCGGAACAGCGGCGCGACCTCGAACGGCAGGCGCAGGGGTATCCACCCGGCGCTGGGCACGCCGAGCGCGGTAGCGCGACCGACGATCGCCTCCATGAACTCGTCGGTGATCGCCGGGATCACCGGCGCAATCGAACAATGCGCCGGAATGCCCGCCGCGGCCAGCGCGCCGAGCGCCGCCAGCCGCTTGGCCGGCGCCGAGGCGCGCGGCTCGAGCTTGCCCGAAAGCCTGGGGTCGAGCGTGGTGACCGAGATCGCCACCGCGACGAGCCCCAATTTCGCCAGTTCGCCGAGCAGGTCGAGGTCGCGCAGCACGCGTGCCGACTTAGTAGTGATGGTGACCGGGTGACGCGTTTCGAGGCACACCTCGAGCACCTGGCGGGTGATGCGATAGCGCTGCTCGATCGGCTGGTAGGGATCGGTGTTGGTGCCCATCGCGATCGGGCGAGGGCGATACTTGGGCTTGGCCAGCGTCGCCCGCAGCAGTTCGGCCGCATTTGGCTTGGCGAACAGCTTCGTCTCGAAGTCGAGCCCCGGCGACAAGTCGTGGAACGCGTGCGAGGGCCGGGCGAAGCAATAGACGCAGCCGTGCTCGCAGCCGCGATAGGCGTTGATCGAACGATCGAAGCCGATGTCGGGCGACTGGTTGAAGGTGAGGATGGTCTTGGGATGCTCCTCGGTTACCGTGGTGCGCAGCCTGGGCGGCTCACCGTCGAGCGCGGCGACGTGGTCGCGCCAGTCGCCGTCGGCCTCGCGGCTCGCCAGCCCGAAGCGCGCGGGCACCCCGGCCGACTGCGCTCCGCGGCCATGCACGGCAGGGTCCTTGCGGCGTTCCATGAGTGGAACATAGCGGGAACATAAGAATTCCGCAACCGGCTGCGACTGCGGCGCTGCAGGTCAGGTCACGAGGCCATCGCCTGCCTCGGCGAACCCAGCGGGGGCGGCGAGGCGGGCGATGTGGGCGAGCAGCAGGCGGGTGTCGTAGCGCGTGCGTGTGCCGACCAGCTCGCCGCGGTGATAGATCGGCTCCTCGACGCCATCGATCGCCCGGTCGGCCAGCACTTCGATGCTGGCATCGTGCGCCTTGACCATCGCGGCCGCCCAGCCGCGCGCGAACAGCGGGTCGCGCCGCCGCAGCCGATAGGCCGCCTCGCGCGACAGCACGACGCGCTTGCACGAGGCCTGGACATTGCCCTTCTGGGCCAGGTGATCGAGGAACCGCGTCATCCGTTCGGGCGTCCAGCCGCGAACGAGCGTGTAATCGTCGAGGGGGTCGGTAACGAGGGTATCGGGGGCTGCCATGATCCGCTTCTCCTTTGAGAACAAAAGCGAATCACACCCCTTATGCACGAGGGCGCGTGTAGGACAGCCGCTTTCCTGGACTAGGCGGTGGCCAGGTCATTTTGTTGGATTGCGAAAGCTTTGCGCGGGTGCGGTTCGGGTCGGAAGCGGACTTGCGCTAAATGTCCGGAATGGGTGGGAAGCTGTCATTCGTCTTCAAATGTCGAAAGCAGGCCGAGACCGCCTATTATGAGGGCGGGCAGCAGTACCGCCACAGCGATTCCTCTCTGGCCTTCCCACCAAAACGAGATGGCCGTTACGATGCCAAAGGACAGCACAACTCCATAGGATGCAAACTCTTGCACGATGCAGGTATGGAGTCCTTCTCCAACGGCGGCAATGGGGGGAAAGCGGACCTAGAGCGCCAAATGTCCGCAATGGGTGGAAAGCGGACATTCGGCTCACAGCAAAACGCCGCCCATCTCTCGACAGGCGGCGGTCTTTGCTACTCTCGGGCCGCAATCAAGCGTAGGAAACTGTCAGTTTCTGGCGACGCTTCGAGTTGCGCATAGCCCCGCCGACAAAGCCAAATCCGAGCAACATCATCGCCCATGTAGCGGGTTCAGGAACACCGGGTGTTCCATTAAGCGTGAAGGCTAAGTCGTTACTCAGCTGGCTGCGGGCACCGAAGAAGTCCTGGTACGAGATACTGTCGCCGCCACTACCCTGTGCCCAGCCCCATTGGGGCGGGAAAGCAAGATCAGGGACGATAGACAGCCAGTATTGCGTCCCCGCATTAGCAGAGAAGTTGGTCGTTACATCGTAAGTGCAGAGCGGAAACGTGCCACTGGTATTGCATGATTCACCGCCGTTCCCCGAAATGGTAGTCGACCAGAGCGATGACCCGGGCTGGCCCGCGTTATCGGCATAAAAATTGATGTTAAACGCTGTTGTCGACCCCACGGTGGGTGGATCGAAGTACTCGCCGGTGAAAGCGAGGTTCGTGATTGTCGTGGCACTGCCGAGCGTGAAATTGTCATAGACGGTTGCGAAGTTGCCATACGTTCCGCTCGTGTCATTTTGACTGGAGTAAGCGTTGGTGCTGCCGTCGTAAGGCTGGTTGTAAACCTGGGCACTAGCAGCGGCAGATGCGCTCACAGCAAGCGATGCAGCGAGTATGCGCAATGCGATCTTGTTCATTGTTGGTCCCCCGAACCACTAGGAGCGCCTGGCCCTGACAACCACTCGTTGGCGCATAAACCGAGTCGCTATCGCTAACTTACCGTTAAACATGCTCTTTTGTAGGCACTTTCGCGCAACCCCTTGTCTCCAATTGACACAGCGCTCGGGAGCGAGACCGGTCGATCCTTGCGTCGCGAATGTCCGCTTTGGGTCGAAAGCGGACGTTCGGCCAAATTGCGAAATGGGTCGCTACAGCGCCAGCCGAGCGAGCGCTTGCTCCGCGTCATGACGGCCTAAATGGCCATAGTGCCGTTCAATCATGGCCACACTCGTTCCGGAAAGCTGCGC
>DATIQN010000024.1:0-72630 GCA_035470785.1 Croceibacterium sp. | reverse complement strand
GTCCGGACGGTTCGACGGTGGGCCAGTACGACAACTGCCCGGTGCCACCGCCGCCAGCAGTCGCTCCGCAAGGCGAGCGCGGCTAACCTACATACTTCAGATCAGTCTGAAAGTTGGGGCCGGGGGAGAAATCCTCCGGCCTTTTCTTGTTGGCGCTACCGGCACCCGGGCCAACATCTGTCGGCCTGGCCGAGGCGCAACAACCTAAACGAGCATCTTGACCGCCGAAACGACGAGCATCGTCGCGAGCGCATAGCGCACGAAGTTGTCGTTGACCTTGCCGGTCATCAGCGATCCGAGCACGATTCCGGGGACCGAGCCGATCAGCAGGCTTCCGAGCAACCAGGCGTCAACGTTGCCGAGCCAGGAGTGACCGAGCGCAGCGACGAGAGTCAGCGGGATGGCGTGGATGATGTCGGTGCCGACGATCTTCTTGGCATCGAGTCGCAACGGGTAGACAAGCGCCAGCATGACGGCGACCAGCGCACCAGCGCCGACCGAGGTCAGCGTCACCAGCGCGCCGACCACCGCACCGCCGAGCACGGTCGCAACAATCTGGCCGGAACGCATGCGCCGCATCATCGGCTCGAGAGCGGCGCGCGCGGTGCGCAGCGGCCTGATTATCTGGTGCCTGAACAGCATCAGCGCGGCGGTAGCGAGCAGCGCCGCCGCCAGCAGGTCCATCAACACATCCGATTGGAGGTGGCCGTGATGATATTTGCCCAGCCACCACAGCGTCATCACCGCCGCCGGCAAGCTGCCGGCCGAGAGGCGCACAACGATCTTCCAGTCAGGCGAGCCGAGGCGATGGTGGACGAACCCTCCCACGGTCTTCGTCAGGCACGCGAACCATAAGTCGGTGCCCACCGCGACAGCCGGGCTGAAGCCGAACAGCAGGATCAGCACCGGTGCCATCAGCGAGCCGCCGCCGACACCGGTCAGGCCAACGAGGAAGCCGACAAAGGCGCCGGCGAGTGAATAGTAGTAGTTTAGGTGATCCATCTCAGCCGGCCGGGGGCATGGCCCTGAGCGCGCCGAGGACCGGCTCTGCCCATTCGGGGGCGCAGATCAGCAGGTCGGGCATGTAGGTATCGCGCCGGTTGTAGACCAGCGGGCTGCCGTCGATGCGGCTGGTGTGTAAGCCGTGGCCGCGGGCGACCGCGACTGGAGCACAGCTGTCCCATTCATATTGTCCGCCCGAATGAAGATAGATCTCGGCCTCGCCGCGGACCACGGCCATCGCCTTGGCGCCGGCCGAGCCCAGCTGTACCAGCTCGGCGCCGAGCCTGTCGGCAACCGCGAGTGCCTCGGCGGCCGGCCGGGTACGGCTGACGAGCATCCGCGGCGGTCCGGTGTGGCCGGCGAGCGCACGGGGTTTATCGCTGCGCAGCACCAGACCAGCGCCGAGACCGGGAAGGGCGACCGCGCCGATTTCCGCGACTCCATCGATCGCCAGGCCGACATGGACCGCCCAGTCGGCACGATCCTCGCCATATTCCCGCGTGCCGTCGACAGGATCGACGATCCACACGCGCGATTTGGCGAGGCGCTCGTCGGTGTCCTTGCTCTCTTCGGACAGCAGGCCATCGTCGGGCCGGGCGGCGCGAAGCGCATGCATGAGAAACTGGTTCGCGACCTGGTCGCCGGCCTTGCCCAGCGCCTTGCCCTCGAACAGGCCGCTCGCGCGCACCTCAAGAAGGATGCGCCCGGCGCAGGCCGCGAGATGGGCCGCCAGGTCGGCGTCGGTCATCGCTTTCGGAGCCCCATTGCCGTGGTGCTAACCCACGACCTTGTCCACAATGAGGTCGGCGGCCTCCTCGGGCGTCATGGCTGTGGTGTCGATGCGGATTTCCGGGCGTTCGGGCTCTTCGTAGGGGCTGTCGATGCCGGTGAAGTTCTTAAGCTTGCCGGCACGGGCTTTTTTGTAGAGCCCCTTCACGTCGCGCGCCTCGGCGAGGGCAAGCGGCGTGTCGATGTGCACTTCGATGAACTCGCTGTCGGGCAGCATCTTGCGCACCATCTCGCGCTCGGCGCGGAAGGGGCTGATGAACGCGGTGATCACGATCAGGCCGGCGTCGGCCATGAGCTTGGCGACCTCGCCCACCCGGCGGATGTTCTCGATCCGGTCGGCCTCGGTGAAGCCCAGGTCCTTGTTGAGGCCGTGGCGGACGTTGTCGCCGTCGAGCAGGAAGGTGTGCCGGTTCATCCGGTGGAGCTTCTTCTCGACCAGGTTGGCGATAGTCGACTTGCCCGAGCCGGAAAGGCCCGTGAACCACAGCACCGCGGGCTTCTGGTTCTTGAGCCGGGCGTGCTCCTCGCGGCTGATCTCGAGCGCCTGCCAGTGGACGTTCTGGGCCCGGCGCAGGCTGAAGTGGATCATGCCTGCGGCCACGGTGGCGTTGGTCAGCTTGTCGATCAGGATGAACCCGCCGAGCTGGCGCGATTTGGCGTACGCCTCGAACACAATCGGCTTGTCGGTGGTTACCTCGGCGACGCCGATGCCGTTGAGGCCGAGCGTCTTGGCGGCGAGGTGCTCCATCGTGTTGACGTTCATTTCGTACTTGGGCTCGTGAACCGTCGCGCTGACGGTCTGCGTCGCCAGCTTGAGCCAGTAGCCGCGGCCGGGGATCAGAGGCTCGTCGCTCATCCACACGAGCGTCGCCTCGAACTGATCGGAGGCCTCGGGCGGCGCGTCGGCGGCGGCGATCACGTCGCCGCGGCTGCAGTCGATCTCGTCGGCGAGGGTGAACGTGACCGACTGGCCCGCCACCGCCTCGTCGAGATCGCCGTCGAGCGTGACGATACGCGCGATCGTGCTGGTCTTGCCCGAGGGCACCACGCGCACAGCGTCGCCCGGCTTGACGGTACCCTCGGCGATCAGCCCGGCGAAGCCGCGGAAGTCGAGGTTCGGGCGATTGACCCACTGCACCGGCATGCGCAGCGGCGCGCCCTGGCCGGCTTCGTTCTCGATCTCGACCGTTTCAAGATGATGGATCAGGCTCGGCCCGGCGTACCAAGGGGTGTTGGCCGAGGGCGCGCTGGTGATGTTGTCGCCCTTGAAGCCCGAGATCGGGATAGCCGTGACATCGGCGATGCCGATGCCGGTGGCGAATTCCCGGTAATCGGCGACGATCTTATCGAACACCGTCTGGGCGTAATCGACCAAGTCCATCTTGTTCACCGCTAGCACCAAGTGTTTGATGCCGATCAGGTGCGCGAGGTACGAATGGCGCCGGGTCTGCACCAGCACGCCCTTGCGCGCATCGACCAGGATCACCGCCAGGTCGGCGGTGCTCGCGCCGGTGACCATGTTGCGCGTGTACTGCTCATGCCCCGGGGTGTCGGCGACGATGAACTTGCGTTTCTCGGTCGAGAAGAAGCGATAGGCGACGTCGATCGTGATGCCCTGCTCGCGCTCGGCAGCGAGGCCGTCGACGAGCAGCGCGAAGTCGATCTCCTGCCCCTGCGTCCCGACGCGCTTGCTGTCGGCCTCGAGCGCGGCGAGCTGATCCTCGAAGATCATCTTCGAATCGTACAGCAGCCGTCCGATCAGCGTGGACTTGCCGTCGTCGACGCTGCCGCAGGTAATGAAGCGCAGCAAGCCCTTGTGCTGGTGCAGCGCGAGATAGGCCTCGATGTCCTCGGCGATGAGGCTGTCTACCTGGTAGGCGGACTCGGAAGCGTCGGCGTCGGCCATCAGAAATAGCCCTCCTGCTTCTTCTTCTCCATGCCCGCGCCGCCGGCGTCCTTGTCGATCGCGCGGCCCTGGCGCTCGCTGGTGGTGGTCAGCAGCATTTCCTGCACAACTTCGGGCAGGGTGGCCGCCTCGCTCTCGATCGCGCCGGTCAGCGGGTAGCAACCCAGCGTTCGGAAGCGGATTGAGCGCATCACCGGTGTCTCGCCGGGCTCGAGCGGGAAGCGGTCGTCGTCGACCATCAGCAGCAGCCCGTCGCGCTCGACCGTCGGGCGTCTGGCGGCCATGTACAGCGGCACGATTTCGATGTTCTCGGCCATGATGTATTGCCAGATATCGAGCTCGGTCCAGTTGCTGATCGGGAAGACGCGGATGCTCTCGCCCTTGTTCTTGCGGGCGTTGTAGAGGTTCCACAGCTCGGGGCGCTGGTTTTTCGGATCCCATCCGTGGCTGTTGGTGCGGAAGGAGAAGATGCGCTCTTTGGCGCGGCTCTTCTCCTCGTCGCGCCGGGCGCCGCCGAACGCAGCGTCGAAGCCGTACTTGTCGAGCGCCTGCTTGAGCCCTTCGGTCTTCCACATGTCGGTGTGCAGCGGGCCGTGGTCGAACGGGTTGATCCCGCGCTCCATCGCCTCGGGATTGTGATAGACCAGCAGCTCCATCCCGGCGTCCTTGGCCGCCTTGTTACGCAAGGCGTACATGTCGCGGAACTTCCAGGTCGTATCGACGTGGAGGAGCGGGAAGGGCGGTGGCGCGGGGAAGAACGCCTTCCTGGCCAGGTGCAGCATCACCGCGCTGTCCTTGCCGACCGAATAGAGCATCACCGGCTTGTGCGCTTCGGCGACGACCTCCCGCATGATGTGAATGCTCTCCGCCTCGAGACGCTGGAGGTGGGTCAGGCGCTGCATGGCAAGCGAATTGCCCATCGCCGGGACTAACCGCAAGCGAAACCGCGCGGAGATTTTCTTTGCGCCGGCTAAGCCGGGAAGGGTGACCACTCCTGGTCTTCGCTCAATGGCGCGAAGATTTCGTCGAGCATTTCGCCCGTAACGCCTTCGACCGTTGCAGGATTCCAGCGCGGTGCATTATCCTTGTCGATCAGCACCGCGCGCACGCCTTCGGTGAAATCCGGCCGCAGCATCATCCGCGCGGCGAGCCGGTATTCGACGCGCATCTCGTCGGCGAAGTCGCGTCGGCGGGCGCTTTCGGCCAATTCGCGCAGCGCGACCTTGGCCGTGGCGGGGCACTTCGTAACGACCGCCTTCAACTCCTTCGCCGCCCACTCCGAGGGCTCGGCTTCGAGCGCGGCGACGATATGTTCGAGGGTCTCGGCGGCGAACAGGCGGTCGATCTTTTCGGCGTTGCCGGCGATCCGCGCCCCCGGCGGGCCCACCGAAAGGTCATCGAGAATGGCCGCGATCTGCCCCGGGGCCTCGGCAATGCGCGCCTTGGCTGCGGCGAGCCGCTCGCTCGGCAGGTAATGCGTGGCGAGACCGGCCCACAGGCACTCCGCGCCATCGAGCCGGGCACCGGTCAGCGCCATGAACGCGCCCGTGCGGCCCTTCAATCGCGGCAGGTACCAGCCCGCGCCGACATCGGGAAACAGGCCGATGGCGCCTTCGGGCATGGCGAACAGCGTGTTCTCAGTGGCGACGCGGTACTTGGCCGGCTGGGAAATGCCGACGCCGCCGCCCATCGTCACCCCGTCCATGAAGGCGACGACTGGCTTGGGATAAGTGAACAGCAGGTGGTTGAGGCGATACTCGGCGAAGAAGAACGCGCGGCCAGCGGAGCCGCCGTCTTCGAGTGCGGAACGGCGGACCAGCGCGACATCGCCGCCGGCGCAGAAGCCGCGGCCCTCTGCGTGGTCGATCAGCACCGCCTCGATTGCCGGATCGGCGCGCCAGCCGAGCAGCGCTTCGCTCATCGCCTCGCACATGCCTTGGGTCAGCGCGTGCAGCGCCTTGGGCCGGGCGAGCGAGACGTGCCCCGCGCGGCCGTGGGTATGCAGGTGGACTTCCGAGGTCACTGGCGCAGCAAGTCCCGTCCGACGATCATCCGCATGATCTGGTTGGTGCCCTCCAGGATGGAGTGCACCCGCAGGTCGCGCCAGAAGCGCTCGATCGGGTAATCCTGCAGGTAGCCATAGCCACCGTGGAGCTGCAGCGCCTTGTCGACGATCGCGCTGCCGGCATCGGTGGCGAAGCGCTTGGCCATAGCGGCGAAGCGGGTCTTGTCAGGCGCGTTCTCGGTCACTTTCACCGCCGCGCGATAAAGCAGCGCCCGCGCCGCCTCGAGGTCGGTGGCCATGTCGGCGAGAGTGAATTGGATATTCTGGAACTCGGCGATCGGCTTGCCGAACTGCTGGCGTTCCTTGGTGTATTTCACCGACTCGTCGAGGCAGCGCTGCGCGCCACCGAGCGAGCAGGCGCCGATATTGAGCCGTCCGCCGTCGAGGCCGATCATGGCGATGCGAAAGCCTTCGCCTTCGCCGCCGACCATGTTTTCCGCCGGCACGCGCACGTTGTCGAGATTGAGCGCGGCGGTCGGCTGCGAATGCCAGCCGAGCTTTTTCTCCTGCGCGCCGAAGCTGACGCCGGGCATGTCCTTCTCGATGACGAAACACGATATGCCCTTCGGGCCGTCCTCGCCGGTCCGGACCATCGTGACGTAGATCTCGTTCTCGCCGCCGCCGGATATGAACTGCTTGGTGCCCGAGATCAGCCAGCTGTCGCCTTCCCTGACCGCCTTGGTCTTGAGCGCCGCCGCGTCCGAGCCGGACGAGGGCTCGGTCAGGCAGTAACTGGCAAACTGCTCCATCCCGATCAGGCTCGGCAGGTACTTGTTCTTAATCGCCTGCGCGCCGAACCGGTCGATCATCCATGCGGCCATGTTGTGAATCGAGATAAACGCGCTGGTCGACGGGCAGCCATAGGCCATCGCCTCCATGATCAGCGCCGCATCAAGCCGGCCGAGCCCGATGCCGCCGCTCTCTTCGCTGACGTAGATCGAACCGAAGCCGAGCTCGGCCGCCTGCCGGATCGTGTCGCGCGGGAAAGTGTGCTTCTCGTCCCACTCGGCCGCGTGCGGGGTGATCGCGTCGGCGGTGAAGCGCTGCGCCATCTCCTGGATGGCGAGCTGGTCGTCGGTGAGTTCGAACTGGCCGGTCATGGTGTGGTCCCGATTGTCCTCGCGCGCTCCCTATGGCGAGGGGCGAGGGCGAGCAATCGGTTTCTGGTGAAACCGCCTCAGGTGCAGCTTACTCTGGTGATCGCATAATCGTCGTCGTAGCTCACCGTCAGGCGGCTCGGATTGAAGTCCATCGTCACCGCGGTGCGCGGCGGAACCCAGCGCAGGATCGTCGCGCCGGTCGCGGCGAGCATGGTGCGGCCGAGCTCGCCGGTCGCCTTCTGGCCGATGAAGCGCTGGCCGGGCTCGCGTTGGCAGGTGCCCTTGATGTCATGCGCCGGCGGGTTCCCGTCCGCTGGGAGAGTGACGGCGGCGCATGCGGCCAGCGGCAGCGCGACGAGGGACGCGAAAGCGCGCATCATTCGTTTCCCAGTATGGCCTCGGCTTCGATTTCGACCTTCCATTCCGGCCGATAAAGCGCGGCAATGGCCACTAGCGTTCCCGTTGGCCTAACGTGGCCGAGCGCACGGGTGAACGCGGCGGTGACAGAATCGGCGTCTGAAATGTCCGTGACGAACATCCGCACACGCACGACGTCGTCCATCCGCCCGCCCAGTTGCTCGATGAATTGCCGGATCAGGGCAAAGCAACGGTCGGCCTGCGCGCCCGTGTCGGGCGCGGCCGACCCGTCGGGTTCGAGGCCGATTGTCCCTGAGACGACGATCCGGTTTCCGGTGCGCAGCGCGCGGGTGAAGCCGGCCTGTTCCTCGAACGAGCTCAGCGGTGGGATGCGGGTTCTCTCGGCCATCGCCGGTGTATAGCGCGCTCCCGAGCGGCCGTGCTAGGGCGCGGTTGCAAGGAGGATGCCATGGCCGGATTGTGGTTCGAGGAATTCAGGGTCGGACAACGCTTCGACCACCCGCTGCGGCGCACCGTGACCGAAACCGACAACCTGCTGATGAGCACGCTGACGCACAACCCCGCGCCGCTGCACCTCGACGCCGAGTACATGAAGAGCACCGAGTACGGGCAGATCCTCGTCAACTCGTGCTTCACGCTCGGGCTGATGGTCGGCATCTCGGTCAACGACACCACGCAGGGCACGGCGGTCGCCAACCTCGGCTGGGACGAGGTGCGCTTTCCCGCGCCGATCTTTGTCGGCGACACCTTACGCATCGAGACCGAGGTGCTCGACGTGCGCGAGAGCAAGAGCCGCCCGCACCAGGGAATCGTCACCTTCGCTCACCGCGCGTACAATCAGAACGGCGAGCTGGTCGCTCATTGCAAGCGCGCCTCGCTTCAGCGCAAACGGCCAACCTGAGGGTTCAAATCGCACGCCGAATATATTATGTAGCATGATACGTAATTAACGGAGAGTCGAACATGCCGCTCAAAGTCGAACCGATCCTGCCGCGCTTCGGCGCCGTTTGCTCGGGGCTCGATCTGACCCGCAAGCTTACCCCGGACGAGGTCAAGCAGGTCACAGATGCGATGGACACCTTCGGCGTGACCGTATGGCGCGACACGCACATGTCCGACGCCGACCACGTCGAGTTCAGCCGCAATTTTGGCTATCTCGAGTGCGTGCCCGAGCGGCCGGGCATGAAGATGCGCCTTCCGTTCCGCGAGCTGTTCGACGCTTCGAACCTCAACGTCGAAGGCGAGATCACCCAAGACCCGGCGGCGATCCAGTACCGCAAGGGCGACCGCCTTTGGCACACCGACAGTGCGTTTATGGAAAAGCGCACGAGTTACTCGATCCTGCTCGCCCATAGCGTGCCGCCCGAAGGTGGCGAGACCTGGTTCGCCGACACCCGCAGCGCTTACGAGGACCTGCCGCAGGAGATGAAGGATTTCCTCGAGGACAAAGTTGGGATCAACTCATTGTGGTGGAGCCGCAAGCAGGCCGGCGCCGATATTCCCGACGAGGAGATTGAGGAGCGCCCGCGCGCGCGCCATCCGCTGGTCCACGTCCACAAGGGTTCCGGCCGGAAGGCGCTGTTCATCGCCGCGCACACGATGGACATTGAAGGCATGCCCAAGGAAGAGGGCCGCGCGCTGATCAAGCAGCTGATTGAGCACTGCACTCAGCCGCAATACGTCTTCAGCGTGAAGTGGCACGTCGGCGACATGGTCATCTGGGACAACCTGTGCAGCATGCATCGTGGCGGCGAATACGCCTACGACACCTACAAGCGCGACATGCGCCGCACCACCGTGCGCGAAGGCACCGAGCCGCACACGCTCGACATGGGCGACGATCCGTTCGGCCAGCTCTTCGCCAAGAGCCCGCGCGTGGTCGACATCCAGAGCGCGCGCGTGGCGGGGCGCTAGGGCGTAGTTGCGCGGGCAGACGGTGAGGAAGAGGACTCGTTGCTCCACGCCGTTTCCAACGCTGCCATCTCAAGATGTGCGTCTACCAATTCCGCCACCCGAAATCAGATTGTCAGCGTGAGGTCGACGTAACCATAGGTCGTGTTGCCGAAGCCGTTCGCGTTCGGTGCCTTCTTGAGGAATCTGCCGTCGAACAGCACCGCGCCGCCGGTCTCGAAGCGCAGCATCCTCGGGATCAGCCAGCAGCGTGCGCGGGCTTCGACCTGGTGCCCTGCAAACTTGCCCGACTTGCCGCTCACGTCGCGCACGCCGGTGGAGGCAAAGCTGTCGCTGGCGCTGTCGAGCCAGTTGGCGCGATAGGCGACAAAGCCGTCCCAGCGTTTCGACGGCTTTACGTCGACGCGGATGCCGGGTGAACTGATGTTGCTACGGCCGAGCGGACCGTAGATGCCGCCGGGGCCCCAGTCGGCGCGTCGCGTGCCGAACAGGCCGTCGAATCGGCTGTATCTGCGGCCGGGGCGGTCGCCGGAAGCGAAATCGTAGAACGCGGCGAGGCGCGGTTGCCAGCCGCCGCCGAACTGATAGCCGAGTTCCGCGTGCAAGGTTTGCGCCGAGACATTCTGTCGCGGCGCGCCTGCCGCGGTGCTCGTGCTGATGTGTCCGAACTGATAGGCGTACTCTAGCTGGAAATCGATCTTGCCGGTCGCCGGATCGCGGAACAGCCGCGCGCCAGGCGTGAAGATATGCCGGTCGCGCGTGGGATGCCCAGTCCAGTCCTTTTCGTCGAGCGCATAGAAATAGAGATCGAGGTTGGTTGCGCCGGCGATTTTCGGCTTGTTGAAGAACCCTCCCCAGAAGACCAGGTCGCCGCCTTCGTGATCCCACTTCACCTTGTTGCGCAGGATGCTCGGCTTGTCGTCGGGCAGGCGCTGCTGCGGATAGGTGTAGAACAGCACCAGCCGTTCCTTGCCCGCGCCATGCCAGTCGAACTTGGCGCCGGTAAAGGCGGTGGTGGTGTTGGGAAAGTTATTGCGCGCAACGAGCCGTTCCGAGCCGAGGTCGAGCACGAACCGGCCCGCATCGAGGGTGGCCGTGGTGGCTTTGCCGAACACGGGCCCGAGATCGGCGCCGAGGTAGGCCTGGATCGGCTCGAGGGCGTTTACTTCCCCCGTGCCGATCGAACTGCCCGGATCACCGAAGTAGGCTCGGGAATCGCCCAGCTCTCCGCCGATGCGGATGGGACCGGTGTCGTATTCCGCGGCGATGTCCGTCCGGATGGTGACGAGATCGTCGTTCTTGTCGAGGCCGGGCCTGAACTGGTCGTGCAGCGCCTCGTAGCGCGCCCTGATGCTGGCAGATACCTTGAGGCCCTCGGGATTGCCGAGTGCCTCCTGAAGTGTCCACGGCTCGTCTGTCGACTGAGCCCACGCCGCAGAGGATGTGGCCAAGAGGCTGGCGACGATGACGAACCGTGGAATCATTCACTCATCTCCTAGAACTGCAGCTTCACCGTGCCGCCCCAGGTGCGTGGATCGCCAACGTTACCGACCACCAGGCCGACGCTGTTAGGGGCGATTTGCAGCTGCTCAAGGTAGTGCACGTCGAAGGCGTTACGCACCCAACCGAAGACATCGATCTTGATTCCGGGCGCATCGCGCTCCGAACGCCAGCCGAGACGGAAGTTCGTGAGCGTGTAGCCGTCGATCGTGGTCGCCGGCGAAGGCGTCGCGTTCGACGAGAACGACGAGCGATAATTGCCATCGACCCCGGCGTACACTTCGCCGCTTCCGCCGAATAGTGGCGCCGGGACGTTCGCTTCCGCGCCGAACGACACGGCATATTTCGACACGCCGGGCAGACGTTCGCCACTGATGTCGCAGCTGACGGGGCTGGTGTTCGCCGGCAACGCGGTCGGGATGGTGCAATTGGTACCGCTGAAGTTCGACCCTCCGCTCAGCTCGAGCGGCGGCGGCGCATTCGGGAAGTCGCGATACGTCGCATCCGTGTAAGCGAAGTTCGCATAGGTGTTGAACCGCTCACTCGGGCGCAGCGAGAAATCGGCTTCGATGCCTTGCGAGCGCACCTTGGGCACGTTGGCGACATAGCCGCGCAGCACGCTCAAAGAGTTCGGATTGTTGCTGCTGAAGGTCGCCTGGTAGTTCGAGATTTCCGTGCGGAATGCGGCAAGATTCAGGGTCGCCTTGCGGTCCCAGAATTGCGACTTGATGCCGACCTCGAAGTGGTGGACCTTTTCCGGCTTGATCGTCTCGAACTGCGTCTGCGGGAGCCCCGTGGCAGCGTCGGCCGGCGCGCCGTTGAGGTTGATGCCGCCCGTTTGGAAGGTGTTCGAATACGTCGCGTATGCATGGATGTTGTCGGTCAGGTCGTAGCTCGCCGTCAGGTCGTACGACAGGTTCCAGTCGCTGAAGTTCGGCGCGTAGCTTTCAGGAAAGAGGACGCCGAGCTGGGCCTTCTGGATCGCCGTGCCGGCTACGGCCATTACGGGCGTCAGAACATTTCCTGCTCGGTTGGTCACGACTGCGTCGTAGGAGCCGCTCTTGTTGTCGTAGTTTAGGCGTATGCCCGGCTGGATCGTCAGCCGCGCCAGAGGCCGCCAGCTCGCCTGGGCGTAAGCCGACCAGCTGGTATTGCGCAGACTGATCGCGTTGGTCGACGTCAGGCCGTTGAGGACGTCGAGGTTATAGGGATTGGTCGGCGAGGCATTGGGCGACAGGAGCCATTTGGTAGCCGCCGCGCCCTGGACCTGGGAGCCGTTGGTGTCGACCTTCTGCCAGAAATGGAAGGTGCCGACCTGGAAATCGAGCGCGTCGCTGTGATGGTTGTAGCGAAGCTCCTGGGTGAACTGTTGCTGCTTCGACGGATTCTGGCTCTTGGTGGTGATCGGCAGGCCCGTGAAGTCGCGGTCATTCGACGGGTTCCAGTCCCAGAAGCGCCAGGCGCTGATCGAGGTCAGGGTCCCGCCGGCAAGGTCGAGCTGGCCCTTGAGCGACGCGCCTCCCGTGCTCTGTCTCGCACGCAGCTCGGCGTCCACGTCGCTCAGCCGATTGACCGGATTCTGCGCTTCGGAGGGGAGCGCATAGCCCTGAACCGCCGAAAGCGCCGGATATTGCCGTGTTAACACGCCGTTCGTCAGCGGCCCTTTCTGCGTCGGCACGTAATTGACGAAAACGGTCGCGCAGCACCTCGCGTTCTGGTGATTGTAATCGCCGGCGAGGGTGAATTCGAGATTGCTCGACGGGCGCCACAGTAACTGCGCGCGGGCGCCGGTGTTATCGAGGTTATTGTCGCGCTGGTTTGTCGTGACGTTATGGATCGTCCCGCTGCGCTTAGTTTCCGACACAGCGAGGCGAGCCGCTACCGTATCCGAGAGCGGGCCAGACAGCACGCCCTTCGCCTGGACGAATCCGTAGTTGCCGACGCTCAGTTCGGCCCGGCCCTCGAAATCGAATGAAGGGGGACGCGTGGTGATGTTGATCGCGCCGGCGGTGGTGTTCTTGCCGTAAAGCGTGCCCTGCGGCCCGCGCAGGACTTCGATCTGCTGGACATCGAGGAAGTCGAAGGTCGAGGATGCGACGCGCGAGTAGTAGACATCGTCGACGTAGATTCCGACGCCCTGGTCGATACCGTCGTTGGTCAGGCCGAGCGGCGCGCCGAAGCCGCGGATGTTGACCGAGGTGTTGCGCGGGTTCGACGAATAGAACTGCAGCGTCGGGGTCAGCTGCTGCAGCCGGCCGACGTTGAACGCGCCGGTATTGTCGATGTGGTCGCCGCCGATGACGGAGATCGCCAGCGGCACGTCCTGCGCGCTTTCCTCGCGGTGGCGAGCGGTGACCAGGATCTCGTCGGCAGGGGTTGTCGCGCCGGTACCCGGCGAAGTCGTCTTCTGCGGGTCGGTCGCTTCGCTGGCGCCGGTGGCAGCCTCGGCGGGTGCGGCGGCCGCCGGCGGCGCCGAAGGAGCAGTCTCGGCAAGGGTAGGAACCTGGTACGCGATCGCCGCAAAAGGCGCGGTGATAATGAGCAGAATTGTCCGGAAGTTCATCGATTTTCTCCATGGAGATGCGATGCTTCCGGTGGTCCGGTCAGCCTCTTGTTTCATTGGGATGGGTTGTCGCGGCCGTTTCAGGTTGGCTTCAGGCGCTTCTTTTCGGTCACGTCAATTTGCACCACGCGGTCTTCGTGGATCGTGATGGCGACCGAGCCGTAGCGCAGCGCGAGCAAGGCTTCGCGGATTTCGGCCAGGCTCTCGTCGATGTGCTGACGTTTGTCGGGGCGGACATGGATCGTCATCGGGTGCGCTCCTCTGCGAACACGCGCGCGCGGGTGATGGTGAATGCCAGTTGGCTGCCGAGCTGGGGCGCTGGCTGGTCGGCATCGAGATCGATTTCGACGATCTGCTCGGAGCCGCTCACGTTGCCCTCGACCCGCCAGCTGCCGCCGCGGCGATAGACGCCGCTAACCTGCAGCGGTAGCCCATGGCCGTTGGCGCTCAACGTCACATCGTGCGGGCGAAAGTCGAGGCGCGCGTCACCGTCGCGGAGGCGTTCTAAGGCGACATCGAGCGGCTGACCTTCGAATTGCGCGCGCCCGCCGCGCACCGTGACAGGCAGACTGTTGCTGTCGCCGACGAAGCCGGAAACGAACCCGCTGCGCGGCGCCATGTAGACTTCCTCGGGCGTGCCGACCTGCTCGATCACCCCGCGATCGAGCACGACAACCCGGTCGGCCAATTCGAGCGCTTCCTCCTGGTCATGGGTGACGAAAATCGAGGTCAGGCCCATCTGCTCGTGTAGCTGGCGCAGCCAGCGGCGCAATTCCTTGCGCACCTTGGCATCGAGCGCGCCGAAGGGTTCGTCGAGCAGCAGGAGTTGCGGTTCGACCGCGAGCGCGCGGGCGAGGGCGACGCGCTGCTGTTGCCCGCCGGAAAGCTGCGCCGGATATCGGTCGCCAAGTCCGTCGAGCTGGACCAGATCGAGCAGCTCGCGGGCGCGTGCGCGGATCTTGGCCTTGGCCGGGCGCTGGGCGCGCGAGCGGACTGACAGGCCGAAACCGACGTTGTCGAGCACGCTCATGTGCTTGAACAGCGCGTATTGCTGGAACACGAAGCCGACCTTGCGCTCGGCCACCGGCAGGTCGGTGACGTCCTCGCCGTTGAAGCGCACGCGGCCTTCGTCGGGGAAGGCGAGGCCGGCGATGATTCGCAGCAAGGTCGTCTTGCCCGAGCCCGAAGGACCGAGCAGGGCGAGAAACTCGCTGTCGCGCACCGTCAGGTCGATATTGTGAAGCGCGGCGAAGGTGCCAAAGCTCTTCGAGATATTGTGCAGGCTGATCATCTTGCACTCCCGTGCGAATAGCCGAACTTCCATTCGAGCGAGGTCTTGGCGACGAGCGTCACCAGCGCGAGCAATGCCAGCAGCGAGGCGACGGCAAAGGCGGCGACGAAGTTGTATTCGTTGTAGAGAATCTCGACGTGCAGCGGCATCGTGTTGGTCAGGCCGCGCAAGTGGCCCGAGACCACCGAGACCGCGCCGAACTCACCCATCGCGCGGGCGTTGCACAGCAGCACGCCGTAGAGCAGGCCCCAGCGGATGTTCGGCAAGGTCACGCGTATGAACGTCTTGAAGCCGCTCGCGCCGAGGGACAGGGCGGCCTCCTCGTCGGCGCGACCCTGCTCCTGCATCAGCGGGATCAGCTCGCGCGCGACGAACGGAAAGGTGACGAGGATCGTCGCCAGCACGATGCCGGGCACGGCGAAGATGATCCGCACCCCGTGGTCCATCAGCCACGGGCCCATCCAGCCCTGCGCGCCGAACAGCAGCACGTAGACCAGGCCGGCGACGACCGGAGAGACCGAGAACGGCAGGTCAATCAGCGTGACCAGCACGCTCCGCCCGCGGAAGTCGAACTTGGCGATCGTCCAGGCGGCGCACAGCCCGAAGACGACGTTGAGCGGCACGCTGATTGCCGCGACCAGCAGTGTCAGCTTGATCGCCGCGATCGCATCGGGCTCGACCAGCGCGGCGCCGTAAGTAGCAAAGCCCCTGGCCAGCGCCTCGGCGAACACCGCGACGAGCGGCAGCACGAGGAAGAAGCCGATGAACGCCAGCGCGCAGAGGATCAGCAGCCGCCGGACGACGGCCGAATGGTGAGGCAGGCGCGCGCTCATGGGTCGACCTTCCGGCGCGTCCACGCCTGGATCACGTTGATCACCAGCAGCATCGCGAACGAGGCGAGCAGCATCACGGTGGCGATCGCGGTGGCCGCGGCGTAGTTGTATTGCTCGAGCTCGGTGACGATCAGCAGCGGGGCGATCTCGGACTTGAACGGCATGTTGCCGGCGATGAAGATCACCGACCCGTACTCGCCGATCCCTCTCGCTAGGGCGAGCGCGAAGCCGGTGAGCAGCGCGGGCATGATCGCCGGCAGGATCACCCGCACGAACACCTGCCACGGCCGCGCGCCGAGCGAGAGCGCGGCGTCCTCGACATCGACCCTGACGTCGGCCAGCACCGGCTCGACCGAACGGACGATGAACGGCAGGCCGATGAAGATCAGCGCGATGGTGATGCCGATCGGCGAGTAGGCGATCTTGATGCCGAGCGGCGCGAGGAATTGCCCGACCCAGCCGTTGGGCGAATAGAGCGCGGTCAGCGCGATGCCGGCGACCGCGGTCGGCAACGCGAACGGCAAGTCGACCATCGCGTTGAGTACGCGCTTGCCGGGAAACTCGTAGCGCACGAAGACCCAGGCGGTGAGCAGGCCGAACAAGCCGTTTATTACCGCCGCCGCCAGCGCGGTGCCGAAACTGACCCTGTAGGCGGCCATCGCCCGGTCGGAAAAGCCGACGGCGAGAAACTCGCTCCAGCCGAGACCCGCGGCCCGAAGGAACAAGGCGCTGAGCGGGATCAGCACGATCAGCGACAGCCATGCGAGGGTGAAGCCCATCGTCAGCCCGAAGCCGGGAATGATCGACTTGCGGCTGCGGCGGCGCCTTTGCGGGCGCTCGACCACGGCCTGCATCTGCAGCTGACTGCTCAATGCGATCTCCATAACGGCTTACTTCTTGGCTGCGGCGAAGATCGTATCGAACACCCCGCGGTCGGCGAAGAAGCGCTTCTGCGCGGCCTGCCAGCCGCCGAACGCGCCATCGATCGTAACGAGGTTGATCTTGGGGAACTCCGCGGCGTGTTTCGCCTGCACCGCCGGATCGATCGGCCGGTAATAGTTCTCAGCGATGATCTCCTGCGCCTCGGGCGTGTAGAGATACTTCAAGTAAGCCTCGGCAGCCTTTTCCGTGCCGTGCCGCTTGGCATTGGCATCGACCACGGCGACCGGCGGCTCCGCGAGGATCGAGATCGACGGGACGACGATCTCGAACTCGCCCTGGCCGAGCTGCTTCTGCGCCAGGAACGCCTCGTTCTCCCACGCGAGCAGGACATCGCCGATGCCGCGCTCGACGAACGTCGTGGTCGATCCGCGCGCGCCGCTGTCGAGCACCGGCACGTTGGCGTAGAGCTTCTTGACGAAGTCTTGCGCGGCCGCGTCCGACCCCAGCTTGTCGTGGCCGTAGGCCCAAGCGGCGAGGAAGTTCCAGCGCGCGCCGCCGCTGGTCTTGGGATTGGGGGTGATTACCGCGACCCCGGGCTTCACCAGGTCGCCCCAATCCTTGATCCCCTTGGGGTTGCCCTTGCGGACCAGGAACACGATCGTCGAGGTATAGGGCGCGCTGTTGTGCGGCAGGCGCGCCTGCCAGTCGGGTGCGAGCGCCTTCGATTTCTGCGCGATCTCGTCGATGTCGTAGGCCAGCGCCAGGGTGACGACGTCCGCGTCGAGCCCGTCGATGACCGCGCGCGCCTGCTTGCCCGAGCCGCCGTGGCTCATGTTGACCTTCAGATCCTGGCCGGTGTCGGCCTTCCACTTCGCGGCGAACTTCGCATTGATCGCCTCGTAGAGCTCGCGGGTGGGGTCGTATGAGACGTTGAGCAGCTGAACCTGGGCGGTCGAACCCGATGCCCAGGCGCCAGGCTCTTGCTTGCTCGAGCACGCGGAAAGCAACACGGCTCCAAGCACGGGAAGCGTCCATCGCTTCTTGTGAAAGGACGACAAGGACATCGGCAATCTCCCTCAAAACAGCCCGGGGCTTCGAATCCCCCTCATCTCTACCTGTTTAATAGGGATAAGCAAGAATGCTTTTGCGACTAACCGGCCAAGCGGCGCTTTTCGTGGGTGTCTCCGCCATACGCGGAATTCGCCAGTGCATCGGCCAGGGTGCGCGCGTCGAGCACTTGCCGGCTGGCGTCATAGGCGCGCCCGAACTCGCGCCGGATCTCGCACGCCGCCTCGCTGACGCAATCCTCGCAGCGGCGATAGCTTTGCCGCGAGAGGCACGGCAGGGGCGCCAAGGGGCCTTCGAATATCCGCAGAACCTCGCCGAACGTCACCGTATCGGCGGGCCGCAGCATGACGTATCCGCCGCTCTTGCCGCGGCGGCTGTCGAGGATTCCGGCCTTCTTCAGGTCGAGCAGGATCTGTTCGAGGAACTTGTGCGGAATGGCGTAGCGGCGGGCGATCTCGGCGCTCGTCAGGGCCTCGCCTTCCGGAGCGGCCGCGACGGCCAAGAGCGCCCTGAATGCGTACTTTGCCTTGTTCGAGATCACCGTTCAATTCCCTACCAACGAAGTTGGTATTTAAGCGAGGAAAGACGATTTTGCAAGCGATCAGCCGGGCAGCATCAGCGACAGCACGAACACTGCCAGGGCGAAGCACAGGATCGTCAACGGAATCCCGAAGCGGGGAAAGTCCACGAAGCGATAGCCGCCCGCGCCCATCACCAGGGCGTTGTTGTGGTGCCCGAAGGGCGTCGAGAAATCGAGCGAGGCGCCGATCGCCACCGCCATCAGCAGCGGGCCGACCGGCGTTCCCGTGCGCGACGCCAGGCCGGCGGCGATCGGGCTCAGTACCGCCGCGACCGACACGTTGTCGATGAACGGCGTGATCACCACCGCCAGCAGGAGCATCGTTGTGCCGACGACCAGCGGTTGCGCGGCCGGCAGGAAAGCCGCAATCTCGTTGGCGATCAGCCGCGCGGCTCCGGTGTCTTCGACGGCGAGCCCCAGCGGAATCATGCAGGCGAGCAGGATCACGATGCTCCAGTTGAGATCCTGCAGGGCGGTGCGCAGATTCAGGCCGCCAACCAGCGCCATGGCGACGACGACCGCGCCGAACGCGATCTCGGTCGGCACAAGGTCGAACGCGGTCACCACGATGCCGAGCGCGAAGATTCCCACGCTCAGCCAGGCCCTTCCCGTGACAGGGCTCGGCCGGCGCGGGGACAGCGGCAGTAGGCTGCATTCGGCGGCGATCTGGCGCAGGTCGTCGCGCTCGCCCGACAGTACCAGCACGTCGCCCATGCCGATCTGCAGTTCGTCGAAGCTGCCCTCGATCCTTCCCCGCCGAACCGCCAGGCCGATGACCTGGAGCGAATGTTCGGCGAACGACGAGACCGCGCCCAGGCGCGACCCGAGCAGCAGGCTCTCGGGCATGACCACGTATTCCTGACGCTCGGCGGCATCGGAAGGCGGATGAGGCGCGACCAGTCGCCCGGCTTCTTCCAGCTCGTCCAAGACCGAAAGGTCGGCTTCCGCGACAACGATGTCTCCCGCAGCGAGCGCGATGTCGCTGCGGCGGGCGAACACGTGCGCGCCTTCGCGGATCACTCCGTGGACCAGCACGCCGAAATCGTCCTCGATTTGCGGCAATCGCCGGCCGATCAGCGGCGAGCCTTCGGGGACGCGCCGCTCGGCGACGAAGTGCGCCGGCGACGGGTCGGCGGCCGTCGAACTTTCCCGGAAACGGGCGAACGTTCCCGGCGCGGCAAAGACGATCCAGGCAAGGCCGAGCAGGGTGAGCGGGCCGCCGAGCAGCCCCAGCTCGAAATAGCCGAAGCCCCTGCCGGTTTCGCCGACCAGCCATTGGTTGACCACCAGGTTGGCGGGCGTTCCGGTCAGCGAGCACATGCCGCCGAGCAGCGTCGCGAAGCTGAGCGGCATCAGCATGCGCGAGGGCGAGACATCGAGCCGCTGGCAGACCGACATCGTGACCGGGAACATCAGCGCAAGCGCGCCGATGTTGTTCATGAACACCGAAACCGCCGCGCCGGTGGCACAGATGATCGCCAGCACCGCGCGTTCGCTCTGCACATGATAGACGATGCGCCGGGCGAAGCTGTCGATCACGCGGGTACGCGAGAGCGCGGCGACCACCAGCAGGACCTCGACGACCGTGATCACCGCCGAACTGGCAAAGCCTGCAAAGACGTTCTGGACCGGGACGATGCCGGTAAGGAATCCGACCGAAAGGCCGCACAGCGCGACGAGTTCGACCCGGAACCGCTCGGTCGCATATGCGATGAGCATCCCCAGCAGGGTTGCGACGATGGCCGCTTGCGCGAATGTCATCTGGCTTGCGTCATCCTGCCGGTAAGGTTCGGATTCTCGTCGACTGTTCCCGCGATGGCAATGCCCTAAGACAGACTGGGCCGGTAAAACCTAGCGATCCGATAGGGTTTCAACAGGGTCGAATTTTGGTCGCGCAGTTCGCGCAGCCGTTTAGGTTGACCGGGGGCCGAGTGCTGTGGCAATCGGCACCGCGCAAGCGGGCGTAGCTCAATGGCAGAGCAGAAGCTTCCCAAGCTTACGACGAGGGTTCGATTCCCTTCGCCCGCTCCACTTCCTTGCCAGACCTGATACACGGCGGGCATGCCCGCGCTGTTCCTTGCATTGCTGATTTCCGCGCTGGCGCTGATCGGCGCGCGATCGGCGCGGATTACCGCGCGGCTGGCCGGCGCACTGGGTGGCAGCGCGGGATTGCTTATAGTCGCGTGGATTACCGCCATCGCCGCTTCGGCGCTGGCAGGCTGGGCCGGGGCGTGGCTGGCGCCGCTGATGCCGCCGGCGGGCAAGGCGATGTTCGTCGCCGCAGCACTGGCGGTCTCGGGCCTCGAATTGCTGTTCGCCAAGGCCGACAAGGCGCCGGCCGAGCCGACCCGCTCGCTCGGAGCCATCGCTGTTGTCCTCTTCGCGAGCCAGGTGACCGACGCGGCGCGATTCTTCGTCCTTGTGCTCGCTGTCGCGACCGGCGGCCCGGTGCCGGCGGCCGTCGGCGGAGCGCTCGGCAGCGGTGCGGTCCTCACCGCTGCTTGGGCGCTCGGGGACGGATGGTCCACACGGCTGGCGCTGCGGGTAATCCAGCTCGGCGTAGGCGGCCTGTTCGCGCTCGCGGCAGTCGTTGTCGGGCTCGCCGCGCGCGGCGCGATCGGCTGATTGGCGCCGCGGCCTCGCTAGAACTTGCCCTTGACTGACAGGCTGTAGATCCAGCCGACCGACTGGTTGCCGTTCTCGTGGAACAGCACCGTCCCGGTGTCGCGGAAGTCGTCGAACACCGTCCGGCGGAAGTAGTGCCGGCCGCCCGTGGGGTTGAAGATCTGGCCGCGAATATCGAGCCCGAACACGTCCTTGTTCTCGATGAACACGAAAGTATAGGCCGGGCCTTCATAGTTGATGCCGACTTCGAACAGGCGGTAATACGGCTGCACGTGGTTGTACTGCACGCCGGCGCCCCACGCCCAGTGGGTGTTCGGGAGGTCGTCGCGCAGCGTGACGTTGGCCACGCGGTCGGTTTCGTTGCTGAACTTGCGGGCAATGCCGGTCAGCGGATCCTTCAGGCTCGACGTTTCCCAGATCAGGTCGGCGTCGATCTTGGCGCCTTTCCAGCCCAGCGGATCGAAGTCGAACGTGCTCACCCACTCGGTGCCGTACATCGTCGCCCTGTGGATGTTGCCGCGCGATTCGACCCGCCCGGGCAGCGGGATGTAGTCGATATAGTCCTGGTACCACTTGCCGTAGAGCTTGAGCGTGGTCGTGCCCCATTTGCCGAGGTCGCGCTTGGCTTCGAAGTTGAGCTCCCAGCTTTGCGGCGGGACGAGATTGACGTTCCCCGAGCTGCCGTTGCCCTGGTTGAGGTCGGCATGCGCTAGGAAGTCGGCGAACGACAACTGGCCGACCACGCGGGCGAACTTGAGCGACAGGTTGAGGCTCTTCTGCGGCGTCCATGACAAGCTTGCCGAGCCTTTCGGGCGCCAGAATGTGCGCGTGAGGCCCATCGATCCGGTCTGCGCGATCTTCGAGTACTCGACGCCGCCACCGATCTGCAGGGAGAGGTTCCTGGTGAGCTGCCGGCCATAGGTGAGGATGCTCTCGAAGCGATCCTCGGTGACCCCGCCGGTGCCGCCGGGAAACGGCGCCTCCACAAAGGTCCCGCTCGGGTCGAGATCATAGAGATGCGCTGCGCCGTCGAAGCTGTTGAAGGCGGATTCGGCCGAAATTTGCCAGTCGCCGCGGAGCATCTTCCAGTTGTATTCGGCGCGGGCGACGCGCTCGCGGCTGGTGCTGACGCTGGCGTAACTCCCGCCGGTGTTGGGCGATCCGTCGGCATAAGTCAGCACGACGTCTTCCTTGTAACGATCGTGATCGTAGCGATCGAGGCCGATCAGCTTGAGGCGCCCGGGCCCGAGCTTGAACTCGTAATCGCCGCCGATTTCGTAATTCGTATCGCGGTCGCGCGGGGTGTATTCGTAATGGCGATCAACCCCGCCCGGATCGGTGCGATCCTCGATGTCGTTCGAATCGAAGTACTGCTGCTGGTATGAGCCATCGAGGTGCAGCACCGAGGTGCCCGGGCCGTTCCACTTGAGTGAGCCTGAGACCTTCGGGCCGTCAAACATGTTGGCCTGGTGGATGGCGCGGTGCTCGGTCAGTACGCCCTTGGCGTCGGTAATGTCGGTCGGCCCCTTGATCGAGCCGCGACCGTTGTCGTTGCTTAGCGACAGCGTGTAGTCGAGCGTTTTGGTCGAGCCGCTGAGCGAGACGTTCCCGCCGAACCACTCGGGCTTGACGTAGCCCGGGCGGAAGCGGGTATCCCATTCGTACTGGCCCGAGAGGCCGCCCTTCTTGGTGACAATGTTTGCCACCTGGCCGGAAAGCCCCGGAATCTTGAGCGAGGCACCGTCGACGATCTCGATCCGCTCGACCCTGTCGGCCGAAATCTTCTGCAGCCGGCTGGTGATGGTTTCAGACTTCAGCTCCAACCGTTCGCCGTTGATCAGCACGTTAACGCTGGCCTCGCCGAGGCCGCGGTTCTGGTCACCGCCGCTGATCGAAAACCCGGGGACCTGATTGAGCATGTCGAGCGCGTTCTTCGGCGAATATCTCGCGAAGTCCGCCGGGGTGAAGATCAGATGGCCTTCTGGGCTGGCATGAGGAATGTCGATCGAAGCCGTCGGCGGGGGAGCCGGTGCAGGCGCGGGCGCCGGAGAACTGTCCTGGGCGAATGCCGCAACAGGAGCCAAGAGCAGGGCAGAACCGGCCAGGAGCGCCGCGATGACGTGTGTTTTCATAAGCGCTTGGTACGTCCGCGCTACAAATGTAACATGTGCGTTCGACCGATGGCGAACCGCAGACGATGAACAGCAACGGGGCATCCACGCCCAAGCCCCTTGAACATCGCGGGCCAAGGCGCGACATAGGCCCCGCACTTCCATACAATGAGGTTTTATGATCGACCTGTTCGGCACCGACAACGCGCAAGGCAAGTTCAGCATGGATCCGGTGACAGGCCAGTTGGTCCCCGTCGTCGTCGAGAGTACCAGCCGCGGCGAGCGCAGCTTCGACATCTTCAGCCGCCTGCTGCGCGAGCGCATCGTGTTCGTCACCGGGCCGGTCGAGGACGGTATGGCCTCGCTGATCGTCGCCCAGCTGCTCTATCTTGAGAGCGAGAATTCGCGCGACATCTCAATGTATATCAATTCGCCCGGCGGGGTGATCACCGCCGGAATGGCGATCCACGACACCATGCAATACATCAAGCCGCGCGTTTCGACCGTCTGTGTCGGGCAGGCCGCCTCGATGGGCAGCTTCCTGCTCGCCGCGGGTGAGCCGGGCATGCGCATTGCGCTGCCGAACTCGCGGATCATGGTTCACCAGCCTTCGGGCGGCGCGCGCGGAATGGCCTCGGACATCGAGATCCAGGCCAAGGAAATCCTCCGCATCCGGGCGCGGATGAACGAGCTTTACGTCAAGTACACCGGCAAATCGCTGACCGACATCGAGAAGGCGCTCGACCGCGACACCTTCCTCGAAGCCGACGAGGCGATGAAATTCGGTATTGTCGACAAGGTGTTCGAGAGCCGGCCGCCGAGCGACCAAGTCGGCGACACGAGCGGTTCGGCAGGCGGGGCGCCCGATTGATCGGGCACCCATACATACGCTAAGGCGTTGTCACCAAACTGTAGCATTTTGGCAACCGTGTGCCTTCAGCCTAGAGCAAGCCGTGGGCATTAAGGTTACGCAGATTGATATTGTATACCCTGCGTCTACATTGACCAGGTCGAATCCCTCGCGTTGATCGGCGAGGGAACAGGATGAAAGAATGACCAAACTGAGCGGATCCGACAGCAAGAGCACGCTCTACTGCAGCTTCTGCGGCAAATCGCAGCACGAGGTGAGGAAGCTCATCGCGGGCCCCACCGTGTTCATCTGCGATGAATGCGTCGAGCTGTGCAACGACATCATCCGCGAAGAGACCAAGGGCGGCGGCGTCGGCAAGAAGGACGGCGGGGTGCCCACTCCGCAGGACATCTGCGGCACGCTGAACGACTACGTGATCGGGCAGGATCGCGCCAAGCGCGTGCTCTCGGTGGCGGTCCACAACCACTACAAGCGGCTCAAGCACTCGGGCAAGTCGGGCGACGTCGAGCTGGCGAAGTCCAACATCCTGCTCGTCGGGCCGACCGGTTCGGGCAAGACTCTGCTCGCGCAGACGCTCGCACGCACTTTCGACGTGCCGTTCACGATGGCCGACGCGACTACGCTGACCGAAGCGGGCTATGTCGGTGAGGACGTCGAGAACATCATCCTCAAGCTGCTCCAGTCGAGCGACTACAACGTCGACAAGGCGCAGCACGGCATCGTCTACATCGACGAGATCGATAAGATCACCCGCAAGGCAGAAAACCCCTCGATCACCCGCGACGTGTCGGGCGAGGGCGTGCAGCAGGCGTTGCTCAAGCTGATGGAAGGCACTACCGCCTCGGTCCCGCCGCAGGGCGGCCGCAAGCATCCGCAGCAGGAATTCCTCCAGGTCGACACGACCAACATCCTGTTTATCTGCGGCGGCGCGTTCTCCGGGCTGGAGAAGGTCATCGCCGACCGCTTGCAGAAGCGCTCGATTGGCTTCGGCGCCAACGTCGCCGATCCCGATGCGCGCCGCGTGGGCGAATTGCTCGAAAAGTGCGAACCCGAGGATCTGCTCAAGTTCGGGCTAATTCCAGAGTTTGTCGGTCGTCTTCCGGTAATCGCCACGCTGCACGACCTGGACGTCGATGCGCTGGTCGAAATCCTCAAGGAGCCGAAGAACGCGCTGGTCAAGCAGTACCAGAAGCTGTTCGAGCTCGAGGATGTCGAGCTGTCCTTCACCGACGACGCCCTGGTCGCGATCGCCCACAAGGCGATCAAGCGCAAGACCGGCGCCCGGGGCCTTCGCTCGATCGTCGAGGCGATCCTGCTCGACACGATGTTCGACCTGCCGAGCATGGACGGGGTGACCGAGGTTGTCGTCGACAAGGACGTGGTCGACGGCCGCAAGGAACCGGTCCGCGTGGTGTCTGCCAAGGACAAGAAGGAAGCGGCAGCCTAAGCGCCGCCGCTTCGCTTAACTAAGCGCAATCGATACAGTGATGGGCGTGCGCGCCGGTTTCGATCTGCACGGTCGAATGGCCGATGTGGAAGCGATGTTCTAGCTCGTGGGTCACCTCGTGCAGGAACGCGTCGCCGCGGTGGCCACCGGGCACTACGAGGTGAGCGGTGAGCGCGGTCTCGGTCGTGCTCATCGGCCAGATGTGGAGGTCGTGCACCGCCGTCACCCCAGGCAGCCTTTCGAGATAGGCGCGCACTTCGCCTTCGTGGATCGAATCAGGCACCGCCAGCAGCGCCATCTTCACGCTGTCGCTGAGCAGCCGCCAGGTTCCCCAGCCAATGACCGCAACTATGACCAGGCTGGTCAGCGGATCGGCCCATGTCATGCCGGTCCACACTATGATCGCGCCGGCGACCACGACGCCCACGCTTACCAGCGCATCGGCGGCCATGTGGACGAAGGCGGCGCGGATATTGATGTCATGCTTACGGCCCCTGGCAAACAGCAGGGCGGTGAGGGCGTTGATGCCGATCCCCACCGTCGCGACGACGATCATCGTCAAACCCTGAACAGGTTCGGGATTGAGTAGCCGGTCGATCGTTTCGAACAGGATCGCGCCGGTCGCGATAAGTAACAGCCCTGCGTTGGCCAGCGCGGCGAGCATCGAACTGGCCTTGTAGCCGTAAGTGAAGCGCGAATTGGCCGGCCGCGTGGTCATCGCCGCGGCGCCCCAGGCGATCAGCAATCCGAGCACGTCGGACAGGTTGTGCCCGGCATCGGCGAGCAGCGCCATCGAGCCCGACCATAGCCCGAACCCGGCCTCGATCAGCACGAAGGCCGAGTTGAGCAGCACGCCGATCGCGAACGCGTCGCCGAAGTCGGCGGAAGGCCGCATGTCGTGATGCGAATGATGATGCCCGGTCACGCGGTCAGCGATAGACGCAGGCGTCGAGCCCGTCACGCCGTACGATGCCGATCCGTGTCGCGATCGTGTTGCCATAGCGCCGAGTGAAGCCGGCCGGGTCGACCACCGGCCGCTCCTTGGGCTGGGGCAGGACGGCAGCGATCCGCGCCGCCTCGATCGCCGTTAGACGGGCGGCCGAATGATGATAGTATCGTTCCGCGCCGGCCTGGGCACCATAAGTGCCGAGCCCCGTCTCGGCGACGTTGAGATAGACCTCCATGATCCGCCGCTTGCCCCAGATGTTCTCGATCAGCAGCGTGAACCACGCCTCGACCCCCTTGCGGAGATAACCGCCGCTTTGCCACAGAAACACGTTCTTGGCGGTCTGCTGGCTGATCGTCGAGCCGCCGCGGATCACGTGCCCGCCCTTGGCGTTGCGCTCGATGGCTTTTTCGATCGCGGTCTTGTCGAAGCCGTTGTGCTGGCAGAATTTGCCGTCCTCGGCAGCGATCGCGGCATCGACCATGTTGCGGTCGATACGGCTGAGCGGCGTCCAGTCCTTGGTGATCCCATGCTCGTCGAGCAGCATCGTCGCGGTCACCGGCACCGGCACCACGCGATAGGCGATCACGAGGAAGATGCTGATCGCCATGAACGCCACGACGGCCAGGATCAGGTAGCGCATCAGTCGGATCATGTCGGCGAACTATCGCGACGAACCTCGCGGCGCAACGCGCGGATCAGGCCGCTTGCGCACGCGGGCGGGTTACCAGAACCAGCACGCCGAAGCCGAGGATAGCGATCGCCGGCAGCACCAGCTCACCGAGCAGCATCGCGTTGGTGCCGTACTTGTCGTGCACCCAGCCGTCGAACGTGCTCATCACCGCGATGGGGATGTTCGACAGGGCGGCCATCAGGTTCCAGTTAGTGGCAGGCGACTTCTTGCCGATCGCCTCGAGCACGATCGCCGCGTAACCGGCGTAGCCCATCCCGACCATCGCCGAATAAAGCAGCACGAACGCCGTGAAGACGGTTGGAGTACGGGGCAGGGCGATCATGGCCACGGCTGCCAGACCGACGAGGATGCCGAACAAGCAATAGGCGCGCTTTACATCCATCCGGTCGCAGACCCAGCCAGCGAGCATGGCGCCGACCATCGAGGCAAGGCCGCCGGCGACGCCGTTGACGAGTGCGACAAGATCGCCACCGGCGTGCCATTCCTTCGCGACAGCCGACCACGGCACTGCCCCCGAGGCGATCGGCAGCACCATGATGACAAGCGCCAAGTAGCCCAACCGCGATTTCGCCACCGACCAAACGTCAAGCGCCACGTTCAGCAATTCGCGCAAGTAGCTTGGCGCCTTGGCCGTGCGATCGAGCCGCGGCAGGAAGAGCACACCCGCCCAGCAGACGAAGCACATCAGCGCCAGGACTGCGCCCGAGACCCACGCATGGCCGACATGCTCGGCCAGCAGGAGCCCGAGTCCACCGCCTATTCCGGCCCCGCCAAGGTTGCCTGCCTGCGACCAGCCGCTGGCCCGGCCGCGCAGTTCGGGCGGGGTCTGGTTGGCCATGAAGATTTCGGTCGACATGCTGACAAGCGTCGAGGCGATCGAGGAGACGATGATCAGCGTGCTGAACAGCGGGACCTCTGCGCGGGTCATCGGCAGCACACTCATCAGCAGGATGGTGCCGCCGACCAGCGTCGTGCCGACGCCGTACCACAGCTTCGGATTGCCGACCGTGTCGACCACCGGCGCCCACAGTATCTTCCAGGTCTGTGGCCAGACCGAGAGCGCGATCAAAGCGCCGATGATCGCCGTCGGCACGCCCGCGCGGGAAAGCAGGAAGCCGAGCGTTACGCTGACATAACCGCTGGAAATGCCGAACGGCGCGAACAGAGGCATGAAGACGATGGGGAAGCGGACGACGCCCTGGCTGTCGTGCGCCTGGTCCACGGCGGGGCCGGCCTCGATATGCGCCGTGGTCATCGGAGAAGAAGGTTAGCGACCTTCACAGCAAGGACAAGGGGCGCCGCGAAAAACCGCGTGATGCGAGGCTGGTGCTAGGCTAGCAAACGCCGATGGGTGGATCGGTTCGCCGGCTTTGTTGCGTGCTCTGTGCTCTCCTCGCGACCCCTGCGCTCGCGCAGGAGCGCGACTTCTGCGCCAACCGGCCGGGCCTCGGCACGCCGCCGTGCACGCTTGCGCCCGGCTCGGCGATGATCGAGACCGGCGTGGCCGAGTGGGACCATTCGGCCGATGCGGCGAGCACCGACGACAGCACCACATTCGGCGACCTGCTGCTGCGCGTCGGCGTCAGCCAGGGCGCCGAGGTGCAGTTCGGCCTGACGAGCTTCACCCATGACCGCGTGCGTAACCGCGCGACTGGCGTGGTCGTGCACAGTTCCAATGTCGGCGACGCGCTGGTGGCGGTTCGGCAAGGAATTGCCGGCCCCAACGGGCCCGTCGCAATCGAGACGTTCGTCAGCGCGCCGGCGGATCATCCGGGCCACTGGAGCGCGGGCGTGCTCCTTCCCGCCAGCGTGGACCTGCCAGCGGGCTTCCAGTTTGCCCTGACGCCGGAGATCGATCTTGCTGCCGACGCTGGCGGCGGTGGCCGACACCTCGCCTACGGCGGGGTCCTCGGCCTGTCGCACGCCCTTGCGGCGACTGTCAGCGTGGCCGGCGAGCTGGCCGCGTTCGAAGACGCGGACCCGGCAGGCCGCTCGCTCGACGCGCGGCTTGCCGCCTCGCTGGCCTGGCAAGCGACGCCCCGGCTGCAGCTCGATGTGGAAGCCGACGCTGGCCTCTCGGCCGGCGCGCCCGATACCGCGCTGATGATCGGCTTTGCCGAGCGCTTTCGCTGAGCTTTAGCCCGCGGCGGGAACCGGCAGCAGCCGCTCGGTAGCGATGCGCTGCATTGCCTTCTGCAGCTTCTCGAACGCGCGCACCTCGATCTGGCGGATGCGCTCGCGGCTGACGTCGTACTGCTGGCTCAATTCCTCGAGCGTCTGCGGGTTGTCGGTCAGCCGGCGTTCGGTGAGGATGTGCTTCTCACGCTCGTTGAGGCTGTCCATCGCTTCGGTCAGCATCGAGTGGCGCACTTCGGCCTCTTCGGCGTCGGCGACCACGCTGTCCTGCAGCGGGCGCTCGTCGGCGAGCCAGTCCTGCCACTGGCCGCTGCCTTCCTCGTCTGCGCGCATGCTGACGTTGAGCGAGGCATCGCCGCCCATCAGCATCCGCCGGTTCATGTTGATCACTTCCTGCTCGGGCACGCCGAGATCGGTGGCGATCTTCTTGACGTCGTCCGGATGCAGATCGGTGTCCTCGTAGGCCTCGAGGTTCTTCTTCATCCGCCGCAGGTTGAAGAACAGCTTCTTCTGGTGCGCGGTAGTGCCCATCTTGACGAGCGACCAGGTGCGCAGGATGAATTCCTGGATCGAGGCCTTGATCCACCACATCGCGTAAGTCGCGAGGCGGAAGCCGCGATCGGGCTCGAACTTCTTGACGCCCTGCATCAGCCCGACGTTACCTTCGGAGATCAGGTCGGAGACGGGCAGGCCGTAGCCGCGATAGCCCATGGCGATCTTCGCCACGAGCCGCAGGTGGCTCGTCACCAGCTGCGCGGCAGCTTCCGGATCCTCATGCTCGGCATAGCGCTTGGCGAGCATGTATTCCTGCTCGGCCGTCAGCACGGGGAATTTCTTGATTTCGGCGAGATAGCGGTTGAGGCTTTGCTCTCCGCCCAGCGCCGGCACGCTCAGTGCTTTTGTAGTGCTCACTTGGTTCCCAAACCTTTCTAGCGTCGGCCGGCGGTGTGTGGGCCCCTGCTGGGCACCCCCACATTGCGGCCACTTGTGCCCTTATATATACGAAAATGTCCTAATGCGCGGCGCAGTTCATCGATCTGAATGAACGGTTTCGTCGATCAGTTCCTCCATATCCTTCGGCAGACCCGATACGAAGCGCAACCTGTGGCCTAGCACGGGATGGACAAAGCCCAGCACGGCAGCGTGAAGCGCCTGGCGGTGAAAATCGAGCGATTTCATGACCGTTCGCAGGCGGGGGTTGGCGCGTCCATAGACAGGATCTCCCACTAGCGAATGGCCAATTGATGCAAGCTGAACACGCACCTGGTGTGTTCTGCCCGTCTCCAGCCGGCATTCGACCAGCGCGCAGGAATCGAGCAGTTTCAGCGTCTTGTAGTGCGTGACGGCGTGTTTTCCCCGGCTGGCCGTGTCGGGCAGGACGGCCATCTTCTTGCGGTTCGCGTCCGACCGGCCGATCTTGCCGCGAATCGTGCCCTCGCGCGGGTTCGGATGTCCGTTCACCACCGCAATGTAGGCGCGCTCGATCGAATGGTCGGCGAACTGCTTCGCCAGTCCCTCGTGCGCAGCATCGCTCTTGGCCACGACAAGGAGCCCGCTCGTGTCCTTGTCGATCCGGTGGACGATCCCCGGTCGGGCGACGCCGCCGATGCCCGACAATTGCCCCGCGCAATGGTGCAGCAGCGCGTTGACCAGTGTGCCGTCGTAATTGCCTGCCGCCGGATGGACGACCAGCCCCGCCGGCTTGTCGACCACGATCAGGTGCGCATCCTCGAACACGACCGTGAGCGGAATATCCTGCGCCTGCGCCATCGCCTCGGCCGCCGGCGGAACTTCGACGGCGAATTCGGCACCCTCGACAGCTTTGCCAGAGGGCTCCCGTGCGACCTCGCCGGAAATGGTCACCGCGCCCTCGGCGATCAGGGCCTTGATCCGCTCGCGCGACAGCCCCGAAGCCTCGGTCAGGGCCTTGTCGAGCCGCTGTCCGCCAGTGAGCTTTCCGGTAATGATTTGACCGCCCCCCATGCTAGGAAAATGGGTATGGAGATCGTCCTGACAAGAGAAGCGTTCGATAGGATTTGTTCGGCGGCGGAACGCGCATCTTCCGTCGAAGCCTGCGGCCTTCTGCTGGGCCGGGGCTTCCGGATCGAGCGGGTCGAGCATACCCGCAACGTCCATGGCAGCCCCCGCACCCATTTCGAAATCGATCCGCAGGCGCTGATCGATGCGCACCGGGCTTCGCGAGATGGCGGGCCGCAAGTGATCGGATATTACCACTCGCACCCGTCGGGCCCAGCGGCACCCTCCGCGAACGACCGGGCCATGGCATCGGGCGACGGACGGGTCTGGGCGATAGTCGGCGAAGGCGATGTGACGTTCTGGCGTGACGACGAGAATGGTTTCGCGGCGCTTTCCTACAGCGTCACGTAAGGCTAAGGCCCTGGCTGACTGGAGCATGGAGAGGGGTGTCGACTTCGCGAGAGCAACCCCACCTAGGCATCGGCAACAGCGCGCTCGGCGCGGTCGGACTCTTTCGAACCCGTGACTTTTGTCAACTTCGCGTTCATTTAACCTACCGGATTCTTGAATGACCTCTTCGACCGACCTTGCCGCACTGCTCTGTTCCCGCTTGTGCCACGACCTGCTTAGCCCTGTGGGTGCGCTCAGCAACGGCCTCGAATTGCTGCGCGACGAGCGCGATCCGGAAATGCGCCATCGGTGCATGGAACTCCTCGAGCAAAGCGCGAAGATCAGCGCCGACAAGCTGAAGTTCTTTCGCCTCGCATACGGCGCTGCGGGCGGTTTCGGCGAAACGGTGCCGACCGACGAGCCGCGCGAGCTGGTCGAGGCGCTGGTCGGCGGCAACGGGCGCATTGCGCTCGCCTGGGCTGTTGCCGAGGAAACCTTGCCCAAGGCCGCGGTCAAGGTTCTGCTCAACCTCGCGGCGATCGGCATCGATGCTTTGCCGCGAGGCGGCGAACTGCAAGTCGGCGCCGAACGCCGCGACGGAGCGACTGAAATCGCCATTCGTGCTGCCGGGGACAAGGTCGCGTTCGACCCCGCGATCGGCCACGCGCTCGACGGCTCGCTGCCCGCCGAAGACCTGTCGGGGCGGACTGCCCCCGCTCATCTCATCAGCCTGATCGCCGAGGAGCACGGCGGCGGACTGCAATACGCGCTCACCGACGGCGCCCTCGTGATGGGCGCGGTATTGCCGGACGCCTAGCCTTGGATGAGCTCGTCCATCGCGATCAGCCGTCGCGCAACTGCGACGCGCGCGACGAGCGCATCTCGATGGTCGTGCTGCATTACACCGACATGCCTTCGGCCGAAGCGGCGCTGACGCGGTTGTGCGATCCCGCCGCCAAGGTCAGCGCGCACTACGTTATCACCGAAGAAGGGGAAGTGATCCGGCTGGTCGACGAGAGCATGCGCGCCTGGCACGCAGGCATGAGCTACTGGCGCGGGAAATCGAACGTCAACGGTGCGTCGATCGGGATCGAGCTCGTCAACCCCGGGCACACCTGCGGCTATCGGCCCTTTCCCGACGCCCAAATCGACGCGCTGGTGCCGTTGCTCCACCGCATCGTCCACGATTACGACATCCCCCGTGCCAACGTCGTCGGCCATTCGGACATCGCTCCGCAGCGCAAGCTCGACCCGGGCGAGCTGTTTCCATGGGAGCGGCTCGCCGAATACCGCCTCGCACTGCCGCGGCCGACGAAGCTCGAGCTCGGCGACCCGTTCGACAACGACGGCTCGTTCTACCTCGCGCTCGAACGCTTCGGCTATGACGTTTCCGAGGGCAAGAAGGCGGTCGAGGCCTTCCAGCGGCGCTGGCGGCCCGAAAAGATCGACGGCGAGATCGACGGGCAGATCCGCGCGATCTTGTTCCAGTTGCTCTTGGATCGCGACCAGGGACGCACTAGATAAGCCCGGCTAGGGGGCCGGGCAGCCGCGTCATTCGTAAGAATGCCGAGGAAAGTCCGGGCTCCACGAAACGAGGGTGGCGGGTAACGCCCGCCGGGTCGGGCTTCGGTTCGGCTCAGGGACAGTGCCACAGAGAGTATACCGCCGATGGCCCCTAAAGGGCACAGGCAAGGGTGAAAGGGTGCGGTAAAAGCGCACCGGGGCCTTGGTAACAAGGTTCGCATGGCAAACCCCACCCGGAGCAAGACCGAATAGGGGTCTCGCGCCCGAGCTTTCGAGCAAAGGCAGGGGTGTTTCGCCCCGAGAGGCCCGGGTTGGTTGCTTGAGCCTTGCGGCAACGCAAGGCCGAGATGAATGGCTGCCCCCGAGCGGCCGGTCCGCAAGGATACCGCGTTCGGGACAGAACCCGGCTTACAGGCCCCCTGGCACTTTTCCTTCAGGCCGCGAGTTCGCGCGCGGCGGCGGTGACGGCGCCGCCGTCGTCGATCGCCTCGAGATAGCGCCGCGTCGAGCCTTCGAGCACCAGGGCCGTCAGGCGGCCTGACAGGTAGGCACCGGTATCGATGCCGATGCGGTTGCCGCGGTCCTGCGGCTCATCGGTAATCGTATGCCCATGCACTATCACCGAGCCGAAGGGTGCCGGATGCGACAGGAACGGCTCGCGAATCCACCTAAGGTCCTGCGTCCGCTGTTCCGCGAGCGGCACCTCGGGGTCGATCCCGGCATGGACGAACAGGTAATCGCCGATGGCGATCGTGTCCTCGAAGCTTTCGATGAAGGCGCGGTCTTCCGCGGGCACCTTCGCGTGCATCATTGCCTGCACCTCCTCGACCGAGGCCTTCTGGTAGGCGTAACGGTCGATGCCGTAGCTGAGCACCGTTTCCTTGCCGCCGAAGCGCAAGAAGTGCCGCAGCGTTTCGGCCTTCTCGAAGCTGGCAAGAAACATCTCTTCGTGATTGCCCGCCAAAATGCGGACCTTGCGCTGGTGTTGCCATTCGCGGGCGCGGGCGATCACGCGCGCGCTGTCGGGCCCGCGGTCGACGAGGTCGCCGAGGAGGATCACGGTGGTTTCGGCAGATGGGCTAGCGGCGTCGTCGGCCTCGATGGCCGCGATCAGCGGTTCGAACAGGTCGAGCCGGCCGTGAATGTCGCCCACGGCATAGACCCGCTGCCCCGCAGGCACACGTGCCTCGGGATGCGCCGTTTCCTCGCGCGCGAACAGTCGGCGAATGGCTTTCAGCATCGTCTATCCAATGTCGGCACTGTCTGGCCTCTCAACAAGCGATCGGGCGCCAAAGCCGGCCACTGGACTGGATTGCCTGACCCGAGCGTTAATGTGATGCCGAAACACAACACCCGCCGTGAGCCCGAAGGTGCTATCGCAATTTCTCTTGTGCAATGCAGCAAAAATGTGCAGCTAGCTATCGTGTTCGCGAGAATGCCGGTCCAACAAACGAGGCCGGCCCGCGTAACCGCAGGTGGGACGAAGCATAGTTTCAACCGCAATTGAGGAAATTGCCCATGCTTACGTCCGTCCGCAGCCTGATGGCTGCTTTCATGCTGGCCGGCAGCGTCCTGGCCGCCAGTCCGGCTCTTGCCGACGATGCGCCAAAGCCGACTTCAGCGTTCACCGTCAACGGTTCAGCGGCGGTGGTTTCCCAGTACCGGTTCAGGGGGCTCGCGCAGTCCGACAACAAGCCGGCTTTTCAGGGGTCGATCACCCTCACCCACGAGTCCGGTTTCTATATCTCGACCTGGGGGTCGAGCGCTTCGGCTGGGTCATCTCCGATCAACATCGGCGGAACGGAAATCGACGTTTACGGCGGCTACGCGCACGAGCTGGGCAAGAGCGGGGTCAAGCTGGACGTTGGCGTCTACGGATATCTTTACCCAGGCGCCCACCTCGGCAACTACTACGAACTCTACGGCTCTCTATCGACGACCTTCGGTCCGGCGTTGGCCAAAGTCGGGATGAATTACGCTCCGAGCCAGCGCGTCTTCAATTACAATTTCACCTCGCCGACTCATTCGAACACCTATGTCTACGGTGAATTGAGTTCGGGCATTCCGGGAACGCCGCTGACGGTGCATTCGCACCTCGGCCACACCGGCGGCGGTTTCGACTGGGGCAAGCAGTACTTCGACTATACCGTCGGGGTGAGCGCCTCATGGAAGGCGCTGACCCTCGACGCCTCGCTCGTCGGCACCGACCTGGGCCGCTCCGACATCAACGCGGGCTTCGCCTGCGCCGGCGGACCGGCTTGCATCGATTCATTCTATCGGATGTCGAAGCCGGTTGGGGTTGTCTCGTTGACCGCTTCGTTCTGAGCTTGGTTGCGTAAGGGGGAGAAGGGCCCGCGCCGTTCGCGGTGCGGGCCTTTGCATTCAGGCCAGCGTGAAATAGGTGGATGCGCGAGCCGCGGCGTTGCTAAGGCGTTTGCCTTGCATTGAACAGCCAACGGAGCGAGCGAAGTGAAATACCTCCACAGCATGATCCGGGTGAGCGATCCCGACGCCAGCGTGCGGTTCTTCAAACTTCTCGGGCTTGAGGAAGTCCGCCGCATGGAAAGTGACAAGGGTCGCTTCACGCTGATCTTCATGGCCGCGCCGGGACAGAAGGACGTCGCCGAGGTCGAACTGACCTACAACTGGCCGCCCGAGGACGGCAACGCGGCCGAGGCATACGGTGGCGGACGCAACTTCGGGCACTTGGCCTACCAGGTCGAGAACATCTACGAGGCCTGCCAGCGGCTGATGGACGCCGGAGTGACGATCAACCGCCCGCCTCGCGACGGCCACATGGCCTTCGTCAAATCGCCTGACGGAATCTCGATCGAGCTGCTGCAGGATGGTCATCTCGAGCCGCAGGAGCCGTGGGCGAGCATGGAGAACACCGGCAGCTGGTAACGCCCGGTTTGGCTCGTCACGGCGCGCCTAATCTGCCACGAAAAGCGGCATGACCGCCGTGCTGATCCTGGTTTTCGTGCTGGCGTACGGTGCGATCGCCCTTGAGGGGCCGCTGAAGATCAACAAGTCGGCCGCCGCTCTCATGGGCGCCGGGTTGATGTGGATCATCTACGCCGCCGCGAAGGGCAATTCGCTCCGGGTAAACCAGGAGCTCGACCGGTCGCTGATCGATACCGCCCAGATCGCCTTCTTCCTGATCGGCGTGATGACCGTGGTGGAAGTGGTCGACGCGCACGATGGCTTCGCCGTCATCACCTCGCGACTGAGGACGCGCACGCTGGCGACGCTGACGATCTTTATCACGTTCGTCACTTTCGCCCTTTCCGCTGTCTTGGCTAACATGACGGTGGCGATCGTGATGGTTTCGCTGGCCCGCCGCCTGGTACGCGAACAGCCGGACCGGCTGATGCTCGCCGGAATGATCGTCATCGCGGCCAACGCCGGCGGGGCGTGGTCGCCGATCGGTGACGTGACGACCACGATGCTGTGGATCGGCGGACAGGTTACCGCGGGCTCGATCGCCGCCAAGCTGATCTTACCCTCGCTCGTCAACGTGCTCGTACCGCTGGCGATTATCGTCCCGGGGCTGCGCGGCAAGCCGATCCTTGCTCCCGAACGGTCCGGCGGCGGGCTCGAGCCGCCCAGCGTCACGACGCCGTTCGAGCGCAACCTCATGTTCGTCTTGGGTATCGTCGCGTTGCTGTCGGTGCCGTTGTTCAAGGCCGTGACCGGCCTGCCGCCGTTCTTGGGAACGCTATTCGCGCTCGGCATCGTCTGGGCGGTCGGCGACCTTGTCCATCGCGGCAAGGCTCATGAGGAGCGCGAGCGCATCACCATCGTTGACGCGCTGACACGGATCGACCTGGCCGCGATCGTCTTTTTCATCGGAATCCTGCTCGCCGTGGCGACCCTTCAGCATGCCGGCGTCCTGGCGGATATCGCCCGCTGGCTCGACGCCGAAATCGGGCGGACGGACGTAATCGTTTTCCTGTTCGGACTGCTGAGCTCGATCGTCGACAACGTGCCGATGGTCGCCGCGGCGATGGGCATGTACGACATCGGGAGCTATCCGCCCGACAGCTTCCTGTGGGAGTTCATGGCCTATTGCACGGGGACTGGCGGCTCGATCTTAATCATAGGTTCGGCGGCAGGCGTCGCGGCGATGGGGGCCGAGAAGATCGACTTCATCTGGTACCTGCAGCGCTTCGCGCTGCTCGCCCTCGCCGGATATATTGCCGGCGCGTTAGTCTACATCGTTCAGAACGAACTTCTCGCCTAACACATTCACAGCATTGCCTTTTGGTTTGAAATAAGTAGCGTCACGTACGTTAAGTTAGGGGCGCAGTCGAATGACGTTGGGGGCATGGACGCCGCTGCGAACCTGTCGGCGCGCGCTGGTCGGGAGATACCTGGCAGCTGCTGCGCAATGATTCGAGCGGTCCGCTGACCTGGCGAACCTTCGTACGGCCGCAGCCAGGCTGGCGCGCTCCAGCGCTATCGCCTGGCGCCATCGAGCCCCCATCGGCCTTCCGCCTACGTGCGTGCCACCCCCGCTCTCGTCAGCCCACAGGAAACCGAAGTCGCGGCCGGCCTCGCCGCACGGCCGTTTGGCGGCGTGTCGCTGAGCGTCGCCGGCGAACTGCGGGTCAGCCAGGGTCCGGCCGGACGGAAGTTCGCCCGGCCGGATTTGTCGTCACCGAGCTACCACCGGCGACCTTGCCGCTCGGCTTGCGCGCGGAGGCATATGCAGCGGCTGGCTACGTCGGCGGCCGCATTGCCACGGCCTTCGCCGATGGCCAGGCGCGCATCGATTCGCACGTCGCGCGTCTGGGCGACGACACCGAGATTAGCGCGGTCGGGAGCGTCTGGGGTGGGGCGCGGAAGCACGCGGCGCGACTCGATATCGGCCCGAGCACGACGGTAAGGTTTCGTCTGGGTGAGGCGGCGTCGCGCGTCGCGATAGATTACCGCTGGCGGGTCGCCGGCGACGCTCAGCTGAAAAGCGGGACGGCACTGACGTTTTCGGCGGGTTTCTGGGCCGGACCGCCTTCATAACCTTGCGCGCTTGGGTTACTCCACGGCATGGACGTGTACCTCCCAATCGCGAACCTCGCGGTCAACGGGCTGGTAATCATTCTGCTCGGCGCAATTACCGGTGTGCTATCGGGCATTTTCGGCGTGGGCGGCGGCTTCCTGACGACGCCGCTGCTCATTTTCTACGGCATTCCGCCGACCGTCGCGGCGGCTTCGACTGCGACGACCGTGACCGGCGCCAGCGTATCGGGCCTGTTCGCCTACAGCCGGCGCAATGGCGTCGATTACCAGATGGGAGCGGTGCTGGTCACGGGAGGTATCGTCGGAACTTTGATCGGGACGGGCCTGTTCAACTTGCTCCAATCGATCGGCCAGATCGATACCGTGATCAATCTGCTCTATGTGGTGCTGCTCGGCACGATCGGTTCGCTGATGGGGCGCGAGAGCCTGCAGGCGCTACGCCATAAGGAGGGCGGCCCGAAGCGAGCGGCCAAGCGGCGCCATCATCCCTTGGTCGGCAGCCTGCCCATACGCTGGCGGTTTTACCGGTCGGGCCTGTACATCTCGCCCTTCGCGCCGCTGATTCTGGGCATTGTGATCGGTATCCTGACGACCCTGATGGGCGTCGGCGGCGGCTTCATACTGGTGCCGGCGATGCTCTACGTGCTCGGCATGAGTGCCGGTGTGGTGGTGGGGACCTCGCTGTTCCAGATCCTGTTTACGACTATGGCGGCCACGATGATGCACGCCCTTACTACGCGGGCGGTCGACGTCGTGCTGGCCGGCCTGCTGCTGCTGGGGTCGGTGACTGGCGCACAAGTCGGGGCCAAGATCGCCGTGACCGCTAAGCCCGAGATGCTCCGCCTGATCCTCGCCGCGATCGTGCTGGTGGTAGCAATCGCGATGGCCTTCCAGCTCGGGGTTCGCCCGGGCGAGATCTACTCGGCGGTTTCGCTATGACGCGGGTCGCGCTCGCCTTGCTGGCCTTCTTCGCCCTTGTCGGCGCGCGCGATCCCATCCTCGTGCCCGAGGTCTCGCAGCACGAGGTTCAGGTGCGGCAAGGCTTCACCGGCACCGAGCTGCTGTTGTTCGGCGCCATTCTCGAACCCGACGGGCGCCGGGCGGGCAGGGATTACGACATCGTGGTCGTGCTCAAAGGCCCGACCCAGCCGATCCGCTTGCGCGAAAAGCAAAAGATCCTCGGCATATGGATCAACGCCGACAGCACGGCGTTCCGGTCCGCGCCGTCGTACTTTGCCGTTGCCAGCTCGAAGCCGATAAGCGAGATCGTCGATGACCGGACTGCGGCTATCTACGAACTTGGGCTCGATTACCTGCAGTTGTCGCCGATCGGCTCGATCGATCCGGCCGAGCAGGCGCGCTTTACCAAGGGCCTGGTCGAACTGCGCGGGCACGAGGGGCTATATCGCGAGGACCCCAAGGGGGTGACGATCAGCGAACAGGTGCTTTACCAGGCGCGCATCGCGCTGCCCTCGAACGTTCAGACGGGGCGCTACACCGCCGAGACCTTCGCGATCGCTCATGGCCGGGTGGTTGCTTCGGCGAGCGCCGAGGTGGAGGTCCACAAGCGCGGCTTCGAACGGCTCGTCGCCGACTATGCGCAGGAGGATTCGTTCTTCTACGGCCTGTTCGCGGTGGCGCTGTCGCTTGCCATGGGCTGGCTCGCCCACCGCCTTTTCGAGTTCATTTAGGGGCACGATTGACCCGATATTAACCTCGCGGCGGTTAGCTGCGGCCCAACGATTTTCGTTAGGACCGCGCAACCTATGACCGACATGCCGAGGCAGCAGTTTCAGACCTTCGATCCCGCCGCAGAGCCGGGAGCCGCTAAGGTCGACGTCGTCCGGCCGACGGCGGCACGGAGCGCCGATGTTACCGACAACGCGCAGAACCCGATCGGCGTAGTGCTCGAGATCGCCGGCTCGGGCTCGATGATCGCGCTCGATCTGCAGCGGCTGACAGAATGCGCCAAGGATTCCGATCCCTCGATCGCGATCACCGGTCAGGTCGGCAGCCAGGTCAAAATCAAGACCCACGACGGCTGGCTCCTCGCCAACGTGCGCAACCAGAAGCAGGACCGCCGCGCCGACGGCATCCTCGCCAACATCGACTTCATGGGCGAGGGCGAGGAAGAGCGCCTGACCGGACGCATCCACAGCTTCCGCCGCGGCGTCACGCGCTACCCGATCCCCGGAGCAATGGTCTATCCGGCGACCACCGCCGACTTGCGGCAGATCTACGCCTCCGACGGGCGAAGCTCGATCCAGGTCGGCACGGTCTACCCGACCACCGACATCCGCGCTGGCCTCTACGTCGATGCCATGCTCGGCAAGCACTTCGCGCTGCTCGGCTCGACCGGCACTGGCAAGTCGACCAGCGCCGCGCTGATCTTGCACCGTATCTGCGAATCCGCGCCGCAGGGCCATATCGTGATGATCGACCCGCACGGCGAATACGCGGCGGCGTTCAAAAGCAGCGGGATGATCTTCGATGTCAGCAACCTGCAGATGCCCTACTGGCTGATGAATTTTGAGGAGCACTGCGAGGTCTTCCTCACTTCCACGGGCAACGACCGGCAAGAGGATTCCGATATTCTCGCCAAGTGTCTGCTCAAGGCCCGCGGCAAGAACCGCCTGGCCGAGCAGATCGGCAAGATCACCGTCGATTCTCCGATCCCCTACCTGCTCTCCGATCTGACCAACATCGTCCAGGACGAGATGGGCAAGCTCGATAAAGCGACCAGCACGGCGCCGTTCATGCGGATCAAGTCCAAGGTCGACGAGCTCAAGATAGATCCGCGCTACCAATTCATGTTCTCAGGGATGCTCGTCGGCGATACGATGGCCGAGTTCCTGGCGAAGATCTTCCGCATGCCAAGCGCAGGCAAGCCGATCGCGATCGTCGATGTCTCGGGCGTGCCGTCGGACATCACCAGCACAGTGGTCGCGGTGCTCAGTCGCATGGTGTTCGATTTCGCCATCTGGGGCCGCGAAGAGAAGACCCGCCCAATCCTGCTGGTCTGCGAAGAAGCGCACCGCTACGTGCCCAACGAGAAGAACGCCGACGGCAGCTCGGTCGGCCGCATCCTCAGCCGCATCGCCAAAGAAGGCCGCAAGTACGGCATTTCGCTCGGCCTCATCACCCAGCGCCCGTCGGACCTTGCCGAAGGCGTGCTATCGCAATGCGGCACGATCATCTCGATGCGCCTCAACAACGACCGCGACCAGGCCTTCGTCAAGGCGGCGATGCCCGAAGGCGCGCGCGGCTTCCTCGATTCAATTCCGGCGCTACGCAATCGCGAATGCATCATCTGTGGCGAGGGCGTGGCGATCCCGATGCGGGTGTCGTTCGACAACCTCGAGGAGGTCAAGCGGCCCGCTTCCGAAGACCCGAGCTTCATAGAGCTGTGGCGTGCGGAGGGCGGCGAAGAGGAAGCGGTGTTCCGCACCGTTCAGCGCTGGCGCAGCCAGGGCAAGTAGAGCGGCGTTAGGTTAATTTCGCGCCACTTCAAGGTTAACTGTCAGTTTGGGAAATCCCCTTATCCCGTTCGGTAAGGAGGGACCTGAGACATGGGGCAAGTCGAACAGAGAGCGGCGTATCGCTTTCCGACCGATCTTCAGTCCGATTGCCGAATGGCCGACCGGGCGTGGACTTCGCGGTTGTGCAACATCTCGACCACCGGCTGCATGATGGCTTGCCCGGAAGGCGGCCTGCCTAGCGGCTGGATGCTTCGACTGCGCCTTCGCGGCATGCCGGCGATCGATGCCGAGATCGTCTGGCAGCACCGCGGCCACGCCGGGCTCAGGTTCCTCGTTCCGTTGCGCTCCGATTCGATGGAGCATCTGGGCTTCCACTTGCCCGACTCGCTCCATCGCCGCGCGCCGCAGTTGCGCCCGCGCCAGATTCCCGAGCCGGCTCCGTTGCACGCTCAGCTGGTCAAGCGCGGCACGTTGCCTGACAGGCTACCCGACAGCTCGTCGCCTAAAGCTCTAGCGCGATGATGTGGGCGGCGCGGCTGCCGATGCGGCGGATTGCTTCGTGCTCATCGGCGGTCGGGGCACGCGGGGCGCGGTAATACGCCGCGAAGGTTCCGATCAGGCGATCGGAGGCATCGCGGATCGGTGTCGACCAGCAGGCGCGCAACCTGTGTGCGAGCGCCAGCGCGCGAAAATCCTTCCACAGCGGGTCCGTTTCGATGTCGGTCACGAAGATCGCGTGGCCTAGGTAGGCCACCGCGCCGCACGATCCCACGTTGGGCCCGAAGGTGATGCCGTCTATCGCCTCGCAGTAGGCCGGCGGAGGCTAGGCGCCGCGCCGCGCAGCAGGCGCTTGCCGTCGGGCGAAAGCAGCAGGACCGAAGCCAGCAGTTCGCCCGTGACGGTCTCTTCAACCGCCAGCAGCAGCTCACTCAGCGCCGCTTCGGTGTTGTGGTTTGTGTCCGGCTGTGAAGCTACGATCGAGTCGAGCCGTTTCAGCCGGTCGTCGAGCTCAAGGGCCAGCGACATTTCCGTGTTTCTACTGAGGGCTATCGGTCTGATCGCCTAAGCCACGGAACTATCGCACTTTGTCGGTCGCGTCTGTCACAATCGTTAAATCGAGGCCAGCAATCCCGTTGATGTCGCCTAGAGGTTGGGCGCGTACCGTCCGGCTGGCTGCCCGTCGGCCTGCGACTGCTCCTGCGCTTCCTCGCTCGTCTCCGGGATCGCGTGCTTGCGCCAGTTCGAGAAGCGATAGAACGACCAGCCGAGGACGAGGCCGGCGAACGCCGAGATCGGGAACGACCACCAGATCGCATCGGCCGAGTGGGCGAACCAGCGGTAGGTGAGGAAATAGAACCCCAGCCGCACCGGATAGAGCGCGATGGCGATGATGATCAGCGGCACCATCACCGCGCCGCCCGCGCGCATCGTCGCCGAATAGACCATCGTCACCCCGAAGAAGACGAAGCTCCAACTCGCCACCATCTGGATATGCCGGCCGATCTCCACCGCCGGGCTGGCCGAGCCGAGGAACAGGCCGAGCGCTGCGCGGTCGAACACCAGCAGGATCGCGGTGAGCACCCCGGTCATCAGGAAGTTGACCATCACCCCGGCGTTGGTGACGTGGTCGAGCCGGTCCCACTTCTTCGCGCCGATGAACTGCGCGGCCATCGCGCTGACCGCGCCGCCGATCGCCATCGCCGGCATCTGGATGTAGGTGAACAGTTGCATGGCTGCGCCGTAGGCGGCGGTAATCATCAGGCCTTCGCGGTTGACCAGCCCGACGATGATGATCCCGGCAGCGCTCATCACAAGCATCTGCGCGCCCATCGGGATTCCCTTGAGGACGATGAAGTTGAGCTCCTCGCGCACCGGGCGCAGGTACTTGAGCTCCGCCCCGCGCAGCCGCAGCGGCAGGTCCTTGCGATAGACGTAGATGATCATGCCGACGAACGAGACCAGGCTGGCGATGATCGTCGAGATCGCCGAGCCGGCGATGCCGAGCTTGGGGAACGGGCCGAAGCCGCTGATCAGCATCGGGTTGAAGATGGTGTCGATCGCCACGGTCACGCCCATGAAGATCAGCGGGGTGCGCGCGTCGCCGGTACCGCGCAGGCCCATCGTCAGACTCACCGAGACCATCATGAAGGGAAGCGAGACGAACATCAGGCGGATGTAGGTCAGTGCCAGGCCATATGCGTTGCCAGGGGTGTGCAGCACCGTCAGCAGCGCCGGGGCGGCCAGCCAGCCTATCAGCGCGATCGCGACCATGATCAGACCAGCGAAGCCGACCGAGGATCCGAACGTGCGCCGCGCGCCGTCGATGTCGCGCGCGCCGTAGCGCTGGCCGATCTTGACCGTGCCGGCCATGCCGAAGCCGAACGCCGCGCTGGCGACGAGGAACATGATGATGTTGGCGTTGGCGGTCGCGGCGAGCGCATCCTCGCCGATCAGCCGGCCGACCCAGATCGAGTTGACCGTGCCGGAGAGCGACTGGAGGATGTTGCTCATCAGGGTCGGCACGCTGAACATGATCAGCGTGCGCATGATCGGACCTTCGGTCAGGTCGCCGCGCATTGCTGGTCCTCGCGATGCCATCAAGTACCCCTGGTATCCCCGTAAAGTTCGATTTGCAGTCTCTTGGACAGAGTCAATCGGTTGTCGAGGCAAAGCTGTGCAAGCCACGCCTCGCGCGCATGGAGCGTCGCGGCGTCGGTGCCTTCGGCCATCAGCCAGACGCGCTCGCGCGAGATCGCGAAGCGCTCGGCGAGGGCAAGCACTTCGGCCAGGTCGTCGGGCTCCGCGATCACGAACTTGAAGGCCGCGCGGGGTTCGCCAGCCCAGTGGGCCAGACGCTCGGGCACCAGCGCCAGTTCCGCCGGGTTACCCGAATGGGCGAGCTTGGGGCTGACGTTGTACTGGTCGACTTGGCGGTCGAGCGCTTCCGGAGGAGCGACCGTGCCGTTGGTCTCAAATTCGATGGCAATCTCGCGCGGCAGCAGAGCCAGCATCCGGGCGAGGGCAGGTGCCTGCAGCAGCGGCTCGCCCCCGGTGACTACGAGACGCGGCTGGCCGAGCGCCACGATGCGCGCGGCGACCTCCTCTTCGGTGAGCGTCACCTGGTTGGCCTTGCGCTCGTAAGTCTGATCCGACCGGTGCGGGCGATTGTCGCCCTCAAAGAGCCAGGTGTAGGCGGTGTCGCACCACACGCACGCAAGGTTGCAGCGCGACAACCGCACGAATGCGCATGGCTTGCCCTGCGACGGCCCTTCGCCCTGCAGCGATGCGAAAATCTCGGGTTCGCCGGGGATCGTGGTGGCGATGACTAACGGCATGGTCTCGCGCCACAGGGTGACACAAATGACAACCTTTCACTATGAAGAGATTCGCCTAAACATTTGAAGATACGAGGAAGTAACCCCGAATCCGAGGGTGACACTTTTCGTGATTCGGCGGAAAAACCGCGGTCGGGCATTGGCGAATCCTACTCGTGCAAACAGTCCGGCACGCTGGCAGGCGAAGCCGATGTAGGAAAGCTAATTTGCCCCGGGGACTCTCATGCGGTGCGAACGGATCACTACCAGAAAGGTGAGGCCAACCTCAAAGCTATGGGGCTCGTGAGCTAAACCATGGCGATCGCGCTACGCCGTCGACTGGCCGGGTCGGTTCTCCAGCCTCCTCTCTGATCAAATCCCTACGCTGCCTCGGCCAGATACTTCTTGAGATTGTCGACGGTGATGGTCCGATTGTAATGCGCAGCCTGCTTGGGGTCGAACATCTCGAGCATGAACGCACCTTCGACCCAGACCTCGACGAGCTCGAACAGCCCCTCACCGCGCGAGCAAATCCGCGCCGGCCAGCCTGCCCGCTCCGCGATTGCGGCAATTTCCGCAGCGGACCGGTCTACGGCGATGGCGAGATGCACTTCCGAGAGGCGTTGCGGATGCGCGGCAGCACGCCATTCGCCTTCGTCGGGACCGCGATGGATCACGTGCCCGCGCCGAACGATTTCAAGGGAGACCGTGCCGTCCCCCGACCAGGCCATGCGGCCGTCGGGTCCGCCTGGGGGGAAAGGCAAGGCTTCTCCCTGCATTATCTCCGCGAGTACCTTGGCAACCTGGCGGGGGTCGTCAGCGGGTATCGACGCATGAATCAATCGCATGTCTTTTATCCTCCGTTTCCTGATTCCTGTTCGGCGGCATGCTTGCCAAGCAAAACGGCCAGCGCTTCCGCCGCGGCCTTTCCGGCCTCTTTTCCTTCTATTCCCCAATATTGGCGCAGGACCTCCCAGGCGTAGGCGCTGTTGATCAACTGCGAGACTGCCGCGCGACGGCGCAGCCACTGCTCATCCGCGTCCGGAAACGCGTCGCGAACAGCCGCAACCATCGCTTCCTGCCTCTCTTGGTTGGAGCTCATGCGCATATCGAGACCCGCCGGGCTGTAGAGCGAAGCCCGGACTAGCTCGCGTGCGGCGTCGAAGCGCGGGAACAAGCGCGTCGGAGACTCGATCATCGCTTCTGCCGTCCGCGGGAAACCTTGCGACGCAACGCGCTGCTGCATCCGGCTCCACGTTGCGCGGACCAGCGCTTCGCGTGTCTCAAAGTGGCGGTAGACCGTTCGGTCGGTGATTCCCGCTCGCTCCGCAACTCCCGACATCGTCAGCGGGGTCTCGCCAGCCTCCTCGATCAAAGCGACCGCGGCATCGAGAATGCGCTCCCGCGTTTGATCCTTGTACTCTTGACGGATTGATGTCGGTTTCTCTGAACTCATGTCAGCATAACTGACGCGAGTCGGAGGCAGAGTCAACTCCGCGATGCGTTGCGGCGTCGCGAGTGCGTTGAAGGGTCTGTTCTCGACCCCTTGCGGGCATTATGCCCAGCCGGGGGGCCAAGCGCGACTGACGGAGCGCGAGGAAATCTGTAGAGCCCGGGGCGATGGGAAGTCCGGGAATCGAAGCCGCGTCAACCGGCGAGGGGAAGGCCACGCGCCTCGTCGCCCGCGGCAGCGCGGCGACGATGGCGGGCTTCGTCGTGCGATTCGGCGCGCGGCTGGTATTCCTGCTGGCTGCGGGGCGATTCTATGGGCCGAAGCTGTTCGGCGCGTTCAGCATCGCCGTCGCCCTTGTCGAGCTGGCCGTCGCCGTCGCCGGACTGTCGAGCAAGCGGCTGATCTTCAAGTGGCTGGACGAGCGCGATCCGGCTCGTCCCGCGGTGCATCTCGTGCTCGATTGTGCGCTGCTGATCCTGGGCGTCGGAATTGCCGTGGCGGCGCTGGTGGTCGCAGGAGCCATGTGGCTGCCCTCGCTCGGGGTCGAAGGCACGGCGCTCGCAACCCTTGTCGTCATCGCGCCGATGATCGCCGGCCAGGCCTTGCTCGACCTGATCCTCGGGAGCACGCGCTGGCACCACGCGGTGCGCTACGAGGTGGTCGGGCGAAGTATCGTCGAGCCCTATGCAGCGGCTGCAGTGACCTTGCTCGCATGGTGTGTGGGTTGGCTTGGCACCGGCCTTGCGCTCGGCTATATCGCCGGAACGCTGGCCGCTCTCGCTTATGGGATGATCGGGCTGAGGCGCAGCTTCGGGCCGCTCCATCTCGGCAGCTATCGGCCCGCGCCGCGGCATATGCTGCGTCTTTTCAGGGAGGCCACGGTGCCGACCCTGTCGGAGACGCTCAGCGCCTTTTACACCCGCGCCGACCTTTATGTGGTCGGCATTTTCATGGGCGAGGTGCCGGCAGGACTCTACGGCATGGCCAGGCAGTTCCGTATCCCGCTGCGCCAGGTGCGCCAGAGCTTCGACGCGCTGCTGACGCCGATCATCTCGCGCACGCTGTCGTTGAAGGGTGCTCACGAGGCGGGACGCGCGGTGGCATCCGCCACTCGCCTGATTCTCGCCATCCAGCTCGCCATCCTCGTCGTCATGGTCGGTCTCGGCCGTCCCCTGCTCGCCTGGATAGGGCCGCCGTTTGCGGCCGCCTTCGTGCCGATGCTCGTACTCAGCCTCTCCGAGGCCATCCAGGGAGCATTCGGCGTCGGCGACCTGCTGCTTCTCTACCGCAAGCCGTTCGAGACGGTTCGGATCACGCTGGTGAGCATCGCCATCAATCTGGGCGGCGCCGCGTTGCTGATCGCTCCGCTCGGCCTGCCTGGGGCCGCTCTGGCGGTGCTGGCCGCCAACCTGGCAGCCGCGCTATTGCGGCGGTTCCGGCTCAAGGCGATTCTCGGCATTTCGATCCCGCTCGGGTTTCACGCGGGGGTGGTCGCGGCCACGGTCGCGGGCGCCGGAGCCGGGTGGCTGGTCCTGGCGAATTTGGCGTCGCCGCCGTGGGTCACGGGTGCCGCGACCGCCGTGGCCGGGCTCGCCGTTTTCTCCCTGATCTTGTGGGGCTGGGGCCGCGCGACTGGCGAAACCCTCTCGCTGACCAACCTCCACAGCCACGCCGAGGAGAGCGCGGTTGCCGTGGCGAGCGTCACATGACTCTGGCGCCGCGCCTCGACCTCCCGCCCTCCGCGGGCCAGCTTATCGCGCTGCCGGAAAGCTTCGGGCGGCGATTCCTGGTGACTGTCGACACCGAGGAGGAATTCGACTGGAGCCTGCCTTTCGCTCGCGACGGGCATGGGACGGCCGCCTTGGGCGCGCTCCCGCATTTCCAGTCGCGCATGGAGGAAGCCGGGGTCCGGCCGCTCTATCTGGTCGATCACGCCGTCGCCAGTGACCCGCGCGCAGCCTGCGTGGCGAATTGGGCGCGGCGCGGATCCGCCACCGTCGGCGCACACATGCATCCTTGGACGACCCCGCCCTACGATGAAGCCCTCAGCGGGCCGAACAGCTTTGCCGGCAACCTGCCCAGCGCGCTCGAACGGGCGAAGATCGTCGCCGTGACCGAAGCGCTCGAGACGCTGACCGGCGAACGCCCGAAGGTCTTTCGGGCGGGGCGTTACGGCGTCGGGCCGAATACCGCGGCCATCTTGGTCGAGCTCGGCTACACCATCGACGTCTCGGTGCGCTCGCGTTTCGATTATGGGCGCGAACAGGGGCCGCGCTTTGCCCGGTTCCCGCCCATCCCGTGGTGGGTATCCCCAGGCGAGCTTCTCGAGATTCCCTTGAGCGGCACGTTCGCCGGCCGCGCCTTCACCGGGCCCGGCCGGCCGGGATTGAACTCGCTGCTGAAGAAGCTCGGCCTGCTCGAGCGGCTGAGCCTGACGCCCGAAGGGGTCTCGGTGGCCGCCGCAAAGGCAGCTGTGTTGCGCCTGCTCGACGAGGACGTGCGACTGTTCAGCCTGTTCTTTCACTCGCCATCGCTCGAGCCCGGGCACACGCCTTATGTGCGGACGCCGGCGATGCTCGAGCGCTTCTGGGGCTGGTGGGGCGAAATGTTCGACTTCTTCTCCGGGCTCGGGATTGCCCCGATCGGGCTCGAGGAGGCGGCCGCCGCCTGCGCGAAGGCGGCTGGCAAAGGCGAGGGCAGGCTGCCCGGTCGGCCGGCGACTTCCGCGTATAGCTTGGAATAGGCCCCCACCATCTGGTCGGCGCCATGTTCGAGCGCGCTCTTGGCCAGGTTGGCGGCCCCAAGCCGGCCGCGCAGGTCACGGCGGCAGATCAGTTCAGCGAGCGCCGCGGTGAAAGCCGCTTCATCCTCCCTCGCGACGACGAGGCGGCGATTTTCGGCCGCCAGCATTGCGGCGATATCGCCGACGTCGGTCGAAACCACCGGCAGCCCGGCTGCCATGGCCTCGATGAGAGCCAGCGGATGCTGTTCGCTGTCGGACGACAGGGCGAAGATGTCGGCATGACGCAGGACCCGCGCCGGCTGTGAGACGAAGCCGAGAAGGTGGACACGATCGGCGACGCCAAGACGCCGCGCCTCGGCGAGGATCGCGGCTCGCTCGGGGCCCTCGCCGACGATGACCAGTTCAGCTTCAAGGATGCCGGTAGCCGCGAACGCCCGAACCAGCCGCCGAAGATTCTTGACCGGGCGTAAGCCGGCGACGCAGCAGATGACGCAGTTCTTGGGGCGCAGCCGCAGGCCGGGGAAGGAGGGGAGCGGCGCATCCTTTCCGGCGCAATCCTGGAGTGCAAGGCCATTTGGAATCCGCGCGAGCTTTTCGCGCGGCTGGCCCCACCGGCTCACCGCGATTTCCTCCAGCGTACGCGAGGGTACCACGATCCGGTCAGCCGCGTTGAGCGCAAGGCGCCGATAGAGGTTGCGGCCAAGCTTCAGCCTGGTCGCTTCGTCGGCATTGAAGCCGTCTTCATGGTGAATGAGTGGGCAGCCGCCAAACAACTGCTTGGCCATCACGGCGTCCAGCGCGCCCCGGTTATAGGTGAGCGCCAGGTCGAAACCGGACATGAAGCGCGCCAGATCGCCAAGCCGCCTCAAGGAGGGAACTCCCCGCAGGCGCGGCCCCTCGACGGGAAATTCGGCCCTGATCTCCGGCCGAATGGCGTCACGGGCCGAGAGATCGCGCTGGTTGGCGACGACCAGCACATGCTCGGCCGCATCGCCGAACGCGTTCATCAAATGAACTGTGCGCGCCTCTTTCCCTCCTAACGAGAATGTCGGGTGAAAATGGACTATCTTCAGTCTCTCAGCCACCGCGACGGTCCCGCCAACGGCGTTGATCTACGCCACGGAAAATTTTCATAGGCTGAGCATGCCGCCTGTCTCCTCGCGACCACGACACCGCACGTAGGTGCAATAGAGGATTTGTACAATAACCTCGGAGGGTTAGGTGAATGAGATGGCCTTGCGGCATCGCCCAACAGATCCTGATAACTTCGTCACTAGGCCGGCGACCTTCAGCCCAGCCGCGCGAGCGCCGCTTCGAGCCGCGCGACTTCGGCGGCGTGGTGGGCGTGGTCGGCGCGGGCCTTCTCGACCGCCTCGGGCTTGGCTCGCTCGACGAAGCTGGGGTTGGCGAGGCGGCCTTCGAGCGACTTCGCTTCCTTTGCTGAGGCTTCGAGCGCCTTTGACAGCCGCGCCTTCTCGGCGTCGATGTCGATCACGCCTTGCAGCGGTATGACGAGCTCGGCTTTCCCTGCCGAGACACGCATGGTTGGCCCTGCTCGATCGCCATGGACCGCATGCCAAGACATTCTTGCGACACGGATTAGGGCGTCGTCATTCTTGATGAGCAGTTTTTCGGTTTCAGCGTCTGGCTCCTCTAGATAGCCAACAAGACGTTCGCCGGGCGGTACGCCCAGCTCGTTCCGAGCCGCTCGAATGGACGTGACCAATGCAATAAGCCACTCGACCTCGGCCTTCGCCGCCTTGTCGATCTTCGCCCCCGGCTCCGGCCACTTGGCCACGATCAGATCGTAGGGCCGTGCGCCTTGCGCGTGCCACAGTTCCTCGGTGATGAACGGCATGAACGGGTGCAGCATGACCAGGATCTGGTCGAGCACCCACCCGGCGACGGCTTTGGTCTCGCCGTCGATCTGGCCTTTAATCAGCTCGAGGTACCAGTCGCAGAAGCGGTCCCACACGAAGTGGTAGATCGCGTTGGCGGCGGCGTCGAAGCGCAGGTCGACCATCGCCTTGTCGAGCTCAGCGAGCGTCTCGACCAGTTCGCCGACGATCCACTTGTTGACCGCCAGCGTGGCGGCCGGGGCAGCGACACTGTCGCTCGCGTCGATGCCGTTGGCCTGGCAGAAGCGCGTCGCGTTCCACAGCTTGGTGGCGAAGTTGCGGTAGCCCTCGACGCGGCTCTCATCCATCTTGATGTCACGGCCCTGGCTTTCCATCGCCGCCATGAAAAAGCGCAGCGCATCGGCGCCAAACTTGTCGATCAGGCCGAGCGGATCGACCACGTTGCCCTTCGACTTCGACATCTTCTGCCCGTCGGGCGCACGCACTAGGCCGTGGAGGTAAAGCCGCTTCCACGGCACATCGTCCATGAAATGCATTCCCTGCATCGCCATCCGCGCGTCCCAGAAGAACAGGATGTCGAAGCCGGAGATCAGCAGGTCGTTGGGGTAGTGGCGCTTGACCAGCGGCGCGTCGGCGTCCGGCCAGCCGAGCGTGGCGAAGGGCCACAGGGCACTGGAGAACCAGGTGTCGAGCACGTCGGGATCGCGGTCGAGATGAACCAGCAAGCCATGCTGGGTTTCCGCGAGGCCGAGCGCTTCGTCTTCGGTCTCGGCAACGAACACGTTGCCGTCCTCGTCGTACCACGCGGGGATCCGGTGCCCCCACCACAGCTGGCGGCTGACGCACCACGGCTGGATATTCTCCATCCAGTTGAAGAAGGTTTTCTCCCAGCTCTTGGGGATGATCTCGATGCGCCCGTCGCGCACCGCCTGCATCGGCGCTTCCGCCAGCTTTTCGGCGTCGACGTACCACTGGTCGGTCAGCCACGGCTCGATCACCACGCCTCCGCGGTCGCCGAACGGGGTCGGGATCGTGCGGTCTTCGGTGCGCTCGAGCAGGCCCTGCGCGGCGAGCATCTCGATCACGCGGTCGCGCACCTCGAAGCGGTCGTGGCCGATGAGGCTTTCGGGGATTAGGCCGTCGGCGGTCTGCGTAACGCGCCCTTCGGCGTCGAGCATGTTGAGCATTTCCGCGGGCTTGAAGCCGGCTCTTTTGCCGATTTCGAAGTCGTTGAAGTCGTGTCCCGGGGTGATCTTGACCGCGCCGCTGCCGAGTTCGGGATCGGCGTGCTCGTCGAAGACGATCGGGATTTCGCGGCCGGTGATCGGCAACTTCACCCGCGCGCCGTTGGCGACGAGGTCGGCGTAGCGTTCGTCGCTCGGGTGCACCGCCACCGCCATGTCGGCGAGCATCGTTTCCGGGCGCGTCGTGGCGACCGAGATATGTCCGCCACCCGAAGCTAAAGGGTACTTGAGGTGCCAGAAATGCCCTTGGATTTCACGGGTTTCGACCTCGAGATCGCTGATCGCGGTCTTCAGCTTGGGGTCCCAATTGACCAGCCGCTTGTCGCGATAGATCAGCCCTTCGTCATAGAGATCGACGAAGACTTTGGTCACCGCGCGGGTGAAATGCGGGTCCATCGTGAACTGCTCTCTCGACCAGTCCATCGAGCAGCCGAGACGGCGCAGCTGGCGAGTGATCTGGCCGCCGCTTTCGGCCTTCCACTCCCACACCTTGTCGACGAATTCCTCGCGGCTGTAGTTGATGCGCTTGTCCTGCCGCTCCTCGAGCTGACGCTCGACCACCATCTGCGTGGCGATCCCCGCATGGTCGGTGCCGACTACCCACAGCGCGTCCTTGCCGCGCAGGCGCTCGTAACGGATCACCACGTCCTGCAGCGTGTTGTCGAGCGCGTGGCCGATATGGAGGCTGCCAGTGACGTTGGGCGGAGGGTTGACCAGTGTGAATGGCTGCGCGTTGGGCCGCTCGGGCCGGAACAGGCCGTTGTCTTCCCAATGGCGGTACCACTTCGCCTCGATCGAGGAGGGGTCGAAAGTCTTGTCCAGCTGGCTCGTCATACAGACCCGGGCCTTTGCCAGCGGCGGCTGGGGGGCGCAAGCCGTGCGTGCGGCTCCGGCATAGGCCGTGTGTACGCCTTGCCGCGGCCCGATTTTGCCAGCATAGCAGCCGCCTATGCGCGAATGGGCGGCATTCAGTGTTGATGAATCGGGCGGGCGCAAGACGATCGTCGTAACGGGGCCGCTGCTCATCTCGACCATCGGTGCGCTCGACCGCGAGCTGCGGGCCTTGCAAGGCGAGGTCGACACGATCGATATATCCAAGGCCGGGAAGGTCGACACCGTCGGCGCGTGGACTGTGCTGCGCTTCTCGCGTGAGCACGACGCCAAGATCACCGGGGCCAGCAAGCAGGCGCAGCGGCTGCTCCAGGCGGTCGAGGAGGCGGAGAACACCGCGGCAATCGAGCCGCCGCGCAGCCGGCTATCGCTGCGCGTTCCCGAAACGGTCGGGCGCTACGTCATCGAATTCGGCCAGGAGTCGCGCGCGATGATCGGATTCGCGGGGCACATCATCGTGTCCGCGCTCACCTTACTGCTGCATCCGTCGCGTATCAGGACCAAGGCGGTCGTCCGTCAGTTCGAGCTGGTCGGCGTTTCGGCGCTGGGGATCGTCGGGCTGATGAGCTTTCTCATCGGTATCGTCATCGCCCAGCAGGGCGCCGCGCAGCTCGAGCAGTTCGGCGCCGAGATCTACACCATCAACCTCACCGGGCGGCTGAGTATGCGCGAACTCGGCGTGCTCATGACCTCGATCATGGTCGCCGGCCGTTCGGGCTCGTCGTTCGCCGCGCAACTGGGCACGATGAAGCTGACCGAGGAAGTCGACGCGATGCGCACGATCGGCGTCTCGCCGATGGAAGCGCTGGTGTTGCCGCGGGTGATTGCGGCAGTGCTGATGATGCCGCTGCTCGGGTTCTACTCGGCCGTGCTGGCGATCATCGGCGGCGCCTCCATCGCCGCGCTTACGCTCAACATTCCGTTCATCACCTTCCTTCGCCGCATCCAGGAAGTCGTGCCTTTGTACGACGTCTGGGTGGGGCTGGTGAAGGCGCCGGTGTTCGGCATGATCATCGCGCTGACCGGCTGTTACCAGGGCATGCAGGTGAAGGGGGATTCCGAGCAAGTGGGGCTTCGGACCACGCTCGCCGTGGTTCAGGCGATCTTCCTTGTCATCGTGCTCGATGCGTTCTTCGCGGTGTTCTTCACCAAGGTGGGGTGGGGATGAACGAGGACCGCATCGAGCAGAAAGTCGCCGCCGAAGCGATCCCCGAAGTCGCCCAGCACTTCGACGGCCAATTCCCGATCGTCATCAAGGGTCTGAGGAATTCGTTCGGCAGTCAGGTCGTGCACGAAGGGCTCGATCTCAAGGTCCGCCGCGGCGAGGTGCTCGGCGTGGTCGGCGGCTCGGGCACCGGCAAGTCAGTGCTGATGCGCTCGATCATCGGGCTGCAGATGCCCGATGAAGGCTCGATCGAGGTCTTCGGGCACGAGATCATCGGCGCCAATCCCGAAGATGGCCTCGGCTTGCGCAGCCGCTGGGGCGTGCTGTTCCAAGGCGGCGCGCTGTTCTCAACGCTGACCGTCGGCGAGAACGTCGAGGTGCCTTTGAAGCAGTTCTTCCCCGAGCTGCTGCCCGAGCTGATGCACGAGATCGCCCGCTACAAGGTCGTGCTTTCGGGCCTGCCGGCCGACACTGCGAGCAAATATCCGTCCGAGCTGTCTGGCGGTATGAGGAAGCGCGCCGGCCTGGCCCGCGCGCTGGCCCTCGACCCCGAGCTGCTGTTTCTCGATGAACCGACCGCCGGGCTCGATCCGATCGGCGCCGCGCGCTTCGACGAGCTGACCCGCGAACTGGCCGACACGCTCGACCTCACGGTATTCCTGATCACCCACGACCTCGACACGCTCTACGCCATCTGCGACCGCGTGGCCGTGCTGGCCGACGGCAAGGTGATCGCGGTGGGCACGATCGCGGAGCTGCTCGAGAGCGACCATCCGTGGATCCAGGAATACTTCAATGGCCCGCGGGGCCGCGCCGCCCAGTCGAGCGTTAAGGGCGGCAAGGGCATGGACAAGCCCGGAATTACGGGGGAATAGGGGCGGCGAATGGAAACCCGAGCGAACTATGTCTGGGTCGGCGCCATCACGCTGGTGCTGTTGGCCGCGCTGGCCGCGTTCATCGTCTGGATCGCCGGTTTCGGGGCGTCCGACCGCAAGAAGTACGACATCTTCTTCCCGCAGGCCGTCGAGGGGCTCGCCGAGGGCAGCCAGGTGACCTTCTCGGGCGTTCCGGTCGGCAAGGTCGACATGATGAAATTGTGGGAGAAGGACCCGCAGTTCGTCCAGGTGCGCATCAGCGTGAAGAACAACACCCCGATCCTGCAGGGCACCACCGCTACCGTGCTCGGCTCGTTCACCGGCGTCTCGACGATCCAGCTCGACGGCGGTCGGCCTGGAGCGCCGCCGATCACACGCCCGGGGCGCGATGGCTTGCCCGAAATTCAGCCCAAGGCCGGCGGCCTCGGCGCGATCCTGTCGAGTGCGCCGCAACTGCTCGACAGCCTGACCACGCTGACCGACCGCCTGACCGACCTGCTCAATCCGGAGAACCAGAAGTCACTCGGCCATATTCTCGACAACACCAACCGCATGACCAAGAACATCGCCGACGCCTCGCCGCGGTTCGATGCGGTGCTGGCGCAACTCCAGGTCACGCTCGCCCAGGCCGACGCCACCCTGGCGCAGTTCCAGCAGACGCTCGGCTCGGCCGACACCTTGCTCAACAAGGACGGTTCGTCGCTCGCCGGCCAGATGCGCGATACGCTCGCGTCCGCGAAAAAGGCCGCCGATGCGCTGCAGGCGACGCTCGACGACACCCGCCCGGCGGCGCGCGAGCTGTCTGAAAGCACCTTGCCCGCGGCCGAAGCGGCGATTCGCGACCTGAAGCGCACCACCACTTCGTTGCGGCAAATGACCGAATCGATCCAGAACCAGGGTGCCGGTAGCCTGCTCAAGGGCAAGCAGTTGCCGGACTACAAGCCGTGAAGCGACAGGGGATGCAGCGGATGACAATCAAAGCCAGAGCGATCGGGGTCGCCGCGGCCCTGCTGGCGCTTTCGGGGTGCCTGAGCCTTGGCGGGAAGATGCCCGCCCAATTGCTCAACCTCACAGCCACCAGCAGCGCGCCGGCGGGAAGCGCGGCCAACGGCACCAGTGCGACTGCGCTCGCAGTGCTCGACATCCAGGCGCCGCTGGAGCTCGATGTAACGCGCGTTCCGGTGAGCATCAACGGCTCGAGCGTGGCCTACGTCAAGGACGCTCAGTGGGTGGACAAACCGACCCGCCTGTTCGGCCGGCTGCTGTCCGACACGATTCGCGCCAAGGGCAATCGGCTGGTGGTAACCGGCAGCAATCTCGAGGACGCGGCGGCCAACAAGCTTTCCGGAACGCTCTCGGCAATGAACTACGATGCCAGCCACGGCGCCGTAGTCGTCCGCTTCGACGCGGTATTCCAGAACGGTGCCAAGCAGATCCAGACCAAGCGCTTCGAAAGCGTGGTGCCCGGGGTTTCCCCGCAGGCCGGTTCGGTCGGGGACGCGCTCAATCGCGCGGCGAACGACGTCGCGGCGCAAGTCGCCGCCTGGGTCGGTTAGCCTTCGCGCGCGAGACGCGCGAACTCGGCAGCCTGCCGGAATGCTTCCAGCCGCCGCGCGCGGTCTTCTTCGGCGTGCCACTCCCAACCCCACAGCTCGGCCTGCCAGTCCTGCTCGCAATTCGCCGCGGCGAATAGCGCGTCGACATCGGCCCCCGGCTCGAGTGCGAGCAGGCCGATCGCCAGCGAGGCGGCGATCCGCGTCAGCGTCTCGAGCGCGGCCAGGGTGGACGGATCGAGCGTCGCCAGCACCGCGTGCAGCCGGGCGAGGGATTCGGGCGGCTGCGGCCGGTGGACGATCCCGCTGATTCGCTCGAGGCGAATGCCGTGTCGCGCCTCTAAGACCTGCACCAGCGGCTCCCACAATTCCTGCTGGCGGCGATAAAGCGGCTCGTCGGGATCGGCGCGATAGCACAGCGTGTCGGTGTCGGCGTAAGGCAGCAGGCGCTCCGCCGCGGCGGCCGGATCTGGCGCGACCCGGTCGATCGCGTAGTCGGCCAGATCGCGCAGCGCGAAGCCGTTCGGGTCGAGCTCGTCGCCTTGCGCGCGCCATTCGGTCGCGAGCGCCTCGGCCAGTGCGCTGTTGGGCACGACTTGCGCGGCGCCGCCCCGCGTGCGTATGGGCCGATGATCGAGCGTGACGCGAAAGCCGCCATCGGCCTCCTCGACCGACACGTCCTTGTAGAAGCGTTTCATGGGCCGGGCGTGCGCCACTTCCGGGCGAGCAACAGCGGCACAACGAAGAAGTCGGCCAGCCCGGCAATGACAAGCACGTACCCGCCGATCTCGGGAAATGCGAAGACATGGCCGAGGGCCAGGATGCCGAACAAGGCCATCGCGAGACCGCCCAGCCTCAGGGCGTTGATCACCATCCAGCGGTCGCGCGCGGCGTTGTCGTTCGAACCGTCGTTCCCGGGTGGGCGGCTAGCCATCGATTAGGTCCTCCAGCTCGGCGAGTGTCTTGGCGACCGCTTCCGCGCCCGCGTCGAGCAGCTCGTCGGGCGCGTGATAGCCCCAGGCGACGCCGATGGCACGGCACCCGGCGGTGCGGGCCATCGCCATGTCGAACGCGGTGTCGCCGATCATCACCGTGTCCTGCGGCTCCGCCCCGGCTTCGAGCATCGCCCTGACCAGCATCGAGGGGTCGGGCTTCGAGGGATGCCGGTCGGCGGTCTGCAATGTCACGAACAGGTCGACCACGCCGTGGTCGGTCAGGCAGGCGGTGAGACCGCGGTCGGACTTGCCGGTGGCGACGCCAAGCCGCCAGCCCTTTCCGTGGAGCGAGGCCAGCAGCTCGCGAATGCCGTCGTACAGCGGCTCAGCCACCAGGCCCTCGCTGCGCGCCTTGAAGAACGCCGCGCGGTAGGCGTCGACCACTTGCGCATGCATGCCCGGCTCCTGATCGGGCGCGAGATGGCGCACCGCGACCGGCAAGCTCAGGCCGACGATCCGCCGAATGGCGTGGTCGGGCGGCGCGGCCAGGCCAACGTCCGCAAAGGCCCGGGCCATCGCCGCGCACACGGCCGCCTGCCCGTCGCTGATCGTTCCATCGCAATCGAACACGGCAAGGCGGGTGGTCATTGAAAGTCGGGCTCCTCCGCGTCCCCTTGCGCCGAGAGCGTTTGCACCGCAAGGCACGCAAGAACTAGCCGACAAACCTTGGAGACAGCGCCCCGCGCCCCTATTATGACACCATGGTCCGGAAAGTAATGTCATGAGCCGCCCGCGACGTTCGGTCGACTGGGGGTTCCCGCGCTGGCGCGGCTACGGCAGCTCGCGCGAGGCGGTGACCGTGCGACTGTGCGACCGGCATGGTTGCGAGCAGCCGGGCAACTGTCCCGCGCCGAAATCGCCCAACAGCCCCGAGCGGTGGTATTTCTGCCAGCCGCACGCGGCCGAATACAACCGCCAGTGGGACTATTTCGAAGGCCTCGACAAGGAAGAGGCCGCCGCGCGCGAGAAGGCCGAGAACCGCGACAACGCCGGCTATTCCGAAGCCGCGCACTACAGTTGGGGCGGCAGCGGCGACGGCACCCGCAGCAATGACGAGATGCGCGCGCTCGAGCTGCTCGGGCTCGAGAGCGACGCCGATTTCGAGGCGGTCAAGAAAGCCTGGCGCGCCCGGGCCAAGGAAGTGCATCCCGACGTCAACCCGGGCGACGAAAAGGCGGCCAAGCTGTTCCAGGCCTACAGCCTGGCTTACGAAGTCCTGCGCCAGGCCGAAGAGCGGCGCGCGTGGCGCGGATAGAGTTGGCAATCGTGGTTAACTGAGCAGGAAGAACTGCGCGCAGGCAGGTGCTATAGCCCTCTTCATTGATGAGAGGAGGGAAACATGATCGGCATCGATTTCCCGTTCGACAATGTGGTCGCGCTGACACCGCAAGGCGCGCTGACCGAGCAAGATTTCGACAGCGTGGCGCGAGCCATCGACGGCTATATCAATTCACGCGACCTGGTCCCCAACATACTCGTCCACGTGCACGGCATCCCGCACTGGGCGAGCCTTTCGGCGATGAGCCGGCATTTCCATCTCGTGAAAGAGCACCAGAAGCTGGTGAAGAAGGTTGCTGTGGTCGGCGATGTCGGACTGCTCGGCGTGCTCCCGCCGCTGCTCGACCACTTCGTCGGCGCCAAGGTGCGGCACTTTCCCGAGGAGAAGATCGCCGCCGCGCGCGAATGGGTGCAAGAGGACGAAGACCATCCCGGCCGCTTCGAGCCGATCGCCGGATTGCCGAACGACGTTGTCGCGCTGAAAGTGAGTGGGATCGTCACTTCGCAGGATTATCGCGACATGCTCGTGCCGCTGGTCGAGGCCAAGCTCAAGGGGCATGACCGGCTGAAGTTCCTCGTCGTGGTCGACGACGACTTCATTTCCTACTCGCCCGAGGCGGCGTGGGACGATGCCCGTTTCGGCTTCAGCCACTGGGCCGATTTCAGCCGCATCGCGGTGGTCACCGACATCGGCTGGATCCGCACCTCCGCGCGGCTGTTCGCCCCGCTGATGCCCGCCGAGCTGCACATCTTCGCGCTCGACGAACTCGAGGACGCGAAGCGCTGGATCAAGCGCTAGGCGCGCGCGGTCAGACCCCCGCCAGCGCCTGGCCGAAATCGGCGATCAGGTCGTCGGCGTCCTCGATGCCGATGCTGATCCGCACGAGGTTGTCGGTGATCCCCAATTGCTGCTTGCGTGCATCGGGCACCGAGAGGTGCGTCATCGCCGCCGGGTGGCTCGCGAGCGTCTCGGTGCCGCCAAGGCTGACCGCGAGCTTGGCGACCTTGAGCGCGTCGAGGAAGCGGAACGCCTCGGCCTCGCCGCCCCTGATGAACAGGCTGAAAGTGCTGCCTGGCCCCGTGCAGTGCCGTTCGTAGATGTCCTTCTGGCGCGCGTCCTCGAGCAGGCCAAGGAAGCCGAGTCCTTCGACTTTCGGGTGAGCCTGGAGGAAGTCGCACACCTTGATCGCGTTTTCGGTCGCCCGCTGCATGCGGATTTCGAGCGTCTCGAGGCTGCGCAGCAGCATCCACGCAGTGTTGGGATCGCAGATGCCGCCCATCGTGTTGCGCAGCGCGCGCACGGGCTCGATCCAGCGCTTCGCGCCCGATACGCTGCCGGCGACGAGGTCCGAATGGCCGCCGGCATACTTGGTCAGCGAATAGACGACGATGTCCGCGCCGTGCCTGAGCGGGCTCTGCCACAGCGGGCCGAGGAAGGTGTTGTCGATCGCGATCGGCGTTTCGTTCGCGTCGAGCGCGGCATCGCGCGCCGCCTTGACCGCCTCGATGTCGACCAGCGCGTTGGTCGGGTTGCCGGGGCTTTCGAGGTAGACCATCGCCACCTTGCCGCCGCTCTCGGCCGCCTTGGCCTTGGCCTGCGACAGCACCGCGTCCAATTCCTCGCGCGTCGCACCGGCGGGAAAGTCGAGGTAGCTGACCCCGAACTTGCCGAGCACCTTGGCGACGAAGCCCTCACTCGCGGCGTACAGCGGGCCCGAGTGGACGATCACGTCGCCCGCTTCGCAATAGGCCATCATCAGGATGCAGATCGCGGTCATCCCGCTCGAGAACACCAGCGCGTCCTCGGCTCCGTCCCATACGCCCAGACGGTCCTCGAGGATTTCCTGGTTCGGGCCGTTGAAGCGCGAATAGACGAGGCCCTCGGCGCCGCCTACGCGCTTGCCGGTGATTCCTTCGAAGTGCCGCTTGCCGGCCTCGGCGCTCTCGAACACGAAAGTGCTGGTGAGGAAGATCGGCGGCTTCAGCGAGCCTTCGGACAACACCGGATCGTAGCCGAAGCCCATCATCAGTGTGGAGGGCTTGAGCGCGCGCCCGCCGATGGTGGTGACCTCGGGCTTGGGTTTGCGGCGCGGGGTCGGCGGGATGATGGGATCGGACATGGTTGCGTCTGTAACCGGATTGCCGCGTGACCGCAATCGCCGCTTCATGCGGGGCGCGCCTCCAGCCGAGCGAGGCGCGCAGCGAGATCCTTGAGCGTGCTCGCAAGGCTGTCGTCGCGTTGGCGCCGCAGAGTGGCCACGGAGAGTGCTCGGGCAAGCGGATCGGCAATCGCCGCCGCGGCGTCGCGCTCATCCTTGCCGGGCATCGTCCCGTCGGGCCGAGGGCCCAGCAGCAGCCATGCCGTCGCTCCGCCGGGTAGCAGCCCGAGATTGAGGCGCAGGGGAAGCAGGGCATCCTCGCGGTCGAGTTCGGTCATCGCGCCCGGATGGGCGGCGAGCCAGGATTCGACATCGCCCAGCGCCAGGCCTTGCGTGGCAAGCCGCTGGCCGTCCGCCCCTCTTGCGACGATCGCTCCGCTCGAGGTGTGCAGCGCGTCCATGATCCGCCCCAGCGCCGCCTCGGCCAGTTCGTGGGGCGTGGCCGTCTCGCGCCAGTCGCCGAGCTTCTCCGGCAGTTGCCTTCGCAAATCCAGGAGCGGGCCCTGAAAGCGCCTTTCAGCCCAGCGATTGAGACGGTGGTGCATCGGCGGGATAAGCGCGGCCGCGATGCCCGCGGCGATCGCGCCGGGTGCCACGCCCAGTCTCTCGCCCCAGTATTCTTCCGCCAGCAACTCGAGCAGTTTTTCGGTGCCGGCGAAAATCGCGATCAGCCCGACGGCGAGCGCGCCGAACGTCGCCGAGCGGCTGAGCGCGGTGTCGGCGTCGTAGAGCCGGAAGCGCAGCAGCGAGACCAGCAGGCCGCCGACGAGCGATGTCGAGGCGAGCACGTCCAACACCCTCGATCCCACCGAAAGCGCCATCGCGACCGATGACGTGGGCGTTATTTGGCCGACGTAAGTCACCCCATTCGAGACGAGCAGCAGGAACACCGCAATCGCGATGCCGAGGGTCGCCCACTTGACCTGCTGGCGTTCGACCGCCGCGCTTCTCCGTCGATAACGCACGATGTTGGACGCGACCACGCCCAACCCGATAAATACGACTCCCGCAAGTTTGGCTCCATCGTCCAGCAACGGATTCGCCGCCACGAACAGGACGATCCCGGCGATGAGGAGAGTGGTCCAGCGGGGCTCGAAACGCCCTGAAGGGAAGACTGTCAGCGCGATGCCCATCAGCAGCGTCTCGAAGTCGAAACGAAAAGCGCTGTCGATCAGGGCCCCGTTGCCGCTCCAGAACGTGGCGAGCTGGGCGTTGCCGACCAGCAGGCCGAGCGTCAGCAGCGCAACAACTGGCTCGCGCGCGCGCCGCGCGAAGAGCAGCGCCGACCCGCCAAGGAACATGACCGAGATCGCGCCGTTCGCCCATGCCAGCAATTGCATGCGCTGTTCCATCGTCATCGCGGACGTGGCGTCGAAGGCGATCAGGTTGGACCGCTGCACGGGCAGAGTGATCACCGCGACGCGACCTTGCGGATCGCGCAGCTGCAGGCGATGGAACGTTCCTTCCGGACCTTGCAGAGCATGCATCAGGTCGTTCGCCTCGTCGTAAGACGCGTGCGTTGCAAGCGACCGGCCGTCGACTGCCAGCAGGCGACTGCCCGGTTTGACGCCCTGGGCCTCGATCGCCGGTAGGACGGGCGAGATGTAGCGAACGCCATCGCTTTCCGAACCAATGATGCCGAGAGAATAGGTGATTTGGTTGAATTGCCGGTTTCGCTGGACCGCAGCATGCTCGCCGAAAGTCGCTCCCACCAGCGCGAGCACGAACGAAAGCGCCCACAGCACCCGGAACGCGGTCAGTGCGCGGCCCGTCAGCGGCGGCAGTCGCTCGGGCAGGCGGATCATGGCTCTATTCGAGCTCCTCGCGCCGCTCGGGCCCGAACCAGATCCACGCGATGACCGCGATTGCCGTGACCAGCGTGACCGAGGCCAGCGCGTAGGCGTAGTCGCCGCCGCGGCTGGCGGCGATGCCAGCCTGGAACGGCGAGACGCGCGAGGCGATGAGGTTGCCGAGCTGGTAGACCAGGCCTGGGAACATCGCCCGCAGCGCCGGCGGCGAGAGCTCGTTGAGATAGGCCGGGATGTTGCCCCAAGCACCCTGCACCGCGAGGCCCATGAGGAACGCGCCCGCCGCGAGAGGGAGAAGGCCGGTCGAATAGGCCCACAGGGGGATCACAGGGACGACCAGCACGCAGGCGAGCGCGAGGTTGCGCCGCCGCCCCATTCGCTCCTGAAACTGGCCGAAACCGACCGCGCCGATGATCGAGCCGACGTTGAGGACGATCGCCAGCATGCCGGTGGTGTGGGTGTCGAACCCGCGCTGCTTCTGCAGAAAGGTGGGGTAGAGGTCGCCGGTGCCGTGGCTGAGAAAGTTCATCGCCGTCATCAGCACGATCAGGTAGAGCGCCAGCCTCCAGTGCCTGGCCATCTCGCCGAGCACCGCGGGCCGCTTCTCGTGCCGCCTGGCCGCGAAGGTCGGGCTTTCCTCGACCCGCAGCCGGATGAACAGCACGAACAGCGCCGGCAGCACGCCGATGAAGAACATCGCCCGCCAGCCGATCGCGTCGAAGAATAGGTAATAGACCAGGCTGGCGACGAGATAGCCCATCGGATAGCCCGACTGCAGCAGGCCCGAGACAGGTCCGCGCATCTTCGCCGGGATCGTCTCCATCACCAGGCTCGCGCCGAGGCCCCATTCGCCGCCCATCGCGAAGCCGAAGCAGGCGCGGATCAGCAGCAGCTGCGGCAGCGATCCGGCGAGACCCGAAAGGCCCGACATCAGCGAGAACAGCACGATCACCAGCATTAGGATCGAACGCCGCCCGAACTTGTCGCCGAGCCAGCCGAACACCAGCGCACCGGCCGGGCGCGCGGCGAGCGTCAGGAACAGAGCCTCGGAGACTTGCTCGATGCTCGCGCCGAAGCTCTCGCCGATCGCTTTGAGCATGAACACCAGCAGGAAATAGTCGAACGCGTCGAGCATCCATCCGAGGTAGCTCGCCCAGATCGCGGTCTTCTGCGGGCCGGTGAGGCCGCTGTAACCGGCGATCAGCCCCATGGCGTTTCCTCCCCTTTGCCCCGTTCCGCCATCATCCTAGCCTGCCCGGCGGCCACGGCAAGGAGGGGGCGAGGAGCGAAGGCAAAGTTGTCGGCATCGCGGCGTCTTCCTGCGCGCCGCCGGTCCCGCGAAGCTGAGCGCGTGGTACCGCGAACACCGTGGCTTCACCGTCACCGCAGGGGGCGAACCAGCTCCTGACGGCAGCTATTCCTGGAAGCAGAAAGCGGGCGAGACGGTGTTCTCGTTCTTCGGCAGCGGCAACGCCTACTTCCCGCCCGACCGCCCGGCGATGATCAACCTGCGCGTCACTGGTCTGGATGCGCTGGCCGCGCGGCTGGAAGGGGCGGGCGTCGAGGTAATCCGCAAGGCAGAGTGGGACGACCCGAGCGTCGGCCGCTTGGCGCGGATTCGGGACCCGCAAGGCAATCCGATCGAATTGTGGGAGCCCCCGGCCGCCAAGGGCTGAGGACGAGCGCGACTACTTTCGATCCGTTGCGGATATTGGAATTGCGTGTCAGCCTGACGTTAAATGAATCGTCGTCTCGCTCAATTCGTGAGCCCCTTGGCTCTCACTTGTCTCTGCGGCGCAGGCCCGCCCCATGATGCCAAAGGCGCCATCAGCGAGAACACATATCGAGAGGCGGCTCGCCGTTGCCACTCCGAGCACGTCATCCGCTTGCGTCCGGGTCGGCCGAACACTGTCTTTGTCAACGGCATCTTGCCGGCCGGTGAGCGCGAGCTGCCGGATGTTCGTATTGTTGAGTGTGTGCGGCGCTACCTCGGCATCCCGCGGAAGGATGTCATAATCGTTTCGAATTAGCGATGTGGCGCAGCGTCAGCCTTGCACGCTTCACTGACAAAACGAAGGGCGCGCCTCGCGGCACGCCCTTCCGGTCATTCGTGGCTGTGCGGAGCGCCTACTTCGGCGACAGAACCATCAGCATCTGGCGGCCTTCGAGGCGCGGATAGGCTTCGACCTTGGCGATCTCGGCGGTGTCGTCCTGCACGCGCTTGAGCAGGTCCATGCCGAGCTCCTGGTGGGCCATCTCGCGGCCGCGGAAGCGCAGGGTCATCTTGACCTTGTCGCCTTCCTCAATGAACTTCTTCACGCTGCGCATCTTCACGTCGTAATCGTGGACGTCGATGTTCGGACGCATCTTGATCTCCTTGATCTCCTGCGTCTTCTGCGTCTTGCGCGCGGCGTTGGCCTTCTTCTGCGCCTCGTAGCGGTACTTGCCGACATCGAGGTACTTGGCCACCGGCGGGTCGGCGTTGGGCGAGACTTCGACCAGGTTCAGGCCGAGCTCGTTGGCCTGCTCCATCGCTTCCTTGGTGTACATGACGCCGAGATTTTCGCCGTTTTCGTCGATCACCCGGACTTTGTCCGATTGGATCATTTCGTCGAAGCGCGGGCCGCTCTTGACCGGCGGGGACAACGTGCGGCGGGGGGGGCGGGCTATGGGGTACTCTCCTTGGGTGGATTCGGACGCGGTTACTTAGGGACAAAAGCGCGAGGGCGCTAGTGGCCCTGCGAGCGTCAGGCGGCCTGGCGCCACAGGGGGAATTGCACCAGCCGTCCCTTGGAAGGCAGCACCGCGTCGATCGCCGAGGCCGGCTGCAACGCCTTGACGATCGCCGGGTCGGCGGCGTTCATCCCCCCGGTCAGCGCCCCGAACGCCGGCAGGATCATTCGGTCGGCACTGCTGACCACCGCGCAGGGCCGACGGATCGCGCGTTCACGCACGGTGATCTGCAGGCGCGGGTGATAGTGGCCGGAAATCTCGGGCTGCGTTTCGCCCGTCTTCGCCTTGTGGCGCAGGATCAGCCCGGCAATGGCGAGTTCCTCGGCCAGCGTGCCCCCGGCGGTGGCTTCCATAGCGGAATCGTGATTGCCGGTGATCCACACCCAGTCGGTCGCGCGGACCAGCGCGGCGAGCATTCCCGCGGCATGCGGTTCGAGCCGCGCGGGCCCAGCCGAGTCGTGGAAGTTGTCGCCCAAGGTATAGACCCGCCGCGCGCCGGTCTCGCGGATCGCCAGGGCCACGCGCTCGAGCGTCTCGCGGCTGTCGTAGGGCGGCAGCATCTGACCGTGTTTGGCAAAGAAGCTCGCTTTTTCGAGGTGCAGGTCGGCGACCAGCAGCGCGCGTTCGCGCGGCCAGTAAAGCGCGCGGTCCTGCACGAGCGCGAAATCTTCGCCGGCGAACGAAAGGGGAACCATGACTGTGCCTTGCCGTAGGGTATGGGGTTTGGCAAGGGGAACGGAAGGCCCCCTGTTGCTTCGTCATTGCGAGCATAGCGAAGCAATGCGGGGCCGCGAGCACCACACTGGATTGCCGCGGGGCTTCGCCCCTCACAATGACGAGGAAACCATGAGCGACTGGAGCGAACAGACCCAGCTATCCCGCGAGTGGTTCGAAAGCCTGCGCACGCGCATTTGCGCGGCGTTCGAGGCGATCGAGCGCGAGGCGGGATCGGAAGCGGCGTTCGAATACGTCCCGTGGAACCGCGAGACCACCGACGCCAGCGAAGGCGGCGGCGGGGTGCGCGGGGTGATGAAGGGCAAGGTGTTCGAGAAAGTCGGCGTCAACGTCTCGACCGTCTCGGGCGAGTTCGCTCCCGGCTTTGCGCAAACGATCCACGGCGCGAGCGAGGATACCCCCGGCTTCACCGCCACCGGCATCAGCCTGGTCGCGCACATGGCCAACCCGCACGTGCCCGCGGTGCACATGAACACCCGCTTCCTGACGACCAGCAAGGCGTGGTTCGGCGGCGGCGCGGACCTCAATCCGCCGCTGCCGTACGAGGACGACACCGCCGAATTCCACGCCGCCTTCCGCGCCGCGTGCATGGGCCACAACCCGACCTACTACGACAAGTTCAGGAAGTGGGCCGACGAGTACTTCTTCATCCCCCACCGCGGCGTTTCGCGCGGGGTCGGCGGGATCTTCTACGATCATCTCGAATGCGCCGACCTGGCAGAATTCGAGCGCAACTTTGCCTTCACCAAAGACGTCGGCGAGGCGTTCCTCGACGTATTCCCGAAGATCGTCCGCCGCCGGATGGGCATGGAATGGAACGAGGCCGAGAAGCGCCAGCAGCTCGAATGGCGCGGCCGCTACGCCGAGTTCAACCTAGTCTACGATCGCGGCACCCTGTTCGGCCTGCGCACCGGCGGCAATATCGACGCTATCCTGATGAGCCTGCCGCCTGAGGCGACCTGGAGCTAGCCTTTAGGGCGTCATCATCGCGGTTCGCACCACCGGCGCGGACACGACGGTCCTGCCGTGCAGCGCGTCGATCTCCGCCTTCCGCTTCGAGAGGTAGTAATCGCGCCTGGCGACGTAGGGATCGGCGCTGGCGCGCTGTTTTTGCAGCTCGCCGTCGAACTCGATCCGCTTGTTGAGCGTGTGGAGCACGCCGGTCGGAACGGTCCACGTCGCGCCGCGGAAGGGTGTGCCGGGCACCGCCGGCAGCAGCAACCGGTCTAACAGGCCCCCTGCCAGGTCGCGCACGGTGGTCGGGCCCATGAGCGGCAGGAACAGGTAGGCGCCGGGCCGGACGCCGTAGAAACCCAGCGTATCGGCAAAACCGTTGGGGCGGCGCGGCAGGTTGAAGGGGCGGCGTTTGGCGACGTCGAGTAGCCCAGCGATCCCGACGGTTGAATCGAGTGCGAAGCGGGCGAAGGTCTCTGCCGCCTTGCCGACTTTGTGCTGCAGCACGAAATTCACGAACACCACCGGCTCGTGCAGGTTGAAGAGAAAGTTGCGCAGGCCCGTACGGACGGGCGAGGGCAACGTATGTTCGTAGGCACGCGCCAGCGGGGCGGTGACGTTGTCGTCGATCGTCTGGGTGACGGCGAATGATCTGGCATTGATCTTTGCCAGTGGATCGGCGGCGCTCCGGGGCCGAGCCGTCACGAGGATGCCGGTCTCGTCGGTGCTATCCAGGGCGGGCGGCGCGTCTGGCTGGGCCGTCGCATCGCCTTTCTGAGGCAGTCGCGGAGCGACGGTTTGCGTATCGCTTTGCGCCTGCTGAACTGGCACGACGGCGATAGTAGCGGCCGGCTTTGCTTCGGGAATGTTCGCGGCTGGCGGCACGCCTTGGACAGCCAGCGTCGCCTGCATAATGGCGCTCAGGATCAAGAGTGGCTCCTTGGCTCGCTGGCGTCATGAAACATCCGGACCGAATGTGGCCCGTCCCGATCCCGCGGCTTGAGAGTGACGGTGCGATGGCGCAGATTCCGCAGTGCCCACATGTCCGGGCAGCGGGCTTCGACGGCAGGCGGCTGCTATTCCTCGTCGTCGAGTGGCTCCGGCGTCGCGGAGTTTACCGCGAGCACGGCGACGTTGACCTCCAGCCCCAGCAGGAAAAGGGTGATCGTCATCCAGTCCGCGGCCGTCTCGGGGGCCCACAAACGCCAAATCCCGACCAAGGCGCCCATCTTGCCGAACGCGATCGTCAGGGAGCCGATTACCGCCACGCCGAACGTCCACATCAAACCGATGAAGTGGCCGTGCCGGAACTCGCTCGCCTCACGCTCGTCGCGCTTGCGCGGCTGGCCCAGCGGCCCGAGTTGCTGGAACAGGAAGCTGGTCCCGATCCAGGCCATCCAGACGATCCAGAAGCCAAGCCATCCGGGCCAGGCAATCTGGACCCCCAGCCCGGCGACGACGAATGCCAACAGCACCCACGGCAGGATCAGAAACCGGGGCTGGCGATCGGATTTGAACTTGCGCTGGAGCCGCGGAATGCCGGTCGCCTCGGCCAGCTTGTCAAGCTTCTCGGCGATCGGGTCGCCCCTGTAGGTCATGACGGGTCTCCTTGGCCGAGCAGCGTTTCGGCTACGCTGGGAAAGGGGCGGAAGGAAAACAGCAGCTCGACCGGCACCTTGAACACGGCGGCCACGTTGAGCGCGAGCTCGAGGCTCGGGTTGTAGTCGCCGCGCTCGAGGAAGCCGATCGTCTGTGGATTCACCCCGACCTTGTCGGCGAGGGCCTTGCGGCTGATCCCGGCCTCGGCGCGGAAGACCGCGATCCTGTTGTATATCTTCTTAGCCACGTTTTCATAATCGCTGAGTAGTTATGTAAACGCAACAATTTTCGTAATCGGCGCATCAGCCCTTGCGAAAGCACGCCAGCCTTTCGATCGCGGCGTCGAGCGTGGCGTCCTCCTTCGCGAAGCAGAACCTGAGATAGCCCCTTTCCGGGGTGTCGCCGCAGAACGCGCTCACCGGAATCGCCGCGACGCCGGCCTCGCGAATCATCCGCGTCGCCACCACTTCGTCGTCGGGTTCGAGGCCCGAAGCGGCGAGGTCGACCGTCACGAACCATGTCGCGGCCGACGGCAGCACGGCGTAACCGGCTTTACAGAGCCCGCGCACCAGACTGTCTTTCGCCGCCGCATACTGCGCCCGGTGCGCCGCGTGCCAGGCCTGCGGCAGGGCTAGGCCTTCGGCCACCGCCCACTGCAACGGCACCGCGGTGGTGAAGGTGAGGTACTGATGCTGTCCGGCGATCAGCGCGGCGAGCTCGGGGGCGGCGACCGCCCAACCGACCTTCCACCCGGTGAGCGAGAAGATCTTGCCTGCCGAACCGATCTTGACCGCCCGCCGGCGCAAGCTCTTGATGTGCAGCGGCGAGACATGGGCCTCGCCGGTGAGGATCATCGCTTCCCATACTTCGTCGCAGATCAGGATCAGGTCGTGCGCCTCGCACAGCGCGCCGAGGCGCTCGAGGTCGGCGCGACCGACCAGCGTGCCGGTCGGGTTGTTGGGGGTGTTGAGAACGAGGGCGCGAGTGCGCGGGCCGATCGCCGCCTCGAGCCGGTCGAAGGGGAACGTCCAGCCGGGCGGCTCGAGCGGCACTATGCGCGCTGTCGCCCCGGCGCGGGTCACCAGCGGCAGGTAAGCGTCGTAGAAGGGCTGCAGCAGGATCGCCTCGTCCCCCGGCGCGAGCAGCGCCAGGAACGCCGCGGCCAGCGCCTCGGTCGCTCCCGACGTCACGACGATCTGCTCCGGCTCGAGATCGAGGCTCTGTTCGCGCCGGTAGAAGGCGGCGATGGCTTCGCGCAACGGGCCGAGCCCGCGCATCGGCGGATATTGGTTGGAATGCTCGACCAGTGCGCGCTGCGCCGCTGCCAGCAGCTCGGGCGCATGCTCGATCTCGGGAAAGCCCTGGCCGAGGTTGATCGCCCCCGTTTCGCGGGCGAGCCCCGAGACGCGGTCGAACACGGTCGTGGCGGGTGGGGGCGGCAGCTTCATGGCGTTCAACTGCCCCAGCAGCCTGCGCCCGGCAAGCGTCCTACAAAATGGCTGCCGACGCCCGAAACCGCTTTCCTACAGCCCCCGCGCGCTGCCAGCTTCGGTTCCATGCGACCGATTCGCCAAACCCCGCGCACAAAGTCTCACCGCGAAACTTTGCATACGCGATGTGCGCGAACAAAGCGAGCTTGCGTTCTTTGGGCAATTATATACTTGAGTTAGCAAGCCTAATGTGCGAATCGGATGACCGACAGGCCGGTGCCCTATTTTCCGTTATTCTTTCGGCGAGCCTTGCGCGCCTTGGGGGCGTTGTCTCCCCGGTTGCGCTCGCGGGGAAGCGGGGGGACCTTTTTGGCCTCTATGATGAACTCCATGAGGCTCAAGCCAGCCTCGTAGAGCGTGAGCGCTTTGCGTTTGATCTCATTGACGGTCACTGGGATTAGAGTTGCCTCAACATGCGTTCGTGCGCTCTGTTGAATCAATAGAACGGCTTTGTCGGACTGTCGGAAGGCCCACGATCCGTGGATCATGTCATTACGCGCTTCTGCGGCCGTCTTGATGTCATTCATGATGTCATCGAGGACATCGAGTGCGTTGCCGTCATCAATCACGATTTCAGCCGCTGATTTAAGGACGCTCGTTCGAAGCGGTGCTGACATATGGGCTGTGACTGCCCATCCTTGTTCGCCATCGATGCCCAACATGCCCGCAATAGCCATTTCCACAATACTGTCGGTGTGAGAGGCCGCGGCGCTCATCAGGCCTATCGCGGCCAGGTGCTCTTGAGGTAGGTTGCGGGGATCAAAGTCTAGAACTTCGTTACCTTTTGGGGTGCGTTCCATGATGAAATCCGATCCTGAAGAAACCTACTCCGAAGCGGAGACAGAGGCGCGCCGAGAGGCGACACTAAAGACGCTGCTTAACACGCCGCACAAGGCGCAAAAGGATACGAAATCTTCGGGTTTGCTGCCACGGGGGCGACCGAAGGCTCGGTAGATACGAAAAGGCCCCGCCGAAGCGAGGCCTGATCTACGTTGCAGGGTGAGCTTGCCTTCGCCCATATTCCTGCAACGGCCCTTGGTAGGGTCTTAGTCGCGGATCACGATGGAGAGCCGCTATCGAGGCCGAATATGGCTCAAACGAGGTGTTTTGTCAAGATTGAGAGGCCCATTGCGCGAAGGACGCACTCCCTCACGATCTTAAACTGATCGGGTTCTATCGCATCGAGATGATAGATGCGTTTGCCCGCCCTATCCTTGCCCAGCCGGATTAGATCCAGGCGATGAAAGCCGACTGCATTCACCATATCGCCCTTCACCCAAACGTCGTCACTCGACCAGTACTTCGCCAGTGGCGGCCTTATCCTAATCTGCCGATGGTAGGGCATTTGCGGGTCTGGGGCTGAGGCGCTTAGACCAACAACAGTGCACAGAAAGGGCCGATTGATAATGCGGGGCGTAAGAACCAGCACTGGGCGGTTCTTCACCATCTCCGGTTCGTTAAAACCGCCGAGCGAGTAATCGCACATTACAATGCCCCCCTGCTCGGGGTGCTGTTGAATGGGCATTCGGTCTCCTTCAACCAAGCGTCCATCGCTTCCGGCGCTGGCCTATATGGCGGGGAACCTTAGCGACCTTAGGCGGCGAGTCTATCAGTCCGCCGATAGGTCAGACGGCGGCCAACGCCACCCTTGAGGATTTCAGCGGCACGCTCGCCATCGCTCATATCGCGAGTGCTGGCGCGAAGATCGAACTCCGAGAGATAGCGGCCAAGGTGAGCTTCGCTCATGTGGTGATAGGTGCCAATGACGCCGCGCTTGAAGATCGAAAAGAAGTTCTCGACCGTATTGGAGTGCTGCGGGCCAACTGCATATTGCTTGACGGCATGCTCGACCACACCGTGCGAGTGGAAGTGATTACGAAGGCCATGATAGCCATGGCCACCATCGGTCATAAGGTCCGACTTGCGGTCAACGTTGGTGAAGATGAGGCCGTGAAGGGTCTTGGCGTTCAGATTGGCGATGTGGAAGCTACGGGCTTTGCCGTCGCGCTCCACTAGGGTCAGCACGACTTTCTTGGGCGCGGGCTTACGGAACGCGCGGTTACGGGCCTTGCCGCCCACGAATGTTTCGTCGGCTTCAACGGTCTTGCCGATGCCGCCCATGGGATCGGTGGAGTTAGCGCCCTCCATGGCTTCACGGATACGGTGGCACAGGAACCACGCGCTCTTGTAGGTTACTCCGAGCATGCGGCTCATCTGCAAGGCGCTCATGCCTTTCTTGGAGGCCGCCATGAGGTGTGTCGCCAGCAGCCACTTGTTCAACGGAATGTGCGAACGCTCCATCACCGAGCCAGTGCGGACGGTGAACTTGTCGCGACAGTCATTGCAGAGGAACATTCCCGCCTGAGTCTTCCCCTCCATGCGATGGACGCGGGTTGAGCCACAGTGCGGGCAGAACGCGCCATGGGGCCAACGCGAGGCTTCGATGTGCGCCAGCGCCTTGTCTTCGTCGTGAAAGATGGGGTCGGTGATGTTGAGATTCATGGCTTGTTCCCTTGTGCAGCCATCATATGCTGCAGGGATGCTAAGTCAAGTATATAATTGCCATTGATTGCAACATTCGCAGCTTTCTTCGCACTTGCACAATTTGCTGCAACGCACCAATTATCGCCCTGCCAGTAGCAAAGACTGTTACAGAACAGGGGAACACCAATGACCACCATTCTCACCCGCGTCG
>DATIQN010000023.1:0-12590 GCA_035470785.1 Croceibacterium sp. | reverse complement strand
ACGCGGCACATGACCCTTTCGGTGCCCCATTTGAGCAGCGCGTTTTCCCCCGGCTGCGGCGGACTGGCGACGCTGACCCGGGCGCCGGTTTCAGACAGGTCCCACAGATAGCCGACGCTCTCGTCGGTCAGGGTCTGCAGGCTGGCGGCGCAGGTCGCGCGGGTGCGCCGGGCGGCGCGGCGCTCGATGACGAAGGGTCCCATGTCGGTCTGCAGGTAGCCCATGCGGGGAAAAGTCCGCCTGCAGGGTTAAGTTGGAGTTGCGAAACGTGGTGAATGTTTAGGCAAGCACGCAGAAGGCGGTTCAGTCCGAGGCAACGTCCTTCACCATGCCTGGATCGCCAGCATTCGGGGGGCGCCCAAAAGTTCGAAATGGGGCCGCTCATCGATCATCCGGCCGCGACTGGGGCCGCCGGGAAGAGCGAGGCGACATCGAGCTCGGGCACTTTGGGCGCGGTCATCTCGCAGGTCTTGGCAAGGCCCTTGATGACCCGCTTCACCTGCTTGGCGACACGTCCGAACGCCGATTTGCCGGGCGTCGTGCCGACTTCGACTTCACTGAAGGCGGTTTGCACGCAACCGGAGAAGCCGGCGATGATACGGACGAAATCCTTCGAATGCTCGACGCTGATCACCAGGATGCCGCTGGTGAAGCCCGCTTCGCACTGGTCGAACACGCAGGGCTCGGCCCCCAGCGCGAGCGACTTGGCCAGGTGCCACTGACCCGGCGGCAGCGCGAACAGATCATCGGGCCGTGAGACGTTGGCCTTGCTGGCGGGAACCTTTTCGATGTGCTGCGCCGGGACGGCCACCGAGGCGAGCAGGAGGGCAAGCGCGGGGACAAGGCGGCGGTGCATGGCTGCATCTCCAAAAGCGTTGCGTTTGCGGTGATAGTGCGCGCGCATGGCGATCCGGGCTATCAGGCCAATCCCGCAGATTACGCTTTCCTATATTCTCTGTTTGTTCCACACCTCTGCCTGGCTCTTTCCTTTCGTTATCCGCTCACGCACATCGGCTTGGGCCATTTGCTCAAGCTTGTGTCTCGGGGACGAAAGAACATTTTTTCTTCTTGGCGATTCTCGCTTTTTGCCCCGCAAGTCCGCAGGAATCCGCCGTTTTCTGAAGGACACAAGTTCGCCAAGTGTCGCTCGGGTCGCCCTCGGTTGGATTCTCGCGATGCGCGCGGAACCTTAGCGGCTTAGCTGGAACACCGCGTGCTCGGCGCGCCAGTTGGCACGCGCGCCGCCGATCTCGCGCTCGCCGGTGAAGAACCAGCTCTTCTCGACCGTCACGCCTTTCGCGCGCAGCAGCTCACGGAAATCCTGGACCGTGACGTGGTGGATGTTCTGCGTCTCGTACCAGCTCACCGGCAAGTGCCGCGTCACCGGCATGCGGCCATGGGTCAGCAGTGAGAAGCGCATCCGCCAGTAGGCGAAGTTGGGAAAGCTGACGAACGCGCGGCGGCCGATGCGCAGCAGTTCGTCCAGCATATGGTCGGGCCGCGCGGCGGTCTGCAGCGTCTGGCTGAGGATCGCGGCGTCGAACGCGCCATCGGGATAGTCGGCGAGGTCGCGGTCGGCGTCGCCCTGGACCACCGAAAGGCCGCGCGCGACGCAGCGCTCGACCGCCTCGGGATCGATCTCCATGCCGCGCGCGTCGCAGCCCTTCTCGCGCTGGAGCACTTCCATCAGCTGGCCCTCGCCGCAGCCGACGTCGAGCACCCGCGCCCCTGGCGCGACATGCGCGGCGATCACCGCCAGGTCGGCGCGCAGGCTCATTCGAGGAAGCCCTTGATCACCCGGTCGAGCGGCGGGCACTCGAGCAGGAAGCTGTCGTGCCCAAAGGGCGCCGACAGCTCGACGAAGCTGACCGGCGCGGCGACCGCGTTGAGCGCATGGACGACATGCTTCGATTCAGCGGTCGGGTAGAGCCAGTCGGTGTCGAAGCTGACCAGGCAGAAGCGCGCGGTCGCCCCGGCGAAAGCATCGGCGAGGCGCCCGCCATGCTCCTCGGCGAGGTCGAAATAGTCCATCGCCCGGGTGATGTAGAGGTAGGCGTTGGCGTCGAACCGGTCGGAGAAGGCGATGCCCTGGTGGCGCAGGTAGCTCTCGACCTGGAAGTCGGCGTCGAAGCCGAAGCTCTTGGCCGCGCGATCCTGCAGCCGGCGGCCGAACTTGTCGGTCAGGCCCGCTTCGGAGAGGTAAGTAATGTGCGCCGCCATCCGCGCGACGGCGAGGCCCTTCTCCGGCCCCTTGCCCGAGCCGTAGTAATCCCCGCCCTGCCAGTTCGGATCGGCCATCACCGCCTGGCGGCCGACCTCGTGGAAGGCGATGTTCTGCGCCGAGTGCCGCGCGGTGGTGGCGATCGCCAGCACCCGCTTCGCACGGTCGGGGAAGTTGGCGGCTAGGCCGAGCGCGAGCATACCGCCCATCGAGCCGCCGACTACCGCGTGCAGCTTGCCGATCCCGAGCGCGTCGAGCAGCGCGACTTGCGCGCGGACCATGTCGCGGATGGTGATGACTGGGAAGCGCATGCCCCAGGGCTTGCCGTCCGGATCGTCGCTGGCCGGCCCGGTCGAGCCCATGCATCCGCCGACCACGTTGGCGCAGATCACGTGGAAGCGGCCGGTGTCGATCGGCTTGCCCGGGCCGACCATACGATCCCACCAGCCGGGCTTGCCGGTGATCGGGTGCACGCTGGCAACGTGCTGGTCGCCCGAGAGCGCGTGGAAGATGAGGATCGCGTTGCCCTTGTCTTCTGCCAGCTCGCCGTAAGTCTCGTAAGCCACGCGCACGCGGTCGAGCCGCTGGCCGCTGTCGAGCGGCAAGGGATCGGGGAGCACAAGGCTCTGGGCATCAAGGCTGCTTGCGGTCGCCATGGTCGGCAGCGGATTGGGCGAGCGGTAGGAGGCTGTCAATCGCGCGGCGGAATCGCTTGCGCGGTCAGCATTGCACGCTCACGGCACGAGCCGGAACCGGATCGGCAAAGCCCTGGAGCGCCAGCGCGCCGAGGTCGTCGAACTGCAGCCCCTTGCCGCGACATAGCTAGGCCAGTCCGGTCGAGACGATGATTTGTCCGGCGGCGGCTTCACCGCACAGGCGCGAGGCGAGCTGGACGGTCGAGCCGAACAGGTCGTTACCCTGCTCGACCGGCTCGCCTGCCGCTGCGTCGATCTTGAGCGCCAGCGGAAGGTGAGGACGCTCGTCGCGGAAGCGCACGATATCGCCCTGAATGCGGCAGGCGGCGCGAACCGCGCAAACCGCCGAGACGAACGAGGCCATGATGCCGTCACCGAGATGCTTGACCTCGCGACCCTCGAACTCGTCGAGTGCTGCACGCACGATGCCGTCGTGGGCGTTCACCAGCTCCATCGCCGCTTCGTCGCCGAGTTCCTCGGTCATCGCCGTGGAATCGACCATATCGGTGAACATGATGCTGCGCACCGCGCTGTCGCGCCCGCCGCCCTTGTCGGGCAGGCGCACCGCGCCGGCTGCGTCCACCGGGCTGGGGCCGAGGATTCCGTCGATCATTTCGGGATCGATCTCGATGATCTTCTCGGGCAGCAACCCGTGAGCCTCGCCATGGACCGCGGCCACGGCATCGGCTGCCGGCGCGTCGACGAGGCAGAAGATTTTTCCGGCCTCTTCGTTGAGCCAGTACTTGAGGCAATCACGTGGTGCTTTTGCTGCACGGCCATGTCCGCTTCGTGCGCCTGGCGCACGTCTTCGGCGGTCGCTCCCGGCACGTTATGGATATCCATGTAATATGGCATTGCCCGCCCCCGTTCGCAGCCGAACTCACGGCTGTTCCGCCCGCGGGGATCAGACTATCCTGTTGCAACCGAATTGCATAGCGACACCCTTGGGCCGGGCCCTGCGCAAGCACTGTCAATTGGCGCCTGATGCCGCTATGCGCCGCGCCGTGAGCACGACGGGGCCCGAGATGAAGCCGTGGATCGAGGCGATCCATGCCTATGTGCCGGGCCGCTCGCGCGCGGCCGACGGGCGGCCGCTGGCCAAGCTCTCGGCCAACGAGAACCCGCTCGGCTGCAGCCCGCTGGCGCTCGAAGCGCGCGCCAAGGTCGGCGCGCCGGCGTACTACCCCGATCCCGATAGCACGGCCTTGCGCGAAGGGCTCGGCGCGCTGCACGGGATAGACCCGGCGCGGATCGTCTGCGGCACCGGCTCGGGTGAGCTCATACATTGCGCGGTCCAGGCCTACGCCGGCCCGGGCGACGAAGTGCTGTTCCCGCGCTACAGCTTCTCGCTCTACGTCATCGCCGCCCGGCGCTGCGGCGCTACGCCGATCGAGGCTGACGACGCCGACTTCGCCGCCGACGTCGATACGCTGCTCGCGGCGGTGACCGAGCATACGCGGGTCGTCATCCTCGCCAATCCGAACAACCCGACCGGCAGCTACCTGCGCAAGGCCGAGCTGGCGCGGCTTCACGCCGGGCTGCCCAAGGACGTGCTGCTCTTACTCGACCACGCATACATCGAGTATGTCGATCCGGCCGAGGACGACGGCGGAATGGCGCTCGCAGCCGCGCACGACAACGTGCTCGTCAGCCGCACCTTCTCGAAGATCTACGGCCTCGCCGGCGAACGCGTCGGATGGGGAACCGGAGCGCCCCCGCTGATCGCTGCGCTCAACCGGCTGCGCGGGGCCTTCAACGTCTCGCTCAGCGGCCAGGCCGCCGCCGGTGCCGCGCTCGCCGACCAGGCCTTCGTCGCCGCCTCGCGCGAGCATAACCGCACGGTGCGCCAGCGGTTCGTCTCGGCGCTCGAGGCGCTCGACAACCGCGGGATTCGCGTGCTGCCGAGCGAGACCAACTTCGTGCTTGTGCTGTTCGACGGCGCGCTGGCGGCTCAAGCGGCGCTGACCGGCCTCGCCGAACGCGGCTTCGCCGTGCGGCACATGCCGGGCCAAGGTCTGCGGCAAGGCCTGCGCATCACCATCGGCACCGCGGAACAGATGGACGCCGTCGCCGAGGGCCTGCGGCAGATGGCCGAGAGCGCTGCATGAGCTTCGAGCGCGTCGCGATCATCGGCCTCGGGCTCATCGGCGGCTCGATCGGGCTCGCCGTGGCTCAGCACCTGCCCGGCGTCGCCACTGCCGGCTACGACGCCGATCCCGCGGTCCGCCGTCGCGCCGCCCAACGCGGCCTTGCCGGCACGATCTGCGAGACTGCCGAGGAGGCCGTCGCCGAGGCCGACCTCGTCATCCTCTGCGTGCCCGTCGGCGCTATTGGCGAGGTTGCGCGGCAAATCGCCCCCGCGTTGCCTCCGGGAGCGCTGGTCAGCGACGTCGGCTCGTCCAAGCGCAGCATCACCCGCGCGCTGACCGAGGCACTGCCCGGGCAATCGATCATCCCCGCGCACCCGGTCGCCGGCACTGAGCATTCCGGCCCGGACGCCGGCTTCGCTACGCTGTTCCACCACCGCTGGTGCATCCTCACCCCGCCTGCCGGTGCCGATCCCGTGCTGGTCGCGAAGCTTTCCGAGTTCTGGCGCGCGCTAGGGGCGATGGTCGAGGTGATGGACGCCGAGCACCACGACCTCGTTCTCGCCGTCACCAGTCACATCCCCCACCTCATCGCCTACACCATCGTCGGCACTGCGTCCGACCTCGAGGAGGTCACCCAAGGGGAAGTCATCAAGTATTCAGCCGGCGGCTTCCGCGACTTCACCCGCATCGCCGCGAGCGATCCGACGATGTGGCGCGACGTGTTCCTCAACAACCGTGACGCCGTGCTCGAGATGCTCGACCGCTTCCTTGCCGACCTCGAGGGCGTGCGGGAGGCGATCAAGGCCGGCGACGGCGACACCATGTTCGACCTGTTCACCCGCACCCGCGCGATCCGCCGGGGAATCATCGAGCTCGGTCAGGACGACGCGCGGCCCGACTTCGGGCGCGCCGACCACGGCTGACCCCGCTTAGCTATTCAGCGCGTTGATCGCCGTGCGCACGCGCGCCTCGATTTCGTCGCGCGACAGGCCGGGGGGGATTGCCTCGAAGAAGCGGATCGTGATCGTGCCGCGCCGCTTCCACCAGCGCTGGTAGGTTGGCCCGCTGTCGACCGCCACCGGCACCACCGGCAGCCGGAGTAACTTGTAGAGGCCAGCAAAGCCCGACCGCAGTTCCGGGCGTGCGCCATGCGGAATGCGCGTGCCTTCAGGGAAGATCGCCAGCGGCCGGCCAGCGCCGATGTGCGGACGCGCCTCGCCCATCATCGCCCTGAGCCCTTTGGCGCCGGCGCTGCGCATTACCGGAATGCAGCCGTAAGCGCGCGCCACCCGGCCCCAGCCGGGTATGCGGAACAGCTCTTCCTTGGCGAAGGGGACCGGGTTGTCGAGCAGGGTCCCGAGATCGATCGCCTCGAAGAAGCTCTCGTGCTTGATCGCATACAGGGCCGGGCTCGAAGGTCTCGGTCCCTCTTCCTGCACGGCGATGCCGAGAATGTTGATCACGCACCAGCGATGGCAGCGGGACCAGGCGTTTGGGATCGCTCGGAAGCGGGGCCCCGGCAGGATCATCGAAGCCACCAGCGAGGCACTGACGAAGCCCACCGTGGCGCCGTAGAAGACGGCATAGAAGAGGAGGCTTCGCAGGACCTTCACAGCCGTCCGAGCCAGCTCGCCAGTAGCTTGTGATATTCGACGAACAGCGTCTTCAGCGATGGTTCCGAAGGAACGGCGTCTTCGACCAGCCGGACGTTCGGCAAGACTTCGCGCAACTCGCCCCTGCTGCGGCGCATGTGCCAATCGCTGGTGACCAGGCGCAGCGAGTGAAAATGGCCGTTCTCGAACCAGTTGGCTGTCTCGAGCGCGTTGCCGCGCGTGTCGAGCGCGGCAAAGCCGAGCACGACACAGCACGCCATCTCGCCAGGGGAAACCTTGTAGTGCACCGCGAACTCGTGCGGACGAACCGCGCGGTCGACACCGCTCACGAACAGCTTGCCGGCCGCATGAGCGCGCAACATCGCGAGCCCTCGCTCGATTCGGCCGGCGCCTCCAGTGGGCACCACGATAACGTCGGTTTTCTGGCTGGCCGGCGCCGGTTGCGGCAAGGCCGCAGCGAACCACGCGAAGCCGAGCAGCCAGATCATCACCAGCGCGGCGAGCAGGCGGCGAATCACAGCATCCTCCGCAACGCGGCGAGAACAGTGATGCGCGCCGTCAGCATCGCGATCATGACGCCCGCGAGCGGAATCGCGCCGATAGCGGCCCAGTCGGCGATTCCGAGCCCGCCCCCGGCGACCATGCCCGAGCTGAGCGCGGCAAACTGACGGCCGAGCAGGAACAGCGCAATCAAGCCGAGCAACAACCCGACAATTCCCCCGACCAGCGCGTCGATCGCTATCGAGCGCTGGAAGATTCGTGCGATCTGCCCGTCGGTGCCGCCGAGCAGGTGGACGATCTCGATCGTCTCGCGGTTCGACCCGAGCGCGCTGCGCGCCGCGAGCCACACCGCCGCCGCGCTTGTCGCCGCAAGCAGCACGACGAGCCCGATGGCGAGCCATTGCAGCGAGGCAATCGCATGGAATACCGGCGACAGCCAGCCCGCCTGCGCGTCGATCCTGGCCGACGGCGCCGAGGCGATCAATTCGGCGCGCAAGGCCTCTAGCCGCCGCTGTGTAACGGGGCCGCGCAGGCGCGCGTCGATCAGCGCCGGAATCGGGATCGACTCGTCGGCTGTTCCCGCAGCTTCTCCGAGCCACGGCTCGATCAGGCTCTCGAGCTCGGAATCGGGCACCCGCCGAGCTTCCGCGATGTCGTCGCGATTGCGCAACAGCGCCAGCGCGACTTCGGTCTGCCGGTCGCGTTCCGCGGGTGCGGCTTCGACGATCTGCACCGTGATGCCGCCGGAAATCTCGGCGCTGGCGTTGCTCGCCAAGTTGCTCAGCGCAAGGCCCGCGGCGGCAGCCATTACCGTCAGCGCGACCATGATGGCGATGACCCACGGCATCGGCCCGGCCAGCCGTGCCTGCTGCAACAGCCCGCTACGCTCGCCCCCGAAGCGCGGCTGGTTGCGGCGAATGACCGTGCCGAGCGCCATCAGACGCGCGCCTCGCGCCGCGGCGGATAGCGCAGCGCGCCTGTGGGGTCGCTGAGGCGCCCCTTGTCCAGCCGCATGATCAGCGAATCCGGCACCTTCTTGAGCAAGTGCACGTCATGGGTGGCGACGACGACCGTGGTACCGAGCCGGTTGAGCGCCTCGAACAGCCGCAACAGCTTGAGGGCCATGTCGGGATCGACGTTGCCGGTCGGCTCGTCGGCGACGAGGATTTCGGGGCGGGCGATGACCGCGCGGGCGATCGCCACGCGTTGCTGCTCACCGCCCGAAAGCGTCGCCGGGCGAGCGTCTGCGCGATTGCCCAGGCCGACCCAGTCGAGCATGTCGGCAACCGGTTTCCTAATCTCGCTTTCGGGCACGCGCGACACCCGCAGGGGCAGCGCGACGTTATCGAACGCGGACAAGTGAGGGACCAATCGGAAGTCCTGGAAGACAGTGCCTATCCGGCGACGAAACGCCGGAAGGGCCTTGCGCGGGAGCGTGATCACGTCGCTGCCGAACATCCTGATCATACCCCGCGAGGGACGCTGAGCGAGATAGAGCAGCCGGAGCAGCGAGGTCTTGCCCGCGCCGCTCGCGCCGGTCAGGAAATAGAAGCTGCCCGGGTAAAGCGTGAACGAGATGTCGCTCAAGACTTCACGCACCGTGCCGTAGCGCAAGCCGACATTGTCGAACTGAACGATGCTCCCCTCCGGACCGATCATCGTCGGTGTCCGGGTGCGCGACTGAGCGAGAAAACGGGAATGGAGGGCATGCGCGGGGGCTATAGCCGGTCATCGATGTGGAAAAAAGGCAGGGGCAGGCGCTGTTCACGACCGCGCATCTTGTTGCTTTGCTGAAACAAGCGTTAGGTTTCTATCGCGATGATCATATCTTGCCCCGCCTGTTCCACGCGTTACGTCGTGCCCGACAGCGCGATCGGGGCTGAAGGGCGCACGGTGCGTTGCGCCAAGTGTCGGCATAGCTGGTTTCAGGATGGACCGCCGCTTGCCGCCGCACCTCCTCCTTCAGCGGCGGAACCGCGCGTCGTCCCCGTGCCGGTTCCTCCTCCTCCGCCGCCGGCTCCACCTTCCCCGCCCTCCTCGCGAGAACCCGTCGCGCCCGAACCCGAGTCGACCGCGGCGTCTTTCGAACCGCCGCCGTTCGATGAGACGCCTCCGCCGCCGCCGACCATCGCGCCGGCTTACGACGACGATGACACGACATCGCAATTCGACCACGAGCCGCCGTTCCGTCGGCGGCGCAATCCGTTGCGGCTATGGACCTACGCCGCGATTGTTTTCGCGCTCATAGTCGCCGCCCTCATTGTCGCGGTGAGCTATTGGGGCCTGCCTGCGTGGGTTCCGGTCAGCCGTCCGACCTTTGCCGCCGCGCAGGCCGATCTGCAGCTCGACTTCCCCGCCGACCAGCAAGAGCGCCGGCAATTGCCCGACGGCACCGAGTACTTCGGCGCCAGCGGCACGATCACCAACATCGGCAGTGTGACACGAAGCGTGCCGCCGATCCTGATCGTGCTGCGCGATGGGCATGACCGGATCGTCTACAGCTGGGAAGTCTACCCGCCGAAGCGCAGCCTGGCGCCCGGTGAGACCATGACGGTCAACCAAGCCGTGACCGACGTCCCTCGCTCGGCCAAAGTCGCCGAAATCGGCTGGAAACCGAACTAGCCGCCGACCCTATTCGAATTCGTAGGTGACGCGGCCGGCACGGCTTTGCCGCTGGCTGTGCGGCGTGACGTTGCCGAGGTCGAGGATCAACGAGCCGCCCTTCACCACCGCAGGCCGCAGGATCGTGACGCTGACGCGCGCGGTGTCGACCTGGGCGCCGCGATCCGGCTCATCTTGCGCGCCGGCCTGCGGGGTCTGGGCTGCGGCACCAGCAGCAAGGAGCAAGGTGGCGGCAAGGCTCATGACAAAAGATTACGCCCGTGTTCACCCCATTGAACAGGGTTTCGTTAACCTCGTTCCACAGCGGGACGCGGTTCGGCGCAATTGTGCTTCGGGGCGGCCGGGTGGGGTATTCGCAAGATTGCGGTCAGTATGATCGCGTAGCCGCGCCGATACGGCCGTGCCGCTTGCAGGGGTGGAACCCCTTTGCTAAGGGCGCGCACCTACCTCCGGAAGGAGCCGTATTCCGGCTCCTTTTTCGATGATGCGGTCGTGGCGGAACTGGTAGACGCGCAACGTTGAGGTCGTTGTGGGCGAAAGCCCGTGGAAGTTCGAGTCTTCTCGACCGCACCAAACAGTCAGCCAAGCAGACATGATTTCGCCTTCGGGCGCCCTGCGCCCTGAAAGTGGCGCAGTTCTGCGGGGTTCGGCGCCATGAATTCCTGAGCCGTGGGCGAGAGACGCCGCTACCTCGGACCAAGGGCGGCTAACGTCAGCCCCATTCTCTGTCTGGAAGTTCCCCGCCCACGCGGCAGGAAGATGCGGTGGATCGCGCTCAGGCCTGAAAGCCGAGCAAGGCTTCCTGATCGGCCCAATCGGTGGGCAGCGCGGTTTCGAGCAGCAAGGTACGGTTGATCGCCTTCGGCTGGGTGCCTGCTGCAATGGACTCAACAATACGTGGGCTCAGCCAGCTTACGCTCACCAGCTTGGTCAGCTGCTTGCGGCAGCGGCCTTCCTTGTTTGCCACCTGGTTGATGCTGAGCCCCGGGTTGCTGATGACGAGCTGCCGAGCTTCGAGTGCGTCGGCGATTAGCTCGACCAGCTTGTTATCCAGCGAGCTGCCCTTGTCTTCGGCATCAATCCTGAGCTTGGCTTCGCGGAACGGCTTTCGATCTGGCAGCGGGATGCTCCAGTTGAGCTCACCACCCGTGCCCACCGCCAGTGCATCCGAGTTCAACACGACCTCGATTCGCTCGGCGCGCACCTGCATTGCGGCGATCAGATCTTGCAGCACTGCTTCGCGGGCACCTTCGGATGCAAGCCGACAGGCAAGCAATCGACCAGTCTCGAACATCGTCCGCAGCTGACCTGCTTCTTGGATCCCTGACAGTCGGCGCAGCGCATGCTCGTCCACCAACAGCTGGGTGAGCTTCACGACGAGATGTCGCTCGAGTTGCCCTTGTACGAACCGCGTTGCTGGCAGATCGCTAGGCCGGGCCAAGTCCTTGCGGGTCTCATAGTATGCGTAACGGCGGCTGCGCTTGGTGGAATAAGTCGGGACCATCGGTCGACCGTGTGGATCGGTCAGGAGGCCGCGTAGGGACTGTCAAACTAACCGCACTTTGGTTCGTTTCCGCTCCAAAGGCCATTGTCTAAGCGGGCGTGATCCTGCTTTCCGTTAAACATTCGCCGTCCATATGAGGAACAAAGTGAGATTCCTCGCGGTCCAAATGAGCGTCTAACCAGAACGGGAAATGGCAGTGCATTTGCTCTGACAATGCCGCTCGGTCCGTACCTGGCGGTCGCCTCGCCGGAAATGCTCGCGGGCGTGAAGAACTTTCACGAGCACATCGAGCAATGGGAGGGCCAGGTGGATTCACCCTTCGATGCGGAGGTCTACCGCTTTCATCAGGCTGCGGCTGAAGCGCGGGAAAAGATGGAGCGCTGAGTCCATATCGATGCGCACCTCGACCTGTTTCCCAAGTTCGAGGTGCGCGTCGTCTTCTCACGCGCGCATTTAATGGAGACCCGCAGGACAACGAATGTCCGCAATTGGGTCGAAGCAGACATTCCGCCTTTCGTCCGCTGGCGATCCGAAGCAGCCTGTCAGCTATCGGCCAGCTTTGCCCGCGGGGCCGTCTCGCTCCGGAATATTTCGAATGTGCAGCATGTCTTTAGATAGCACATCAAGCATCCCATGAATCAGGCAGCCCGCCGTCATCTTCCTCCAGCCGTCAAGCTCCTCCTGGCGTCCGGGCTCGGCGCGGCGTTCGTCTATGTGGTCACGGACATAATCGCTGCAGCCGCTTATCCCGGCTACAGCTTCGCGGACCAGGCGGTGAGCGAGCTGTTTGCCATTGGCGCTCCGACGAGCCATTTTGTGGTACCGCTATTCAGTCTTTCGAGTGCGCTGCTGCTGGCCTTCGCCGCCGGCATAGTGTGCTCAGTGCAGAGCCGCCCCCTGAAGTTGATGGCGCTCATGTTCGCCGGGAGCGGCATCGTCGGTCTGGCTTTGTGGAATTTCTTTCCAATGCACATGCGGGGTGACGCGCGTACGTTCACCGACACGATGCACCTGATCCTCGCCAGCAACCCATTCGTCTGGGCTACGCTGGTGATCGGAGCAGTGGCCTTTCGGAATTGGTTCCGCTGGATATCGATCGCGGCAATCATCGTCGTGGTCGCGCCGGCGCTATTCGCGTTCCACTACGCCGCCGCGCTCGACCTCGGCCAGCCCACACCCGGTCTCGGGCTGGCAGAGCGTGTTGCTCAATACGCTTACCAGATTTGGCAGACAACACTGGCGATGCTGCTTTTGGGCGGGTGGAGGCCTCATCCGCATGCAACAGCGGTTATCTAGCGAAGTAGCCTTGTAAGATGGGGTCGTTCAGTGTCCCCAATTCGTGAA
>DATIQN010000022.1:0-14571 GCA_035470785.1 Croceibacterium sp. | reverse complement strand
ATCACCAACTAGATAGCTTTCGCGCGCCGGGCTCGGCCCGATGTATACTTCCTCATCCGCCATGCGCACGTGCAACGCCCTCGCGTCGGCATCCGAATAGACCGCCACCGTGCGGATCCCGAGCCGCCGCGCCGTGCGGATCACCCGGCACGCGATTTCCCCGCGGTTGGCGATCAGGAGGGACTTCATCATTCCAGACTACATCCTGAACACGCCGAACTGCGGCCGGTCGGGGATCGGCGCGTTCAGCGTTGCAGCGAAGGCGAGGCCGAGGACGTCGCGGGTCTGTACCGGGTCGATGATCCCGTCGTCCCAGAGACGCGCAGTTGCGTGCCAGGGATTGCCCTGCGCCTCGTAGTCGTCGCGGATCGGTTGCTTAAAGGCCTCGGCCTGCTCGGGAGTCCATTTGTCCGCGTCGCGGTGCACCGTCGCCAAGACGCTCGCGGCCTGCTCGCCGCCCATCACGCTGATGCGCGAGTTAGGCCAGGTGAAGAGGAAGCGCGGCGAGTAGGCGCGCCCGGACATGCCGTAATTGCCTGCACCGAAGCTGCCACCGATCAGCACTGTGATCTTGGGCACGCTCGCCGTAGCGACCGCGGTGACGAGCTTGGCGCCGTGCTTGGCGATGCCCTCCGCCTCGTACCTGCCGCCGACCATGAAGCCGGAGATGTTCTGCAGGAAGAGGAGCGGGATGCCGCGCTGGCAGGCGAGCTCGATGAAATGCGCACCCTTGAGCGCGCTCTCGGAGAACAGCATGCCGTTGTTGGCGAGGATGGCCACCGGCATGCCCCAGATTTGCGCGAAGCCGCAGACCAGCGTGTGGCCGTAGAGCGCCTTGAACTCGTGGAACTCGCTGCCGTCGACCAGGCGGGCGATGACTTCGTGAACGTCGTAGGGCGCGCGGACGTCGTCCGGGACGATGGCGTAGAGGTCCTCGGCGTCGAACTTCGGCGGGCGCGGCTCCTTGAGATCGAGCGTCGCGCCTTCGTTAGCGCCGAGATGGCTGACGATGTCGCGCAGGATGGTCAGCGCGTGCTCGTCGCTCTCGGCGAGATGATCGACCACGCCGGACTTCCTCGCATGCAGGTCGCCGCCGCCGAGGTCCTCTGCGGTGATCTCCTCGCCCGTCGCGGCCTTCACCAGCGGCGGGCCGGCGAGGAAGATCGTGCCTTGCTCGCGCACGATCACGCTCTCGTCGCTCATCGCCGGGACATAGGCCCCGCCGGCGGTGCAGCTGCCCATCACGCAGGCGATCTGCGGGATCCGAAGGCTGCTCATCTGCGCCTGGTTGTAGAAAATCCGCCCGAAGTGCTCGCGGTCGGGGAACACCTCGGCCTGGTGCGGCAGGTTGGCCCCGCCGCTGTCGACCAGGTAGAGGCACGGCAGGCGGTTCTCGCGGGCGATCTCCTGTGCGCGCAGGTGCTTCTTCACCGTCAGTGGATAATAGGTGCCGCCCTTCACCGTCGCGTCGTTGGCGATGATCATGCATTGCCGGCCCGAGACGCGGCCGATGCCGGCGATCATACCCGCGCCCGGAATGTCGTCGTCATAGACGCCGTTGGCGGCGAGCTGGCCGATCTCGAGGAACGGCGAGCCCGGATCGAGCAGCCGCTCGACCCGCTCGCGCGGCAGCAGCTTCCCGCGCGCGGTGTGGCGTTCGCGGCTCTTCTCCGGCCCGCCACGTGCCGCCGCCGCGACCTTTGCGCGCAGTTCCTCGGCCAGCGCGCGGTTGTGCGCTGCGCGCGCTTTCGCTTCGACACTCTCGAGGTCGAGCTTCGACGTCAGGACCGGCGCGCTCATGCATCCCCGGGTAGCAAACCGGCCCACCATTGCAATCGCCTGTCCTGTCTCCCTCCCCGACAGGACTCCCACCCTTTGGCCGGATTTGCTATAAGCCGGACGGGTTGCACCGGGCGGAGGCACGGGGAGACGGACATGACCTACTGGGTGCTCAAAGGCCGCGAGATGGCCAACTGCAACTGCGAATACGGCTGCAACTGCCAGTTCGGCGGCTTGCCCGACAAGGGCGGATGCCAGGCGGTGTTCGGGATGGACATCGAGGAAGGCCGTCACGGCGACACCGATCTTTCCGGCCTGAAGATTGCCGCCGCGTTCCGCTGGCCCGGCCCGATCCACGAAGGCCATGGCGAAGCCGCCGCCTTCGTCGACGAGCGGGCCACGGACGAACAGCGCAAGGCCCTGCTGACGATCATGACCGGCGGCGACACCGATCCGTTCGCGACGGTGTTCGCGGTTTTCGCGGCGATGGTCGAGAAATTCCACGAACCGCAATTCGTGCCGATCGAATTCGACGTCGATGTCGAGGGGCGCACCGCGCGGCTACGGGTCGACGGCAAGGTCGAAATGGACGGCGTGCCGATCAGGAGCATCGTCAGCGGCGAGCCGATCCGGGCGCAGATTCGCCTCGAAGGCGGGTTCGAATACGAAGTGGCGGAAGTCGGCTCGGGCACCAGCCGCTCGATTTCGCCGATCGAGTTCGCGCATTCGAACAGCTACGGCCAGTTCGCCCACCTCCACCTCGATAGCCACGGGATCGTGCACGCCTGATGACGGCTGCGGTCGAGGCGGCGCTGCGCCGCCAGCGCGCGGTGACGATTGCCGCGCTTGCGCTACTGACACTGCTCGCCTGGGCTTGGCTGCTGCTTGGCGCGGGCATGGGAATGGCGCCGAGGTTCGAGTTGCACCTCCTTCCGCATCCGCCAGTCGTCGCGGCCATGCCGGACATGCCCGGCATGGCCATGCCGATAGCTCCCGCCGCTTGGACCACCGCGCAGCTACTGCTCGCAGTCTCGATGTGGTGGGTGATGATGGTGGCGATGATGCTGCCCGCCGCCGCGCCGGTTGTGCTGCTTTATGCCAGAGCGGCTCCCGCGCAAGCCGGCACCGTGCGGCCGTCGACCGGCGCATTTCTCGTCGGCTACCTCGCCGTATGGGGCTTGTTCTCGCTGGCGGCGGCGCTGCTGCAGGATGCCCTGCAGCGTTGGGACGTGGTGGCGCAGATGACGATGGATTCGACGGTTAGATGGCTTTCCGCCGCGATCCTCATTGCAGCGGGACTCTACCAGCTCAGCCCGCTCAAGGAGGCCTGCCTCGCGCATTGCCGCAACCCGGCGAGCTTCCTGTCGCGGCATTTCCGTCCCGGCGCACTGGGCGCGCTGCGCATGGGCGCGATCCACGGCGCCTTCTGCCTCGGCTGTTGCTGGCTGCTGATGGCGCTGCTGTTCGTCGGCGGGGTGATGAATCTGTTATGGATCGCGCTCCTCAGCCTGCTCGTCGCGGGCGAGAAGCTGGTTCCCGGCGGCCGCCGGCTGGGGCAGGCCGCCGGGCTGGCTTTCATCGGCTGGGGCGCGCTGGTCGCCTTCGCCTGAGCGTTACTTCATCTGCAGATGCTTGGCGAAGAACGGCAGTACGACCTGGTCGAAGCGCTGGGCGATGTGGTCGACGTGGGTGCCTTCGTAGGTCGCCCACTGGTTGGCCACGCCCTGCTTGTCGAGCATCTCGTGGATCGCGGTGTCGTCTTTGATGAGGCCGTCCTTGGTGCCGACGTCGGAGCCGATCGCGACGTAGCTCTTGAGCGCCCAGACGTGGCTCGGGATCATCGCCAGCGGCGAGTTGTTAGCCCATTCGGCCATCACCAGCGGATCGACCTTGCCGTCCTTGAACGGCGGGTCGGCGTAGTACGGCGGGTTCTTCGGGTTGGGCGACCACGCGACCATCGAAGCGAGCGCGGCGCGAGTGCCGAAATCGGCCTTCACCCCTTGCTCGATCGGTACGCTCGACAGCTTCTGCGCCGAGGCATCGGTCTCGACGCGCGGCAGGCCGCAGCAGGCGCTTTGCGCGTAGATCGCGTTGAATACCTCGGGGTAGGTCATGCCGACCGTCCACGTGCCGTAGCCGCCCATCGAATGCCCGGCGAGGCCGCGGCCCGCGCGCTTGGCGATCGTGCGGTAATGGCTGTCGATGTAGGCGACGAGGTCCTTGGCGACGAACGCCTTGAAGTCGCCGGTGGTCGGAGAGCTCGAATACATGCTGCCGCCGAGCTTGGTAAGCGTATCGGGCACCACGACGATGAACTCGCGTCCGGCCGCGGTGTTGTGCGCGACCGCCTCGGGCACGTGCATAAAGTTGTAGAAATTCCTGCCGTCGATCGCGAACCCGTGCAGGTAATAGATCACCGGATAGCGGCGCTTGGGGCTCTTGGCATAGCTCGCGGGAAGCACAACCATCGCGTTGCGATCGGCGCTGTCGCCTTCGAGATTGCCTTCGAGCGCCTTGCTGTGGACCGTGACTGAATCGACCTTGATCCCGGCCGGGACCGGCGGCGGCGGCGCAGTGATGTTGCCCGAAGGAAATGGCGGTGGCACCGCTCTGTTCTGGGCAACGGCAGCTGGCGCCGCGACGACCAGCAGCACGGCCGCGCCGGCGATGAACCTCTTGAGCATCTCAGGACCCCTCTGTTTATTTTTCCGTCAGACGCCGATCAGCTCGCGCCCGATCAGCATCCGCCTAATCTCATTGGTCCCGGCGCCGATGTCGAGCAGTTTTGCGTCGCGCAGATAGCGCTCGACCGGCCAGTCGGTGGTGTAGCCCGCGCCGCCGAGCGCCTGCACCGCCTCGCCGGCCACGCGGAAGGCGTTTTCCGAAGCCAGCAGGATCGCGCCGGCGGCGTCGAAGCGGGTCGTCTTGCCCGCGCTGCACGCCCTGGCGACCGCGTAAGTGTAAGCCCGCGCCGATTGCAGTGCGACGTACATGTCGGCGACCTTGGCCTGCATCAGCTGGAAAGCACCGATCGGCTTCCCGAACTGGCTTCGCTCGCGGACATAGGGGATCACCGTGTCGAGGCACGCCTGCATGATGCCCAGCTGGACCCCGGCGAGCACTGCGCGCTCGTAGTCGAGGCCGCTCATCAGCACCTTGGTGCCCTGACCGACCGCGCCGAGCACGTTGTCCTCGGGCACCTCGCAATCCTGGAACACCAACTCGCTGGTCGGTGAGCCGCGCATGCCGAGCTTGCCGATCTTCTGCCCCGGCTTGAAGCCGTCGAAGTGGTCTTCGATGATGAAAGCGGTGATGCCCTTGCTACCGGCAGCGGCGTCGGTCTTGGCATAGACCACCAGCACTTCGGCCTGGTGCCCGTTGGTGATCCAGAACTTGGTTCCGTTGAGGACGAAGCCGCCCTGCACCGCGTCGGCCTTGAGCTTCATCGACACCACGTCGGAACCGGCCCCCGGCTCGCTCATCGCCAGCGCGCCGACGTGCTCGCCGCTGATCAGCTTGGGCAGGTATTTGGTCTTTTGCTCGGCCGTGCCCCAGCGGGCGATCTGGTTGATGCACAGGTTCGAATGCGCGCCGTACGAAAGGCCGACCGAGGCGCTTGCGCGGCTGACTTCCTCGATCGCCAGCACGTGCTCGAGGTAGCCGAGCCCGAGCCCGCCGTCGGCCTCCGGCACGGTAATGCCGTGCAAGCCCAGTTCGCCCATCTCGGTCCACAGCTCGCGCGGGAAGCGATCCTCGCGGTCTATGGCTTCGGCGAGCGGGGCGATGCGCTCATCGGCGAAGCGGGCGACGCTTTCGCGGATCATCTCCGCTTCGTCGGACAGGCCGAAGTCGAACTCTGGAGTCGCGCGCATGTGGTGTCCTCTCGCTGCGGCCGCCTTAGCAACCCGCAACGGCGGCGCAAACCGGTTACGGATGCAATCGTCTCGCCGCGCGCGGTATGACATAAGTTGTTTTGTCGGGCTGCCTTTCGCGCTAGTCCAATCTCCGGGATCGCAAATGACAGATCGTCGCTCCGCCTCGCGGCCGCCTCGGCCGTACGCTGCCCCTGCCCACCAGGCGGATGCGGAGCATTTGAAGATTCTCGCCAGCTACGCGCCGGATTCGCTCGAAGGCGATCCCGACTTGGCCGCGATCACTCGCTTTGCCGCGCACCTGTGCCAGGCACCTGTCGCGGCGGTTACCGTGACCGGACCGCAAAATGAGCGATTCCTCACCCATCACGGCTCCACCCTGCGCGAGATTCCTCGCGACATCGCCTTTTGCCCGCATGTCATGGCTTGTGGACAGACGATGGTCGTGCCCGATGCGCGTGAGGACGCCCGGTTCGCCAACAACCCGAACGTCTTGGGCGCGCCGCACATTCGATTCTATGCGGGACAGCCGTTGATCTCCGGCGAAGGCGTGGCGCTCGGCACCTTGTCGGTGATCGATTCCACGCCTCGCCCCGAGGGGTTGACCGAGCTGCAGCGCGACGGCCTGATCGTGCTGGCCGACGCGGCGATGCTGCGCTTGCGCGCGCACCGCAAGGAGCTGGCGGCGGAGCGCGAGGCCGAAGCGCGCGAGGAATATCTCCACAAGCTGGCGGACTCGATCCCGGCGATTGCCTGGTCGGCCACGCCCGAAGGCCATTTCGACTACTTCAACCAGCGGATGGTCGATTTTACGGGTTTGCCCGATGACCAGAGCGGGAGCGCGTTACATCCCGATGACTGGAAGACGGCGAGCGCCAAATGGCAGCACTCGCTGAAGACCGGGGAGATCTACGAAGTCGAACATCGCCTCTGCCGTCATGACGGCGAGTACCGCTGGATGATCAGCCGCGCGCTGCCGGTGCGTGACGGCGACGGCAAGATCCTGCGCTGGTTCGGCACCGCGGTGGATATTCACGACATCTACGAAGCGTCCGAAGGCCGCGACCTGCTTGCCAAGGAGCTGAGCCACCGGATCAAGAACATCTTCGCGGTGATCGCCGGGCTCGTTTCGCTGTCCGCACGCCAGCATCCCGAGGCCCTGCAATTCGCCGACGAGCTGACAGCGACGATTCGCGCGCTCGGCCGCGCGCACGAGTTCGTCCGGCCGGTCGACGGCGCGCGGCGCGGCAACCTGCAAACCCTGCTCAAGGAGCTGTTCGCGCCCTACGGCAGCGGCGACGGAGCGCGGGTCAAGGTCACGGGCGACGATCTGGCGATCAGCTCGCGGACGGCGACGCCACTGGCGCTGGTGTTCCACGAGCTGGCGACCAACGCCGCGAAATACGGCGCGCTGGCCACCGCGGACGGCCGGGTCACGCTCAAGATCGCGGACAACGGCAAGAGGGTGAAGCTCACCTGGCGCGAGACCGGCGGCAAGGCGCCCAAGAAGACGCCACAGGAGGGCTTCGGCTCGCGCCTCGTCGAGATGAGTGTCACCGGTCAGCTCGGTGGGACTTGGGAGCGGCGCTTCGAGGATGACGGCCTGGTGGTCGAATTCTCGCTGCCGAAGGCGACGATCGGCGCCTAGCCAGCCCTCCGCGGCGCGGTCTCGCGCATCAGCGCGAAAACCGGCAGCGCCGCAACCGCGACCACCGCTATCATGATTCCCGGCACCAGCGGAGACCCGGTCGCTTCCACCAGGCGCTGCGCCACGTAAGGCGTCAGGCCCCCGAATATCGCGGTCGCAACGGTGTAGCCCAGGCCAAGCCCGCTTGCCCGGCTCTCATGTCTGAACTGCTCGCCCGTGGCGATCGCACCGACCGCGCTGACGCCCCCGGCGACCAAGGCGAGGATCACCTCGCCCAGCAGCGCGCGCGCGGTCGATCCGCCGGCCATCAGCGAGAACATCGCGATCGGCAGCAGCGCGCTCAAGGCAGCGAGGCCGAGCAGCGCGGGCTTGCGGCCGAACCGGTCCGACAACAGCCCGACGACTGGGGTAACGAGGATCACCGCCACCGCCGCGATCGTCGACAGCCATAGCGCAACGCTTTCGGCCATCGAACTTGTCGCGCTGAGGAACGCGGGGACGTAGCCGATGCCGACGTAGTAAGTGATCGAGCCGAGCGACGAGATTGCGAAAGCGCGCAGCACTCCGCCCCACTGCTTCGACACGGCATGCGCGAAGGGATTGGCCCTCAGCGCCCCGTCCGCCTTCAATTGCTCGAAATCGGGCGATTCCTCCATCGTCGAGCGCTCCAGCCACACCGTCCCGGCCAGCGCCGCGCCGACGAAGAAGGGGATGCGCCAGCCCCACGCCTGCAGGTCGGTTTCGCTGAGCGCCGCCACCGTCACCGCCGAAACTCCGACCGCGAGCAGCGCGCCGACCTCGCTCGCCGCGGCGGCGAGCGAAGCGACAAGGCCGCGCCGCCCAGGATGCGCGCCTTCGAGCAGGTAAGTGATCACGCCGGTGTATTCGCCGCCGACTGAGAAGCCCATCACGCAGCGCAAGCCGAACAGCAGCCAGGCCGCCGCCGGGCCGATCTGCGCATAGGTCGGCAACAGCGCGGTCAGCAGCATCGCCGCTGACATCAGCGCCATTGAGATCAGCAGCATAGGGCGCCGGCCGTGGCGGTCGGCGATATGGCCGAACACCACCGCGCCGATCGGGCGCATCAGGTAGGCCAGCGCGAAGCCGCCGAGCGCGGTCGCCAGCGCACCGCTGCCGCCGCCGAAGAACACCCGCGAGATGACCGTCGCAAAGTAGAGGTAGAGCGTGAAGTCGTACCACTCGACCACCGTCGACAGCGCCGCCACGGCGATCGAGCGGTGCGAGACGCGGTGACGCGCCACCCTAGAACCCGACCCCATCGGGCCAGTTCGGTGCGGCGAGCCCCATCACCTTGAACAGCTCGCCCATCTGGTCGCCGTCGATCAGCCGGCGCTTGGCCGAATGGAGAGCCTCGCGGTACTGGGGGGCGAACTCGCTCAGCGCCTCGGCGCGGCCCTCGATGCCGAGCGCGCGTAGCCATTCACCCTGGGTGACGGTTCCGAGCCAGCGGCACCCGCGCGATTGCGCTACTTGCGCGAGCATCGCGAAGTCGACGTGCGCGGTCAGGTCGGCCTCGCCGGGCGCTTCGAAGGGATCGACCTTCTTGTGGCGGCGGACGGCCTGGAAGGTCGAGCCCGTTCGCTCCTCCGAATGGCCGTAATCGATGAACAGCGCCGCGCCGCCTTGCTCGGCCAGGCGCCCGGCGACTTCGTAGACCACCGCGGCCGCGCCCGGGCAGGTTTCGATCAGCGTGCCCTCGGGTTCGTTGCGGCGGCTTTTGGGCAGTGCGGCATCCATCGGCCGTGCGCCGGGAATACAGGTGAAACGGTCGCCATCGGCCACGATCATAACCTCGCGCCAGCCGTCGGCGGTGCAGATCAGCTGGCGAACCGGCAGCGCGTCGAGAAACTCGTTGGCGACAAGCAGTACCGGCCCATCCATCGGCACGGTCGAAAGGTCAGCGTGGAAGAACGCATCAGGCACGGCATCGAGCTGCAGCTCTTTCAGGGTGGTCGAGGTCTCAACGAAGTGCGGCCGCGGCTCGAGCCCGTAGCGCTTCATCGCGCGAAAGGCATCGCGGGCGAGCGTTCCGCGCCCCGGCCCAAGCTCGACGTAGTGCACCGGCTCCTCGCGTCCGGCGCGGATCCAGAGCTCAGCCAGCCACAGCCCGATCAACTCGCCGAACATCTGGCTGATTTCGGGCGCGGTAACGAAGTCGCCGCCGGCGCCTAGCGGATCGGCCTTGGCGTAATAACGCGCGTTGGCTTCGGCCATGTAATGCGCCAGGCTGATCGGACCGGTGGTGGCGATCAGCCGACGGAAGATTTCGGCGAGGCCCCGGTGGGCGGTCATTCCCCGGCGGGCTTGGGCTCGATCGGCGCCGTCTCGACGGCTTTGAGCTGGGGCTTACCGCCGCCGGCAAGCGGCGGGCGGCGCAGGGCCCAGATGACGACAACCACGCCCGCCAGCACCAGCGGGATCGACAGCCACTGGCCCATGCTGAGGCCGGTATCGTGGGCGAATTGCTCGAGCTGTGAATCCGGCTCGCGGAAGAACTCGACGATGAAGCGCGCCGTGGCGATGCAGGCGGTAAAAACGCCGACCAGCAGGCCGGGCCGGAAGCGCGCGCGGGTCTTCCAGAACAGCGGCAGCATGATCGCGATCAGCAGCGCGCCTTCGAGCGCGGCCTCATAAAGCTGGCTTGGATGGCGTGGCAGGCCGAGGCGATCGCTGGGGAATACCATTTCCCAGGGAAGGTATCCGTTGACCGGCCGGCCCCACAATTCGCCGTTGATGAAGTTGGCGATACGGCCGAACATCATGCCGAAGGGTACGTTGACCGCGATGTAGTCGCACACGCGAATGAACGGCAGGCCGCCGCGCCAGGCGACCCACGCGATGGCGATCAGCACCCCGATTACGCCGCCGTGAAAGCTCATGCCGCCGTCCCACAGGCGCAGCAGGTCCCAGCTGACGGTCTGGCCGGGCGTGAAATGCGTGAACAGGCTCGGATTACCGGTCGCGCCGCCGGTGTAGAACGCCGCGTAGCCGAGGCGACCGCCGAGGATCACGCCGAGCGTGCAATAGAAGAACAGGTCGTCGACGTGGCGCTGTGCCATCGGCGCGCCGGGCGCCTTGATCATCTTCGACAAGTGCCAGTAGCCGAGGAGGATTCCGGCGAGATAGGCCAGCGAATAGAAGCGCAGGGTGAAGAAACCCAGGCTGATTCCCGGCCGCAGGCCAAGGTCGGCCCATTGCAGCGGCTGGTGAACGGCGACGGAAAGCAGGTCGAGCATGCGTTGGCGGTCCCACGGGCTGGCGGCCACGCTTTGGCACAGCCCGTCCGCCGGCGAAAGCCACCGCATTGCAAGCCCGCCGCTTATCTCTATGTCGAGCTCAGATGACCGGCATCAACATCCCCAACCAGCGCGCGGTGATCGACCGGCGTGCGCTTGCCGAAGCCGTCGCCGACGCAGTGACGCAAAGCGGCGTGCAGAAGGCGCGGCCGAAAGTCGTCGAGCTGCTGCGCAACGCGCTCGACGATGGGCGCGCCGAGCTTGCCCGCCGCCTCGCCGAGCAGCCGAGCGCAGGGTATCAGTGCGTCCAGGGCCAGGCCTTCCTGGTCGACCAGCTGATCCGCGTGATGCACGACCACGTGATCGCCGACGTGTTCCCGGCGCCCAACCGCACTTCGGGTCAACGGCTGACGCTGATTGCGGTCGGCGGATATGGCCGCGGCGAGATGGCGCCGCACTCCGACGTCGACATCGCCTTCATCACCCCAGCCAAGAGTACGCCGTGGTGCGAGCAGGTGATCGAGGCGATCCTCTATTACCTGTGGGACCTGGGCCTCAAGGTCGGCCATTCGAGCCGCTCGCTCGACGAGATGGTGCGGATGGCCCGGCAGGACCTTACGATCCGCACCGCAATCCTCGAAGGCCGCTACCTGTGGGGCGACCAGGCGCTTTACGACGAGGCCAGCCGGCGGTTCTGGACGGAGGTCGTCCCCGGCAGCGAAGCGCGGTTCGTCACCGAGAAGCTCGAGGAGCGCAACCAGCGGCACAAGCGCATGGGCGACAGCCGCTATGTCGTCGAGCCCAACGTCAAGGACGGCAAGGGCGGCCTGCGCGACCTGCAGACGCTCTACTGGATCGGCAAGTACATCCACCGGGTCAAGACCCCGGCCGAGCTGGTCGACGTCGGGCTGCTGACCGCCACCGAATACCGCACCTTCCGCCGGGCGGAGAACTTCCTCCTCGCGGTGCGCTGCCACCTGCACATGATCACCGGCCGGGCCGAGGACCGGCTGACTTTCGACCTGCAGCGCTAGGTCGCCGCGCGGATGCAGTTCGCCGAACGCCCGGGTAAGAGCGCGGTCGAGCGCTTCATGCAGTACTACTTCCTGCAGGCGCGCCACGTTGGCCACCTGACCGGGGTGTTCCTGGCGCACATCGACGAGGAAATGGCCGGCAAGAAGAAGGCGCGCGGGCTGCTTGCGACCTTCCGCCCCCGGGCGCGCGATCTCAAGGGCTACAAGGTCTTCGGCGGCCGGATCGCCGCTCCGGCCGACGACTGGTTCGAGAAAGACCCGGTGCGACTGATCGAAGTGTTCCAGCTGGCCGAGGAGCACGGCTACGAAATCCACCCCGACACGCTGCGGATCATCGCACGCGACGTGAAGTGCATCGACGCCAAGGTCCGCGCGGACCCGCGAGCCAATGCCGCCTTCCTCGCCTTGCTGACCGGCCGCAAGGACCCGGAAACCGTCTTGCGGTGGATGAACGAGGTGGGCGTGTTCGGCCGCTTTGTGCCCGACTTCGGCCGCGTCGGCGCGCAGATGCAGTTCGACATGTATCACCACTACACGGTCGACGAGCACACCATCCGCGCGATCGGGCTGCTGGCCAAGATCGAGCGTGGCGAGCTGGCGCAGGATCACCCGATCTCGGCCGAAGTGATCCCGCAGCTCGCCAGCCGCCGATCGCTCTATGTCGCCACGCTGCTGCACGACATCGCCAAGGGCCGAGGCGGCGATCACTCGGTGCTCGGGGCCGAAGTTGCCGAAGAGCTGTGCCCGCGCCTGGGCCTGAGCGAGGAAGAAACCGCGCTGATCGCCTGGCTGGTGCGCCACCACCTGCTGATGAGCGCGACGGCGTTCAAGCGCGACCTGTCCGACCCGCAGACGATCCTCGACTTCGTCGCCCAGGTGCAGAGCCTCGAGCGGCTGCGCCAGTTGCTGGTGCTGACCGTGGTCGACATCCGCGCGGTCGGGCCGGGAATCTGGAACAGCTGGAAGCGCCAGTTGCTCGCCGATCTCTACGAACTGGCCGAAGAGCAGTTGCGGCTCGGCCACAAGCGCCACGGCCGCGCCGAGCGCGTGGCCGGCAAGAAGGCGCGCGTTGCCGAACTGCTCGGGGCGAATGCCCACATCATCGCCGACCTCGCCGACCGCTTCGACGACGCCTACTGGATCGCCGAGCCGGAAGACATCATCGCGCTCAACTTGCCGCACTATTGGGCCGCGAAGGAAGTCGAGAACCACCTGTCGATCCACGCGCACTATTATCCGGCGCGCGGCGCAACGCTGGTGACGGTGATCGGCGACGACCACCCGGGACTGTTCTACCGCATCGCCGGAGCAATTCATCTTGCTGGCGGCAACATCATCGACGCGCGCATCCACACCAACCGGGTGGGCAAGGCGGTCGACAACTTCCTTGTGCAGGACCCGCTCGGCAAGCCGTTCCGCGAGGACGACCAGCTAGCCCGGCTCAAGACCGCGATCGAGGACGCGCTCGCCGGCAAGATCGAGCTGATGCCACAGCTCGCCAAGCGCCCCCTCTCGCGCGCCCGCGCCGAAAGCTTCGAGGTCCGCCCGCGGGTCATGTTCGACAACAAGGCCTCGGGCCGCTTCACGGTGATCGAAGTCGGCGCGCGAGACCGCCCGGCGCTACTCAACCGACTGGCCCGAGCGATGTTCGAGAACAAGGTGATGATCAATTCTGCGCACATCACCAACTATGGCGAACGCGCGGTCGACACGTTCTACGTGACCGACCTGATCGGACACAAAATCGACAGCCCCGATCGGCTGCGCGCCATCGAAGCCGCGCTGCTCAACGCCGCCAGCGACGAATTCGCGGCAGCTGCCGCCTGAGCCGTCTTCGGCTCGGCGACGCTTTGCCACCCACTATCGCTTAGCCCGCCAGCATGCCGCGCTGTTAATCTGCCAGCAAGCATAGGAGCACGATCCCGGGTTTGCGCATCCGCGCGGGGACAGGACGGGTCAATTACATGTCATTTATGGGATTTTTCCCCTTTCGGGCCGCCGATCTGGCTATCGATCTCGGCACCGCCAACACGGTCGTATTCCTGAAGGGTCACGGCATCGTGCTCGCCGAACCGTCGGTGGTGACGATGGAGACGATCGCCGGCATTCGCCGCGTCCGCGCGGTGGGAGACGACGCCAAGCTGATGCTCGGCAAGACTCCCGATAACGTCGTGACCATTCGTCCTTTGCGCCACGGCGTGATCGCCGACCTCGAAATCGCCGAGGAGATGATCAAGCACTTCATCTCCAAGGCCAAGGCCAACGCGGGCGTGCGCCTGCGCGGCAGCCCGGAGATCGTGCTGTGCGTGCCGTCGGGCTCGACGGTTGTCGAACGTCGGGCGATTCGCGATGCGGCGACCAACGCCGGCGCGCGCAAGGTCTGGCTGATCGACGAGCCGATGGCGGCGGCGATCGGCGCCGACCTGCCGGTGACGCGCCCGATCGGCTCGATGGTGGTCGACATCGGCGGCGGCTCAACCGAGGTCGGCGTGCTTTCGGTCGGCGGCCTTGCCGTCACCCTGTCGCTGCGCGTCGGCGGCGACCAGATGGACGACGCGATCGCGGCCTATGTCAGGCGCACCCATAACCTTGTCATCGGCGAAGCCACCGCCGAGCGCATCAAGTTCGAGATCGGTGCCGCCGTCCTCAACGACGAACCGCGCCAGGCGAAGATACGCGGGCGCGACGTCATCCGCGGAGTACCGACCGAGCGGCAGATCGGCGAGGATGAGATCGTCGACGCGCTGTCCGAGACCGTCGGGCAGATCGTCGAAGCGGTGCGCAGCGCACTCGAAATGACCGCGCCGGAGATCGCCGCCGACATCATCGAAGGCGGCATTGTCATGACTGGTGGCGGCTCGCTGCTCGCCGGGCTCGATACCGTGCTCAGCGAATCGACCGGCCTGCCGGTCGTGCGTGCCGACGATCCGCTCAACTGCGTCGCTCGCGGCGCCGGGCGGGCGCTCGAGGACCTCGAATAC
>DATIQN010000021.1:0-35906 GCA_035470785.1 Croceibacterium sp. | reverse complement strand
CCTTCGATCCGCAACCGGGGTTGCGTATCCCGCATATGGGCTGGAACGATGTTGTGCCGAGCTTCGCGCATCCGGTGATTGCGCCGGGTGAAGCCTATTATCTCCACGGCTATCACTTCACCGACGCCGCCGATGTTGCGGCGACGAGCCGCCACGGCGGGACCTTCACGGCCGTCGTGGCGCGGGACAATATCGTCGGCGTGCAGTTCCACCCCGAAAAGAGCCAGGCCTACGGCCTCGCGCTGCTGGCGCGGTTTCTCGACTGGCGGCCCTGAGGGGGAACCGCTCAGCGAGTGGCCCGTCTCCGCCGGAGAGGAGACCTGCCGTGGTCAAAGCGAATCCGGACGTTCTCACCCAAGGACCGCCCGCGGTCATGCGACAGATGGTGAACATTCAGGGAGTCGACGAGGCATGAGCTTTACCCAGGATCGGCTGGTCCTCACGCCCGATCAGGTCGACCTGTCGCGCTCGCCGATGGCGGGCCAACTCGGCGCCGAGACTTATGTCCTCGGCGCGTTCAATCCCGGCATGGCGCGGCTGGCGAACGGTAACCTGCTGCTGATGGTCCGGATTGCCGAGGCGTTGCGCGAACCGATCTTCGATCGGCAGGTTCACGCGATCCGCTGGGATGGCCGGCAAGGTTATGTCCTCGACGCCTGGCCCCTTAAGCATTGCAACACTGCCGATCCGCGCAAGTTCGAACTGCATGGCTTCGGCTGGAAGGTCATGGCGCTGACCTCGCTCTCGTGGCTGCTGCCGGTGGAAGTCACGCCCGATGGGCTCGAGGTCGTGGATATCCACTATGACAGGATCATTGCGCCTGCCGGCACGCACCAGTGCTACGGCATCGAGGACGCGCGGATCAGCCGGGTCGGCGACCGATACCTGATGACCACTTGCTCGGTCAGCCCGGAGCGTCATTCGACCACGCTCTACAGCTCGGACAACGCGCTCGAATGGAAATTCGAAGGCATCGTGCTCGACCACCAGAATAAGGACATGCTTATCTTCGAAGGACTGATCGACGGGAAATACTGGGCGCAGACCCGGCCTCTCGGCTCGCTGTTCTTCGCCTATCCGCCGGGCAGCCCGTGGCACGCGGGCCCGTCGATCAATCTCGCGACGAGCCCCGACGCCCTGCATTGGCAGCCCAACATCCACCCTGGCATCCGCCCCCACGCCGGTACCCCGGCGCCCGCGCGGATCGGCGGCGGCACCCCGCCGATCCTCACCGAGATCGCCGGCCGGCGCGGCTGGCTCACGCTGTGGCATGGGGTCGAGCCCAAGGAGACCGTCGGTATCTACCGCACCTACTGGTCGCTACTCGATCCGGACGAGCCGTGGAAGGTTCTCGCCACCAGCCACCCGCCGCTGCTCGAGGCCAGCCCCGAGCTGACCAGTCCGCTCGAGGACCAGATGTACGTCCGCGACGTGGTGTTCACCACCGGCATCGTCGACGCTGACGACCATTTCATCGTCGCCAGCGGCGAAGCGGACCTCGCGTGCCGGATCACCCATATCCCGAAGGTTGCGTTCGTGCCCTCTGAGTGATTGCACCGCGCCGCGCGGGGCATTACCGCGCGGCGATGATCGTTTTTCCCGCCATCGACCTCAAGCAGGGCCAAGTCGTGCGCCTGGCCGAAGGCGATATGGACCGGGCGACGGTCTACGGCGACGATCCAACGGCGCAGGCGCTGCTGTTTGCCGAGGCCGGGGCCGAGCACCTGCACGTGGTCGATCTCGACGGCTCGTTCGCGGGGAAGGCGGAAAACCGCGCGGCCGTGGAAGCGATCGTCGAAGCCTTTCCCGGTTACGTCCAACTCGGCGGTGGCATCCGCAACCGTGAAGCGGTCGAAGGCTGGTTCGACCTTGGCGTCGCGCGCATCGTTATGGGCACCGCGGCCCTCAAGGACCCAGGGTTCGTCAAAGACATGGCGCGCGAATTTCCGGGGGGCATCGTCGTCGCTGTCGACGCCCGCGACGGGATGGTCGCAACCGAGGGCTGGGCCGAAGTCTCCGACGTGCCGGTGACCGACATGGCCCGCCGCTTCGAGGACGCCGGCGTCGCCAGCTTGCTGTTTACCGACATCGGACGCGACGGGCTGCTCAAGGGCTGCAACATCGAGGCGACGGTGGACCTCGCCCGCCGCACAGACCTGCCGGTGATCGCCAGCGGCGGCGTGAAAGGCCTCGACGACATCCGGATGCTCGCGCTCCACGCAGACGAGGGGATCGAAGGCGTGATCACCGGGCGGGCGCTGTATGACGGCCGGCTCGACCTGGCGACGGCGATCCAGATGGCGGCGCGGGCGTGACCGTCCGCATTCGCGTCATCCCCTGCCTCGACGTCGCCGATGGGCGGGTGGTCAAGGGCGTCAACTTCGTCGACCTCAAGGACGCCGGCGATCCGGTCGAGCAGGCGCAGGCCTATGATGCGGCAGGCGCGGACGAACTGTGCTTCCTCGACATCTCGGCAAGCCACGAAGGGCGCGGAACGCTGCTCGACATCGTCCGGCGCACCGCCGAGGTCTGCTTCATGCCGCTGACCGTCGGCGGCGGAGTCCGCTCGGTCGAGGACGCGCGCGCACTGCTGCTCGCCGGGGCGGACAAGGTCGCGGTCAACAGCGCCGCGGTTTCGCGACCCGAAGTCGTGTCGGAAATCGCCGCGAAAATGGGCAGCCAGTGCGTCGTCGCCTCGGTCGACGCGCGCTGGAGCCACGACCATTGGGAAGTCTTCACCCACGGCGGCCGGAGAGCCACTGGCATCAATGCGGTCGAACACGCTGTAAAACTTGCAGAATTGGGCGCGGGCGAGCTGCTCGTCACCTCGATGGACGGCGATGGTACCCAGCGCGGGTACGACCTCAAGTTAACTCGAGCTGTCGCCGACTTGGTGTCCATCCCGGTCGTTGCGAGCGGCGGTGTCGGCACTTTGCAGCACCTCGTCGAGGGTGTGACCGAAGGCCATGCCAGCGCTGTCCTCGCCGCCTCGATCTTCCATTTCGGCACTTATTCGATCACCGATGCCCACGCCGCCCTGCGCGCCGCCGGTTTACCCGCAAGAGCCTGAGCGTCCCCCGGCGGGACGTTAACCTCTGACCGATTGCGCGCCCGCGTGGGGGTGGCATCAGCGAGGCATGGTCGCTCGATATATCCTTGGCTTATCGCTCCTCGCCACTCCCGCCGCGGCGCTCGCTGCCGGCGCGGTCCCGGTCCCCGAAGGCTCGCAGGCGACGCTGTTCGCGCTCGGCCTGCTAGGGGTGATCGTCGGACGCCGCGCTTCGATGCGCAAACCCGACGACGACTCCGAGCAGGATTGACGCCGCGCGCCCCGGTGCGCCATGCCGGAGCACATGGACACACTCGCCCGCCTCGAAGCCACGATCAAGCAGCGCCTTGGTGCTTCCCCCGATGAGAGTTACGTCGCCAGGCTCCACGCGCGCGGCCTGCCGGTCATCGCGCGCAAGCTGGGCGAAGAAGCCGTCGAGACGATCACCGCCGCGCTCGCGGGCACGCGCGAGGAGTTGACCGGGGAAGCCGCCGACGTGCTGTTTCACTTGCTCGTGCTGCTTGCCGAACAGGGCATTCCGCTCGCCGATGTGCTCGCCGAACTTGATCGGCGTGAAGGCACGTCCGGCCTCGACGAAAAGGCCTCGCGAGGCGCCTGATGCCGATCGACGCGACCTTGCCGTATGATCGCGACAACATCTTCGCCCGGATCCTGCGCGGCGAGATTCCCAACAAGACGGTTTACGAAGACGAATGGGCGCTGGCGTTCCATGACATCTCTCCGCAAGCGCCGGTGCACATCCTGGTCATTCCAAAAGGCGAGTACGTCAGTTGGGACGATTTCTCAGTCAAGGCCTCGCCTGACGAAATCGCTGGATTCGTCCGCGCGGTAGGGCGCGTCGCGCGCGAACAGGGGCTGGTGGAGTCCGGCCACCGCCTGCTGGTCAACATCGGCCAGCAGGGCGGGCAGGAAATCCCCCACCTGCATGTGCACATCTTCGGCGGGCGCCCGCTGGGGCCCATGCTCGCCCGCTAAACTTGCGGGCATTCACCGCCGCCAGCGCACGTTCTGACTCTAGCGAGGTTGTCAGCCGAGTCGCGCGGCGGCTAAGGCGCTGGCTATGGTCATCGATCTCCTCCCGCCGGGCGGCCGCCTCGACGGAGCGGCGCACTATTTCCCCGTGCGCGCGTACTACGAGGATACCGACTTGTCGGGCGTGGTCTACCACGCGAACTATCTCAAATGGTTCGAGCGCGCCCGGTCGGACCTGCTGCGCCTGCTTGGGATCGACCAACGCGCTGCGCAGGAAGCGGGCGAGGGCACTTACGCCGTGGCCGACCTGACGATCCGTTACGCCGCGCCCGCTAGACTCGACGACGCGGTCGTCATCGTGACCCGTCCGGAGGAGGTCCGTGCCGCCTCGTGCCGGCTGCACCAGACCGCCTGGCGCGGCGAAGACTTGCTCGCCGAGGCCCATTTACGCGTCGGCTTCGTTGGGGCCGATGGACGCCCGCGCCGCCAGCCTGATCCCTGGCGCGGCGCATTTGCAACCTTGATGGAAGACCAGACAGCCGCATGACGATAGACCTTCTCGCCGCGCTCCAGGACGCCACGGCCACCTCGCCCAACCGACTTAACCCGCTGCGGCTGTTTCTCGATGCCGACATCGTGGTGCAGGTGGTGATGGTCTGCCTGATCCTGGCGAGCGTATGGACCTGGGCGATCATCGTCAGCTTCTCGCTCAGGATGAGCAAGGTCGCGCGCGGGAGCCGGGCCTTCGAACGCGATTTCTTCAAGGCCGAGCACCCGGAAACGCTGCTCGACGGCAAGCGCTGGCAGGACAATCCCTCGGCTAAGGTCGCCGCCGCGGGTCTCGACGAGCTGCGCCGATCGAGCGCGCCCGGCGGCCGCGTGACCGACCGCGAAGCGACCCGCGCCCGCGTCGCGCTGGCGATGGAAGGGCAAGTGGCGGCGGAAGCGGATTCGCTCGCCGAGCGGCTCAACTTCCTCGCCACGACCGGAGCGGTCGCGCCGTTCGTCGGCCTGTTTGGCACCGTCTGGGGGATCATGAACAGCTTCTTTCAGATCGGCCAGCAGCAGAACTCCTCGCTCGCGGTGGTCGCGCCGGGCATTTCGGAGGCGCTGTTTGCCACCGCGATCGGCCTGTTCGCGGCGATCCCCGCTGTGATCGCCTACAACCGCTTCAGCTACCGGGTGAACTCCTACGAAGCCCGCCTGCAGCGATTTGCCGACCGGGTCAGCTCGCATATCGGCCGCGAGCTGGAGAGGCTCTAGCGATGGCTATGGGCCTTGCTTCCTCCTCCCGTCGTCGCGGACGCTCAAGGCGCCGTGCGGCGATGGCCGAGATCAACGTCACTCCGCTGGTCGACGTGATGCTGGTGCTGCTGATCATCTTCATGGTCACCGCCCCGTTGCTGACCAGCGGCGTGCCGATCCAGCTCCCCGACAGCCGGGCCAACCCGCTCGACCAGGAGCCCGACCAGGTGACTATTTCGCTCGACCGCGAAGGCGTGGTCTACATCGACAAGGACCGCGTGCCGTCGGGTGGCCTCGCCGACCGGCTGGCGGCGCTGCACCACGGCGGCAAGCCACCGCTGGTGACGCTGCGAGCCGACCGCGGGATCGATTACGGCCGGGTGATGGCGGTGATGGGCGAGCTCAATCACGCGGGATTCAACAGCATCTCACTGGTCACCAACGGTTCATCGGAGGCCCCATAGCCCTTTGACCATGGCCGCATTTTCTCACCTTCGCCGCGAGGAAAAGCTCGGGCTCGGCGTGGCCGTCGTGCTCCATGTCGCGCTCGTCGCCGGCCTGCTGGTCGAGGCGCGGCGCGCGGTGCCGGTTATCCCGCCGGCCGAGCGGATGACCGTGAGCTTGGCCGACGACGTCAGCCTTGAATCCACCGCGCCTAACCCCTCGCAAGAGTCGCAGGCAGCGGTCGCGCCGGTGATCGCTCCGGAGTCCGAGCCGCTTCCGGCGCCCGTGACCGAACCCATTCAGCCGCCGGTGCACGCGACGATCGAACGGCCGGTTCCCCAGCCGAAGCCGGCGAACACACCCTCGCCGAAGGCAACCTTGAAGCCCAAGGAAACCGCCAAGGCGCAGCCCGCGCCTTCGAACAAGAGCGGCGGCGGCAGCCGCATCGGCGCCGATTTCCTCAAGGGCATCAGTTCGGGTGAGCGCGCCAATGCGAGCACTCCGGCGGCCACCTTTGGACAGGCCGAAGCAGCTTCCCTGAAGCAGGCGATTGCACGTCAACTTAAGCCGCACTGGCAACCGCCCGACGGCGTAGATGCGGACAAGCTGGTGACCATCGTGCGCATTTGGCTCAACAAAGACGGCACCTTGAACCGCGATCCGGTTGTAGTGAGCCAAGGCGGAATTACTCCGAGCAATGGGGCGCAAAAGGGTCGCCATGCGGAGCAAGCAATTCGGGCCGTTCGTCTGGCCGCGCCGTTCGACCTTCCGCCGCAGTTCTACGACCAGTGGAAGGTTATCAATTCCAGATTCGATTTTAGGTTGTCCCAATGATCAGACCAGCCCTCGTTACTTTCCTGACAGCCGCTCTCGCGGCCCTTCCGGCCATGGGACACGCCCAGGGCGCCGGTCCGCCTCCCTCGAAGTCCGCCATCGGTCAGCCAACGTCGCAGCAGCAGCCGCAGTCCGAGGGACTCGACGTCACGGTGTCGGCCGAAGGCGCCTGGCAGGATCTCCAGGTCGCCATCCCGGCCTTCGCCACCGACCGTGAGGCGCCGACCCCGGCCAACTCGCAGGGCACCACCGCCCTCGGCCTCGAGCTGTCGCGGGTGATCTACAACGACCTCAAGAACAACGCGCTGTTCAAGCCGACCGGGCCGGATTCGCTACCCAAGCCGGGCTACAGCGAGATCACCGCGCCGGCGTTCGGCGTGTGGCGCGGGCGCTCGGCCGAAGACCTGGTGCAGGGCTACGTCCGTGCCGGCCCGGATGGGCGGCTGACGGTCGGCTGTTATCTCTACGACGTGGCGCTCGGCCAGGAGCTGACTCGCGGCGGCTGGGTGGTCCCTCCGTCCGACTGGCGCCGTGCCGCGCACAAGTGCGCCGACCTCGTCTATTCGCGCCTCTCGGGCGAAAGCCCGTTCTTCGATTCGAAGATCGCCTACATCGCCGAGACCGGTCCCAAGGATCACCGCGTCAAGCGGCTGGCGATCATGGATTCGGACGGCGCCAACCACCGCTTCATCACCAACGGCCAAGCCACCGCGCTGACTCCGCGCTATTCGCCCGACTATTCGAAGATCGCGTACGTCAGCTTCCTCAACGGCTATTCGCGGATCTACGTCTACGACATCGGCGGCGGCCGCCAGACGCTGGTGACGCAAAGCACCAACCCGACCTTCGCTCCTCGCTGGTCGCCCGACGGGCGCACGATCCTCTATTCGATGGCGATCGGCGGCAATACCGACATCTAGTCGGTTCCCGCGACCGGCGGCCGGCCGACCCGGTTGACCGACAGCCCGGGCATCGACGTCGGCGGCTCGTTCTCGCCCGACGGGCGCCAGGTCGTGTTCGAAAGCGATCGTTCGGGCAGCCAGCAAGTCTACATCATGAACGCCGACGGCTCGAACCAGCACCGGATCAGCTTTTTCGGCGGCCGTGCGGCAACACCGGAATGGAGCCCGCGCGGCGACCTGATCGCCTTCACCCACATCGTCGGGGACCTGCGTATCGCGGTCATGACCCCGTCGGGCGGCGGCCTGCGCTACCTCACCGACGATTGGCAGGACGAGGCGCCGACCTGGAGCCCGAACGGACGCATCGTGCAGTTCTTTCGCACGGCCAGGGGTTCGGGGCAGGCCTCGATCTGGCAAGTCGACCTGACCGGAAAGAACTTGCGGCGCCTGCCCACCCCTGTGGGTGCCTCCGATCCGGCCTGGGGACCGGTTTTGCCGTGATCGAGTTTTCCCTTAAGCGGGCTTCAGGGAGCTCACAGTGACGCGATTGAAGACAGGAGAATTCGAATGAACCGTCTAGTCATCACTCTTGCAACGGCGAGCGCCCTGGCCCTGACCGGCTGCTCCAAGAAGCCGCCAGCGCAATTGCCGCCGGCCCCGGAGCAAGGCGCCACCGGGGAGTCCGGCTCGCAGTTGCCGCCGAGCGGTCCGGTCCCGGGCACCGAAGAGCACTTCAAGTCGGTGATGAACGGGCGCGACGTGATCTACTTCGATACCGACAAGTATGACATCGACAGCGACGATGCAGCCGCGCTGCGCCAGCAGGCGCAGTACCTGTTGCAGTATCCCAACATCCGCGCGACCATCGAAGGCCACTGCGACGAGCGCGGGACGCGCGAATACAACATTGCGCTGGGCGACCGGCGCGCGAACGCGGCGAAGAACTACCTTGTCAGCCTGGGCGTGCCCGCCGCGCGGCTGACCACCGTGAGCTATGGCAAGGAACGCCCGGTCGCACTCGGCTCTGACGAAGCGTCGTGGGCAAAGAACCGCCGCGCGGTCACCGTGGTGCTGCAGTAGGGAATACCCGTTCGTCATTGCGAGCGTAGCGAAGCAATCCAGAGCGGCGCCGAGCAGATCTGGATTGCCGCGAGACCTTCGGTCCCTCGCAATGACGAATTGATGGGCTCAGAAGCCCTTCAGCGAAACCTCGAAAGCGGGCGCAGCAGCGACAGCCGGCGCGCCCGTTTCGCTTGCACCCGGCGCATGAGGTCCGACGGACAGCGCAAATGCCGCCATCGCGAAGACGGCGAACAGGGCGGAAATGGACAACTGCTTGCTCACGCGGAAATCTCCTGTGAGCGCCATATATTGTGCAACTGCGATGTTGCAATGCAGCAATTGTCTTAAAGTGTCGCTAGTCGGTAAGCTTGCGGATGAGCGTCGCCAGCGCGGGCGAACCTTGCGCTTCGAGCGCATCGGCGATCGCGGCGCGGTCCTCGGCCGACTTGTTCTGCGAGAGCTTGAAGGTCGGCCGCCACGCGCGGACTTCCATCTCGAAGCCGACGATCCCGCGCAGCAATGACGCAATCATGCCCTGGCCGACCCCGCCGCGAGTCCACGGTTCACCCGCGATACGCTCTTCGTGGCGCTCGGCGATCGCGTCGAGCAGGCCGAGCAGGCCTTCCTCGCCCATCTTGCGCACCGGTCCTTGCAGCTCAAGCGTCACGTAATCCCAGGTGGGAACCGTGTTCGCGTCGGCGTACCAGCGCGGAGTGACGTAAGCGTCGGGCCCGTTGATCACGACCAGCGCTTCCTGCCCGACGAGATAGCGAGTCAGGGCGTTGCCGCGGGCGAGGTGGAATTGCACCGCGCCGTCGCCGGTCGAGACGATCGGCGTGTGCGCCACGCGCGGGCCGTCGCCGGTTTGCGCGAACACCATGCCGAAGCCGACTTCCTCGATCAGCGCTTCGAGCAGCGCGCGGTCGTCGGTGCGGAACAGCGGGTTGGGATGCATCAGCGGCGCGGGCCGGACGGGGCCTTTGGCTTGGCCGGGCCGCGCGAGCGCCGTTCGCCGCGACGCCCCTTGCGGACTTGCTTGGCGTGCGCCTTTGCCGCCTGTTTCTTGGCAGCGGGGGATGGCGGTGGCGGGCCTCGCTCGGGCGAGGCGTCGCTCATCCTCGGATCAAAGCCGAGCTGCTCCATCGTGGCGGCGAAGTGCTCGGGCAGCTCGGCGGTCACGTCGATCTTGCCGCCGCCGGGCTGGTCGATGATCAGGCGGCGGGCGTGGAGGTGCATCTTGCGGCTGACCGAGCCGGTCAGGAACGCATCTTTCCCGCCGTACTTGCCGTCGCCGATGATCGGATGGCCGATTGCCGCGCAATGGACGCGTAACTGGTGCGTGCGGCCGGTCAGCGGTTCGAGCTCGAGCCAGGCGGCGCTGTTTCCGGCGCGGTCGATCATGCGGTACTTCGTCTTTGCGGGCTGGCCACTCTCTTCGTCGACATGCATTTTTTCGCCGCCGGTGCCCGGCTGCTTGGTGATCGCCGCGTCGATCGTCCCCTCGGCGATCTCGGGCACGCCGACCACAAGCGCCCAGTAGACCTTCTTCGCGCTGCGCCCGGAAAAGCGCTTCGAGAAGAACGCGGCGCTGCCCGGGGTGCGGGCCACCAGCAGAACGCCGCTGGTATCCTTGTCGAGCCGGTGGACGAGGCGCGGGCGCGGCTCGTCTTCGCCGGCAAACGCGTCGAGCAGGCCGTCGACGTGGTCGAAGGTCTTGGTCCCGCCCTGGGTCGCCAGGCCCGGCGACTTGTTGAGCACCAGCGCGGCATCGGTCTTCAGGATCAGCATCGCCTCGGCCTCGGCGCGCTGCGCATCGGTCAAGGGCCGCGCTTCACGTTTCTTCGGCGGTTCGTCGCCCCCCGGCGGCACGCGCAGCACCTGCCCCGTGGCGAGACGGTCTTCCGGCTTCGCGCGCTTGCCATCGACCCGCACCTGCCCGGTGCGCGCCCACTTCGAGACCATGCCGAAGCTGACCTGCGGCAAGTGGCGCTTGAACCATCGGTCGAGCCGGATGCCGTCGTCGTCGGCCGCGACGGTGAACTGCCGGACCTCGCTGCTCATCCCGCGATGCGCATCGCGATGAGGCCGATATACAGCGCCGAGAGGCCGGCCAGCACCGAGATCAGGACATAAGTCAGCGCCTGCAGCGGCTGCCCGCGTTCGATCAGCAGCATCATCTCGAGGCTGAAGCTGGAAAAGGTCGTGAAGCCGCCGAGGACACCGACGCCGATGAACAGCCGCCATTGCTCGCCGCCCTGGCCGTGCCGCGCGAGGAACCCGGCGAGAACGCCCATCATCAGGCTTCCGATCACGTTGACGGTCAGCGTCGCCCAGGGAAACGTGGTCACCGCCTGCGCGCCGAGCCAGTGGGTCAAGCCGCGACCGGTCTGATAGCGCAGCAGGGCGCCGATTGCGCCGCCGAGCGCGACGTAGGACGAGGCCAGGAGTTGTGAGGGCGGGGTCATTGAGGCGGGCTTTAGACGGCGTATGTCCCGGTTGGAAGGCGTGTCGGCCCGAAATCCTTGCCAATGGCGGCCGATTCTACTATCGGGCCCCTCGTTGAGCCGGTCCTGTGCGGATTCGGCCGTATTTTCATTGGTCTTACATGGTGCATTCCCGCGCCGATCGCTCGCGGGCTCTCACCGGTTTGATACTAGAGGTGGCTTAGATTTATGCAGATCATGGTTCGCGACAACAACGTCGAGCAGGCCCTGCGCGCGCTCAAGAAGAAGCTGCAGCGCGAAGGCGTATACCGCGAGATGAAGCTGCGCCGCCATTACGAGAAGCCGAGCGAGAAGCGCGCCCGTGAAAAGGCCGCGGCCATCCGCCGCGCCCGCAAGCTCGACCGCAAGCGCGCGGAGCGCGACAGCTCGAAGTAAGCTTGTAAGCGCAAAGCCATTCAGCCAAAGGGGCGCGGGGTCATCTCCGCGCCCTTTTCGCATTCAGGAACCTCAGATGGTCGAACCCACCCGCGTCCCGCTGCAGCCGATCAAGAAGGGCTCGCTGACCAAGCTTTGGTTGGGCGTCATCGTGGTGTTGCTGGTGGCGGCCGCGGCGGCGTGGTTCACCGTTCCGCACGCCAAGAGGCTCACCGGTGGGGTGACGATCGAGACGCTGGCTGAAGGCAAGGGACCGAATCCGACGACGACCGACATCGCGTTGATCAACTACAAGGGCATGCTCGGCAGCGGCAAGGTATTCGACCAGGGCCAGGGCGTGCCGATGCCGGTCACCGGCGTCGTGCCCGGGTTTTCGACCGCGTTGCAGGCGATGCAAGCGGGCGGCAAGTACCGCATCCGCATTCCCGCCGCGCAGGCCTATGGCGCCCAGGAAAAGCGCAACCAGCAGACCGGCGAGGTGGTCATCCCCGCCAACAGCGACCTGACCTTCGACGTCGACCTGCTCGAGTTCAAGAGCCAGCAGGAAGTCCTGCAGATGATGCAGCAGCAGCAGATGCAGCAGCAGCTTCAGCAACAGCAGCAGGGCGGCGCCCCCGGCGGCGCTCCGGGCGCTCCTGCGCCGCAGCCGGGGCAATAGCCAAACGCGGAATTCACCGGTCACGGCGAATTCCTCACATTTTGCTCATGCCTTCGTGCCCGGCCGGCGGCATGCTACTCCCTGTTCCGCGGTGGGGAGGCAGTCATGGCCGGAGAGACGATCGATAGCGACTCGGCCGATTCGGCGGTGCCGGACTGGCCGCTTCGGCCGTGGCTTCTCGCCGGACTGCTCGGCTTTGGCGGGCTGCTGATCCACCTCGTCACGCACGATCACGAAGTCGACGCCTGGCGAGTGGCGCCCGCGGCCTTCGTGTTCTTCGGGGCGCTCGCCGCGGCATTCACGCTCGAGAAGGGCCGCTGGCGCGAGCCCGCGGTGTTCGCGGTCGTCATCGGCCTGGTCATGGCCGGGCTCGCGTGGCGCGCGGTGCGCTATGGCGAGCACTTGCCCGACGAGCAGTACGGCTTTGCCGCCGGAGTCGTCGCCACCGCGCTGGCGCTGCCGCTGTTCCAGGCGGGCTTTCTCAAACGGCGGTTTGCCACGCCTTACAGCGAAATCTACCACCACATTTGGACCGACGCGATCAGCGCCGCGGGTGCGCTCGCCTTCACCGGCCTGTCGTGGGTGGCGCTGGCGATCCTGTCCAAGCTGTTCGAGCTGCTCAAGATCGACTTCCTGCGCGACCTGATGGAGCACGGCTGGTTCGCCTGGACATTCTCCGGTCTCGCCTTCGGCGCAGCCCTCGGCGTCCTGCGCAACGAGCTCAAGGTGCTCGGAATGCTGCGGACGGTCGTGCTTCTGGTTCTGTCGCTGCTGGCGGTGCCGCTGGCCGTCGGCCTCGTCGTGTTCCTGCTGGCGACTGCCGTTTCGGGGCCTCAAGTGCTGTGGGAGGCGACCCGCGAGGCGACGCCGACCTTGCTGGCCTGCGCCGCCGGCGCGTTCGTGCTCACGTGCGTCCTCGTACGGCAAGACGATGAGGCGATGACGCGCAACCCGGTCATGCGCGTGGCCGCGCTGGCGCTTGCCATCGTGATCCTGCCGCTGGCGGTGTTCGCTGCCGTCTCGCTCGGCCTAAGACTCAACCAGTACGGCCTCGCGCCCGAGCGGCTGTGGGGCCTCGTCACCGTGATCGTCGCCTGCGCCTGGGGCGTGGGCTACTGGGGCGCGCTGCTGCGCGGCCGAATGAAGGCATGGGCGCAACGGGTGCGCGAGGCGAACTTCATGCTCGCTGTGGCCTCTTGCGGCATGGCGCTGTTCCTCGCGCTGCCGATTCTCGACTTCGGACGCATATCGGCGGGCAACCAGCTGCATCGGCTGGAGAGTGGAAAGGTTTCGCCGGACCAGTTCGACTTCGCCGCGCTGCGCTGGGATTTCGGCGACGCGGGGCGGCGGGCGCTGACGCGATTGGCGGCCAATCGGAACAAAGGGATTTCCGAACGAGCCCGGATCGCGCTGGCGCAGACCGAACGACCCATCCCCGGATATGATCGAACGGTTCGCACGGCGGAACAATTTCAGTTGAAGGTACAACCCGACGACGCAGAGCTTCGACAACTTGTCTTGGCGTATCTCGAAACCAACCCAAGCCAATGCGAGGGGATCTGCGTTGCACTCGAACTGGACCGCACGACCGATGGCCGCCGGAAAGTCGCGCTGCTTGGTGGACGGACCTTGTACGGGTATCCGACGTTATTGCTTGGTGCCGGCAAGAAAGCCGAGATCGAATCCGTAAAGCCAATTCAAGAAAGGCGACTAAACGCCGATGCGCGGATCGAGATTCGCTCGATCTCAGAGAAATATGTCTTCATCGACGGTCAACCGATCGGCAATCCCATCAAGTAACTGCCGCGCCGCTTGATGGTCGCCGCCCGCCCCGCTAGGGCGCGCGCATGTCGGTAGACCGTAAGACAGTGGCCAAGATCGCCAGCCTGGCGCGCATCGAGATGGACGAGCCCGCGCTCGACCGGATGGTGCCGGAGTTCAACAACATCCTCGCGTGGGTCGAGCAGCTCGGCGAGGTCGATACCTCAGGCGTCGAGCCGATGACCGCGGTGATCCCGCAGGCGCTGCGCCTGCGCGACGACGTGGTCGACGCCGATCCGCTGACCGGCGGCGGCATCCGCGACAAGGTTCTCGCCAACGCGCCCGCCGCCGAGCACGGGTTCTTCGGCGTGCCCAAGGTGATCGAATGACCGACCTGACCCAGCTCGGCGTCAAGGCGATCCGCGACGGAGTCGCCGCGGGCGAGTTCACCGCGCGCGAGGCGGCCGAGGCGTTCAACTCCAGCGTCGCCGCGGCGAAGGAACTGAACGCGTTCATCGTCGCCACGCCCGAGAAGGCGCTCGAGGCGGCGGCCAGGGTCGACGCCGACCGCGCCGCGGGCAAGCCGCTCGGCGCGATGGCCGGCGTGCCGATCGGGATGAAGGACCTGTTCGCCACCAAGGGCGTGCAGACCACGGCCGCCAGCCACATCCTCGACCGCTTCATTCCCGAGTACGAAAGCACCGTTTCCCAGAAGCTGTGGGACGCGGGCGCCGGGATGCTCGGCAAGCTCAACATGGACCAGTTCGCGATGGGCTCGTCGAACGAGACCTCGTACTACGGCAACGTGATCAGCCCATGGCGGCGCAAGGACGGCGGCAACGCGCCGCTGGCTCCGGGCGGCTCGTCGGGCGGGTCCAGCACAGCCGTTTCCGCGCGACTGTGCCCCGCGGCGACCGGCACCGACACCGGTGGCTCGATCCGCCAGCCGGCCGCGTTCACTGGAATCTGCGGGATCAAGCCGACTTACGGCCGCTGCAGCCGCTGGGGCATCGTCGCCTTCGCCAGCTCGCTCGACCAGGCCGGGCCGATGGCGCGCTCGGTCGAAGATTGCGCAATCATGCTCGGCGCGATGGCCGGGTTCGACCCGAAGGATTCGACCAGCCTCGACATGCCGGTGCCCGACTGGGCCGGGGCGCTCAACGCGGACCTGCGCGGCAAGCGCGTGGGCATCCCGCGCGAGTACCGGATTGACGGGATGGACCCCGAGATCGCCGCGAGCTGGGACCAGGGCATGGCCTGGCTCAAGGACGCGGGCGCCGAGGTGGTCGACATCAGCCTGCCGCACACCAAGTACGCGCTCCCCGCCTACTACATCGTCGCGCCCGCCGAGGCCTCGTCGAACCTCGCCCGCTACGACGGCGTCCGCTACGGATTGCGCGAGCTGCCCGCGCGAGCGAGCCTGCAGGAGATGTACGCCGCCACCCGCGCCGCCGGCTTCGGCGACGAGGTCAAGCGCCGCATCCTGATCGGCACTTACGTGCTCAGCGCCGGATTCTACGACGCCTATTACACCCAGGCGATGAAGGTCCGCACGCTGATCCAGCGCGATTTCGCCGCCGCGTTCGAGCACTGCGACGTGATCCTCGCCCCGACCGCCCCGAGCGCCGCCTTTGCGCTCGGCGAGAAGAGCGACGACCCGATCGCGATGTACCTCAACGACGTCTTCGCCGTGCCCGCCAGCCTCGCCGGCCTGCCGGCGATGAGCGTGCCTGCGGGCCTCAACTCCGAGGGCCTGCCGCTCGGCCTGCAGCTCATCGGCAAGGCTTTCGACGAGCAGGGTGTGCTCGATGCCGGGCTGGCGATCGAGCAGCGGGCCGAGTTTGACGCGCAGCCGGAGAGGTGGTGGTGATGAGCGACGCTGATACCGATGAACTGCAAACCTTTGTGGCCAGCACCCTGAAGGCAATCGCTGCAGGGATCGAAGAAGCTCAAGGGACTCAGATTTCATCCGCCCACGGAACGGGCGTGTTTGGTTTCAACGCGCCGAGAAAGATCGAATTCGATGTGGCTGTTTCCGCAAAACTGTCCGGCAAAGCAGGTGGAGGAATGAAGGTTGCCGTTTTCGGTATTGGAGCAAATTTGGGTGCTGAGGAAGGAAGCGAGAATTCGACGATTAGCCGAATCCGGTTTTCTATTCCAACCAACTTCAAAGATACGAGCCCTAAGAAGCCGTTGGACACTTCGAGCTTAGAGAAGCGCGTGGTATGAGCACCTACCGCATCCACGGCGCCACCGGCGAGTGGGAGGTCGTGATCGGCCTCGAGGTCCACGCACAGGTGACCAGCAAGGCCAAGCTGTTCAGCGGCGCCAGCACCGAGTTCGGTGCCGAGCCGAATGCGCAGGTCAGCCTGGTCGACGCGGCGATGCCCGGCATGCTGCCGGTGCCCAACCGCGAGTGCATCCGCCAGGCGGTGCGCACCGGCCTCGCGATCGAGGCGCAGATCAACAAGTGGAGCCGGTTCGACCGCAAGAACTACTTCTACGCCGATCTTCCGCAGGGCTATCAGATCAGCCAGCTCTACCATCCGCTGGTGGGCGAGGGCGCGCTGACTATCGAGGCCGACGAGAAGGCCGGGATCCCCGAGGACAAGGTGATCGGCATCGAGCGCATCCACGTCGAGCAGGACGCGGGCAAGCTGATGCACGACCAGCACCCGACGATGAGCTACGTCGACCTCAATCGCTCGGGCGTCGCGCTGATGGAGATCGTCAGCCGGCCCGACATGCGCAGCCCCGCCGAGGCGGGGGCCTACGTGCGCAAGCTGCGCTCGATCCTGCGCTACGTCGGATCGTGCGACGGCAACATGGAGGAAGGCTCGATGCGCGCCGACGTCAACGTCAGCGTGCGCAAGCCGGGCGACGAATTCGGCACGCGGACCGAGACCAAGAACGTCAACTCGGTGCGCTTCGTGATGGCGACGATCGAGCACGAGGCGCGCCGCCAGGTCGAAGTGCTCGAAGACGGCGGCACGATCGTCCAGGAAACCCGCCTGTTCGATCCCGGCACCGGCACCACCCGCTCGATGCGCAGCAAGGAAGACGCGCACGATTACCGCTACTTCCCCGATCCCGACCTGCTGCCGCTCGAGCTCGACGATGCTTTCGTCGCCGAATGCCGCGCGAGCCTGCCCGAGCTGCCCGACGCCAAGCGCCGGCGCTACGTCGAGACGCTGGGCCTGAGCGACTACAACGCCGCGGTCCTCACCGCCGAAGTCGAGACCGCGCGCTGGTTCGAGGCTTTGCTTACCGAAACCGCCGCTGCCCAGGGCAAGAGCGAAGCCGAGGTCGCCAAGCAGGCCGCCAACTGGCTGATCAGCGAGTTCTTCGGCGCGCTCAATAAGGGCGGCCACTCGCTCGAGGACTCGCCCGTCAGCCACCAACAGGCCGCCGAGCTGCTCGCGCTGATTGGCAAGGGCACGATCTCAGGCTCGATCGCCAAGCAGGTAGTCGAAACCATGCTCGCCACCGGCGACGGCGCGACTGCGATCGTCGAGCGCGAGGGCCTCAAGCAGGAAAGCGACAGCGGCGCGATCGAAGCCGCGGTCGACCAGGTCCTCGCCGCCAACGCCGACAAGGTCGCCGAATATCGCGCCGGGAAAGAGGCGCTGTTCGGCTTCTTCGTCGGCCAGACGATGAAAGCGATGCAGGGCAAGGCCAATCCGCAGGTGGTCAACGAAGTGCTGAAGACGAAGCTGGGGTAGGAGGCACTGTCCGCTTGCGACCGAAAGCCGACATTCGAAAGTCGCTATTCAGCTGATGATGCTGGGCTCTCGTACATATGCAAAATCGCCTTCGCCCGACCATGCTCGTCCGTCAGGATAGCGCAGTTCGGTTCCGGCAATGTCCCGGGCATCCGCAAGCCACATATTGACCCCCATGAGGCTATTCCCGAACTTGGAGATCGCATGTTCGGTTAGGACGAAATGCGTCGTTGAACCGCACGTCGGACAGAACTGGACTTGCGCGTTCGGTTCATCCTTGTCCCCTCTGCAATATCCTTTGGGGCTCCCATCGACCGAGACTTCGGAGGGATGGAAGTAAGCCCAACGAGCGCCGGTCTTATTGCATAAGGTGCAATTGCACTCCTGGATGAAGTCTGGCTTCTTCTTGAGTTCGATCGCGATTTGACCACAAAGGCAGGAGAGGCTCAGCATCTGCACACGGTAGTAGACGCGGGGCCAGCTTTCCACCCAAAGTCGACATTTGTGGCAGCGCCTACAAATCCTCCGCCTTCACATACTCGATCGGCATGCCCAGCGTCTTGAGCTGGGCGTCGATCTTGCTGCGGTCGCCGACGACGACGATGACCATCTGTTCGGGCTGGAGGTACTGTGCCGCCGCCGTGTCGATCGCTTTGGCGTTGAGCGCGCGGTAGATGCCGGGCAGCCTGGCCTGGTAGTCGTCAGGGCGCTTGAGGCGCTGGTTGTCGAGCAGCGCGCCGAGCACCTGGCCGTTGGTTTCGAAGCGGTTGGGCAGGTTGCGGATGTTGCCTTCGGTAACCCGTTGCAGCTCGACCGAATCCACCCCCTTGCTTGCCGGGAAGGCCTTCATGTCCTGCTCGATCAGGCGGATCGAATCCGCCGTGCGGTCGGTCTGCACCGGGCTCATCACGATGAACCCGCGCGGGCCGCGGACCTGGAACAGCGAGCTGGAGATGCCGTATGTCCAGCCCTTCTCTTCGCGCAGGTCGCTGTTGAGCCGTGAGAGGAAGTCGTTGCCGATCACTTCGTTGGCGAGCTCGAGCGCTTCCTGTCCGGTGCCGCTGCCGTTGAGCGGCAGCACGCGGCCGAACAGCAACACCGATTGCGGCGAGTTCGGCCGATCGATCACCACCAGGCGCGGCTTGGGGGTGGAGATCGGGCCGTCGATCCGCTTGACCGGCGCGGGGCCGGCGGGCGCTTTCCAGTCGCCGAACGCGGCCTCGAGCCTGGGCAGCAGGTCGGCCATCGTCACGTCGCCGACGACGACGATATGCGCGAGGTCGGGCCGCAGCCACTTGTCGTGCTCTGCGCGCAAGTCGGCGGGCGTCAGCGCCTTGATCACCTCGGCCTTGCCGCTGGCGCCGACCGAGCCATAGGGATGCTGCGTGCCGTAGATCAGCGGGCGGATCGCGCGCACCCCTAGGCTGTTCGGATCGGCCTGTTCCTGGGCGATGTCGGCCAGCCGCTGGTTCTTGATCCGGGCGACGTCGGCATCGGCGAACCTGGGGTGGCGGGCCACGTCGGCCATCAATTCGAGCGACGGACTGAGGTTGGCGGTTAACGCGGTCATCGAGACCTGGCTCGAATCGGTGTTGCTGCCGGTGTCAATGCTGGCGCCGAGCCGCTCCTGCTCCACGGCGATCTGCTCGGCGCTGCGCGTGGTCGTGCCTTCGTCGAGCGCGTCGAGCATCAGCGACTGGATGCCGGCGTGCGCCGGGTCGTCGGCGGCGTTGCCGGCGTCGAACGTCAGCGCCAGGCTGACTTTGGGGATAGCGGTGCGGCGGGCGAGCTCGACGTCTATCCCGTTCGACAGCTTCGCGTGCTCGACTGCCGGGAAGGTGAGGTCCTTGACCTCGGAGACGGGCGGCGCTTGCCGCTTGACGAGGTGGAGCGGTGCGACCGGCGTCTTCGGGTCCTTCGGCGGCGGCGGCACCTTGCCCTCGTCGCCCCAGCCGCCCAGCAGCGCCCCATCCTCGGTCCGTGCGCCCGGCTTGATCGTCAGCGTGTAGGCCGGGCGCGTGAGCCAGCGCTGCAGCGCCGCCTTCACTTGCGCGGGCGTGAGCGCGGCGAGCTCGGCGAGCTCCTTCTTGTAGTGCGCCGGATCGTGGGCGTAGAGCTCGCCCTCAGCCAGCGTGGCGCCCTTGCCGGAGAAACCGCCGACCAGCTCGAGCGCACCGATCTGCGAGGAGACGATGCTGGTCGCCGCGCGCTGCAGCTCGTCTTTGGTCGGGCCGTTCTTCACCAGCTCGTCGATCACCGCGTCGAAGCGCCTTTCGGCAACGGCCGGATCGACCCCGGGCTTCACGTCCATCTGCGCCTGGAGAAAGCCGATTTTCTCGTGCTGTTCGAGGCCTGCGGTGACCGACACCGCCAGCTCGTCGCCGCGGACGAGCGCGTTGTCGAGGCGCGAGCTGGCCAGGCCGCCGAGCACGTAGAGCCCGGCTTCGAGCGGTACTTCGTCGGGCGAGGTGAGCGCCGGGCCGGTCCACGCGCGCATGATCCGCGTCACCGGCACCTGGTCGGTGATCGTCTCGCGCACCGGAGCCTTGAGCGTAACTGGACCGGCGGCCACCGGGGTTACTGCCGGTCCGCGGGGAATGTCGCCGAACCACTTGCTGACCTTGGCCTTGGCGGTGGCGAGGTCGATATCGCCCGTGATCGCCAGCACGACGTTGTTCGGTCCGTAGTGGTCGGTGAACCACTTGCGCACGTCGGTCAGCCGGGCGGCGTCGAGATCGGCCATCGAGCCGATCGTGGTGTGGCGATAGGGGTGGCCGACGGGGAAAAGCGCGTCGTTGAGGTGGTACTGGACGAGGCCGTAGGGCTCGTTGTCGTCCTGCCGCTTTTCGTTCTCGACCACGCCGCGCTGCTTGTCGAGCTTGTCCTGGTTCACCGCGCCGAGCAGGTAGCCCATCCGGTCGCTTTCCTCGAACAGCGCGAGATCGAGCGCGCCGTCGGGCACGGTCTCGATGTAGTTGGTGCGGTCGTACCAGGTCGAACCGTTGGTGCTCGTCGAGCCCGCCGCCTCGAGTGGCACGTCGAAGCTGGCGACGTTCTCGCTGCCGCCGAACATCAGGTGTTCGAACAGGTGCGCGAACCCGGTGCGCCCGCGCGGCTCGTTCTTCGAGCCGACGCGGTAGTAGACCGTGATCCCGACGATCGGTGCCTTGCGGTCGGTGTGGACGATCGTTTCTAGCCCGTTGGGCAGGGTGAAGGTCTGGTACGGAATGTCGACCTGATCGACGAGCTGCGAGAGCGGCGCGAGCTTGGGCGCGGGCGCGGCCTGTTGCGCGTTCGCGGCCGAGGCGAGCAGGACGAACGGCAGGGCAGTGGTGGCGAGGATGCGGCGCATGACAGTCCCGTCGAGCGATTGGAATCGAGCGCCTGCCTAGCACGCGCGCGCGCGAAAGGTCAGGCTTTCGATCAACGCCTTACGGCGCTGGACGGGCGGCAATCCTCGGCCCGTTCGTCCTGAGCCTGTCGAAGGGCGATCGCGCGCGACGTTCGTGGTTCGACAAGCTCACCACGAGCGGAAAGGTTATGCCTTTGCCAGCCCCAGCTTCACAGGCGCGCTTTCCTTGAGCGCGTACATCGCGCCGAAGCCGATCAGCGACACCACCGTCAGGTACCAGGCGATGGACATCGGGCTCTGGGTCACATGAAGCAGCCAGGTGATGACCAGCTGGGTCGAACCGCCGAGGATCGCCACCGGCAGGGCGTAAATCAGCGCGAAGGCGCGCGCGCGCACCTGCTTGGGAATGCTCTCGCTGATCGCGGCGTAAATCGCGCCGTACATGTAGCCCGAGACGTATGACAGGATCAGGTTGGCACCGATGAAGCTGACCGCGTCGCGCGCGGTCGTCAGCCACAGGAAACACGGCACGATCAGCGCGCAGAACAGCAGTTGCGGGGCCAGCATCACGTGCTTGCGGCCCTTGCGGTCGCTCACTTGCGAACCGACCAGGATCGCGACGATGCTGATGGCGTTGTTGGCAAATTCGCCGGTCAGCGAAAGCCGCGCCGACAGGTGCAGCGTGTTCTGCCCGTAAGTCGCCATGTACTGGAAGATGTACGTGCCGATCGTGCCGCTGCCGATGATGATCAGGCCGCAGATGATCGGCCGCAGGTACGAACGGAAGCCGTCGTTGGCGATTACCGCCGTGTCGGCATGATGGATCGTCTCGGGCAGCGACTTGCGCACCCACAAGGCAACCGGGACGATCGTCACGCCGAGCGCCAGCGCGATGCGCCAGCCATAGGCCGAAAGCTCGGCGTCGTTGAGCTTGTAGGTCAGCAGCAGGCCGACAAGCGAGCCTATGCTCGCGGCGATGTTCTGGCTCGCGCCCTGCCAAGCCATCGAGAACGCGCGCCTGTGCGGATCGGCGCCTTCCATCATGTAGATCGTCGCCGAGCCGACCTCGCCGCCGAGCGCGAAGCCCTGGATCATCCGCGCGATCACGGCGATGATCGGCGCAGCCACGCCGATCTGGGCGTAGCTGGGCGTCAGCACCAGCAGGATGATACCCGCGCCCATCATGGTCATGCTGATCATCATCGCCGGCTTGCGGCCGACCTTGTCGGCATAAGTGCCGAGCACGAAGGCGCCGAGCGGGCGGGTGAGGAAGCCGGCAAAGAACGTCGCCAGCGAGCCCATCAGGCTGAGGAAGGCGCTTTGTGAGGGGAAGAACGTGTGCCCAATCTGGATCGCGAAGAACGCAAATGTGATGAAATCGTAGAATTCGAGGCCGTTGCCCAACGTGGCGGCGAGGACCGCCTGTCGTCGTTGCTTGGGGGTGAGCGGATGATCGAAGGTGAAGTCGGGCGCTTCCTCGGTCGGAATTTCCATCGGCTGTCGTTTCCCAATCCCCTTGAGAGGCCCGGCATCGCATGGACGCCGGGATTTGCCTAAGGTTTTTGGGCACCGAGCGCGGGATTGCCCGATGGCGGGACAGTCATTAGGCGAACACGCATGAGTCCGCCGGTTTCAAGCTCCCTGCAAGCTCAAGCGGATGGAGCGAACGGGCAATGACGCGCTGGTTCGCTGACGCGTTCCGCTCGCTGCAAATCCGCAACTATCGCCTGTGGGCCGGCGGTTCGCTGGTCTCGAACATCGGCAGCTGGATGCAGCGGATCGCGCAGGACTGGCTGGTGCTGACCCAGCTGACCAGGCACAGCGCTTCGGCGGTCGGTGTCACCACTGCGCTGCAGTTCGCGCCGCAATTGCTATTGCTGCCGTGGACCGGCCTCGTCGCCGACCGTTACGACCAGCGCAAGATCCTGTTGGCGACGCAAGGCACGATGGCGGTGCTGGCGACCATGCTCGGCGTGCTCACCGTCGCCCGGATGGTCACCCTGTGGGAGGTCTATCTCTTCGCCTTCACCTTCGGCTGCGCCGCCGCCTTCGACGCGCCGGTGCGGCAGGCGTTCGTCGGCCAGCTGGTCGAAGAGAAAGATCTCGCCAATGCGGTCGCGCTCAATTCCACCAGCTTCAACAGCGCCCGGCTGGTCGGACCGGCGGCGGCAGGGTTTCTGATCGCCGGCATCGGCATCGGCTGGGCCTTCCTCGTCAACGGCCTCAGCTTCCTCGCCGTGCTCGCCTCGCTGCTGCTGCTGCGTCGGGGCGAGATGCACCCGCACGCTCGCGCCGGTCGCCAGCGCGGCGGCTTTGCCGAGGGGTTCAAATACGTCTGGGGCCGCCCGGACTTGCGGGCGATCTGCGTGATGCTGTTCCTCGTCGGCACCTTCGGAATGAACTTCGCGATCTGGACCTCGGCGATGGCTGTCAAGGTGTTCCACACCGACGCGCACGGCTACGGCGTGCTCAGCTCGGTGATGGCGATCGGCACGGTGGGCGGCGCGTTGCTCGCCGCCGGGCGCTCGAGGCCCTACTTCACGCACTTGCTCGGCGGGACGGCGGTGTTCGGCGTCGGCTGCGTCTTCGCCGCGCTCGCGCCCGGCTACTGGTCGTTCGGCGCCGCGCTCGCGCTGGTCGGCGTCGCGCTGCTGACTTTCCTCAATTCGAGCAACGCGCTGATGCAGCTGACTACCCCGCCGCCACTGCGCGGCCGGGTCATGGCCATCCGCATGGGCATCGCGCTCGGCGGGACGCCGCTGGGTGCGCCGATCGCCGGATGGGTGGCCGACCAGTGGGGGCCGCGCTGGTCGATGGGCATCGGCGCGCTCGCGGGCGTGCTGGCGGCGCTCGTTGCGGCGGCCTACATGTGGCGCCACAAGGAGCGCTTCGTCCCAGGCGAGCCCGCGGTGGTGCGCGGCGACCTGGTGCAGCGCGAAGGCTCGCGCAGGACCTAAGGGACATTCCGCATGTCGCCCGTCGAGCCATGTCGCAAAAATAAGCCGTCAGCCCTTGTGTGGCAATTGTGCAACAATATCTAAGCCCAGTAAGGCATTGAGGGGCATCCGATGAATCTCGAAAAGTTCACTGACCGCGCGAAGGGCTTCCTGCAATCGGCGCAGACGGTCGCGATCCGCATGAACCACCAGCGGATCACTCCCGAGCACCTGCTGAAGGCGTTGCTTGAGGACAAGGAAGGCATGGCCTCCGGGCTGATCCAACGCGCCGGCGGCAACCCCGCCAAGGCGGTCGCCGATGTCGACATGGCGCTGGCCAAGATCCCCGCCGTCTCGGGCTCGGGCGCGCAGGCGGCGCCGGGGCTCGACAACGATTGCGTGCGCGTGCTCGACCAGGCCGAGCAGGTCGCCGACAAGGCCGGCGACAGTTTCGTGACCGTCGAGCGGCTGCTGCTGGCGCTCGCGCTCGGGAAGACCAACGCCGCCGGCCAGGCGCTCAAGGCCGCGGGTGTCACCCCCGAGGCGCTCAACACCGCGATCAACGACTTGCGCGGCGGGCGCGAGGCGCATTCCGCCAGCGCCGAGAACGCCTACGACGCGATGAAGAAGTACGCCCGCGACCTGACCCAGGCGGCGCGCGACGGCAAGCTCGACCCGGTCATCGGCCGCGACGAGGAGATCCGCCGCACGATCCAGATCCTCGCACGGCGGACCAAGAACAACCCCGTGCTGATCGGCGAGCCCGGCACCGGCAAGACCGCGATCGCCGAAGGACTCGCGCTGCGCATCGCCAACGGCGACGTGCCCGACAGCCTGAAGGACCGCGCGCTGATGTCGCTCGACATGGGCAGCCTGATCGCCGGCGCGAAGTACCGCGGCGAGTTCGAGGAGCGGCTCAAGGCTGTGCTCGACGAAGTGAAGGGCGCCGAAGGCCACATCATCCTGTTCATCGACGAGATGCACACGCTGATCGGAGCGGGCGCCAGCGAAGGCTCGATGGACGCCAGCAACCTGATCAAGCCCGCGCTCGCCCGCGGCGAGCTGCACTGCATCGGCGCGACCACGCTCGACGAGTACCAGAAGTACGTCGAGAAGGACGCCGCGCTGCAGCGCCGCTTCCAGCCGGTGTTCGTGTCCGAGCCGACCGTCGAAGACACAATCAGCATCCTGCGCGGCCTCAAGGAGAAGTACGAACTGCACCACGGGGTGCGCATCACCGACGGTGCGATCGTCGCCGCCGCGCAGCTCTCCAACCGCTACATCTCCGACCGCTTCCTGCCCGACAAGGCGATCGACCTGATGGATGAGGCGGCGAGCCGCATCCGCATGGAAGTCGAGAGCAAGCCCGAGGAGATCGAGGGGCTCGACCGGCGAATCATCCAGCTCAAGATCGAGGAGCAGGCGCTCGGTAAGGAGAAGGACCAGGCGAGCAAGGACCGTCTCGCCGCGCTGCGCGAGGAGCTGTCGGGGCTCGAGGAACGCTCGGCCGAGCTGACGACGCGCTGGCAGAACGAGCGCGACAAGATCGCCGCCGAGGGCAAGATCAAGGAAGACCTCGACCAGGCTCGGATCGAGCTCGAGCAGGCGCAGCGGACCGGCGATCTCGCCAAGGCGGGCGAGCTGCAATACGGCCGCATTCCCGAGCTCGAAAAGGCCCTCGTCGCCGCCCAGGGCGCTTCCGAAAACGCGCTGCTGCGCGAGGAAGTGACCGAAGAGGACATTGCCAGCGTCGTCAGCAAGTGGACCGGCATCCCGGTCGACCGGATGATGGAAGGCGAGCGTGAGAAGCTGCTCCACATGGAAGAAGCGATCGGCCAGCGCGTGATCGGGCAGGAGCAGGCGGTGACCGCCGTCTCCAAGGCCGTGCGCCGCGCCCGCGCCGGGCTGCAGGACCCGAACCGGCCGTTGGGGAGCTTCCTGTTCCTCGGCCCGACCGGCGTCGGCAAGACCGAGCTGACCAAGGCGCTCGCTGGCTTCCTGTTCGACGACGACAACGCGATGGTCCGCATCGACATGTCCGAATATATGGAAAAGCACGCGGTCGCCCGCCTGATCGGCGCCCCTCCGGGCTATGTCGGTTATGAAGAGGGAGGTGCGTTAACCGAAGCGGTTCGCCGTCGCCCCTACCAGGTCGTGCTGTTCGACGAGGTCGAGAAGGCGCACCCGGACGTGTTCAACGTGCTCCTCCAGGTGCTCGACGACGGCCGCCTGACCGACGGGCAGGGCCGCGTGGTCGATTTCTCGAACACGCTGATCATCCTCACCAGCAACCTCGGCAGCCAGTTCCTGACCCAGATCGAAGAAGGGCAGGGGGTCGAAAGCGTCGAGCCGCAAGTGATGGAAGTCGTCCGCGGCCATTTCCGCCCGGAATTCCTCAACCGCCTCGACGAGATCATCCTGTTCCACCGCCTGAGCCAGAACAACATGGCGCCGATCGTCGATCTCCAGGTCGCTCGCGTGCAGAAGCTGCTCAAGGACCGCAAGATCGAGCTCGACCTGACCGACGCCGCCCGCCGCTGGCTCGGCCGCGTCGGCTACGACCCGGTCTACGGCGCGCGGCCGCTCAAAAGGGCGGTGCAGCGCTACCTGCAGGACCCGCTGGCGGAGAAACTGTTGGCGGGCGAAGTCCCCGATGGCAGCACGGTGAAGATCGACGAAGGCGAGGGGGAACTGAAGATCGCCGTCGAGTGACGAGCGAAAGCCCTCTCCCCAGAAGGGGAGAGGGCAACACCGTACTCTCAGTTGGTCTGAGTGACTGTGGTGGTCGTTTTGTGGACCTGCGTGGAGCCCGCACGGTGATGCACGACCCGGTGGGTGACCTTGTGCGGTGCGGCTGCGGTGGATGAGCTATGCTCTTCCGTCGTGACGGTGGTCTGGACTTGCGCCGGAGCCACTGGCGTCGGGGGCGCTGCGGCAGCGGCGGTGGCGGCTTCTGCCGAGAGCGCAGCTGAAGCCTGGGCGGACTGGGCTTGCTGGGCAGAGACCGCGGCGGCCTGGTCGGCGCTCGCTGCGCGAGCGTTCGCATCGGCTGCCTGCTCGCGGGCATCGGCGGCCACTGACTGCGCCTGTTGGACAGCGTCGGCAGCCGACGCGTTCACTTGCCGCTGGGTCTCCCCGATCGAGCCTTCGGCCAGCGCAGCGGCGTGATTGGCGTCAGCAATCGCCGCCTCCTTGTGGCCGGAATGTAATTCTTCGCGAGCGTCGGCGAGAATCTCGCGGGCGTGCGCCATTCGATCGGGAGTTGCGCTGCCGGCTCCCGCGGTTTGGGCCGCCTGGATCTTGGCGTCGGCCGCGGCGATGGCCTCCTGGGCCCGGTCCTTCTTGCCTTCCGTATGGGCGGCTGTGCCGAGGGCAAGCACCAGAGCAGAGGTTAGAAGCGCGGCAGTCCGACGGTTCGATGCACTGTTAAACATTGGTCATTACTCCTGGATGGCGCGGCACTAATGATGCCGCCGCAAGCAAGCATTCTCCCGCCTTGGATTGTTCAGATTTTATGCGCCCTCAATCGCGACCCCGAAGGCGCACCGCGATCGATGCCAGCGGCTCGGTTGTTCACTCAAAACGAGCGCTCGCAAAAAAACTCGCGGGCTGGCAACTTAACGTTCAAGGCGTCCGGCGGTTCCTGCTTGATCGAGGATCTGCATGCGGTCGTTGCCGAAGGGGCGCCGTGTCCACAGGATCACGCTGGTGGGATCGGGTCGCCCGAGGCGACTCCCTGGGGAAACAACTCGCGGGCTTCGCGCCATTGGCTTTGCGAGGCCTTCGCCGACACAGTCCAGGCGAGGTGGCGCCGAGGGCTGCCGCAAGCTCGATGAATTCGCGGCGGCTCGTCCTCATGGCTCCTCCACCTGTCGGGGCTGATCCTGACGACCTGCACCTGGACATCGCAACGCTGTGTCGACGAAAGAGTGCTCGCGCTCGACTGACGTATTGAAGCGAACTCCCGGCGCCGGGATTCACCCGATCCAGCTGATCTCCGGCTCCTTGCGCGGCACCTCGGGGGCGACCGCTGCCGGATGGCCGACGATGATCGGCGCCACCGGCACGCGCTCAGGTGGGATGCCGAGCAGGGCCTTGCCCTCGGCGGTCTCGAGCCACCCTTGCGCGAAGCCGATCCAGCACGTGCCGAGGGCGGCGTCGGCGGCGGCGAGCATCAGGTTCTCGGCCGCGAGCGCGCAGTCGATACGGCTCCACGGATCGTCGGCGAGGCCGGTGATCAGCACCAGCGCCGGGGCGTGGTAGAAAATCTGGAACTCGGGGTTGCCCAGCATGGTCTGAAGCTCGTGCGCAAAGACTCCGGCGGGCGAAGCCTGCAGAAGGTGCCGCTTGGCCTCGTCGGAAATGCGCTGGAGCACGGCCGGGTCGCGCACGACGCAGAACGACCACGGCTGGCGGTTCATCGCGCTCGGCGCTTGGACAGCGAGAGCGATCAGCGCGCGCAGTTGCGCCTCGTCGACGGGCTTAGGGGTATAGGCGCGAACGGCCCGGCGACCGGCAATGGCGTGCTTGAGGTCCATGGGCTGGCTCCGTCACAGGTACACAGCATATACTGCGGCCGCGCCTCGCGCGGCGCACTCCGCAAATGTCCGAAAGCGAAAACGGGAGCAGACCGAACGGCGGCGCGCTCCCGTTCCGGGGGTGGTCAGTTCCTGGAAGCGCACTGGCAGTTCGAACCGCACTTGCAATCGGTGCAGGTGCAGGTGCAGGTGCAGGTGGCCGAGCAGCGGTGGGTGGCTTCGTTACGGTCGATCACGGTCTTTCTCCTCGTTGGCCGAGGACCCCTGACTAGGCCCGCCGCGCGCCCGAGGATTGAACGTAACGGCTAAATTCGCGTTAGCGTCGCCGGCAGGCCGAAGTTTCGCCTGAAGGCCCGGCTGAAGTGCGCCGAGTCCGCAAATCCCGCGGCGTGGGCGGCCTCGGTCAGGTTGCGGCCCTCGGCATAGACCTGCAGCGCCCGCACCAGCCGCAGCCACAAGATGTAGGTCTTGAAGGCGAGGCCGGTCTGTTCGACGAACAGGTGGCGCAGCCGGCTTGGCGAACGGTAGACGCCCGCCGCTTCGGCCGCGAGATTGAGCGGCTGGTCGAAGTTGGCCGCGGCCCGTTCGATGATTCGGCGCACGCGCGGGTCGGGCAAGGCAGGCTCCACGGCAGGCACGAGCGCTGCCAGCGCTTCTTCTCCGGCGCGCAGCAGGCGGTCGGCGTCAACCCCGGCATCGAAGGTGGCCAGCAATGGCGCGAGCGCCGGCAGCACTCTGTGGAGATCGAGTTCGGCCAAGGGGTGCTCGCGGAACAGCGCCTCGAGTAGCGCGCGCCCGGTAGGGCCCTCCGGCTCGACGAAAGCGAACACCATGACCCCGTCCGCCTCGAAGCGATGCCGCGCGTCGGCGGCGACGGCCACGGCCGGCGCGGCAATCGCCCGGTCCTCGGTGGCGAGCTTCAGGCCGCCGGCCAGCGGAACGGTGATCTGGATCGCGTGGTGGCTGTGGAACTGCGGGTCGCCGAAGCCGCCGGGCGCCTCGAACACCCACACGCTCAGCCCTTGGCCGATCGCCAGCTTCGCCCGCCCCAATGCCATGGCTGTGCCTTACCACGACCAGTGGCACTGCACAGCGTCGCAGGCCGCGCGGGCCCCGGAACAATACCGATGTTCATGGGCGAAGCGGGCGAGTTAGCTGCCGTGGCAACTCGACGGAGGCCGTCATGAAACATAGCAGGTTTGAAGAGACCATCACCGATCGCATTCCGCGGCGTTACCGTCGCAGGGCGCGGCGGATCGCCAAATCGCCTCGCGCCCGCGCCGCGGCGGCGGCAATCGTTCCGGCGATCCTTGCCGGCGTGGTCGCAGGCCTGAAGCTGCGGCGCCGCCCCGAAACGCCCTCGACTTGAGTGCGGCCCTGGAGTTGCGGCCCGTGGCGATCAACCCGGAAACGGGTCGCGGTCGCGTGCGGCGGCCAGCGCCCGTGCGGGACGGCAGCGGGTTCCTCGGCCATTCGCTGACGATCGGCACCATCGCCGGCACGAAGGTCCGCCTGCATTGGACCTTTGTCGTCTACCTCGCGTGGGTGGGCATCGCCACGCTCTTCGCCGGCGGTGCCAGCGCGGCGGTGGGCGCCGTGGGGCTGATTGCCGCGGTGTTCGCCTGCGTCGTCGCCCATGAGTTCGGCCATATCCTGATGGCCCGCCGCTTCGGCATTCCGACGCCGGACGTGACCTTGCTGCCGATCGGAGGAGTCGCCCGGCTGCGGCGGCTCCCGGAGCGCGCCGGCCAGGAATTTGCGGTCGCCATCGCCGGGCCGCTCGTGAACCTGGCGCTCGCCGCCGCGCTCGTCTTCGTGCTCGGGATTGCGCCGGCGGACTTGTCCAAGGCGCCCGTCCCCACTGTCCGCGACATCCTGCCGAGCCTGGCCACGATCAACTTGTTCCTGGCGCTGTTCAACCTCATCCCGGCGTTTCCGATGGACGGGGGCCGCATCCTGCGAGCCGTCTTGGCGGCCTTCCTCGATCGCGCCCGGGCCACGCGAATAGCGGCCGCCGTTGGGCAGCTCCTCGCCATAGGCTTCGGGCTGCTCGGGCTTGTTTCGGGCAACGCGATCCTCATCTTCATCGCGATCTTCGTGTACCTGGCCGCCGGGGCCGAGGCGCACGCCGTGCAGTTGCACCGGGCGGCCGAGCCGCTGCGCGTGGCGGATGCGATGCTCACCGAGATGCGCACGCTGTCGACCGCCGACACCCTCGGCGATGCGGCGCAGTTGCTGCTCCGGACCGGCCAGCAGCATTTTCCCGTTTTCGATTCCGCGGGACAGCTTGCCGGAGTTCTCGGCCGAGATCAGCTTATCCGCGGGCTCCACGTCCACGGCAAGACGCAGCGAGTGGCCGACGCCATGAGCGAGACATGTCAGATCGTCCCCGCCGACAGCTCGCTCGACGACGCGCTGGCGTTGATGGAGGAGAACGACCAGCCGATCGTCGTCTGCGACGGCGAGCGGATCGCCGGCCTCGTCACGCGAGAAAGCCTGGGCGACCTGCTCCTGCTGGCGGAATCCCGCGCGAGTTAGCCCAACCCCGCCAGCAGCTCCTGCAACATCGGGCTCAGCCGGCGCAGTTCGGCGCGGTGGCTTTGCGAGAGGAATTCGAGCACCGTTTCGCCGCGCTTGCTGAGGCGCAGCGTGACTTGGCGTTTGTCCGCCGGGTCGGCCTCGCGCAGCAGCAGGCCTTGCTCGACCATACGCTGGACCAGCTCCGACGCGCTGTGAGGCCGCAGGAACAGGCGCTCGGCCAGTTCGCCGACGTGCAGCGTGCCGCCGGCCCCCCCGCGGATCGCCAGCAGCGCCTGGTGCTGGCGCTGTGTGAGCCCGGCTTCGCCCGCCGCGCGTTCGGAGTAACGGACGAACTGGCGCAGGGCGTAGCGGAAGCCCGCGAGCGTGGCGTAATCGCTGTCTGTCAGGTTATCCATTGACCTCAAGCTCTTGCACTATGTCGTAGTACGACATAGTTGCGCGGCGCATGACTCGCAACGCCAACTTGAATGTAAATGCCCGGGTCGCAGGACGGGGCGCGCTTCCGGGCGCGCCTAACCGGCCCCGGCTGGCCGATCATAACGCCGACATGCGCATGGTGCTGCTCGCCGGCATGGCACTGGTGACGGGCACCGGCGGCGCGCTGTCGGCGTGGGTGCTGCTGCACCTGATCGGGTTGACCACCAACCTGCTGTGGTACCACCGATTGTCGTGGGCGATGACTTCGCCGGGCACGGCCCCCACCGGGCCGCTGACCATCGTCATCCCGGTTCTCGGCAGCCTGGTCATCGGGACAATGGCGCGGTTCGGCTCGGACAAGATCCGCGGCCACGGCATTCCTGAGGCGATCGAGGCGATCCTCTACGGCGAGAGCAAGCTGTCGTTCAAGGTCGCGCTGCTCAAGCCGCTGTCATCGGCGATCTCGATCGGAAGCGGGGGGCCGTTCGGCGCCGAGGGGCCGATCATCATGACCGGAGGGGCGATCGGCTCGCTGTTCGCGCAGCGCTTCCACCTCACCGCCGCCGAGCGCAAGACGCTGCTGGTGGCGGGCGCCGCCGCAGGCATGACGGCGATATTCGGTACCCCGTTCGCGGCGATCCTGCTCGCGGTCGAGGTGCTACTGTTCGAATGGAGGCCGCGCAGCTTCGTGCCGGTGGTGGCGAGCGTGATCGTCGCCTTCGCCTGGCGGCCGCTGCTGGTGGGCTCGGGACCGCTGTTTCCGGCGACTTGGCACCTGGCCGCTTCGCCGCTCAACCTAGCTTTAGCTTTGGCCGTGGGGGCGATTTCGGGCCTGCTGGCGTGCCTAATCTCCAAGGCGCTGTACTTGATCGAGGACGGCTTTCACCGCCTGCCGCTGCACTGGATGTGGTGGCCGGCGCTCGGCTCGGTGGTCGTCGGATTGGGTGCGCTGGTCGAGCCGCGCGTGCTCGGCGCGGGCTACGACACCATTCAAGCGCTGGTTGCCGGCTCGCTGGTCGCGCAGGCGATCGTGCTGCTGCTGGTGGTCAAGGCGATCGTGTGGCTCGCGGCGCTCGGCTCGGGGACTTCGGGCGGCATCCTCGCGCCGCTGCTGATTATCGGCGGCGCGGCAGGAGCGCTCGCCGGGCTGTGGCTGCCCGGCGGCAGCGGCCCGTGGGCGATGGTCGGCATGGCCGGGATGATGAGCGCTTCGATGCGCGCGCCGCTCACCTCAGCGCTGTTCGTCGCCGAGCTTACCGGCCGCTTCGACGCGCTCCCCCAGGCGATTACCGGCTCGGGCGTGGCCTTCGCTATTGCCGTGCTGCTGCTGCGCCGCTCGATCCTGACCGAGAAGATCAGCCGCCGCGGCCGCCACATCAGCCAGGAGTTCAGCGTCGACCCGCTCGCGCTCAGCCTTGCGAGTGATGTCATGACTGCCGACCCGGTCACGCTCCCGGCCGACCTGCCGGTGGGCGAGGCGCTGCTGTTCTTCGAGCGCGAGGCGGTCCATCGCAGCTATCCCGTGGTGGACGAAACGGGCCGCCCCGTCGCGCTCGTCTCGCGCGCCGATGCGTTGCGCTGGCGGCAGGAGCCTGGCGCGCTCGACGGCACTCTGGGCGAGACCCTGTCCGACGTCTCGTTGCCGCTGGTGACGCCCGACACCCCGTCTGATGTCATCGCCAACCTGATGATCGCCGAGAACTCGGGCCGCGTGTGCGTGATCGACGCCGGAGGGCGGCTGACCGGCATCGTCGCCCGCCGCGACCTGCTGCGCTCGCGGGCCGTGGCGCTGCGTGGAGAGACCAGGCGGTCCCAGGGGTGAGACCCGCCCGGCCCTTACAATTCCGCCTCCGAGCACCCATTTAGAGGCTGTCGTGAGCTTCGCCTCGTAAGCGCCCGCGGCTGGGAGACCCTCGTGCTCCCGCTTACTGGCAGGAGCCCCCCGACATGACCGAGCAACCCGAAAACCCGGCACGGAACAATCCCTGGCGCCGCAGGCCGAAGACCACGCCGATTCCGCGAGACCAGGCTGTACGGCAGGGCGACATCACGAGCCTTGCCTTCCTGGTGCTCGGCCGTGAACGGGCGATAGAGTTTCTCAACACCGACCACGAAGGACTGGGCGGACGGCCGCTCGACCTCGCCACCGCGAGCGACGAGGGCCGCGCCAATGTCGAGGCGGAGCTCGGGCGGATGAAGTACCAGCAGGCTACGACGCCGCTCGATGCGCCCTCATCGGATCCCGACGGACCCGTAACGGACTAGCGGGCGCGCGCGCGGCTTACCGCCCAAATGGCGAGCATTCCGAGCGCTCCTGCAACTCCGTCGCTGACGTAGTGCCACCCGAGCTGCACCGAACCGATGCAGATGAGCGAGATGTAGACCGCCGCATAAGGCGCGGCGCGCGGGGCCATCGCGCGCGCGGCCAGGAACATCCACACGCTCACGGCGACGTGGATCGATGGAACCGCGGATATCCCGGCGACAAGGCCGGGCCGCGCGGACGCCAGCGAAGCCCACATCCGGTCGGATTCGGCGATTGCCATCCACGCGCCGCGCACCCGCAGCGTGTCGTGCAGTGCCGCAAATGACTCGCCGCCAAAAACCCGATCATGGAATATCGGCCCGGCCGACGAGAGCAGCGTGGCGGCGACCATTCCGAGCATGAACCAGGCGAGCGCATAGGCGATCAGGACCCGCGATTTGGCGGGCGACGCCGGCTGCAGGAGCACCAGGAAGAGCAACAATGCCTGGGTCGGGAGCCACAGCGCGTACAACGCGTCGAGCGGTGCCGCCGCCCATCCGAACAGATGGTCGAGGATCAGCCAGGGATCGACCCCGAAGGCCGCCCTTTCGGCCCGTGCCAGGGGCTGGTCGAGCCAGAACGGGATCCATCGCGGGATGGCGTACTTGAGCGGCAGGAACAGGCTGGCGCTCACGCCGACAAGCGCCGTTGCCGGCAGAGCGCTTGCCCAATCGGGCCTGGCCGCCCGCGGTCGCACCGCCTTGCGCAGCAGGACTGCGCAAGCGAGCCCCCCGAAAGCTGCCCCGAGATAAGTCAGCAGGAACGGCGCGGGCGCAAATCCCCGGCTCCAGGTCAGAGTCCACCAGGCCAGCTCGATGGCCGTTACGCTGGCCAGCAGCGCCAGCCATGCGCGATCTTCGCCGAACAGGGTGCGGCCGTGCCCCGGCTCCGCGGCCCCCGGCACCTCGGGAGCCGCCAGCGCCAGATTCGCCATCAAACCTCAAGCACTGGCAAGCGAAGCCGTGACGGTCGTCCGGGTGTCGCAGTCCTGCTCGTCGGGCCAGGCCGCGCGCCGGCCGAGCCGGGGATTGAGAAACAATATCGGCAGCTTGAGGAACAGCAGCTCGGAGTGGATGAAGCCGTCGATCGCGCGCTCCCACCACTTCGGCTGCCGGCAGCCGCGCGCGCGCAGCCAATCGTCGTAGGGCGCCCAATGGCTCGGCTCGTCCTGCTCGATGATGCGGAAGATCTTCATCAGCGTGGCGTCGGTCTCGACCACGGGATGGCGAAGCAGGATCTCGACCTGCCGGTGGCCGCGCTTCTCGGTCAGGGAGATGACCCGGCACAGGCGCTCGAACAGCGCGTCGCGGCCGACAATCTTCAGCGGATCGAGATCGTCGATGGTCGAGCGGAACATGATTCCCACGAAGCGATCGATGTGGCCGCACGTGCGGTCGACCGAAAGCGGCATGTGCCCGCGGCGCTCGAACCAGCGGCGGAACATCAGGTAGTGCTTGCGCTCGTCGGCGCGATGCTGCTCGACCCGCTCGATCAGCCTGTGGTCGTCAGGCCAGCGCTTGCGCACTGCCTCGAGCACGCGGTCGAGCGCGGTGTAGCCGCGGAATTCGTTGTAGATGTAGATCGAACCGAGCAGGTCCAGATAGCGGCGCCCGAACCAATCACGCATACGTCCTCCTGGCGGGGCAACCTGAAGGCAGGCGGAACCCATCTGTTCTGGGAGGGTCAACCGTTGCTGGGCGGTGCGGTTCCGGCGGCGAGGGGCAATGTCCGCATTGGGCGGAAAGAGGGGCGCTAACCCCGTGGTCGCGCTTCGCCGGTCAGGCGTTCGGCAACTTCACACTGCTTCAGGAAGTCGCTCATCATCTCGATGACATTGTCGCATCGACCGAGCTCGACTTTGGCGTGGGTACCCGACCAGCTGGCCCAGACAATTCCGTCTTCGAGGCTGAAAATGATGTTGGAATGGGACACTAGATCTCGCGGCATGATTCAGGTCCCTACGGAAGTTGGCAGCATGAACGCTTCTGCAAGGGAATCGGATATAAGATTTGTTAAGCGACGCAACGTCGCAAGAAATTTTTTGATGAGTGCCGCACGTCCGCTCTATCGGCTCACGCGCCGATCTTAACGGCGTCGCCAAACTTCACGATCAGGACGACCTTGCCGTTCTCGTCCTCCACTTCGACCCGGTGGCTCAGGTTGAATTCACCCTTGTCCAGGATTTCAGCGGCGATCATCGCGCGGGCATTGCTGATGGCCCTGGCGCGGGCCGCCTCCAGGTCGGGAAGGACTTCGCCTTCCTCGTCC
>DATIQN010000020.1:0-3343 GCA_035470785.1 Croceibacterium sp. | reverse complement strand
GATGTTCCTGCCGCAAGTGGTGAAATCCGCCCGCGTCATGAAGCAGGCGGTCGCCTATCTGATGCCGTTCATGGAGGAGGAGAAGGCGCGCAACCTCGCCAACGGCATTGTCGGCGACGGCCGCAACTCCGCCGGCAAGATCGTGCTGGCTACCGTGAAAGGCGACGTCCACGACATCGGCAAGAACATCGTCGGCATCGTGCTGCAGTGTAACAATTTCGAGGTGATCGACCTCGGCGTCATGGTGCCCGCGACCAAGATCATCGAAACCGCCAGGCGCGAAGGCGCCGACATCATCGGCCTCTCCGGCCTGATCACGCCGTCGCTCGATGAAATGAGTTTTCTGGCCGGCGAGCTGGAGCGCCAGGGCATGACCGTGCCGCTGCTGATCGGCGGCGCCACCACGAGCCGCGTCCATACCGCGGTGAAGATCGACCCGAATTATCGCGGCGGGCCGGTGGTCCATGTCAATGACGCCAGCCGCGCCGTCGGCGTCGCCTCCGCGCTGCTGTCGCCGGAGCGGCGCGAGGCCTATGCCACCGAGGTGCGCGCCGACTACGCCAAGATTTCCGCGGCGCATTTCCGCGCCCAGGCCGACAAGAAGCGGCTGAAACTCGCGGCGGCCCGCGCCAACGCGGTCAAGATCGACTTTGCCAGCACGCCGCCGAAGCAGCCGGCATTTCTCGGCATCAGGAGTTTCAGCGATTACGACCTCGCGGAGCTGGCCGAATATATCGACTGGACGCCGTTCTTCCAGACATGGGAACTGACCGGACGCTTTCCCGCCATCCTCGACGATGAAAAAGTCGGCGAAGTCGCGCGCTCGCTCTATGACGATGCCCGCAACATGCTGGCGCGCATCATCAAGGAGAAATGGTTCAAGGCCCAGGCGACCATCGGCTTCTGGCCCGCCAACGCGCGAGGCGACGATATCGTGGTCTACGCCGACGAGGCGCGCAGCAAGGAGGTCGCGACCTTGCACACGCTGCGCCAGCAACTCGAAAAACGCGAAGGCCGCTTCAACGCGGCGCTGTCGGATTTCGTCGCGCCGGTATCCTCTCGCGTGCCGGATTACATCGGCGCCTTTGTGGTCACGGCGGGGATCGGCGAAGACATCATCGCCGACCGGTTCAAGAACGCCAATGACGATTACTCCTCGATCCTGTGCAAGGCGCTGGCCGACCGACTCGCGGAAGCCTTCGCCGAACGGATGCATGCCCGCGTCCGCCGGGAATTCTGGGGCTATGCGCCGGACGAGGCGCTGACGCCCGATCAGCTCATTCTCGAACAATACAAGGGCATCCGCCCCGCGCCCGGCTATCCCGCGCAGCCCGATCACACCGAGAAGGCCACGCTGTTCGCCCTGCTCGATGCCGAAAACACCGCCGGTGTGAAGCTCACCGAAAGCTACGCGATGTGGCCGGGCTCTTCGGTGTCGGGGCTCTATTTCAGCCACCCCGAAAGCTTCTATTTCGGCGTCGGCAAGATCGAGCGCGACCAGGTGGAAGACTACGCCGCGCGCAAGGGCTGGAGCGTCGGCGAGGCCGAGCGCTGGCTGGCGCCGGTGTTGAACTACATCCCGACCCAGGACCAGTCGGCCGAGGCGCGCCGCGTCAAGGAGGCGATGCCGACGCTGGCGCCGTCGGCCGCAGCACCCGCCAACGATATCGCATCGAAGGAAATGCAGGCGCACCCGCCCGGCTGCGCCTGCGCGGTGCATCTGGCCTGGCGCAAGAAGGCGGCGCGGGCCGGTTAGCAGACGACCTCCCATCCCTCCCCCCGCGAACCCTTGCGAGCGGTGGGGAGGGTCGGCGCTGCAAGCGCCGGGGTGGGGGGTGCTCCCACAACCACCGATGCCGATAGACCCCCCACCCCCGACCCCTCCCCGCCGCACTGTTCAGACCGGGGACAAGGTGGACAGGTGTTCGGAGACATCGTGGACACTTTTCGGCTTGCGGTCGAGGGGCCGGATGTCGATGGTTGCAATCCTCTGGGTTCGGAAGACGACGTCGAAGACGCCATCCTGTGTGGTTGGTCGGAATGCCACGGCTTTTCCGCAGAACGCCTTGGGAACCTTGAGGGCGCGGCCGAGGAAGCTGATGTGACCGCCCTGCTGGACACGGCGCACGATGTCGTTCGAGGCATATTCGAAGGGCGCGACGGTCTCGACATAGTCGCGCGGGCTCGGCTGATAGCGGCTGGCCGGGACGGCAAGCTCGAGCGCCTCGTGCGGCCGTTGCGAGTTGTAGACGTTGCGCCAGCGGTCGAAGGAGCGTTCGGCGGCGGCGAGATCGGCCAAGGGCGGGCCGGACAACACCTCGGCCTTGAGGCTGCGATGGAAGCGTTCGTCCTTGCCCATGGTCTGTGGATGATAGGGCCGCGAATGGCTGATCTTGATGCCATGCTCGATCAGCCAGACCCCAAGCGGAGTGAACGGGCTGCCCGGTCCGTCGCCCCAGGGCGAACCGTTGTCGGTGATCAGCCCCTCGGGCAGCCCGTAGCGGCGGAAGGCGGTGATGAGCTGCTGGCGGACCGTCTCGGTCTGTTGGTTGGCGCAGGCCGCAAGCACCACGGAGAAACGCGAATGATCGTCGAGCACGGTCAGCGGATGAAGCCGGCCAACGTGCAGGGCCACGTGGCCCTTGAAGTCCATCTGCCACAACTCGTTCGGCCGTCCCCGCTCGAAGCGGGTGAAGGCGGACTGGCCGCCACCGTGTGCGCCAAGCTCGACCCCATGCCGCTTCAAGATCGCCGTCACCGTCGAGGGGGCCGGAACCGCCGCCTGCCCGAGATCCTTCAGCCGCCTGGCGATCTTGCGGCCGCCCCAGGCCGGATGCGCTGTGCGGACCGAAAGCACGGCTTTCTCCGTCGCTGTCGCGCTGCGCGACGGCGAAGTCTGCGGCCGACGCGACAGTTCCTGAAGCCCCGCCATCCCTTCGAGCCGCCAACGCTCCAGCCACTTGTAGCCGGTCGTCGGGCTCACGCCGAAGCGACGGCACAAGTTCCGAACATTGGCCCCTTCCACCGATGCCAACATCACAAATTCCAATCTCGCGTCCATCCGGCACACCTCGTGGAACGGCATCCGACAGCCTCCTTGATTCGCTGTCGGAAGTGTCCACGATGTCTCCGAACACCTGTCCACCTTGTCCCCGGTCTGAACAGCTTCGCGGGGGGAGGGGAGGAGATGTTCGCGACGACAGCTTTGATGATGGCGACCGCCTTATTGCGGGTGACGAGTTGTGGTTGGGTGGTCGGGCGGTGCGCCGTCCGCTTGCGCCTACGCCGCCCTTTGGCCGCTGCCCGCGTCGAGCCCGGCATAGATGCCGCGCTCGAAGCCGGC
>DATIQN010000019.1:0-12912 GCA_035470785.1 Croceibacterium sp. | reverse complement strand
TCGGCCGCCTTCGCCGCGCGGCGGAACGCGCCTTCGCGCCGTTCGGCCGCACGCGCCTTCTCCCCCGCCAGCAAGGCGAGGTACAGCGCGCACCAGGCAAGCGACATGAAATAGCGCCCGAAGGCGATCTCGATGATGCTTTCCCAGGCGCTGTAGCGATCGACTGTGACCGAGCGCGGCTGTCCTTTGGCGTCCGACATTCCCGGAAGCGTCGCATCGACCAGCAGGTCGCCCGAAGCGTCGCGGCGGACGACCAGGCCTTCCTGCGCGCCCATGCGCTTGTAGACCCGCTCCTCGATCGGCTTGAACGCCATCTGGTTGGCCTCCGCCAACATCAGGGCGACCGGGGCCGACAGCACCAGGGCCGCCGCGATCTTGGCCCACAGCGGTTTGGTGTCGAACAATCGCAGTACCAGCCACAGCCCGACCATGATCGCCACCCCGACCACGCTGGCGAGCGCCCGGCGCCAGAGCATCTCCTGCTCGAAGCCGAGATCGAGCAGCTCCGAGCGGATCGTCACCAGTAGGAAATAACACAGCCACAAGCCCACGATCGACGCGAGCACCGTCCTGAACGGCACGCGCGCGGGATGCGGCTCGACAAGATCGTTGTCCATCGCCCCGACATAGCCCGGGCCGGGCGGTTCTCGCCAGCGCCGATGTCGGACCCCATCGGCGCTTGGTCGAATGGTCATTTCGGCCGTCAGGTGCCCTGGAGCAGCCCCTCGCTGGCGATTTTCTTGCGCCATTCCGCCGGCGCGAGCGTGTGGACGTTGCTGCCCTGGCTGTCGACCGCGACCGTGACCGGCATGTCCTCGACGGTGAACTCGTAGATCGCCTCCATCCCGAGATCCTCGAACGCGACCACCTTGGCCCGCTTGATCGCCCGCGAAACCAGGTAGGCCGCGCCGCCGACGGCCATCAGGTAGGCGACCTTGTGCCGGGCGATGGACTGCACCGCGCCCTGCCCGCGCTCGGCCTTGCCGATCATCGCCAGCAGCCCGAGCCCGAGCATCATGTCGGTGAACTTGTCCATTCGGGTGGCGGTCGTCGGGCCCGCCGGGCCGACCACTTCGCCCATCACCGGGTCGACCGGCCCCACATAATAGATCGCGCGGCCCTTGAAACTCACCGGCAGGTCCTCGCCTTTGTCGAGCATGTCCTTGATGCGCTTGTGCGCCGCATCGCGCCCCGTGAGCATCGTCCCGTTGAGCAGCAACCGGTCACCGGCTTGCCAGCTCGCGACGACTTCGGGCGTCAAGGCGTCAAGGTCGACGCGCTTGGCCGCGGCGTCAGGTTGCCAATGCACGTCGGGCCATTGGTCGAGCTTCGGCGCCTCGAGATAGCTGGGCCCCGAACCGTCGAGCACGAAATGCGCGTGGCGCGTCGCTGCGCAGTTGGGGATCATCGCCACCGGCTTGCCCGCAGCGTGGCACGGCCAGTCGAGGATCTTGACGTCGAGCACGGTCGAAAGCCCGCCGAGCCCCTGCGCGCCGACACCAAGCGCGTTGACCTTGTCGAAGATCTCGATCCGCAGCGCCTCGATATCGGTCGTGGGCCCGCGCGCCTTGAGCTGGGCCATATCGATCGGTTCCATCAGGCTTTGCTTGGCGAGCTTCATGCAATGCTCGGCGGTGCCGCCGATGCCGATCCCGAGCATCCCCGGGGGGCACCATCCGGCGCCCATTTGCGGTATCATCTCGAGCACCCAGTCGACGATATTGTCGGACGGGTTCATCATCTTGAACTTGGACTTGTTCTCGCTGCCCCCGCCCTTCGCGGCGACGTCGATCGACACGGCGCCGCCAGGCACCATCTCGACCGAGAGCACGCACGGCGTGTTGTCACGGGTATTGCGGCGAGTGAACGCGGGGTCGGCGAGAATCGACGCGCGCAGCTTGTTTTCGGGCAGGTTGTAGGCCCGGCGGACGCCCTCATCGACCACGTCCTGCAGGCTGCGCTTCGAATCCAGCAGGCAATCCTGCCCCCACTGCACGAACACGTTGACGATGCCGGTGTCCTGGCAGATCGGGCGGTGTCCTTCGGCGCACATCCGGCTGTTGGTGAGGATCTGCGCGATCGCGTCCTTCGCCGCCGGACCCTGTTCCGCCTCGTAGGCCGCGCCGAGTGCGCGGATGTAGTCCATCGGGTGGTAGTACGAGATGAACTGCAGCGCGTCGGCCACGCTGTCGATCAGGTCTTCCTCGCGGATCGTCACCATGTCGCTCATCGAGCGAGCCCTCCTGCCGGTCGAGTGAGCGCCCCCATAGGCGCGACCAGCCGCTATGGTCAAAGCTTGCGGCATGCGGGCAACACGCCTTTGACTGCAACGATTTGCGATAACGCCTACCATTGCCCGCAGCCGCCACAGGCCCTAAGGCGCCAGCATCAAGACGGACATGAGATTGCCGAAGTGACCATCGTCGAAGACCGTCCCGTTGCCGGCGGGCACGCCGCCGCCCGCAAGGCCATGCTCGACAGCCAGCTGCGCACCAGCGGCGTCAACGCCGGCTACGTGCTGGCACGCATGGGCGAAGTTGCGCGCGAGGACTTTGTGCCGGCCAGCGCGCGGGGCGTTGCCTACATGGACCGGGCTATCGCACTCGACAACGGCGGCTTCCTGGCCGCACCGCTTGTCCAGGGAATGATGCTGCAGGAAGCGCGCCCGACAATGGCCGACAAGGCCCTTCTGGTCGATGGCGGTAGCGGTTATCTGGCCGTGCTGCTGCGCCCGCTGGTGGGCTCGCTCGAGATCGCTTCTCCCGCGGATGCCGCAGCCGCTAGGCGCAAGAGCGGGAATTTCACTCTGCTAGTGATCGACGGTGCGGTCGAGCAATTGCCCGACGCCCTCGTGCAGCGCTTGGCAGAAGGGGGCCGCGTGGTTTGCGGCGCGTTGAGGAACGGTCTCACGCGCCTCGCAGCGGGCCGCAAGGCCGGCGGTGATGTGGCCCTGCTGCCGCTGACCGAGATTGGCATTCCGGTGCTTCCGGAATTTGCCGCGAAGAAGGAATGGAGCTTCTGACCATGGTGCTGAGGGGGCTGCGGATCGGCATGCTGGCCGGCGCGTGCCTTGCCGCGGCCGTGCCCGCGCAGGCGGACACGCTCAAGGATGCGCTCAATTCGGCTTATCGCACCAACCCCACGCTCGAAGGCGCGCGGGCGCAGCAGCGCGCGACCGATGAGAACGTGCCGATCGAACGCTCCAACGCGCTGCCTTCCCTGGTCGCCACGCCGGCCTACACCGAATTCGTGAAGCAGAGTTCAAGCGCTGCCGGTGGACCGGAGCGGTCGATTTCCGCCCAGCTCAACCTTTCGGTGACGATTTATTCCGGAGGCGCGACGAAATACGGCATCAAGGCAGCCGAAACGCGCGACCTGGCCGGCCGGTCCGACTTGCGCGGCAGCGAGAGCTCGTTGTTCAGCCAAGTCGCCGCTGCCTACATGGACGTCATTCTCAACGAAGCCATCGTCGGACTCAACGCCAACAACGTCGACGTTCTCAACGTCAATTTGCAGTCGACTACCGATCAGTTCCAGATCGGCAGCCTCACTCGCACTGACGTCGCTCAGTCGGAGGCGCGGCTGGCGCTCGCGCGCGGTGACCTGCGAACCTCGCAGTCCAATCTGATCGCGGCGCGCGAACGTTACGTGGCGCTGGTCGGAAAGACGCCGAGCGACCTGCAGGCGCCGCCGCCGCTGCCGGGCCTGCCCGCCAACGTCCAGGAGGCGGTCGATGCAGCGTTGCACAACAATCCCGATCTGATCGCCGCGCAGGAACGTGCCGACGCCGCCGGATTCGACGTCAACGCCGCCGGCGCCCACAGGCTGCCTACCGTCGAGCTGTTCACCAGCGGCGGTGCGACCGATTACATCGGCTCGCTCGCCAGCGCGATCCCGGGCTCGGCGCTTGGGTTCCAGACGACCGCCCAGGTCGGCGTGAGGGGCACCATCCCGCTCTACCAGGGCGGGCGACCGGCCGCGCTCGAACGGCAAGCGCAGGCGCGAGCTTCGCAGTCACTCGAGGAAGTTGTCGGCACCGAGCGCAGCGTGATCCAGCAGGTGCGTGCCGCGTATGCCGCCTGGCAAGCCTCAAACGAGATCATTGTCTCGACGCAAACCGCAGTCTCCGCTGCCGAGCTAAGCCTGGAAGGCACGCGCGCAGAGCAGACCGTGGGCACGCGGCAGATACTCGACATCCTCAATGCCGAGCAGGAATTGCTGCAAGCGCAAGTCCAGCTCGTCACCGCGCGGCGCAATTCCTACGTCGCCGGGTTCACCTTGCTTGCGGCCATGGGCCGGGCCGAGGCGCGCGATCTCGGGCTCGAGGGCCAGGGCCCGCTCTACGATCCGGTGGTGAACTACAACCGGGTCAAGAATGACGCCTGGGATTGGTCGCATGACAAGGACCCGGTGACGCAATCGACCCGGACCGTTGACATCGCGCCGCAGGACGCGACAATTCCGGCTCAACCCAAGCAGCCAGGGTCCTGACAATGCGGCAACAGGGTGAGCCTTCGGTCGAGGAAATCCTCGAATCGATCAAGCGGGTGATAGCGCGCGACAACCGCGAGTCGGCGCAAGTCGAGCGCCGTCACCGCGAATCCGCCGGCGTCGGCACCGAAACCCTCACCGCATCGGGCGACGAGCCCGTGGATGACGGAATCTTCGATCTGGGCGATGCGGTCGAAATCGCCGAGGACGAGGACGATTCGCCCCGACTGACGACCGAGCGCACGGCCGGCGCGATGCGCGAATCGCTTGCGGCTCTCGCCATGCTCGCCGAACCGGGTGCGCAGCCGCAGATCGTCCGTTCGGGCGAAACGTCGCTGGAAGGCCTGGTGCGCGACATGTTGCGGCCTATGCTGGCGCAATGGCTCGAAACGAACCTGCCGGCGATCGTAGACCGCATGGTCCAGGCCGAGATCGCCCGCATCGCCGGCAAGAAGGGCTGAGCGGAACCATCACCCATCAATCGGAAGAACTAAGCCGAGCCGAAGCCGCACTGAGCTCGATCGGCGGCGAAAAGCTGCAACGGCACATCTTCCTGTGTGCGATGTCCGAAAAAGGCGAATGCTGCCGCCGCGAGGTGGGCGAGCGCTCGTGGAAATACCTCAAGCGGCGACTCAAGGAACTCGGTCTCAGCGGTCAGGGCGGCGTGCAGCGGACCAAGGCCGATTGCCTGCAGATCTGCGCCGCGGGCCCAGTGGCGGTCGTCTGGCCCGATCGGGTCTGGTACCATTCGTGCACCGAGGAAGCGCTCGAACGGATCATCCAGGAGCACCTGATCGGCGGGATGCCGGTCGAGGATTTCCGCCTGCGCGGCGCGCCCTAATCGTCCTCGTTGAGGGGGTCGGCGATCGATTCGTCGTGACCGGTGCCGCTCGACAGAAACACCAGCCCCATCAGCGCCGCCATCAGCATCATCGCGAAGCCGATGCCGAGCACGGTGGCGATGACGAAGTGGATCGAGACGAGCGCGCCCATCTCGTAGAGAGCGCCGAGCGAGATCGCGAGGACGACCAGCGTGAAAATGGCCATCCACATCATCAACTTCCGGTAGTGAGCCCAAGCGTGGGCCGAGTTGTCGGGCTGGTCGAGCGGCGATCGGCGCGGGGGGCTCATCCTCGACAGATGGCGACGCGGGGCAGGGCTGGCAACGCCTCTAGACAAAGATTCGCTACCGGACAGGGTTGGTGGTACAATTCGCAGTCCAAGACATGGGAGAGAGTGTCATGGATATCGTCAAGCTTATCGCCACCCGCGACCCAAGCGAAATCGTGACTTGCCCAGCCGGAGCCACTGTGCGTCAGGCGGTGCAGCTCCTCGCAGAAAAGCGCATCGGCGCGTTGCCGGTGATGCAGGGTGAGCAAGTCGCCGGAATCTTCTCCGAGCGCGACGTACTTTATCGCCTCGCCGAAGAGGGCGCACTGTGCCTCGACCGGCAAGTGGGTGAGGTGATGACCTCGCCGCCGGTGACGATCTCGCCCGAGACCAGCTTCATCGACGCGCTCGAACTGATGACCCGTCGACGGATTCGCCACCTGCCGGTGATGCGCGGAGGGACAATGACCGGGTTCATTTCGATCGGCGACATCGTCAAGGCGCGGATCGACGAGATCAGCGCCGAAGCCGAGCACATGCGGCAATATATCCAAACCGCTTGAGAGCGACGCCCGCGAACCCTACATCAACGGCATGACCGCTGCCCTTACCCTTTCATCCGCCGCCGCCAGGCGCATCGGCTCGATTGCCGAGCGTCAGGGCAAGCCGGCGATCCTGCGGCTAACCGTCGAGGGCGGCGGTTGCTCGGGCTTCCAGTACAAGTTCGATCTGACCGAGGCGGCCCAGAACGACGACATGGTCAGCGAGACCGATGGGGTTCGACTGGTGGTCGACCCGGTGAGTCTCGACCTCGTCGCCGGGAGCACTGTCGATTTCGTCGAGTCGCTCGGCGGCGCGGCGTTCAAGGTGGAGAATCCGAACGCCACTGCGGGATGCGGTTGCGGTTCGAGTTTCGGAGTCTAAGGTCCGCCTCCGTGCGGATCGCCAGCTTCAACATCAATGGAATCCGCGCTCGGCGCGAACGCCTGCTCGAATGGCTCGAGGAAACGCGCCCGGCGGTCGCCTGCCTTCAGGAAATCAAGTGCCAGGACGCCGATTTCCCGGCCGAAGACTTTGAAAAGATCGGCTACCGAGCCGCGTGGCACGGCCAGAAAGGCTTCAACGGCGTCGCCATCCTGGTCGATAGCGAGGACCCGCTCGAAGTCGTCCACGGCCTTCCCGGCGACCCGGAGGACGAACAAGCGCGCTTCATAGAGGCGGACATTCGCGGCGTGCGAGTGGTCAACCTCTACCTCCCCAACGGCAACCCGCAGCCGGGCCCCAAGTTCGACTACAAGCTGGCGTGGATGGAACGGTTGCGTGTCCGTCTCGGCGAATTGCTCGCACGCGAGAAACCGACGGTCGTGGTCGGCGATTTCAACGTCATACCGGAGGATCGCGACGTGTGGTCGCCCGCAGCAATGGCCAGCGATGCGCTGATGCAACCCGAATCGCGCGCGGCCTACGCCCGCATCCTCAACGACGGGTGGACCGACACGCTCGCCACGCTCAACCCGCGCGGCGGGGCGTGGACTTACTGGGATTACCAGGCGGGCGCGTGGCAGCGCGACCACGGTTTTCGCATCGACCACCTGCTGCTTTCGCCGGAGGCCGCCGACCGGCTCAGGGCCGCCGGCGTGGACAAGGACTACCGTGGCCGCGAGAAAGCCAGCGATCACGCCCCCGTCTGGGTCGAGATCGAAGGCTAACGCTTGCGCCGCGAAAGCGGCTTCAACGATAGAAGATGTGGGTGTCGATCTGCGCCAGCTGGACCTTCTGGTGCGCCCAGCTCGGCCTGACGTAGGTCGCGTGGAAATAGAGCGCGTCGGCTGCCTTGCTCTGCCACAGGTTCTGCTGAGCGATTTGGGCCACCGCTTCGGCGCGCTGCCAAGCCGCCGACGATTCGTCGGCAGCGGGAATGCGGCCATGATGCACGAATGAGAACTGCGCCGGCTGCGTCACCACGCCGCAGAAGTTGTCGGGGTAAAGTCCCGACTTCGCGCGATTGATTACGACCTCGGCGACCGCAAGCTGGCCTTCAATCGGCTCGCCGCGGGCTTCGAAATAGATCGCCTGGGCGAGGCACTTGAGATCGGACGTCAGATCGCCGGCTACCGGCATGTCGCCGACCAGCTGCGTCAATGAAGCGACGTGGAGAGCGCCTCTGGCAATCGCCATCGCGACCGGAGCCGGTGCGGTGGCAGACTGCTGTGCAGCCGGAGGACTCACGGTTCCCTGGGCAATCCAGGTGCTGCCGCTCACCGTGGCGGCAGGAGTGGCTGTCGCCGGTGTGGCGGCCCGAACCACCGTCAGCGGAGCCGGGGCTTCGGCCCAGGCGGCGCTCGGGGCGGTGCCGCACAGGCTGACAAACATCATCGCGGCGGCGGTTACCGCGCCGCGGAAACTCAAAAACGACATTGATACCTTGACCCAGGGCGGTGGGCGCCTGCGCAAGCCTGGCGACCGCTTCTTAGCGCGATCCGTCCGTTGGTCTGCCGGCGGCCCCCCGTCTTACGCCTTGCGGTCCCCCCGGCCTCATCGCCGTCCGGACCACACGCGCTGTGGAAGCGCGGCCCCTCTTTCGCACTTGCAGCATGGAGTCAATTCAGGGTTCCGGTGTTATCGATGAACCGTTCTGCATTCGGGATGTCCAGCTCGACGATCCATAAATCGCTGTCCTGATGCCTGCGACGGTCGAGGTATTCACTGAATTCATTGGGCTTTTCCGGATCCTCGGCTTTCGCGAGGGCCCATCCGCGGCTGCCGTCCGATTGCGGCAGCCGTTCGTAGGCGCGGTAATTTCTGCCGCTTTCGCAACAGGTTACCAGCAAAGTCCCGGCATCCCTCTCACCCTTGGCGATGACCGTGGCGAACCCGCCGGCGGCCGCTACCGCGCGAATGAGGCCGGTCACCTCAAGATGGGCGGGAATGCGCGCTTCCACCGCTCAGGCCTGGCCGGCGCGATAGCCGGGCAAACTCGACAGCGGGATTCGCGAGCGCATAAAAGTGCCCGTGCCGCGGCCGATCTCGTCCCCCTCGGCGTCGATCAGCCGGGCCTCGGCCACGAACACGCGGCGGCGGCCGCTGACCCAACGGCCCTCGGCGACGACCGGCCCGGTGTGGATCGGCTTGGTGAAGTGGAGATTGAACGCTGTGGTCAGCAAGAAGCGGTCGGTGACGAGCGAATTGGCGGCGTAGAACGCGGCGTCGTCGAGCATCTTGAAATAGATCGTGCCATGCGCGGCATTCGCGGCGTGATGGAACCGCTCGTCGATCGTGAAGTCGATCCGTGAACGCCCTTCGGCGGGGATCGTCAGTCGTGATTCGAACAGCGAATTGACCGGCGCCGAGGCGTAGAGCGCTTCGAGCGCCGCGAAATGAAGCGCCGCGCCGGTCGCGTCCGCCTCAGGCGGCGTCGCGGTCGGCGGCATTCGAGATGAGGCCGTAGAGCGCCTCGGCGTCGGGCGCATCGCTCAACGCGTCGCGCACCCGTTCGTCGCGCACCAAGCGCGAAATCGCGGCCAGCGCGTGGAGATGACCGACGCCGCTGTTCTCGGGCGAGACGAGCCCGAAGACCAGGTCAACGGGCATGCCGTCGGCAGCGGCAAAGTCGACCGGCTCCTCGAGCTTGAGAAGCGCGGCAACCGGACGCCGCAGTCCGTCGACGCGAGCATGCGGAATCGCCACACCGCGGCCAAAGCCGGTGCTGCCGAGGCTCTCGCGCTCCTGCAAGCGCTCGAGCACCAGCGTCGCATCGAGCCCGTAGCTTTGCGCGAATCGCGCAGCAAGGAGCTCGAGAATCGCCTGCTTGGACTTCGCCGAGACGAACTCGACCGAAGACGGATCGAGTAGGAAATGAGCGTTCATTGAAATTCCGAATGGTTCGTTGGAACGGCTTCCGTCACACGCGTGGCGCGCAGGCCCCTTCTTCGCAAAAGCCGTCCAAAATAAGGCGTGGATGGCGGCCCGCCGGCCGCTTCAGGACGGTTCGACCCAGCCGATCGAGCCGTCGCCGCGGCGGTAAACCATATTGTGGCGTCCGGTTCCAGCATTTTTGAAGAACAGCGCGGTGGTGTGCCTAAGGTCGAGCATCATCACCGCATCGGAAACACTGACTTCTGGAATGTCGGTGCGAGTCTCGGCAATCACCGGCAGCGCCTCGGGCGCTTCTTCCGCTTCCGGCTCGGTGGGCGCGAACACCGTGTAGACCGCATCTTCCTGCTTGTTGGCGTATGTCGCCTGCTCGTGATGGTCCTTCAGCCGCCGCTTGTAGCGCCGCAGTTGCTTCTCGATCTTGTCGGCCGCCTGGTCGAGCGACAGGTTGGCATCATGCGCCTGGGCGTGCGATTTGAGCACCAGGCCATTGTTGACGTGCATAACGATATCGCAGGCGAAGGCGGCCGTCGGCGCCTTGCCGAAAGTGACTTGCGAGGACATCGCCCGGTTGAAATACTTCTCGACGATCCCGTTGAGACGTTCGGCGGCGCGTTCCTGTAGCGCCGAACCTGTATCGACCTGATGGCCGGACACGCGGATTTCCATGTTTTGAGGGTCTCCTGCCTGGTTTGATCCACGCTCCGGAGTGGGCCGCGATCAGCTGGTCCAGAGCGGTGATTCCAACGTTGCAACGAAGGCTTTGTGCCGCGCCAGCTCCTCGACGCTGGCAGTGTGGGGGCGTGGTGGGCGGAATTCGCGGCGAGCCGCGACGAAAGCGGCGATCTCGATCACCGTCTCGGACCGCTGGGCAGCCAGCTCGAGGCCGATCTGCCGGCCACCGGTCAATTCGACGTAGACTTGCGCCAGCAACTCGGCGTCGAGCAGCGCGCCGTGCTTGACGCGGTGGCTGCGGTCGATGCCGTAGCGCGTACACAGCGCGTCGAGCGAATGCTTGGCACCGGGGTGGCGCCGGCGGGCGATCGCCAGCGTGTCGATCATCCGCTCGAGCGAAACTTCCGGATGGCCGCAGGCGCCGAGCTCGCAGTTGAGGAAGCCGAAATCGAACTGCGCATTGTGCGCGACCAGCGGCGAATCGGCGAGAAACTCGAGCAGCCCGATCGCGCCCTCGTGAAAACGCGGCTTGTCGGCAAGGAAGGCATCGCCGAGCCCGTGAACTTGCTCGGCTTCCATCGGCATCGGCCGGTCGGGGTTGAAATAGGCGTGAAAGGTGCGGCCGGTCGGCACGCGATTGACCAGCTCGATGCAACCGATTTCGACCATCCGATCGCCCGACCTGGGGTCGAGCCCGGTGGTTTCGGTATCGAATACGACTTCCCGCATCGGCTCGACTATCGGCCGCCGCGACGGACCTGGCAAGGGCGGGATTATCCCGAAGTGAGCTTCTCCACGAGAGCCCGGACTTCGGCTTCGGTTTGGGCCATCGTGCGCCCGGTGTCGATTACGTAATCCGCCCGCACGCGCTTCTCGCTGTCGGGCAGCTGCAAGGCAAGTATCTCGGCCAGGCGATCCGGGGTCATACCTTCGCGGGCGAGGACGCGGGCGCGCTGGACGTCTGGCGGGGCGGAGACGACGAGCACCTTATCGACTTCCTCGCTGCCACCCTTCTCGAACAACAGCGGAATATCGAACACCACCAACGGCGCCGCCGCGTGTTCGAGCAGGAATGCTTCGCGCAAATCGCGCACCGTCGGATGAACGATCGCCTCCAGCCGGGCGAGCGCTGCCCGATCGCGGAATACCTTCGCACCGAGGGCTTGGCGATCGACGCCCTGCGGGCCGGTCGTGCCGGGAAAGGCCGCTTCGATGGCGCCGACCAGCGATCCGCCAGGCCCCTGCATCCGCCGCACTTCGCGGTCGGCGTCGAAGACCGGCACGCCGAGCCGCTCGAACATCGCCGCCACCGTCGACTTGCCCATCCCGATCGAGCCCGTGAGGCCGAGGATCGGTGGCCGGGTCATGCCGTAAGCTGGCGGCGCAGCTCGGCGTCGCCGTCCGTGCGCGGCGGAGCGACGCCGAAGAATTTCTCGAACGCGATCGCCGCCTGGCCGATGAGCATGGCGAGGCCATCGATCGTGCGGAAGCCCGCCGCCCGGGCCGCCTTGAGGAACTCGGTTTCGAGAGGGTGGGTGACGATGTCATAGACCACGCTGCCCGGCGGCGCGTGGCCGAAGTCGAACTTGAGCGGCGGCTGGCCGGCCATGCCGAGCGGGCTGGCGTTGACGATCAGGTCGAAGCATCCGGCGCGGTCGTCGAACGCGAAATCGGTCGGATCGGCGAAGTCGGCGATGTCGATAGCGTGGTGCTCGCCCTCAGGGTCGATCTCATCGAGCAACGCGCGCGCCTTGGCCGGATCCCGGCCGGCCAGGACGATGACGATGCCTTGGTCGGCCAAGGCGGCAACGATTGCCCTCGCCGCACCGCCGGTTCCAAGAACACGCGCCATGCGAAACAAGTGAGGTTCCGCGAGATACTGCCGCAGCGGCTCGAGAAATCCGGCCCCGTCGGTGTTGCTGCCGATCAGCGCGCCGTTGCGGCGCGGGACGACTGTGTTGACGGCACCGATCATCTCAGCCCCGATTTCAAGCCGGTCGAGCAACGGCAGGATTGCCTGCTTGTGCGGCATCGTGACGTTGCACCCGCGCCAGTTGGCGTCGTCGCGCCGATCGGCGAGGTATTGCGCGAGCCCTTCGGCAGTGACGTGGCATGCCCGGTATTCGGCATCCAGCCCGAGCTGGCCGATCCAGTGGTTGTGAATCGCCGGCGACTTCGATTGCGCGATCGGATCGCCGATGACTTCGGCGTAGGGCTTCACGCCGGCAGCTCTTCCATCTCGCGCAGCGCGCCGAGTACCGCCAGCAGCGGCATGCCGAGCACGGTGAACATGTCGCCCTCGATGCTCTCGAAAAGCTGCACGCCGAGCGATTCGATTCGGAACACGCCGACGCACTGGCCGACTTCGGGCCATTCGGCGGTGAGGTAGCGTTCGATGTAATCGTCAGTAAGTTCGCGCACAGAAAGCACGGCTTTGGCGACGTGGCTCCAGCGCAGGTGGCCGCTGATGGCGATCGCCGCGGCCGAGTGCAGCTCCATCGTCTTGCCCGAGAAAAACCGCAGGTGCTCGGCCGCCTGCTTGCGGCTCGCCGGCTTGTCGAACCGCCGTCCATCGACCGAGACGACCGAATCGCTGCCCAGCACGGGCCGCCCGCGCCCCTCGACCGACAGCGCCTTGGCTTCGGCCAGCGCCAGCGCGACAGCGGCCGGCGCGGCGTCGCCGAGGCTCGCCTCGAGCGCCCGCTCGTCGACCGCGGCGGGCCGCAGCTCGAAGTCGACCCCGGCGGCGCCGAGCATCGTCCG
>DATIQN010000018.1:0-189268 GCA_035470785.1 Croceibacterium sp. | reverse complement strand
GACTTTGTAGCCCGTGAACTTCTTGTCGATCAGCAGATTGACCACGCCGGCGACCGCATCCGAGCCGTAAACGGCGGACGCGCCGCCGGTGACGACTTCCGCGCGGGACAGCATGATGGACGGCACCATGTTTGTGTCGACCGTCGCCTGGGTCGTCGCCGGCACGAACCGCTTACCGTCGACAAGGGTGAGCGTCCTCACGGCGCCGAGGCCGCGCAGGTCGAGGATGCGCCCGCCAATCGCCTGTCCCGGTGTGGCATTGAGGCCGGAAGTGGCTGGAGTTTGCGTCGCGCGGAACGCAGGCAATTCGTTCAGTGCGTCACCGACATTCGTAAGTCCGCGATCTTTGAGCCGCTCCGCCCCGAGTATTGTGACCGGGGTAGGCCGGTCGAAGCTCGACTGGATGTGCGATCCCGTAACGACGATGGGGGTGTCTGTGCTGTCAACCGAGGCAGGGGCCGTCTTTTGGGCTTGTGCGGAGGTTTCAGCCTGCTCTTTGGCCGTCGCGTCCTGCGCGTTGGCCGAACCGTAACTTATGGCGGCGGTCGCAACGGCTAACGCCCATGTCGACACACGCACGCCATTTAATCCTGCCATCATAACCTGATCTCTCCCAACAGATCGCCTTATCTACGGCGATATCTGGCGTTGCGGTTAGGCGAACCCCTGTGTATCGAGAATAGCGCTTAATGCGATGTCACTATTCTCGAATCGAGAACGATGGATAATCTGCTCAACGTCCGCACATTTCTCGCAGCAGCCCGTTTGGGCAGCTTTGCTGCTGCGGCACGCTCGTTTGCGGTTTCCCCCTCAGTCGTGTCCAAACGGATCAACCAGCTGGAACACGAATTCCGGGTCGCGCTGTTCCATCGCTCCACCAGAGACTTGCGCTTGACGGAAGACGGCGCTCGCGTCCTGCCGCGCTGCATCAAGCTGCTGCACGAATACGACGATATCCGCGACGTTGCTCCGACTGCGGAGATAAGCGGTGATTTGCGCGTCGACGCGCCGGGATCGGTGACGGCATTGATCTTGGGCCCGATCTTCTGTGACTTCCTTGCCGAACACCCGGCAATCAATCTCGATCTTCGTTTGACCGATCGACTGGACAATCCGATTACGCGAAACTGCGATCTGACAATCGGAACGCGCCCATCGACAGATGAGAACGTGCGGGATTTCTCGCTGATGCCGTATCCGTGCGCCGCTTACGCAAGCAACGCATATCTCGATCGACATGGCTGCCCCAACCATCCTCGCGACCTCGTCGAGCATTACTGCCTGGTATCTTTACTCCACGGGAAGACGTGGCACTTCTATGGTGATGAGGGGGACGTCGGGCTTACGGTCAGCCCGCGCCTATCCGTGAACGACACCATAGTCCTGCGTGAGGCCGTACGACGGAACCTCGGCATAGCGATCTTGCCGGCGTTCCTTACCGAAGACGATCTCGCCGACGGGACGCTCCGGCATGTGCTGCCCGAGTTTCGTCCCCCACCAATGTGGATAAAGGCGCAGGTTCCCACGCACAAAGCGGCTAAGCCAGGCGTCAATGCTCTCCTCGATTTCCTGCAGGGCAGATTGCTTAGTCCTCACCAGCCAAAGTCAAATGAGTTTGGTGCGCCAGCAGTTGTACGGCCAGACAAGCAAGGGCCTGTATCAATCGTCTAGGTGCCTGTTTTCCGGCGCCGTCAGAGGTGAGATGGGGTTTCAAAACTGACGCACAGAGGAGCGTCGCCAACTGTCCGATGGCAGGCGACCCGGTCTAGGCGGAGCGCGTTTCGGTAGCGCGCATCTAGGCCGGCCAGCGTGGCAAAGCGTGGCCGCCAGTCGATCGTCGGATCTTGGTTCTCCTGACCGAGAAGAGGCGACCTTCCGCTTACGCCGAAAGGCGGTCACTCAGAGCCGTCGTTCGGTTGCGGGAACCCAAAAACAGAAACGGTATCTAACGGTCGAGCAACACCGCTCAATTCTGTCAGGAATTTCCATATGGCTCATACGACGCTCCGAGTTGCGATCGCGGCTCTTCTTGTCTCCTGCGCCTCAAGCCCAGCGCTTGCCGCGGGGCCGACCGACCCGCAAATCGCTCATATTGCCTATACCGCGGGCGCAATCGACGTCGCCGCCGGCAAGCAGGCTCTTGCCCGTTCGCACAACAAGGATGTTCGCTCCTTCGCGGCCGAAATGGTCCGCGATCATTCGGCGGTGAACGACAAGGCGCTCGCGCTGGTCAAAAAACTCCATGTGACCCCTGAAGCTAACCCCACGAGTGCCGGCCTGAGCAAGCAGGCTGCCGCTACGCTTCGCCGCCTTTCACACCTTCATGGCCGTAGCTTCGATCGAGCCTATGCCGCCAATGAGGTGGCCTACCACAAAACGGTCAACGGAGCGTTGGCCAACACCCTGATCCCCTCCGCAACGAACGGCGAGCTCAAGTCTCTGCTCGAGACCGGCCTTACTCTCTTCACCGAACACGAAGCCCACGCCGAACATCTTGCGGCAAGCCTGAAATGAGTAAGTTCCTTGCCTTCGCCGCGATTGCGGCGATGGCACCACTTGAGCCCGGCATGGCGACGGCGAAGCCGGTCCACCGAACGGTTAGCGTAGTGATCGACAACCTGAGCTTTGGGCCGATCCCGTCCAACTTGCGGGTGGGCGACACGATTGTCTGGGAGAACCGTGATATATTCCGTCACAGCGCAACCGCTCCAGGTCATTTCAATGTCGACCTTGCTCCGGGCGAGAAAGGCAGGATGACCTTGGGAAAGGCGGGCGTCTTTGCGTTCGCGTGCAAATATCATCCCGGGATGAAGGGCGTGCTGAAGGTGGGCCTGTGAACACCCAGCCGGCCCCGCTTCTCGCGACGGACGATATCGAGCTCGCAAGGCGGTGCGCGGCCGGTGAGGAAGCGGCCGTCAGGCTTGTCACCACGGCCAACAATCAACGCTTGTTCCGCGCCGCCTGGAGCATCCTCAGAGAACAAAGCGAAGCCGAAGACGCGGTGCAAACGGCTTATCTGAAGGCCTTTGCTTCCATTGAGCAATACGAAGGGCGCTCTGCGCTTTCGACCTGGCTTACCCGGATCGTGATTCACGAGGCGCTGCGCCGGTCGCGCACAGCCAGTCGTCGTCGCTCCCGGCTCGAGGCGGAAGGAGTGACGATGCTAAATGATCACCGAAAAATCGACGCTCCTGATGAAGCCCTTGCCCGCGAGCAACTGCGCAAGATCATGGAGACGGCGATCGCGGCTCTTCCTGAGGCATTTCGCACTGTGTTTGTGTTGCGGGAGGTCGAAGGGCTGTCGATCGAAAGTACGTCGCAGGCCCTCGATATTCCGATTGCGACCGTCAAGACCCGCCTGTTTCGAGCGCGCCGAAAGCTGAAGGATGCGCTGGCTCCGGAACTTCGCAGCGCGCTGGTCGGAACCTTTCCGTTCGCTGGCCCCGACTGCGAACGAATGACGCTTAGGGTGATCGATTCACTCAAGCTGTCGGCCACACAAGTCTGCGACTGAAGCCTTAACGCGAAGCGGACTGTCTGCTTTCCACCCATTGCGGCCATTCTGGGAATGTCTGTTTTCGACCCATTGCGGACGTTGCTTGAATCAAATCATTGCCGAGACCCGCTCTTCTGATACGCGTTCCCTTGAAGCAACGGCTCTGTGCCTCATGTTGAAGGCGTCACGACAATGAAGAAGTCCGTTGGAACACCTCCTGACCAGAGACCACAGAGCAAAGCCGAACGGAGATCGAAATTCGAAAGTCTGAGCGGTTGGCTCGCCTTCGGCGCGAACATAGTCACAATCGCGGGTCTTGTGGTCGTCATCGTCGAACTGGATCAAAGCGAGAAAATGACCCGTGCCCAAACGCGGCACCAGCTGTCTGCGGGCATAGTCACGCTATTGTTCGACACTGCCAACAACCAACAGCTGACCGACGTGCTGTACCGTGGCGCTCAGGGCGCTCAGCTGACCCCTACGGAGGAATATCAATTCGACATGCGGTCAAATGCGCTGCTGCGATATTGGGAAGATGTACATTACCAGTATCGGATGGGGCTTTATGACGAGGAGGAATTTGACCGGCAGCGGGGCGCCTGGGGCGCGGTGCTGCGCGAGAACCAGGGCTTTCGCGGTTATTGGTGCCGGGTCCGTCCACTCTATTCGACGAGCTTTGCTAATGCGATGAACGGACTGCTTCCACCTGGTGGCTGCTCGCACAAAGGTCCGATGAATGCAGTCCAGAGAAAGAGTTGGCCACTATTCTGAAGGATCGTCCGCTTTCCACCCAAAGCAGACATTCCCAACCTGTCGTAATCGTCGCCAACCTCTAGCGCGAGGTCCCGCCAGGAACGGGGTTGCCTGAAGGTGGGAATCGGGGAACATAGCTGCATGATCGACCCAGAAGCCCTTCGTAACGCGACAGAGGACGACGTGGAGGCGGCGCTCGCTGCTAGCTACGTCAAGGACGTTTGCGGTCACATTGAACCGGCGGCGCTGCTCGAGTTTTGGAACCGGATGCTGGACCGCTTCATCGGAGTGCGGGACGACTAAACCGGCCCCCAGTATTTCGGCCGCCCACCGCATTCGAAGCATTTGAGCCTTGGCAACAACAGCGCCATCTGGCGGGAGTTGTTCCGTCGCCTGCCAAGCGCCACCATTAGGTCGCCGGGCTCGATCACCCTCACACGGCCGCACTCGCATTCGACGCGCAGCTTGAAGCCGTGGCGGCGGTAGTCGGCAATCGAATCGAGGCGTTTGCTGCTCACCGACCCATTGGAACAAATGGCGAGCAAATATCAACCTGGTGAAATGTCGCGGTCTCTCCGCAACCTGGTCTTAACGCACAATCTGTTGACTTTCTTGGGAAATTGCACTGCAAATGTGCCTCGGTCGCGAGGGGCGGCCGAGTTCAGGGGGATAAATCTATGCGTCATGTTCTGGTGGCTGCGGCGCTCTGCGCCGTCGCTTCGCCCGCGTTCGCTCAAAGTGCGGCGCCACTGCCTGCTTCAGCGGGCGTTCCGCTGCAAGTGGCTGCACCCGTCGTCACAAACGCCGTTCTCCGGACGGGAGTAGAAGTGCCTCTTCGTCTCTTGGAAGAGCTGACGACCAAGGAAAAGAAGCTTCGAGCGGGTGAGAGGTTTCGGCTGGAAACGTCTGAACCTATTCTAGTGCAAGGGATGACGGTCATTCCCGTCGGCACTCCTGCAATCGGCGAGATAACCGATGTTCGTAACAAGGGGATGTGGGGCAAGTCCGGCAGGTTCACCGCGCGGCTGCTCTACTTGACGCTGAACGGGCGGCAGATTCGGCTCAGCGGCAACTTCGACGACAAGGGGCATGCAGGCGGCGCTGGAGCTGTTGCAGTGTCCGCGCTCGTATTCCTTCCGGCCGGATTCTTTATGACCGGAACCAGTGCCCACCTTCCTGCTGGCACTGCTGTTACGGGGGCCATAGACGAGGATGTTCCACTCAATCTGCCCGCCGCGCCGCAAAGCGCTGTCCTAACAGTTCCTGCCCCCGGTGGGATGCCCGGTCGCGCGCTAACGCCAGTGGCGGCAACGGCTGGCGGTGTGGAGAACAAATAAGAGATTATCGATGTGATGGGTGGAGACAGGCAAGAGCGCATCGGTGCTCTTGCCTGTATCGCGCTCGTCCTCGATCTCGCGAGCGGCGATCTTGGCGATCTGGGCCGCCCGCCCAATGGCGTCGCTACTCTCCGCGTGGGCCTTTAGGCCTCGCGCACCAAATTTCGCATCGCGGTTCGCCACTCGACAAACTTCGCCTTGCAAAGCTCGACCTGGCCGGCGAACTCGGCAGTGCCGGGCTGGTGGTTCTTGATGGCCTTTATCGACTTACGCAGCTCCTTAGAGAGCCTTTTTCCAGTCGCCCACATCCTTCTTCGGCATACATCGTCTCCTTGCATTGAGCTAAGCATAGCAGTGGGACCGGCTGGGGCCGCGCGTCAGATTTCTTACCGGGGCAAGACACCCTAGTGTCCCTAGTGTCTCGACCCGGCGCCCAGTCACTAGGTGGCCCCGTTCATTCGGACCGGACATTCGGGCACCTCGTGCTAGCTAGGTGATTGCTGGGGCGCATTTCGTCCCGGCGATGTGACCGCCAGGCGAACTCGAAAAACGGCAGAAAATGGGGTGGTGGACGCACTAGGGCTCGAACCTAGGACCCGCTGATTAAGAGTCAGCTGCTCTACCAACTGAGCTATGCGTCCATCCGGGCTTGGAAACCGCGGCCGGCGAATCGCCGGAAGCGGCCCATATAGCGATTGTCGTCCGCGATGAAAGGGGCGTTTCCGCTCAGCTCAATCCGGGCGTGCGGACCTTGCGGCTCCAGCGGTCGACCATCATCAGCGTGCCGATGCAGATCATGTTAGTCATCATCGACGATCCGCCATAGCTGAGGAACGGCAACGGTATGCCGACCACCGGGGCCAGGCCCATGACCATCATCATGTTGATCGCCGCATAGAAGAAGATTGTCGCGGTCATCCCGCCGGCTAGCAGACGGCTGAAGCGATCAGGCGCGCGGCGGGCGACGCCCAGGCCCCAGCGCAGCACGATGCCGAAAACCAGCAGGACGAACATGCCGCCGAGCAGGCCCCATTCCTCGGCCATCGTCGCGAAGACGAAGTCTGTGTGCGCTTCGGGCAGGTAATTGAGGTGGCTCTGCGAACCGTTACCGAAGCCCTTGCCGAGAATCCCGCCCGAGCCGATGGCGATTTGCGACTGGGTGATATGGTAGCCGGTGCCGAGCGCATCGCTTTCCGGGTTGAGGAAGGTCGTCACCCGGGCGCGCTGATAATCGTGGAGCACGAAAAAGTAGGCGAGGGGGGCTGCCACGGCGCCCGCGGCGCCGGCACCCAGGAACCATTTGATGGGCAAACCGGCGAGGAACATCACCACCGTGCCGACGAAAGTGATCGCTAGCGCGGTGCCGAGGTCCGGCTGCAGCAGGACCAGCACCATCGGCACGCCGATCAACACGGCCGGCGGGACGAGCGAGCGCCAGTTCGAGACCATTCCCGCAGGGAGTGTATTATAGAAGCTCGCCAGCACCAGCACGATCGTCGGCTTCATCAACTCGGAGGGTTGCAGAACCAGCGGCCCGAGGGTGAGCCAGCGCTGGCTGCCGCCGCTGATATGGCCCAGCGCCTCGACCAGGACCAACATCAGGCACATCGCACCGTAGATCGGATAGACAGCCCAGCGCACCAGGTCGGCCGGGGCGTAGGAGATCGCCACGGCCAGCAGCACGAACAGGCCGAAGCGCATCAAGTGAGGCGCCGCGTAAGGGTACATCGAGCCGCCCGCTGCCGAATACAACACCGCAGCGCCGAAGCAGGTCAGCAAGGCAAGGGGCAACAGGACACGCCACGGCAGCGTCGCAATGGGCTGGGGCAGGAGAGTGCGGGCCATTACTGCGGCGACCTAGTGCTCGGAACCGGCTCGGCCGGAACCTTGCTCAGGTCAGTTGACGCAGCGTTCGCTTCACCGCGCTCCGCATCGGTGATTACGCCGGTGGTTTCGATCGGCGGCTCGCTGGTTTCCGGTTTGGCCATCGCCGCTTCGACAGCGGCGTCGCTGGCCGGCTTCGGCGCGGAGGCGCCGTACTGGGCGGCGTAGGCCTTGTATTTGACCGCCATGCGTTCCGCGGGCGTGCCGCCCCAGGTCTTCTCCATGGCGAGAAGATCGGCCCACGCCTTCGCGGGGTCAAACAGGCAGGTCATCACGTCCTTGGCGATCGGTGCCGCCGCGCTTGCGCCGAAACCGCCGTGTTCGACGACCGTCGCCATCGCATAGCGCGGCGCGTCGGACGGCGCGTAGCAAATGAACCACGAATGGTCGCGCGCCTTCCAGGCGCCGCCCCCGCCACGGCTGATCAGCCGCGCGACCTGCGCCGTGCCGGTCTTGCCCGACATGGTGATATTGCCGACCTGAAGCCGGCTTCCCGCCCCGGTACCCGAACCGTTGACCACGCGAAACATGCCGTCGTGCGTCACGGCGAGTTGTTCGGGTGTGAACGGCAACGGCGGTCCCGGCGGCTTGGGCTGGCCGAACATCAGCGAAGGCGTGAGGTTGCGACCGCTGGCGATCCGCGAGGTCATGACCGCGAGCTGCAGCGGCGAGACCAGGACATAGCCCTGGCCGATCGCCGCGTTGAGCGCGTCGGAGGCGGTCCATTCCTGCTTGTAGCGGCGCATCTTCCACTCGGGATCGGGCACGGTGCCGTATCGCTGGTTGACGCCCGGCAGGTCGAATTCCTGGCCGAGGCCGAGTTCCTTTGCGACCGGCGCGACGTTCTCATAGCCGATGCGGTGCACCATGCTCCAAAAGTAGGTGTTGCAGCTGTGCTCTATGGCCCCGCGCATATCGAGCACGCCGTGCCGCGCGTCGCAGCGGAAGAAGCGGTTGCCGAGCTGGTATCCGCCCGGGCAGTTGACCTTTTCGTCGGGCGAGACGCCATGGATTTGCAGCGCCAGGCTCGCGAGCGGCTTCACGGTCGACCCCGGAGGATAGAGCCCCCGTACCGCCTTGTTGAGCAGCGGGATGTGGTCATCCTCGTTGAGCATCTTCCATTCGATCCGGCCGATACCGTTGGCAAAGGTGTTGGGATCGAAGCACGGCATCGAAGTCATTGCGAGAATGCCGCCCGTGTGACAGTCGATCACCACGCAGGCCGCCGATTGCAGGCCGATCCGGCGCGCGGCGTAATCCTGCAGCGCGCCGTCGATGGTCAGCTTGATCGACTGCCCCTGGACGTCTTCGCGGGTGTCGAGGTCGCGCACGATGCGGCCCGACGCAGTGACCTCGGTGCGGCGGGCGCCGGGCTCCCCGCGCAGGGTCTTCTCGAACTGCTTCTCGAGCCCGTCCTTGCCGAGCTTGAAGCCGGGCGTGACGAGGAGCGGGATAGGCTCCTTGTCGTATTCTTCCTTGGTCGCCGCGCCCACGTAACCGAGCAAGTGACCGACGGCCGGACCCGTCGGATAATAGCGAGAATAGCCGCGCTGCGGCACAACTCCGGGCAGCTCGGGCTGGCGGACGCTGACCGCGGCGAACTGATCGTAGTCGAGCCCGCTCGCCACCGGCACCCCCTGGAAGCGGGCGGCGTTCGCAATGCGGGTGTTGAGGTCGGCAACTTGGTCGGGCTTCAGGCCGAGGAGCTGGCCGACGGAGGCGACCTCGCGCTCGGGGTCCTTGAGGCGCTCGGGAATGATGTCGACGCGAAAATCGGCTTGGTTAGACGCGAGGGGGGCGCCGTTGCGGTCGAGGATCCAGCCACGGCGCGGCGGGATGAGCGACAGGTTGACCCGGTTGCTCTCGGACTCCATTTCGTATTTCGCGTTCTCAGCCACCGCGATGTAGCCCATGCGCGCGGCGAGCAGCAGGCCGAGGCCGCCCTGGATCGCCCCGATGACGAACGTGCGCCGTTCGAAACTCTGGTTGAGCGAGGAGGGGGTCAGTTTCGCCATCGCTCAGGCGAGCCGGCGTACGCGGAGCAGCCGCAGCCGGTCCAGCAGCGAGACAATGCGCGCTACGATGGGGAACATGACCACCGACAGAAGGCCCTGCGGCACGAGCGCGATGAACACTCCGCTGTCGGGATGCGCGCCCGAGACCAGCGCGGCGAGAACCAGATAGGCGGCGATGATGGCTATGGCGATGATCCAGTCCTGCCAGAAGCTGCGCCACGGAAAGCGCGCGTCGAGCAGTTCGATGCCGATTAGGGTGAGCGAGAACAGCAGGATGCCGCTGCCGAAAGGCTGGCCCGAGAACAGGTCGTCGAACGCGCCGAGCGGCAAGCCCGCCCACGACGGCAGCAGTCCCGGGCGCATGAGCCGCCAGGCGAGCATGAGCATGAAAGCCAGGGGTGGAACAAGCGGCGCGGGGGCGATAATCGGCAGCAACGGTGTGAGCGAGGCGAGCAGGATCGACAGCCACGGCACTCCGAAGGCGAGTAGCGGCGAGTGGTCGCGATTGATCTTGCTGCCGAACGCATCGCGCCGCGCGCGCGGATTGATGGGGTCGATCATCCGCCCAGCTTACCGCTGGCCGGCTGAACCGAAAGCGACCGAACCGCATCGGGTTGCCACACCGGCTCGATCGAGACGTAGTCGGTCGCGGCAGGGTTGCTGAGCACGCGAGCGATCGCGCCGTCGCGGGTCACGATCTCGGCGACGGCAACGGCCACGTTCGGGCGAAACAATCCGCCCGCACCCGACGTGACGAACACGTCGCCGCGCTTGATGGGATTGATGCCGAGGTTGATCAGCCTCAGCCGCAGCGACCCATCGGCACGGCCTTCGGCGAAGGCGACGACATCGTCCTTCGCCCGGCGCACGGGGACCATGCTTTCGCTATCGGTCAGCAGCATCACCCGTGCGCTGCGCGAGCCCGCTTCGAGCACGCGGCCGACCAACCCCATCGGCGAGACGACCGCCATCTCAGGCCGCACCCCGTCGTCGCTACCGGCGGAAATGTACGCAAAACGACGCGTGCTCGTGGACGTCGAGCCGATCAGGCGGGCGAGGGCGACCGGCTTGATTTCGGCCTCGCGCAGGCCGAGCGCCGCCTTGAGCCGCAGGTTCTCCTGCTTGAGCGCCTCCGCCTCGGCGACCTTGACGCGGGCGATCTGCATTTCCTGCTCGAGCTCGGCGTTCTTGCTGCCCGCGCGGTAATACCCGGCGATCGCGTCGAAGAAGCTCTTTCCCCCGGTGCGCGCCGAAGCCCCGGCCTTGCCGACCGGGGCGGCGGCATCGCTCATCATGCTGCGCAGGCCCGCGAGCGCCTGAGGTTGCCACAGCGAGATAATCAGCAGCGCCGCGCCGATCGCCGCGCCAACGGCCGCGACCAGGTAGCCGGTGAAGACGCTCAGCTGCGCCTTCCGGTTGGAACTCGATCCGCGAACTTTAGGCGGCGCCATTCCCGCCTCTCCCACTCGAAACGGAGGATCAGGCGGTCATCAAGACGCCGCGATAGATGGGATCTTCCATCGCCCGCCCGGTGCCGAGCGCAACGCATGATAAGGGGTCCTCGGCGACGCTGACCGGCAGGCCGGTCTCTTCCTTAAGGTGATCGTCGAGCCCCTGGATCAGCGCGCCGCCGCCGGTGAGCACGATGCCCTGGTCGACGATGTCGGCGGCGAGTTCCGGCGCGGTGTTCTCGAGCGCGATGCGCACGCCCTCGACGATCGCCCCGATCGGCTCGCTGAGCGCCTCGGCGATGTGGCCCTGGTTGATAGTGATTTCCTTGGGCACACCGTTCACCAGGTCGCGGCCCTTGATCGTGATCGTCTCGCCGACCCCGTCCTCGGGCACGGTCGCGACGCCGTATTCCTTCTTGATCCGCTCCGCCGTGGACTCACCGATCAGCAGGTTGTGGTGACGGCGGACGTAGGAGACGATCGCCTCGTCCATCTTGTCGCCGCCGGTGCGCACGCTGGTGGTGTAGGCGAGGCCGCGCAAGCTCAGCACGGCGACCTCTGTGGTGCCGCCGCCGATGTCTACGACCATCGAGCCGACCGGCTCGGTCACCGGCATGTCGGCGCCGATCGCGGCGGCCATCGGCTCGAGGATTAGGAAGACTTCGCTCGCGCCGGCGTTCGAAGCCGCATCGCGGATCGCGCGGCGTTCAACGGAAGTCGAGCCGGACGGCACGCAGATGACGATCTCCGGGTAACGGAACAGGCTCTTCTTGCCGTGCACCTTGCGGATGAAGTGCTTGATCATCTCCTCGGCGATCTCGATGTCGGCGATCACCCCGTCGCGCAGCGGGCGGATCGCCTCGATGCTGTCGGGCGTCTTGCCCATCATCAGCTTGGCGTCGTCGCCGACGGCCTTGACCCGCTTGATCCCGTTGATCGTCTCGATCGCCACAACAGACGGTTCGTTGAGCACGATCCCGCGATCCTGCACGTAGACAAGCGTGTTTGCCGTGCCGAGGTCGATAGCCATGTTTTGCGAGCCGAATTTGAAGAAGCGGGAGAAGATAGAGCTCATCGAGTATCCGTTCGTAATCAGCGCGAGCCGCGGATGATGTGTATGACAAACACCGGGGAACCCCGGCGTGAGGCGCCCCCTTACCGTATGCACCGCACAAAGGCTAAAATATTGTGCCGCAATCGACCGGTTTTTGCACTGGTCGGCTCGAATTTCCGGCACCCTGCCGTTACCCTGCCACTCCATGCCGCAAATCCGCCGCCTGCCCGAGACTTTGGTCAATCGCATCGCCGCGGGCGAGGTGGTCGAGCGGCCGGCCTCGGCGCTCAAGGAACTGGTCGAAAACGCGATCGACGCGGGCGCCACGCGGATCGCGGTTTCGCTCGCCGACGGCGGCCTGTCGCGGGTCGAAGTGACCGACGACGGCTGCGGGATGTCGCCCAATGACATGGCGCTGGCGCTCGAACGCCACGCGACCTCGAAGCTGCCCGACGAGGCGATCGAGTTGGTCGCTACACTGGGCTTTCGCGGCGAAGCGCTGCCTTCGATCGCCAGCGTCGCGCAGCTGACGCTGGAAAGCCGCGTGCGCGGGGCCGAGCAGGGCTGGCGCCGCGTGGTCGACCACGGCGCGCTGGTCGATGAGGGCCCCGCCGCGCTGCCCCCCGGCACGCGCGTGCGGGTCGAACAGCTGTTCGCCAAGGTCCCCGCGCGGCGCAAGTTCCTGCGCAGCGAGCGTAGCGAATACGCCGCCTGCCTCGATACCGTACGCCGCCTGGCGATGGCGCGGCCGGAAATCTCGTTCCGCCTCGAACATAACGGACGGACAGTGTTCGACATGCAGGGCGGGGAAGGGCTGGCGGCCCGCGTCGCCCTGCTGATCGCGCGCGAACTTGCCGACAACGCGGTGGCGATCGACCTCGAGCGCGGGCCGATGCGCCTGGGCGGCATTGCCGGCCTGCCGACCTACAACCGTGGCGTGGCCGATCACCAGTACCTGTTCGTCAACGGCCGCCCGGTGAAGGACCGGTTGCTCGTCGGCGCGGTGCGCGGCGCCTACGCCGACATGCTCGCGCGCGATCGCCACGCTGTCCTGGCGCTGTTCCTCGAGCTCCCGGCGGAGGACGTCGACGTCAACGTCCACCCGGCCAAGACAGAAGTGCGCTTCCGCGATGCCGCAGCGGTGCGCGGGTTCATTGTCTCAGGCCTGCGTCAGGCCCTCGCCACCGGAGACCGGCGCAGCGCGCAAGCGCCCGATGGCGCGGCGATGGGCCGCTGGCAGCGCGAGCCGGAAGTCGCCCCCGCGCTCGCCTCGATCTTCTCCGGACGCGACTGGAGCGCGCCTTCGGCCGGGGTGCGAGAACCTCCGAGAACGTGGAACGGGCCCCAGGCGGCCGTCATGGACGCGCCGCAAGGTCGCGCCGAAGTCGCCGAGCCGCTACCCGACGAGGCCGCCGATTACCCGCTCGGCGTGGCACGCGGGCAGATCGCCGACACGTACATCGTCGCCGAAGCCGCCGACGGCCTGGTGATCGTCGACCAGCACGCCGCGCATGAACGCTTGGTGCTCGAACGCCTGCGCGCCGCCGGCGCGGGCGAGGCGATGGCCGCCAGTCAGGCGCTATTGCTTCCCGAAGTGGTCGAGCTCGACGAGCCCGCCTGCGACCGGCTCGAGGACGGCGCCGCGAAGTTCGCCGAATACGGCCTCGCCCTCGAACGCTTCGGCCCCGCCGCTATGCTCGTCCGCGCGATGCCCGCCGCGCTGAGGGGCGCCGACCCCGAAAAGCTCCTCACCGACCTCGCCGACGACCTCGCCCAGCACGGCGAAGCGCTGCTTCTCGGCGAAAAGATCGAGCACGTCCTCGCGACGATGGCGTGCCACGGCTCGGTCCGCGCCGGCCGCACCCTCAGCGTCGCCGAGATGAACGCGCTCCTCCGCGAAATGGAATGCACCCCGCGCTCGGGCCAATGCAACCACGGGCGGCCGACCTGGGTGAAGCTGTCGATGGGGGATGTCGAGAAGCTGTTCGGGCGCCATTGATGCGGTGGCTTGCGCTCGCATTGCTACCATTGATCGCTGCTTGTGATCCCGGGGTCCACATCGCTTGGGAAAAGGCGTTCGACCGTCCGGTTGACGTTGGCTGCGTGGAGCGCGCGCTGCAAACGGTGGCTGAGGATGTGACCCGAACGAGCTACGTAAGCGACGACGACTCAAGAGGGTTCGGAAACGGAATAACCGTGACGCGGTTCGATTATTCAGACCCGACGACTATCGGTTACTACAGTCTCGATATCGCGCAGCTTGCCAATGGCAAAACGCACTACTGGCATGGCTGGGGTAAGCTTGGCACCAATGTGCCCGATGACGAGCGAGCAAAGGTTGTTCCGCAGCTAAACGCCGTCAATCAAGTCGTCTCGATGCACTGCGGTCTTTCGTTCTTTGGAACGGCCCCGCGCGAAGGAGCCGGTTAAGGTGCGGTGGTTAGTTTTTGTTCTGGCGCCGCTCCTGACCGCTTGCGGCGGGGCGCATGACAACGCACCCGCCAAACCCGGGTTCGACGCCCAGCCAATCACTTATGTGGACATCGAAGCCGCCAAGCTCTCCGGCCCGAGCTGCAACTACGCCTCGGGCAGGAGCATGGCGGCACTGGTCATGGCGATGAACAACGAGGCGGTGATGAAGATCGGCGGCACGCTCAAGCGCTTCACGCTCGATCCGCAGTGCAACAAGCTCGAAAAGGGCACCGGCTCACGCTACATCGCGCCCGGGTATGTGCTCGACTTGGTCGTGAAGAAGGAAAGCCGCAGCGAGCAGGCCGGCAAAATCGGCTTCGAGGGATCGGTCAAGCTGAGCGACGACAAGGGCAAGTTGCTCTATTCGACCGCCGGCGACGTGCAGTGCAGCGGTTGAGAGCGGCGCCTAACTTCCCAGGCTGAACTTCGCGAACACGGTGTAGCCCATCGGCGAATGGCCGTAGACTGCATCGAGAGCGCTCGGCTTGGCAAAGGCCGACAGCGTCCCTCCCAGCGCCACGTTCAACGGCCCGAGCGGAAGGCGGTAGGCATATCCGGCCTGGAACTTGGTCACACGGAACGCGACGTCCTGCAGCGGGTCGGCGGGGTTGGGAAAGAGCTCGTCGTTGTTGACGTTCTCGATCCTTCCGAACAGCGTGTGATGCTTGCTCAGGTCCCAGTTCACCTCGCTGAGCCAGGCGGTGAGGGTGCGGCCAGACACGCGGTCCTTGGCCGCGAATGCCGCCATCGCCGACAGGCCCTTGCCGTTGTTGTACTGCGCCGAGACCGTGGTGCGATGCTCGTTCTCGCCGGGATGCGCGGCTTCAGGCGAATGGATATCGCCGTAGCTTACCTGCAGCAGCCACGAGGGCGAGGGGGAGAAGCTCGCGCGGGCGCTCCAGCTGTCGAGCCTGGGGCTTTCGATGTTCCAGCGGAATTCGTCGGGCTCGCGGCCGCGGAAGGCGCTCGCTTCGAGCTGCCACTTCGGCGCGGTGACCCCCACCGTCACGTCGCCGTAAGTGATGTGCGTTGAATCGAACCAGTGGTGGGTGATCGGCGCCTCCGGATTATACTGCGCGCTGGCCCGGTGCATGAACGCGCTCGGGCCGAGCGCCGGTTCGGCCACCGGTCCGCCGTAGAGGAACGCGGTCGTGCCCTGGGCGACATCGAGGTCGAGCCGGCTCGACAGCTCCATGAAAAAGTCGTGCGGGTGCTGCCGGTCGACGATCGGTTGCCCGTAGGCTTCCTCGCCGGTGGCGAACAGCAGCGGATAGCCGTTGTGCCTCATCGCCGGCTCTGCGCTCATCATCGTTCGCAGCGTGAACTTGCCGCCTTCGAACGGCGCGGTCAGCGTCGCCATGGCCATAGACGAGACGAACAGCTTGTTGTCGCCGCGCGGGCCGGACTGGTCGGTGTAGATCGGCCAGACATAGCCGTGCGGCATCAGCATGGCGTCGCCGCCGAGGCCGATCATCTGGCCGTGGGCCATCTTCTCGTTGGGTGGCAGGCGCGAAGTGCCCGAGCCCTCGCCGGATGAGGCTATGGCGTTGCCGGACATGTCCATGCCCTTCATGCCCTTCATGCCCTTCATGCCCTTCATGTCCATGCCGGCCATGGAATCGTCGGCCGGCTTGGCCTGGTCGGGGCTCGGGCTTTCGCTCGCCTGACCGTCAGCCGGAGCCGCCGGTTCGGCGGGCTGGGCCGCAGGTGCGTCGTGCTGGTGGTCCTGGGCAATTGCCGGGGCAGGGAGCAGCGCCAGCGCGGCGGCGCTCGTGAGGTGAAGCCTGGTCACGTGTTGAAGCCCTTTACGCATTGAACAGCATCCACAGCGCCATGCCGATCATGAACAGGTTCTCGGTCAGCGAAACGAAGCCGAGCGGCACGCTGCTCGATCCGCCGACGCAGGCGCACTTGATCGCGCGCTTCTGCACACAGACCGCACGGTAAACGCTTACCGCGCCGATCGTGCCGATCACGAAGGCCACCGGGATCGACACCCAGTTGAGCGCGTGCGCCGCCATCAGCGCGCCCGCGCCAGCCTCGAGGAACGGATAGGCATAGGCGTACGGCACCCAGCGTTGGGCCAGCAGGTCGTATCCGACGAACATGGTCGAGAACTTTTCGAGGTCCTGCAGCTTGAGCATCGCCAGGGTCGCCATTGCGAAGCTGACGAACCATTCGGCCGCGCGCGCGGTGAACGGCGAGCCGAAAGCATGGAAGCTCACCGCCATCGCCAGCAGGGCAGCGATGGCGAACACCGCGATCACCGGTTTGTAGCTCGTCGCGCCTTCCTCGGGCGGCGGATCGCCCAGGAACTTGCGCAGTTCTGTGTACCCGCCGATCCGCTCGCCATCGATGAAGGTCTGCGGGGTGGTCTTGACCTTGTGCTCGCGCTTGAAGGCGTCAGTCTGCTCGCGCGTGGTCAGCCAGCGGTCGTCGACTAAGTAGCCGTTCTTCTCGAGTAGCCAGCGCGATTTCACGCCGTAGGGACAAACGTGCTTGTCCATCACCATGCGATGGAGGCGGGCGGACTTTGGGGTGTCGGTTTTCAGTGTGTTGCCGGACGTCATGTCCGCTCCTATAACCTCCGTACCGCGGTACGGAGTCAAGCATGAAAGCGATGCGCATTTCGGAATTGGCGCAGGCGGGGGGCGTCGGCGTAGAGACGGTGCGATTTTACCAGCGCAAGGGCTTGCTCGCTGTTCCGCGGGGAGATGCCCCAGCGGGACGACACTACGATGACGAGGACCTGCGCCGCTTGCGCTACGTCAGGCAAGCGCAGAGGGCCGGCTTCACCCTCGACGAGATCGCCGAGCTGATCGACCTCGACCGCAGCGACGACCGTCCGCGCGCCCGCGAAATGGCAAGTGAGCGGATCGCGGCGCTCGATGCGGAGATCGCCGCGCTGCAAGCGGCGCGGCAGTCGCTGGCTAGGCTGGCGCACGATTGCGCGAAGGGCGGGGCGGGGCCGTGCCCGATTCTCGACGCGTTCGGCGCGAACTGATCAGCCGAACGCCGGTTTGAGGTCTTTTCGTTCGACGCGGGTAACGATGAGGTGACGAGCGACGATCAGGCTGAACGCGCCGAACAGCATCACGCCGATCACGACGACGGTATAGAGCGCGCCGCTCGCGCGAAGGCTCTCGAGCGCCTCGCCGAGGCCTTTCGCGTCGCGCGAATGGTGAAACCAGGCGGCGCGGATCAGCGACGAGCCGACGATCGCGAACACCACCGCCCGCGCCGCATATCCCGCTCGGCCGAGCCCTTCGACCCACGCAGGCGCCCGCTGGCTGACACGGTGCATGAAGTGGCCCGTTGCCGCTTGCCGCACTTGCGCGCCGGCGCCGATGACGAAGCCCACTCCGACCAGCCCGACCGCCACGCTGCCCAGACTCCAGTCGAGCGCGCTGTGAACCGCCGCCTTGGCCTGCGACCCTCCGGCGGTGTGCTTCATCCCGAGCGCGAAGCGCAATGCGGAGTAGGCGACGATCGAGTAGCTCGTGGCCGAGGTCACATTTGCCAGTCGATGCAGCCAGCCTTTGGCATCGCTGCCATGGTGTTCGATGTCGCAAATAAGGGCCAGAAGCTTGAAGGTTACATAGCTGGCGAGGCCGATCACCAGGGCGATGAGCGCGACCCGCCCGAGGGGGAGATCCTGCAAAAGATCGAACACCGCCTGGTTGCCGGCGTCGACGCGCGCCCTGGTTCCCAGCGCGAGCCAGCCGAGCAGCAGGTAGACCAGGCCGCGGCCCGCGTAGCCGAACCGTACCAGCCAGCTGAACTTCTCCGGCGCGTCGGCCATCCTGCTCCCCAAACACGTTCGCCGATCAACGGCAAAACGAGGCGAAGGTGCCGGGCCCTCGATAAAATCCCTGTCCTACATGCACCTTGTCTGAGACACTCGGGACCGCTCTTTCGAATCGTTGCTTACCGGACCCACGCGGCCAGACTTTTGATGCGCGCTACGCGCGAAGATAGAGAAGAATTACCTTCGTGACCTTAGCGCACGCGCTTGACGTAGAGCTGATTGTCGCGCCGCTCTAATTTGAAGTAGTCGCCCGCCGATTTCATGAGGTCCGATAGCCGCTTGAAGCCGTGATTGCGCACGTCGAAGCTCGAACGGTTGCCGGCGATCTGGCCGACTTCCTGCAGCTTGGCATAGCCTTCCTCGTCGCGGCTCGCGGCTTTCCATGCCGCGCCTAGAAGTTCGATCAGCTCCGGGTCGATCGGGCTGCTCTCACTGGCTTTCGGCGCCTCATCCTGCGCCTGCGTGCGGATCAGCTGGTCGACATCAATGAAGCGGGTGCAGGCGGTCTTGAACGCCTCGGGTGCCTTGTCGCTACCGAACCCGTATACGAGCAGGCCGTCTTGCCGCAGCCGCGTGACCAGCGGGGTGAAATCGCTGTCGCTGCTCATGATCCCGAAGCCGTCGACCTTGCCGCCGTAGAGCAGGTCGATTGCGTCGATCGTCATCGCCATGTCGGTGGCGTTCTTGCCCTTGGTGAGGTCGAACTGCTGCACCGGCTGCAGGCCGAAGCGATGAGTGATCTTGTTCCAGTTGGCGAGCGCGGGCTTAGCCCAGTTGCCGTAGGCGCGGCGGATATTGACTTGGCCGAGCTCGGCGAGGACGGTCAGGACCGGGTCGATGCCCGCGTGGCTGGCGTTGTCGGCGTCGATCAGCAGGGCGATGTTCTTGAGCGCTTCCTCGGGCATGACGCGTTGATGGCCCCCCATTCGATTTGTGACAAGCTAGGTCGCGGGCGCGAAAGTGCCAGACTCCTCGTCGAGCAGATGAAGCACGCCGTCGGCAATCGCGAAGAACGCGCCGCGCAGGGTCAGCTTGCCGCGTGCCTCCAGCTCACGCACGCACGGGAATGTGCGCAGATTGGCGAGGCTTACTCGAACCGCTGCATGCTCCATCGCCCGTTCCGCGGCCCGGCCTTCGGTGCCGTATTCCTGGACGATCGGCTCGCGCACCTCGTCTAGCATCGAAATCCAGTCGGCAATGAAGCCGCCATGGCCGGGCTCCATGCCGTGCATCTCTTGCGTCAGGGCAGCCTTGCACCCGCCGCACATGCCATGACCCATGACCACGATCTCACGCACCTTGAGGACCTGGACGGCGAATTCCAGCGCCGCGGAGACACCATGACGGCCGGGGGTGGTCTCGAACGGCGGGACCATCGCGGCGATGTTGCGCACGACGAAGATCTCGCCCGGGTCGGCGTCGAACACCTGCGCGGGATCGGTGCGGCTGTCGGCGCAGGCGATTACCATGACCTTTGGCGACTGGCCTTCGCGCAGCTCGTCCCAGCGGGCGCGCTGCGGGTGCCAGCCTTTCTCACGGAACCGGCGATAACCGGCAATGAGCGCGGCGAGTTCTGCGGAATCCTGTTCGTCGGCCATGGCGCGCCCATGCCGCGCGGCATTGCCTATGGCAAGGCTCGCGCTTAAGTGCGCCCCATGAACGACCTTTCGTCAGCGCCGAGGCCCGAGCGTCAGCGCAAGCCCGACTGGATTCGCGTCAAGGCGCCGGTCAGCAAGGGCTATCAGCAGACCCGCGCGCTGATGCGCGAGCTCAGCCTCAACACCGTGTGCGAGGAAGCCGCTTGCCCGAACATCGGCGAGTGCTGGACCAAGAAGCACGCGACGGTCATGATCCTGGGTGATGTCTGCACCCGCGCCTGCGCCTTCTGCAACGTCAAGACCGGCATGCCGCGCGTGGTCGACGCGCTGGAACCGGAGCACGTCGCCACCGCGGCGGCGCGGCTTGGCCTGGAGCACATCGTCGTCACCAGCGTCGATCGGGACGATTTGCCGGACGGCGGAGCGGGACAGTTCGTCAAGGTGATCGAGGCGCTGCGGCGCGAGACCCCGAACACCACGATCGAGATTCTTACACCCGACTTCCGTGGCAAGATGCGCCCGGCAGTCGAGGCGATCGTCGCTGCCGGGCCCGATGTCTACAACCACAACCTCGAAACGGTGCCGCGGCTTTATCCGACGATCCGCCCCGGCGCACGTTACTACGCTTCGTTGCGGCTGCTCGAGGAAGTGAAAGCGCACGACCCGGCGATTTTCACCAAGAGCGGCATCATGCTCGGCCTCGGCGAAGCGCGGCTCGAAGTGCACCAGGTGATGGACGACATGCGCAGCGCCGACGTCGATTTCCTGACCATGGGCCAGTATCTTCAGCCGACACCCAAACACGCCAGGGTCGAAGACTTCGTCAGCCCGCAGGCTTTTAACGCCTACGGCGCGATCGCGCGGGCCAAGGGCTTCCTGCAGGTGGCTTCGAGCCCGCTGACGCGTTCGAGCTATCACGCCGGCGAGGACTTCGCGCAGATGAAGGCGGCCCGCGAGACGAAGCTGGCGAAGCGGCAGGCCTAATGCCCGGCATTCGCGAGACGCGCCGGCTGCCTTACAGCTGCGAAGAGATGTTCGACCTCGTCGCCGACGTCGCCCGCTATGGTGAGTTTCTGCCGTGGGTCGTCGCAACCCGCGTCCGTTCGAACAGCGAGGCCGAGATGGTCGTCGACATGCTCGTCGGTTTCAAGGCCCTGCGGGAGAAGTTCACCTCGCGCGTGCAGAAGGAGAAGCCGCGGCGGATCGAGGTCATTTACATTGACGGGCCGCTCAAGGATCTCGACAACATCTGGGAATTCGCCCCGCTGCCCGACGGTGGTTGCGAAGTGCATTTCTGCGTCGATTTCGCGTTCAGGAACGTGATGTTCCAGGCGCTCGCCGGACAATATTTCGATCGCGCCTTCCGCAAGATGGTCGCGGCGTTCGAGACGCGTGCGGAAGTGCTTTACGGTAAGAGAAGCTCGAGCGCGCAGAGCGTCGCCTGACGACGCACTTCGGAGCGGTTGCAGCCCAGGAACAGTTTCGATTCCGCCTCACGCTCCTCGGCGTCACGGGTGGCGCGGGCGAACACGACGGTGCCCACAGGCTTCTGCTCGGTTCCGCCGTCAGGGCCCGCGATTCCGCTGATCGCCACGGCCACGTCGGCGTTGCTGTGTTCGAGCGCGCCTTGCGCCATGGCGTAGACGCAGGCGATCGACACCGCGCCGAACGCATCGATCACGTCGCCGGCCACGCCCAGCGCCTCCCGCTTGGCTTCGTTCGAATAGGTTACGAACGCCCGATCGAGCACGGCCGACGAGCCCGCAATCTCGGTGATCGCGGCCGCGACCAGGCCGCCCGTGCAGCTTTCCGCCACGGCAACCTTGCGCCCCGCGGCGCGGTTTTCCTCGACCACCCGTCGGGCCAGATCGATGATTTCGTCGGGAAGCAGGAACTGGCTCATTGTCGGTTCGGCTTATCCTCGATCAGCGCGGCGACTTTCTGGCTCTCGGCCGCGATTTCGAACATCACGCCCAGGATGCGCCCCGCATCCTGCGGCTCCAGCGGAGAGAGCGCGGCTGCCATGCGCTCGACGTTGCGGCATGAGTTAGGGTGGATGTTTTCGGCGGCCTCTTCCTGAATCAAGGCATCGGCAAGCGGCCGGATGGCGCTGTCCGGCAATGTGGCGAAATCCTTTAGCTTGTCGCCGGTCTTGGGTCCTGCAAACTTGAAAAGGGCCGAGCGCGCTGCCGGCCAGGCCGCGTTCTGCTCGGCCGCATAGCGCTGCGCCAGCGAGTCGCCATGCCGCGCGAGGAACCCGTCGGGTGACAGGCTTCCCGCGCACGTTTGGCGGGTCGCCGTAAGCAGGCTGGGCACGGCGTAGACCGCCAAAGCGGCAACTTCGTCGCCCGACATGTCGGGCAACCTCGGAACCGCTGCCTCAGCGGTGCCGGAAAACGTCACTGCCGCCAGTGCAAGGGCGGCGAGGGGGGTAGCAAGTTTCATCTCTCTTGGTCCTCCCGAGAAACCAGTGTCGCCACGGCCTGGGCGGCAATGCCCTCACCGCGGCCGGTGAAGCCGAGTCGTTCGGTTGTCGTCGCCTTGACGCTGACTTGTGTAACGTCAACGCCGAGGAGTTCCGCCAGTTTCCGCCGCATTGCCTCGCGATGGGGAGCGATTTTGGGCGCTTCGCAAATCAATGTGACGTCAACGTTGCCGACCCGGTAGCCCGCCTTATCGGCCAATTCGACTGCATGAGCGATGAATTTCTCCGAGGCCGCGCATTTCCAGCGCGGATCGCTCGGCGGGAAGTGTTCGCCGATGTCGCCTTGCGCACAGGCGCCGAGGATCGCATCGACCACCGCGTGCAAACCGACGTCTGCGTCGCTGTGACCGGCGAGTCCTTTGTCGTGGGGGACACGGATGCCGCAGAGCCAAAGCTCCTCACCGGTAGCAAGGCGATGCACGTCGTAACCGGTGCCTATGCGGATCATCGCAGCGCCCGTGCGGAAGTCGCTGGCAAAGGTCAACTTGCGCAAGCGCTCGTCGCCTTCGACCATTGCAACCTCGAGCCCGGCGGCGCGAGCAACTTGCGCGTCGTCGCCCGCATCGGCTTCACTCGGCCAGGTGCGGTGTGCTTCGAGGATATCGGCGAAGCGAAACGCCTGAGGAGTCTGCACTCGCCGCAGTTCCTCGCGCCTTGCCGTGGCGGTCATCAGTCCGGCGGATTCGCCTGCGATGCTATCGACCATCGGCAGCGCAGGGATGACGCCGGGATGCGCGTCGAGCGCCATGAGCAGCCGCTCGACAACCTGCACTGGAAGGTCTGGCCGTGCTGCGTCGTGGATCAGGAGTTTCGCAGGAGCATCGTCTACCAGGCTCTCGATTGCCGCGCGCACCGACAGCTGGCGAGTTGCCCCGCCCGTCACGAAACGAAGGCCATCGATGCCGGCCAGCGCGTCCCGCGCCAGTTCGTCCGCGCCAGCGGGAATGACTACCACGATGGGATTTGCGCCCAACCTCGCGAAAACGTCGACTGAGTGCCGCACGAGCGGCTTGCCGCGCCAGCTGGCGAATTGCTTGGGAACCTGACCCCCGGCGCGCAGGCCTTTGCCGGCGGCGACGATGACGGCGGCGAATGGAGGCAACGGGGCCATGGGCGGCGCGGCTAGACGCTTGCGCGGCCCGGGGCAATCCACTATGCGCTGCCCAAATTTTAGGCACCGTTCTTACAATGTCCATTCTTCCCGCCCCACCACCGCTGCGGCCAATCGCGATCGGCGACGTGCAGATCGATTGCCCGGTCGTGCTTGCGCCGATGACCGGCGTGACCGACTTGCCGTTCCGCAAGCTCGTCCGGCGCTTCGGCTCGGGGCTCAACGTCACCGAGATGATCGCCAGCGAAGCGGCAATCCGCGAGACGCGCCAGAGCCTGCAGAAGGCCATGTGGCACAAAATCGAGGAGCCGGTCTCGATGCAGCTCGTGGGCTGCGACCCGCGCTCGATGGCCGAAGCCGCCAAGCTGAACGCGGATCGCGGCGCTGCGATCATCGACATCAACTTCGGGTGCCCGGTGCGCAAGGTGGTGAACGGCTACGCCGGCAGCGCCCTGATGCGCGAGGTTCCGCTGGCGACAAAGCTGATCGAAGCGACGGTAAACGCCGTGTCGGTGCCGGTTACAGTCAAGATGCGGATGGGCTGGGACCACGACAGCCTCAACGCTCCCGATATGGCCCGCATCGCCGAGGATCTCGGCGTCAAGATGGTCACCGTCCACGGGCGTACCCGCAATCAGATGTACCGCGGCGAGGCCGACTGGGCGTTCATCCGCAAGGTCAAGGAAGCGATCTCGATCCCGGTGATCGTCAACGGCGACATCTGCAGCGTCGAGGATGCGGCCAAGGCGCTCGAGCAGTCGGGCGCCGACGGCGTGATGATTGGCCGCGGCGCCTACGGCAAGCCTTGGGTCCTAGCGCAAGTAATGCACTGGTGGCGCACGGGAGAGACGCTTCCAGCTCCGGGTTATGACGAGCAATATGAAGTGCTTGTCGAGCATTATTCAGCCATGCTCGAGATCTATGGCCGCGACGTAGGAACCAAGGTCGCACGCAAGCACATCGGTTGGTATACCAAGGGGATGCATGGCTCGGCTGAGTTCCGCAACTATGTCAACTTCGTCGACGATCCCGACCAGGTGCTTGGAGAAATCGCGCGCTTTTACGAGCCGTTCGTGCGGCGCCGGGCTGCGTGAGCGATCCGCAGGGCGGAAGCGCCGTCCCGACCGAGGCCGAGCAGATATCCGGCCTCACCTTCGCGCTGCTCCTGCTCGACCCCGACCTGGCCGTACGACAAGCCAACCAGGCAGCAGAGGACCTCGTCGGCGCCAGCGCCCGGCGAATGACCGGCCAGAACTTGTTTGACTTGGCCGTGTTCGAGGATGAGCGCATCGCCCAGCGCATCGCCGAGCCCGACGCGCAAGTCACTGCGCGAGGCCTGACAGTGCGCTTCGGCGAGCGCGAGCAACGCGTGAATATGACCGTATCGGCGCTGATCTCGCATCCCGGCTGGCGCGTGGTGACCTTTTCGGACACCGGGCAGGGCGAGCGTTTCGGCGACGAGGATCGTGCGCCGGCACTCCGCGGTCCGGCAATCCTCGCTCACGAAATCAAGAACCCGCTCGCGGCGATCCGCGGCGCCGCGCAGCTCCTCGCGCGCAAGGTGGGGGAGGGCGAGAAGTCCCTCACGACGCTGATCGCCGACGAGGTCGATCGCATAGCCCAATTGATCGATCGCATGCAGCGCCTCGGGCGCGAACAGCCCGCGCCGGTCGCGCCGCTCAATCTCCACCAGGCTGTGCGTCGTGCTTGCGAAACTGTGTTCGCGGCAGGCGATCAGGATGTTGCCCTCCATGAAGAGTTCGATCCCTCGTTACCGCCGGTGCTCGCCAACGAGGGCGCGCTCATCCAGGTCCTGGTGAACCTTATCGCCAATGCGCGCGATGCCTGCCGCGGCGCGGAAGCGCCCGCCATCACGATCCGCACGCGTTTCGTCAGTGGCCTGGTGCTCAACGTGATGCGCTTAGGCCGCCCGGTGAAACTGCCGATCGAAGTGCAAGTGAGCGACAACGGACCAGGGCTCGATCCGACACTGGCCGATCACATCTTCGAGCCGTTCGTCACCAGCAAGCCCAACGGGCAGGGCCTTGGCCTCGCGCTGGTCAACAAGCTGGTGCGCGACATGAACGGGCGGATCACGCACGAGCGCGACGAGGCCGCCGGCCTGACCCACTTCCGCGTCCACTTGCCGATGGAACGCCAGGAGAAAGCGAAATGACGAGGCGCGCCTTGCTGGTCGAGGACGATGGCGCGATCGCCACGGTGATCACCGCTGCGCTCGAAGAAGACGGCTTTGCGGTCGATCGCTGCGATTCGATTGCTGGTCGCGATCGCCTCCTCGGGGAGCAGCAGTACGACGTCATGCTGACAGACGTCTTGCTCGGCGATGGCGACGGCATCGAAACGCTGGCCGACGTGCATAGTGCCGCGCCGGACATGCCGGTGATCATTCTCTCGGCGCAAAACACGCTAGAAACCGCAATTCGCGCGACTGACACCGGGGCATTCGAGTACTTCCCCAAGCCGTTCGATCTCGACGAGCTCGTTCGCACGACACGGCAGGCCGCGGATTCGCGGCAATCCGGGCGCCACGACGCCGACGAGCCGTCTGGAGCCTTGCCGCTGATCGGCCGCAGCCAGCCGATGCAGGAAGTATACCGCATGATCACGCGCGTGCTGCGCAACGACCTGACGGTGCTCATCCTCGGCGAATCCGGCACGGGCAAGGAACTTGTCGCCGAGGCGATCCATCAGCACGGATCGCGCAAGGCCGGGCCGTTCGTCGCGGTCAATACCGCCGCGATTCCGTCGGAACTGATCGAGAGCGAATTGTTCGGCCACGAGAAGGGCGCATTCACTGGCGCGGTCGCCCGGCACATCGGCAAGTTCGAGCAAGCGAACGGCGGGACTCTCTTCCTCGACGAAATCGGCGATATGCCGATTGAAGCGCAGACCCGCCTGCTGCGCGCGCTGCAATCGGGGCGCGTCCGCCGTGTCGGCGGCCGCGAGGAGGTCGCGACCGATGTCCGCATCATCGCCGCGACGAACCGGGATCTCGCCCCGCTTATCGCCGCCGGGAAGTTCCGCGAAGACCTCTATTACCGGCTCAACGTGGTTTCGATCCACCTGCCGCCCTTGCGCGAGCGGCCGGACGATATTGCCGCGCTCACCCATCATTTCCTCAACCTCGCGGCGCAGGAAGGCCTGCCGCGGCGGCGGCTGAGCGATGACGCGATTGCACTGCTCCAACGCCAGCCCTGGCGCGGCAACGTGCGAGAATTGCGCAACTTCGCTTATCGCGCGGCGCTCCTCGCACGCGAAGAGGAAGTAGACTCGGCCACGGCCACCCAACTGCTGGCCGACCGGCCGATGAGCGATGACAATACTGCTGAGACGAGCCTTCCCGTTGCTCTCCAGACCTGGCTGGCCGACACGCCGGTTGCCCCTGGTACGCTCTATCATGCCGCTCTCGCAGCGTTTGAGAGGCCCTTGTTCGAGCACGCGCTCGCCCGGACGGGTGGGAATCAGTTACGCGCGGCCGCGCTGTTGGGCATCAATCGCAACACTCTGCGCAAGCGGCTCAGCGAGCTGGCCATCGATCCGGACAGCTTCTCCGCCACAAACTGACCTCGGTCCGCCGAAAGGCCCTTGCAAATCTGCAACAGGTCCGTTGTAACCTTGCAACGATGGCCGAGGCCCCCGCATCGCCAAGTCCGCCGCACCGGCGGCGATTCCCCCGTTGGTGGCGCCGCGCGCTGCTGACCTCGCGGCGGGTCAACTTGTTCCTGTGGCTCGAGGTGATCGCGGCCATCGCGCTGCTCATCATGTTGTCGAGCGCCTACCTGGCGTTGACGCAGTCGGGCAATCCCGGAGAGCCGCTTCCGTCATTGCAGACAACGGCGCTGCTGTTGGGAACCTTGATCCCGGCACTTGCCCTGGTCGTGCTGGGCGGTCGGCGATTGGCGATCCGGCGCGCCGGCGATTCGAGTGCACGGCTCCACGTCAAACTGGTGTTCTTCTTCTCCCTGGTGGCGGCTGTTCCGACATTGCTGGTCGCGGTATTCGCCAGCGTGCTGTTTCAGTCGGGAGTCGAATTCTGGTTCAATGACAACCAGCGCGGCCTGATAGAGAACGCGCGCACCCTGGCGCGCGGATATTACGACCAGAATCAGAAGGACGTTGCGGACAACACCACCACGATGGCCGGCGACATGCGCTTTTATCTCCAGCGCTATCCGTTGCTCAGTCCCGAGTTCCAGGAAGTCTACGGGATCCAGGTATACCAGCGCGAACTCCAACGTAGCGCGATTGTGCAGCAGGTTGCCGACGGGAGCCTGCGTGTGGTGGCGATCGTCGATCCCGAAGAAGGTACTCTGGTACAGCGCGCCGTGCAGGCAGCTCTGCCGCAACTCAAGGCTGGCAAGGACGTCGTCGTGGCGGCCAGCCAGAGTCGCATTCAGGCGGTCGCGGCGATCGACCTCAAGGCCGGCATCTACCTTTACAATGCGCGCAATTCCGATGCTCCTGCGCTGAGCCAGTGGAAGCGGGCGCAAGGCGTTTTGGCCGGTTATCAGGACCTAAAGACGCGATCGCGGATCATGCAATTGCGCTTCAACCTCCTGCTATTTGCCGTTTCCCTGGCACTCGTGGGTCTCGCCGTCTGGTTCGCCCTGCGCTTCGCCGACCGCCAGGTGCGTCCTCTCACCGAACTCGTGGCAGCTGCCCGGCGCGTCGGCAGCGGCGATTACGACATGCGTATCGAAGGCCGCACGGGGCCCGACGAGATCGGCCTGCTGAATCGGGCCTTCAATCGCATGACCGGGCAGATCGAACGGCAGACCGCGGCATTGGTGGGCGCCAACCGGCAGCTTGCCGAGCGCCGCGCGTTCATTGAAACGGTACTCCAGTCGATTACGGCGGGCATCATCTCGGTCGACCGCACTGGCGAAGTGCAGCTGATGAATGCCTCGGCGCAATCCCTGCTCCTCGACCATGCGGGACCGGCGCCGGTGGGCCTCAAGCTCAACGAGGTCGCTCCCGAAATAGCGCTTCTGACCAGAAGTGGCACCGATCACGGGATCGTTCACGCCAATCGTGGGGGCGAACTGCTGACCTTGGCGGTTCGCCTCGCGCCTGCGGCGAGCGGTTGGGTGATCACCTTCGATGACATCACGCGCCAGCTGCTCGATCAGCGCCAGGCCGCATGGTCCGATGTCGCGCGGCGCATAGCGCACGAGATCAAGAACCCGCTGACCCCGATCCAGCTCGCGACGGAGCGGCTCAACCGCCGCTACCGCAAGCAGATCGTGCAGGACGGCGAACTATTCGATGAGCTGACGGGCACGATCATTCGCCAGGTAGGCAGCTTGCGGAAAATGGTCGACGAGTTCTCCTCGTTCGCGCGCCTGCCCAAACCGGTGTTCAGGCAGGAGGACGCGGTTGATCTGGTGCGCCAGGCGCTGTTCCTGCAGGAAGTTGCGCGACCCGAAATCGACTTCAAGTTCTCGGCGCCCGAGAAGGTGCCGGCGATCGCCTGCGATCGGCACCAATTCGGCCAGGCGATGACCAACGTTCTCAAGAACGCCGCCGAGGCCATCGAAGCGCGCCGGAGCGACGCTGGTCTCGACTACCGCGGCAGCATCACGGTCGAGGTTACGGCCGACGCGCGGTTCGTTACTGTTACTGTAAGCGATAACGGTATCGGGCTGCCCAAGCAGGGCGCCGAACGCATCCTCGAGCCTTACGTCACGACCCGCGAGAAGGGGACCGGACTCGGGCTCGCGATCGTCAAGAAGATCGTCGAGGAACATGCCGGCGAAATGAGCTTCGCCAACCAAGGAGGTGGAGGAACGAAGGTGACGTTGCGCTTTGCGCGCGATCCGCTGACCGCCGCGGGCGTTGAGGCGGCCGAATGACACATTCTGGAGGTAATTAGATGGCGCTCGACATCCTGGTGGTCGACGACGAACAGGATATCCGCGAACTGGTCGCGGGCGTACTGACTGACGAGGGTTACGAATGCCGCACGGCCGGCGACAGCACACGCGCGCTCCAGGCGATTGACGAGCGGCGACCGAGCCTGGTCCTGCTCGACGTCTGGCTGCACGGCAGCCCGATGGATGGGCTCGAGGTTCTCGACGCAATCAAGGCGCGCGAGCCCAACCTGCCGGTGATCATTTTCTCCGGCCACGGCAACATCGACACCGCCGTCTCGGCTGTCAGCCGGGGGGCGATGGACTTCATCGAGAAGCCGTTCGAAGCCGGACGCCTTCTGCACCTGGTCGGTCGGGCCACGGAGACCGAACTGCTGCGGCGCGAGAACGCCCGGCTCCGCGAAGGCTTCGCGCAAACCGACGAGTTCACCGGCAACTCGACCGCCATCAACCAGGTCCGCGCGACGCTGAAGCGCGTGGCCAATACCGGGAGCCGAGTGATGATCACCGGGCCCGCCGGATCGGGCAAGGAAGTTGCCGCGCGGCTTTTGCACGCGTGGAGCCCGCGCGCCGACAAGGCTTTCGTGACCGTCAATTCGGCGCGCATTACTCCCGAGCGCTTCGAGCAGGAACTGTTCGGCGAGGAGGCCGACGGCAAGTTGCTTCGCGCCGGCCTGCTCGAAACGGCGGATGGGGGCACGCTCTATGTCGACGAGGTCGCCGACATGCCGATCAGCACCCAGGCGCGGATACTGCGCGTGCTGACCGACCAGAGCTTCGTTCGCGTTGGCGGAACCCGGCAAATCGGAGTCGACGTTCGCGTCGTCTCTTCGACCGCGCGCGATCTCGAGAAGGAGATCGAGGAAAAGCGATTCCGTGAAGACTTGTTCTACCGGCTCAACGTCGTGCCGGTGGCCATCCCTTCGCTCGCCGATCGGCGCGACGACATTCCGGCGCTGTCCGACCACTTCTTCACTCGCTACGCGCGCGAGCAGGGGGCCGATGCGCCCGAGGTCAGTTCCGAAGCGATGGCCGCGCTGCAAGCCTATGACTGGCCGGGCAATGTCCGCCAACTGCGCAACGTCGTCGAGCGCACCGTCATCCTCGCCCCGCGCGAGCGGCTCAAGCGGATCGAGCCCGACATGCTGCCCGAGGAGATCACCGGCAGTTCGAGCTCGAATGGCAGCGGCATGTCGGCGCTGATGGGCGTCCCGCTGCGCGAGGCGCGAGAGAACTTCGAGCGCGAGTACCTACGCATTCAGATCCGCCGATTTTCGGGCAACATCTCGAAGACCGCCGGCTTCATCGGCATGGAGCGCTCGGCGCTCCACCGCAAGCTCAAGCTGCTCGGCATGGGTGAACGCGAGGGGGGGGTGGAATAGGGACTACCTCGGGGCCTTGGCCTTGTTGAGCGCCACGGCTTCCCTGATCAGCGCCTTGAACGCTTCCTCGTCGATGTGATCGCCCTCGAAGATGTCGATCGCCCGCCGCGTGCCGGCATCGAGGCTGGCGTTGAAAAGGCGCTTTGGATCGGCGATCGCGGCGCCGCGCGCGAAGGTCAGCTTGACCTTCTCCTTGTAAGTTTCACCGGTGCAGATGATGCCGCTGTCTTCCCAGACCGGCACGCCGGCGGGATTGGAGGCCTTGCGCCACTTTCGCTGCTCTTTCGCCTCGGGAGCGGCATCTGCGATCGACCGGCGAATGCGGTCGAGCGTTTCGCCGCGCCAGTCCTGCATCGTCAAGCCTTTCGAAAAGCACTTCTATTTGAACGCGTGGAGCCCTTCATGGAACTGCAATTGATCAAAGTCATTTGCTGAATCTGGCTGACGGGGCATAAGGGCCGAGCTGAAAGCCGGCCCGGCCAATGTCCGGGCCAGAATGCGCAACCGCGAAAAGCGGCCGCCAATAAACAAGAAGGAGTGCGGAATAATGGCCAAGGGAACACTAACCGCAAAGCTCAAGCCCTCCACTAGCGAACCGGAAGCGACGTCACCCTCTTCCGCGAGCGCACCCGCGCCGACGGCGTCAGGCAAGGGCGCGAACCTCCAGGACGTTTTTCTCAACTTCCTGCGCCGCGAAAAGCTGCCGGTAACGATGTTCCTGGTCAAGGGCGTGAAGCTTCAGGGTATCGTTACCTGGTTCGACAATTTCTCGATCCTGCTCCGCCGCGATGGCCAGACCCAGCTGGTCTACAAGCACGCGATCTCGACAATCATGCCCGGCCAGCCAGTCGACGCCGCTCAGTTCGGCGCCGGCGGCGAGAATGGGCGCAAGCAGCGATTATTGCAGGACGTATTCCTAAGCCGTGTGCGTGACGCCGAAGTCCAAGTGACGATGTTCCTCGTCAACGGCGTGATGCTGCAGGGACGCATCGCCGCCTATGACTTGTTCTGCATGCTGCTCGAGCGCGACGGCTTCGTCCAGCTTGCCTACAAGCATGCGGTATCGACGATCCAGCCCGCAGCACCAGTCGACCTGACCAACGACTGGGACGAGCAAGAAGGCGAGGGCGCCTGAGCTTCGACGATGACATTGGCGAAGTCGCGCGTGGTGCGCGCGCCTTGGTGGTGTGCCCGGATATCCGCGGCGCACGCGACGGTATCGAGCCCGAAGCGCGGCTCGAGGAGGCGAGGGGGCTTGCCTTGGCGATCGGCCTGGTCGTTGCCGACGCCTTCGTGCTGCCGTTGCGCCAAGTGCGCCCGGCGACGCTGTTCGGCGAAGGCCAGATCGAGCGCATCGCCGCCGAGTGCGAGATGGAAAACGCCGAGCTGGTGATCGTCGACGGTGCGCTGAGCGGAATCCAACAGCGCAATCTCGAAGAAAAGCTCAAGCGCAAGGTGATCGACCGCACGGGGCTGATCCTCGAGATATTCGGCGAGCGCGCAGCGACCGCCGAAGGGCGCCTGCAAGTCGAGCTGGCACACCTCGACTACCAGCAAAGCCGTCTCGTCCGCAGCTGGACTCACCTCGAACGCCAGCGCGGCGGCTTCGGCTTCCTCGGCGGCCCGGGCGAAACGCAGATCGAGGCCGACCGGCGGATGATCCGCGACCGCATGGCGCGTCTACGCCGCGAGCTCGACCAGGTCCGCCGCACTCGCGCGCTCCACCGCAAGCGCCGCGGTCGCGCGCCGTGGCCGGTGGTCGCCCTAGTCGGCTACACCAACGCGGGCAAGTCGACGCTGTTCAACCGCCTGACTGGCGCCGACGTGATGGCCGAGGACTTGCTGTTTGCCACGCTCGACCCGACAATGCGGGCGATCTCGCTGCCCGGCGTGGACAAAGCGATCCTCTCGGACACCGTCGGGTTTATCTCCGACTTGCCGACCCAGCTCGTCGCCGCCTTCCGCGCCACGCTGGAGGAAGTCACCGAGGCGGACGTGATCCTCCACGTCCGCGATATCGCCAATCCCGATAGTGCTGCGCAGAAGCGGCATGTGCTCCAGGTGCTCGAGGACCTCGATGTGATCGACGGCGAGGGCGGTGAAGAGCGCGTGCCGATCCTCGAATTGTGGAACAAATGGGACCTGCTTTCTGGCGAGCGACAGGAGGAACTTGCCGCATTGGCCGAGCAGGATCCAGACGTGCTGCCTCTCTCGGCCGAGACCGGATTTGGTGTCGCGGAGATGCTTGACCGTCTCGGCCGGTTACTGACCGAAGGCGCCCGTGTCCACCGGATCACGGTCCCGGCGAGCGACGGAGCCCGCATTGCCTGGCTCCATTCGCACGGCGAGGTGCTCGACGAACGTGAAGCGGGGGAAGGGGAAGCTGGCCCGCTGCGCCGCCTCGACGTTCGCCTGACCGACAAGGAATTCGGCCGCTACGCTGCGCTCGACGCCTGACCGGGCCGTCCGATTATTCTTCGGCGCCCTTGACCCGTTGCCATAACGCTTCCTGTTCATCGAGCGACAGCGAGGCGAACGCCTCATGACCACCGGCGAGCGCTTCCATGGAGCGGAAGCGCCGTTCGAACTTGATGTTGGCGGCCCTCAGCGCGTCTTCTGGCGGGATCCCGTGGGCGCGCACGAGATTGACGGCGGCGAACAGCAGGTCGCCCGCTTCTTCGGCGCGCTTCGCATTGGAGGCCTGGGCCAACTCCTCGATTTCCTCGACGATCTTTTCGGCGGGTCCCTGCGGATCGGGCCAGTCAAAACCCGCGCGAGCCGCCCGGCGTTGCAGCTTCTCGGCGCGAAGCAAGGCCGGAAGCGCCGAGGCGACACCGTCGAGCGCGCTCTGGGTGCCCCGTAAGTCCCGCTCAGCCGCCTTCAGGGCTTCCCAACCGGGCGAGGCTCCGGCGTCACGGAAGATGTGCGGATGACGCGCTTCCATCTTGTCTGAGATCGCTCGCGCGACATCGGTGAAAGCGAAATGTCCGGCTTCTTCGGCCATACGCGCATGGAACACGACCTGGAGGAGCAGGTCGCCCAGTTCACCGCGCAAGTCATCCATGTCGCCTCGTTCGATCGCGTCGGCGACTTCGTAGGCTTCCTCAATCGTATACGGTGCGATGCTCCCGAAATCCTGTGCGCGATCCCATTCGCAGCCCGAAGGGCCGCGAAGGCGGGCCATAATCGAAAGGAGTCGGTCTAGCTGTTCGGGCATCTTAGGATGATAATATATATTATGTTAAATACAAAGTAGTGCGTGGCGAACCATCACATCACCGCCGCGAAAACCGCATTCACCGCCAGGAAGATCGCGGCCCAAGCTAAACTGTATACGACCGCCCGCCCGGCCTTCAATTTGCGCGCTCGCAACGCCGACACCGACAGGACCAGCCAACCGGCCGGTGCGACAACGGAAACCCACGCCGGCGCCATCAAGGAACGATCTCCATCCCGTCATAGCCGACCAGCACGTTATCCGGCGTTTCGGCGGACAACGTCGCATAATCCATGCTCTTGTCGAGATGCGTCAGCACCGTGAGCGCCGCGCCGGTGCGCTTGGCGAAATTGAGCGCCATCTCGAGACTGGCATGAGTCGGATGAAATTCGCGACGAAGGCAATCGCTCACGAGGATGTCGACACCTTTGAAAAGCGCGATCATTTCCTCCGATAAATCGCTAAAATCAGTGGCATATCCGATACTCTTGCCATCGCATTCAAAGCGAAAGCCGGTGCTGGAAATCGGTCCATGGGGCATTTCGCAGCTGGCGATGCCGAAGCCGGCAGCAATCTTGACCGTGCCGAGGGGCTGCAGGTCAACGATCGTCGGGTAGCCGTATTGACCCGAGAACACGTAGCCGAAGCGCTGCTTGAGGCGTCGAACCGTGAATTCCGACGCGAAGCCAGGGATCGGTCCGCTACGGCCGAACCGCATCGGCCGCAGGTCGTCGATCCCATGGCAATGGTCGGCATGATCATGCGTCCAGACAACGGCATCAACCGCGCCGATTCCCGCTGCAAGCAACTGGCTCCTCAGGTCGGTTGAGGTATCAACGAGGATGCGGGCGCCGGCGTTGTTCTCGACCACGATCGACACGCGCGAGCGGCGGTTTTTCGGCTCATTCGGATCGCATTCACCCCAGTCGTTGCCGATCCGGGGTACGCCGGTCGACGTTCCCGATCCCAGAACGATAAGCTTCACGTCTGGGCTTTCGTGAACAATGAGTGGAAGTTTCGCGTTGTATTTTCGGCTAGCGTTTCAACACTTTCACCGCGCAATCCGGCAACAAATCGAGCCGTGTCGGCGACATAGGCGGGCTCGCACGGCCGGCCCCGATGCGGCACGGGTGCCAGAAAAGGGCTGTCTGTTTCGACCATGAGGCGGTCGGCCGGGATTCTCGGCGCAAATTCCTGCAATTCGCGGGCGTTCTTGAAAGTCACGATACCCGAAAGCGAGATAGTGAGCCCCAGTTCCAGCGCGCGCTGCCCGAAGCCGCCGGAAGCGGTGAAGCAATGGATGAGGGCAGGGAAGGCGCCCTTCCCCAGTTCATCTTCGAGGATGCCCAGGGTGTCATCCTCGGCGTCGCGTGTGTGTATGATGAGCGGCAACCCAGTCTTGCGCGAAACGGCGATGTGGGTCCGAAACAGCGCCTGCTGCACCGTTCGATCCGACTTGTCGTAGTAGTAGTCGAGCCCGGTCTCGCCGATTCCGATCACTTTGGGATGCGCGGCCGCCTCGAACAAGGCGCCTTCGCCAAGGTCGGCATGCTGGTCGGCTTCGTGCGGGTGAATGCCGATGCTGGCCCACACGTCGCTCTCGCGCTCGGCGGTGCCAACTACGCGCGCCCATTCGCTCCGCCGCGTCGAGATGTTGAGGAAACCGCCGACACCGGCTGCTCGCGCGCGATCGAGCACGCCTTGCTGGTCTTCGGCGAGGCCTTCGTATTCAAGATGACAATGGCTGTCGACGAGCATCAGGCGGCCTAGCTCTCGGGCATTTCAAGGCGCGGGAAGAGGCCGACTGGACGCGCAAGCGTGTAATGGCCTTCGGCCAGCGGCGAGTACCAGGTTGTGCGAATGCCCTCGAAGCTGCGCAGGCCCTCGGGCACGCCCATGGCTTCCAGCAGCTTGCTCATCGAACCCGGCATGACCGGGCTGACCGCGACGGCCAGTTCGGCGATAACGATGTAAAGCGTAGCCAGCACCGTCCGCATGCGTTCCGGATCGGTCTTCTTGAGCGCCCACGGCGCTTGTGCATCGATGTAGGCGTTGCAGGCGAAGACCGCTCCCATCCAGCTTTCCAGCGCCTGGGAAAACGCCATTTGTTCGAAAGCAGCGGGCATTTCCTGCGCAATCGTTCGTTCGACCAGCGCGAACAAGGCCAGATCCTCGTCAGTCTGCTCAAGGATCGGCGGCAGGATCCCTTCGCAGTTCTTGAAGATCAGCGAAAGCGTGCGTTGCGCAAGGTTGCCGAAGCTGTTGGCCAGCTCGGCATTGGCCCGGTTTACGATCGCCTCGGCCGAATAGCTCCCGTCCTGGCCGAACGTGAAATCGCGCAACAGGAAATAGCGCAACGCGTCGACGCCAAAACGGTCGGCTAGTTCGTTGGGATCGGTGACATTGCCGAGCGACTTGGATTCCTTCTGCCCGCGGTTGAGCAGGAAGCCGTGCGCGAACACCTCTCGGGGCAAGGCGATGCCCGCGCTCATCAGGAACGCCGGCCAGTAGACCGCGTGAAAGCGAACGATGTCCTTGCCGATCAGGTGCACCGAGGCCGGCCAGAACTTGCGAAAATCCTCGGTATCGTCGGGATAGCCCAGGCCTGTGAGATAATTGGTCAGCGCGTCGACCCAGACGTACATCACGTGATCACCCGCCCCCGGGACTTTCACACCCCAGTCGAAGCTGGTGCGGCTCACCGACAAATCGCGCAAGCCGCCTTCGACGAAGCTGCGAACCTCGTTCATCCGCGTCGCCGGGCGCACAAACTCGGGATTTTCGCGATAAAGATCGAGCAGCGGCTGCTGGTATTTCGAAAGACGAAAGAACCAGCTTTCCTCGACGGTCCACTCGACCGGAGTTCCCTGAGGCGAGAGCTTCTCACTCCCCTCCCCTGCGACCAGTTCGCTTTCGTCATAATAAGCCTCGTCGCGCACCGAGTACCAGCCCTCGTAGCGGTCGAGATAGAGGTCGCCGTTCGCCTCCATCGCCTGCCAGATCGCCTGGCTGGCGCGGTGGTGGCAGTCTTCGGTGGTGCGGAAGAAACGATCGTACGAGATATCAAGGCGGTCGAACAAGGCCTGGAAATGGCTCGACATCTCGTCCGCCAGCTGGCGCGGGGTAATGCCCAGCTCGCGCGCTTTCTGAGCCATCTTCAGCCCGTGCTCGTCGGTTCCGGTCTGGAACCGCACCTCGCGCCGACGCAGCCGCTGGAAGCGGGCGGCGACATCGGCGGCGATCGTTTCGTAGGCGTGGCCGATGTGCGGCTTGCCGTTGGGATAATGGATCGCGGTGGTGATGTAGTAGGGCTCAGCCATGGGCGGCTTCCCTAGGAGCGCCCACCGCGGCGAGCAAGCCGCCGATCTCCATCACCAGCAGACCCGGGTCGTAATTGTAGGTCGGCGCCTGCGCAGCCAACCGGCTGAGTTCGGCGTGGGCCGCCGCCAGCGCCGGGATATCGCGGTTCGTCACCGTCCGCATGGCCTGCGCGAGCACCGACCGGGCAAGGTCGATCGCCGCGAGTTGGCGTTGCCTGTCCGGGCGGGCACCGATCGCTTCGGCGAGCTGGCCACGCCGGGCAAAATCCGGATCACCCGAACGAATCAACTCGAGCATCAGCCTGTGCAGTTCGCCCAGACCGAGGCTCACGAACTCGAGCGCCACACCAGGTGAGCCCGCCGAAGCGGCAATGGCGGCCGCGCGTGTAGCCGAGTCGGCCTCGGGCGCCTCTTGGCGAAGGATCTCGTCGATCGTTTCGTCGGGCACCGGCGGAAAGTGGAGCACGCGGCAGCGAGAGCGAATGGTCGGCAGCAGGCGGCCGATCCTGTGCGCGACCAAGAGGAAGAATGTGCCTTGCGGCGGCTCTTCGAGGCTCTTGAGCAGGGCGTTCGAAGCGCTAGATTCGAGATCGTCCGCCGGATCGACGATTACCACGCGCCGGTCGCCGAGCGTCGGCCGGGTCGTCAGGCGCCGCTGCATGGCGCGTACTTCGTCGACGGGGATGTTGCGCTTAGTTTCGTAAGGTTTGCCCTCGGCGCGTTTTTCCGCCTCCTTGTCGTCCTTTGGCGGATGCGTGAGCACCAGGATATCGGGGTGATCGTCCATCGACGGCGACCCCACGAGTTCACGCGCCGCCTGAAGCGCGAAGGCGGCCTTGCCGACCCCTCTAAGCCCCGACAAGATCCACGCGTGGTGCATGCGGTCCCCGGTCGTCGCCGCGTGCCACTGCCGCCAGGGCTCTTCATGGCCGGCTAAAGTCATGGGCCCTTCGGCAGCAAGGGCGCGACGGCATCGAACACGGCGCGTTGCGTGGCTTCGGCAGGGCCGCTGCCGTCGATGCGGGCGAAGCGCTGGGGCGTGGCCTCGGCGAAGCGCCGAAAGGCCTCACCGACGCGGGTGTGAAATTCTGCCTCGCGCCCGCCAATGCGATCACTCTCGCCGCCATCGCGCCGCGCCAGCCTGGCGGAGATCTCGCCCGGCGCCGCTTCGAGCAGGATTGTCAAATCCGGTAGCAGGCCACGGGAACCCACGCGGTGAAGCGCAAGAATGGCCTCGTCCGACAGGCCCCCTCCTCCACCCTGGTACGCACGGGTCGAATCGATGAACCGGTCGCAGATGACCCATGCGCCACGCTCGAGCGCAGGGCGGATCCGTCGTGACACGTGGTCGGAGCGGGCGGCCGCAAACAGCAACGCCTCGGCTTCCGGCTCCCAGCCGGGACCAGTGGGATCGAGCAGTAGGCGGCGGATCGCCTCCGCGCCTTGTGTCCCACCCGGCTCGCGAGTGAGGACCACTTCCAGCCCCCTTTCGCGCAGCCTGTCCGCCAGCAAGCGCGCCTGCGTCGACTTGCCGGCGCCTTCGCCGCCTTCGAATGCGATGAAGCGGCCTCTCGTCACTCGAACAAGCCCTCAAGGCCGTTGCGCAGCCGCTGCCAGGCGTTGGCCCTGCCGACGTCAACGGCGGCAACCAAGGGCACATCATGCGGTTCTTGCCCGGCGATGGCGATACGCAAGGTGGCGATCTCGGCGCCTTTACGGATCGGCGCTTCGATTGGTCCGCGATAACGCACGCTCAGCTTGGCGTTACCGCTGTGTCCAACTGGAAGGTTGGCGAACACCGCTTCTTCGGTCAGCAACGGCACGCTTGTCGACGAGCCGTCCTGCACCGTCGCCCGGCCCACCTTGCTGCCCGGCGGCAGCAACTCATGGCTGGCGAAATTGTCGAAGCCCCATTCGATCAGTCGCCGCGCAGAGCGCGTGCGAAACGCAGGAGTCGGTGCGCCCGCGATCACCATGGCCAGGCGCCGTCCCCCGCGCTCGGCCGAGCCGAGAAAATTGTAGCCCGCCTGTTCGGTGAAGCCCGTCTTGATCCCGTCGGCGCCGGGGACCACGCCCGTGATCGGATCGTGGTTGTTCTGGGCAATGCCGTGGAAGCTCAGCCCGGGATGCCCGATGAATCGCTTGTAGAGGTCGGGGAACCGGGTCGTCAGCGCCTCGGCCAAGCGGATCAGATCGCGTGCGCTGGTATAGGTGCGGCCTTCGTCCATATAGCCGTTGGGCAAGCCGAAGTGGCTATCGTGCATGCCGAGTTTGGCGGCGTTGTCGTTCATCAGCGCGACCCAGTTGTCGAGCGAGCCCGCCGCCGTCTTGGCGAGCGCAACGGCGCCGTCGTTGGCGGATACAGTGGTTATGCCGAGCAGCAATTGCCCCACGGTCAACTGGTCGCCTTGCTTGAGGAACAGCGTCGAGCCCTTGCCGCCCCAATCGTCAGCCACTTCCTTGTCGATCGTCACCACCTGGTCGAGCGACAGCTTGCCGCGGTCGACCAGGTCGAAGGCAGTATAGACGCTCATCACCTTGGTGACTGAAGCGGGCACAAAGCGCCGGTCCGGCTCGCGCGAGAACAGCGTTTGCCCAGTCGAAAGGTCGACCAGCAGCGCGACCGGAATTTCGGGATCGACCGGGGACTGGTCTGCCGTGGCTTCAGTTGCGAGCGGGGGTGGCGTGGCAGCGGAGCTGGCCGAGGCCAGCACCGCTAGGCACGCAACTGTGTTCAAGGTCGGTTTCAAGCCAGTTCCTGCCGCCGCAGCGGCAGGGGCCGTGCGCGTTAGCCGTTGGTGGAGATTCGTGCGTCGCTATAACCCGCCGCCCGCACCTTTGCGAGCGAGGCTTCGGCTTGTTCACGAGTGGCGAACGGGCCAGTGTGGACGCGATAATACCGTCCAGCCTGGCTGACCGAACCGCCGATGGCGCCGGCAACTTTCTGGGCCCTGTCACGCGTGCTCATCGCGGCGGCCTGGACCACGAAATTGCCGGCGCTGCCGCGGACAGGCTGACGAGTTGTCGCGACAGGTGCGGGTGCGGCAGGCGGCTGCTCGAGACGTGCGACCACGACCGCGCCGGGAGTGGGAGCGGATGCCCCGCGCGGGGAAAGCGGCGGGAGCGGCGGCGGAGATTTGTGCCGGCCGGAGCCGAGCGGCGATGCCGCGTTGGCGGCCACTTGCTCCACCGGCGGGCGCTGCACTGCCAAGCTCGGCGGGAGTTCGACTGCGGCGATGGCCGTCGGTGGAGTGGCGGCCTTGGACGCGAGTGCGACTGAGCCGTCGCCGGAGAGTTTGCGCTTGAGCACGGCGACGAGGCCCAGGGGCGTCTCCATCCGCATGGGCGCGGAGCGGCCGGCGCGCAGCGCGGCGCGTTCCTCTTCCGGCGGGTTGACGCGGCGAACACGGACGGGGTCACCGGCGGAAGCGCCCAGCTGGGCGAAGGCGGCAGGCGAAAGCGCGACCAGCGCGTTGCCGCCCATCGGCCCGCGACGCTCGATGCGGACGAGAATGGTCTTGCCGCTGGCGAGCGATGTGACCTCGACATAGCTCGGCAGCGGCAGCGTGTGGTGCGAGCCTGTCACGCCGGCGCCCGCGTCCGCAGTCGAATAGCCGACTTCGTCGTAATTCATCGTATCGGCGGGCGTGAAGAGCGTCGCGTCGATCTTGTAGGGATCGCCGACGACCACCGGATAATCTCCTGCCGGTCCACTAGCGCGGGCCAGCGGGGTGGACGCCGAGGCAAGCTCTTCGTGCGAACCGCCCCTTGCGCCGCAACTTGCCAGCGCGGGAACGAGGATCAGGGCCAGCGCGCAGCGGCGCGCGTGGCGGGTGGTCGATTCAACGGGCAATCTCATCTGCAAGCAACCCCACACTCATCGCGTAGTAGTTCGAGCAGTTATATTCGAGGATAACCCGATAATTCTGCGTTAAGAGGTACGCCGGAGCCGCCGGACCATCCGGTTCGAACAGCGATGCCAGGACATCGTCACCGATGGGGCCTTGCGGGACGACGCCTAGCGCACGCCATTCGCGCACGGTCTTCCACTTGCTGTGGCGAACGTAAACTCGGGCACAGCGCGGCGGATTCATCGGGTTTTGCAGTGTGGCCCGATCGAGAGTGGCCGGAACGTAGGCGCGCACGCCCCAGGGCTGCCCGGCGCGCCAACCTGCGTCGCGGAAGTAATTGGCGATCGAATAGATTGTGTCGGCCTTATCATCCCAGATGTTGCGCATCCCGTCGCCGTCGGCGTCGACGGCGAGGCGCAGGTAGATGCTGGGCAGGAATTGCGGGTTGCCGAACGCGCCGGCCCAGCTGCCGACAAGGCGCGAGCGGGGCACGCCTTGCTGGACCATCTTCATCACGCCGATCAGCTCGGGCTCGAACAGCTCGCGGCGCCGCCCTTCCCACGCCAGTGTGGCGAGCGCCTGGGCGAGATCGAAGTTGCCCTTGACCGCGCCGTAGCTCGTCTCATGGCCCCAGATCGCCAGCAGGATGGGGGCCGGAACGCCATAACGCTGCTGGACCTGGGAAACGAGAGGACCAAGCTGCTGGTACATTCGCCGTCCGGCGGCGATGCGAGCCGAGGTGTTGTGGCTCGAGAGATACGGAGCAAGCGGGGGGAAGCCGGGCTGGCTGGGCGAAGTGATGTTGCCCCGGTCGAGGTCGATCACGCGCTGGCTCGGCTGCAGGCCGCCCTGCACGGTCCGGATCGCCGCCTCGCTTACGCCTTGCGCACGGGCCTTTGCGGCGACCAATTGCATGTAGGCGTCGAACGAGAAGTCTTGCGGGCTGCCGGCCGACGGGATGAAGGCCAGGCTGGCGAGGACGGCAATAACTATCGGGCGAACACGGAGTTGCATGGCGCTATCTTTGCACGCCTTGCCGCACCTGGGAATGCCCCGATCGCCGCCTTGCGACGAGCGGAAGCCCGCTCGCGCCGCGCGGGACCTACTTGAGATCCGGATGCATTCCCGGGTTTTTGGCGAGCATGTCGGCAAAGTTGCCTAGGCCGCAGTTGTCGTCCTTGCCGCAATTAGTCACGGTGTGGATGAAGCGGATCTTGCCATTCTCGATGCGGAACACGTGGCTGTCGGGCCGCTGGTTCGGGCCCATCTTAAGCATCACGTCGACCGCGCCGATCGTCGGGTCGATCACATACTGCCGGTCGGCCATGTCGATGTTGTTGGGAACACCGACATTGCAGCTGTCCTGCGGTGTGCCCTTGCCAGTGTAGACGCTGCCTTCGAGGCGATCGCACGGGGTGCCCCACGGCACCTTGACCGTCTTGTCCTTGAAATAATCGAGGTAGGCGTCCGCCGCCGCCTTCAAGGCTTCGGGCGTCTCGCGCTTGTCGGGGGGAATCACCGACCAGTCTTCGCGCTGCGCGTACTTGAGCGTGTACGCTGCGTCGAACAGCCAGTCACCCTTGTCGGTGTCGATCACGTTGAAGTTGGAGCCGTTGCCGCCGAAGCCGTTGAACTGGACGGCGATGACGTGCGGGTGATCGCCGTCGGGCGCGATCATCTCGAGATAGACCTTGCACTGCTTCTCATCGAGCAAGGCGCGGTGCCAAGCGATCTTGAGGTCGGTCGAGAGCACGCCTTGCGACATCGTCGAAAGCGTTCCATTTTCGTTGTAGACCACCCAGTTGCCCATCGGAATGCGCAACGGGAGGCCCTCGGTCTGCGCCTGAACATACTTGTCGGCGAGCATCTGGAGGTTGGCGCGATCGCACGGACCACCGCCGAATTGCGCTGCGGCCGGGCTCGAAATTGCCATCACCGCCGCCGCGCCCAGAACGCCAGCCAAAAGCCTCTTGCTCACTTATCATCCCTCCATCGTCGTTCGGCGCGGTGCGCCCAATACTCAGCCCTTCGGCGTCAGCGCGTGATCGTAGCGGACCTTGCCACCTTCGATGCGCAAGACGTGGCCCACAGCCGGGCCGTCCGGCCCACTGCCGTGGCCCCTCACCGCTACAGCGCCCTTGGTGTCGTCGATCGTCAATTCTGGCTCGGCAAGCTTGGGACCCGGGAGCGCGGCAAGGTATGCGTTTGCTGCAGCTATCAGCGCCTCGCGCGTGTCGCGCTTTTCTGCCGGGATCACGCCCCAGTCTTCCTTGCTCGCGACGTCGCTCGCCGCCTGGGCGTCGAACTGCGGGTCACCCGCTTGCGTGACAACGCTGTTGATCTGTCCGAGGCCGTTGAAGCTCCACGCCAGCGTCGTGCCGACGACATAGGGCTTGGGCTTGAGGATCACACCCTGGACGAACACGCGACAGCTGCCGGGATCGACCAGATCGAGGTGCCAGGTGAAGTCGGCGGGCTGCCCGATCACGCCGGTGGTAGTCGAAACGAGCTGGTAATTCTCGCGGTAGTCGACCCATTCCCCGACCGGCAGCGCGAACACGGAACCGTCGTGCTGCGCCTTGACGTATCGGTTAGCGACGTCCTGCAAGGTATCGCGCGAGCACTGCCCCTGCTGCGCTGCAGCCGGCGAAGCCAGCGCGAGCGCGGCTAAGGCGGCAAAGCCGACCACGCCACCTTTGACGATCCCCTTCATCATCCCGATCCCTTCCCGCCGCGCACCTGCAGCCTCTTTGATTTTGCCTAATTCATCCTCATGCGCGAGTCACGCCCGCTGCGGCGAAATGCGCGCGCTCTTTCAGTGACAATTGCCGGATTCGCCGCTAGCCGGACGAGCCGTGGACAGGTGGCCGAGTGGTTTAAGGCAGCGGTCTTGAAAACCGCCGTAGGTGCAAGCCTACCGTGGGTTCGAATCCCACCCTGTCCGCCAGCTATGCGAGCTGCTCTTCCTCTTCGGGAATGACGACCGCCTTCCGGCAGGGCTTGACCGGGTTCCAGCTCGATAGCCAAGAATGGCGCGAAGGGGGGCGCCGGCGATGGGTCAGGCTGGGGTTCGTGCTGGGGTCGAACAGCACGTCGCAGTCGTCGATTTCGTATTCCATCGCCTCGCTCCTCCACGCCGAAACGGTGGCGGCGGGGCTCGGTTCCGCCGGTAAAAGGCGAACGCGACGAACGGTTTACGCTCAAATGTGCAGCGCCCTCCCGTAAGCGGCGAGCACCGATTCGTGCATCGATTCGGAGATCGTCGGATGCGGGAAGATCGAGTTCATCAGCTCGGCTTCGGTGGTCTCCAACGTCTTGCCGACAACGTAGCCCTGGATCATCTCGGTCACTTCCGCGCCGACCATGTGCGCGCCGAGCAGCTCGCCGGTCTTGTCGTCGAACACCGTCTTCACGAACCCTTCTACCTCGCCGAGCGCGATCGCCTTGCCATTGCCGATGAACGGGAACGTGCCCGCCTTGACGGTGAAGCCCGCCTCCTTGGCCTTTGCCTCCGTCATGCCCACGCTGGCGATCTGCGGGCGGCAATAGGTGCACCCGGGAATGTTGTTGCGGTCGAGCGGGTGCGGATGGACGTCCGTGTTGCCGAGCTCCTGCGCGATCGCCTCGGCAGCGGTGACGCCCTCGTGGCTCGCCTTGTGCGCCAACCACGGACCAGGCACGCAGTCGCCGATAGCCCACAGGCCCTTCACGCCCGTGCGGCCGTAGCCGTCGATCTGGATGAAGCTGCGGTCGAGCTTCGCGCCGAGCTTCTCCAGCCCGATTTTCTCGGTGTTGGGCACGATGCCGATGGCGACGATTACGTGGCTGAATTCCGCCTGCTCGACCTTGCCATCTTTGGCCTTGATCGAGGCGTTGACGCCGTTCTTTGAGGGCTTGAGGTCCCCCACTCCGGCGCCGGTCATGATCTTCATGCCCTGCTTCGTCAGCGCCTTTTCGAGGAACGCCGAGACGTCGGCATCTTCGACTGGCACGACCCGGTCGAGCATCTCGACCACGGTAACGTCGGCGCCCATGTCGTTGTAGAAACTGGCGAACTCGATCCCGATCGCGCCGCTGCCGATCACCAGCAGCTTGGTCGGCATTTCGGGCGGCGTCATCGCGTGGCGGTAAGTCCACACGCGCTTGCCGTCGGCCGGAGCGAACGGCAGGTCCCTCGCCCGCGCGCCGGTGGCGACGATGATGTGCTTTGCGGTGAGCGTATCGCTACCCTTCTCGCCTTTGACCTCGAGCTTGCCCGGGCCGGTGAGCGTGCCTACGCCCATGTGCACGGCGATCTTGTTCTTCTTCATCAGGTGAGTAACGCCGGCGTTGAGTTGCTTAGCGACACCCCGGCTGCGCTTCACGACCGCCTCAAGATCGGCCTCTATCCCCTTGGCAATCAAGCCATAATCCTTGGCATGCTGCATGTAATGGAAGATCTCGGCCGAGCGCAGTAACGCCTTGGTCGGGATGCAGCCCCAGTTGAGGCAGATGCCCCCAAGCAGCTCGCGCTCGACGATCGCGGTCTTCAGCCCCAGCTGCGCCGCGCGGATCGCCGCGACGTATCCGCCGGGGCCCGATCCAAGAACGATGACGTCATAACTGTCGGCCATGGAGTGTCAGTCTTTCTGCTAAATCTTGCATTCGGCAGGCGCGTGGGCCGCAGCCAGGCGAGCGCGGCGGAACGCCGCGACCTCACGGTCCGAGGCCTTGGTGGCCTCGGCCTGGTACTGGAACATTCCGCCTTGGTAAGTCTTTGGCTCGGCCAGCGAGGGAATATCGAAGCCATGGTGCGCTCCGGGATAATGCACCACGGTGAATTTCGCCGGATCCTTCGACTTGGCGACGAAGGCGTCGAGCCTCGCTCTCGGAGCAACCTGGTCGAGGTCGCCTTCCAGCGCCAGCACCGGGATGGCGGCCCGATAGTCCTCCGACTGGCCGACCACGGCGGGGTAGAAGCCGATCGCTCCGACGAGCGTCTTCGGCGGCTCCGCGGCCAGTTTGAGCGTCCCGGCCCCACCGAGGGAATATCCCATCACCATTCCCGGGCATTGCAGGTCGAGCCAATGCTTCTCGCGAGCGGTTGCCACCGCGTCCGCAACGACGGCGGCTTCCATTGCGGCGGGATTGGCTTGTGCGGCTCCTTTCACCAGTGGCGCGGCCGCCTGGTAATGGATCACCAGGACATCGAACCCGGCCTTGTTCCATTCTCGCGCCACGTCGAAATAGAAATGACTGTCGCCGAACACGTCGATCCCGCCGCCTCCGGGAAGCATGATCAGCCAGGGGTGGGCGGCGCCGGCGGCCTCAGTGGGCCGCGGGTAGTAATGCGCCTCCGCCTTGTCAGCCGCTTGCGCCAGGGCAGACGCGGAGGGCAACGCCAGTGCCAGCAAGGCGGCGAAGATACCCTTCATGCCTCCGATCCCTCTTCAACCGGCCGCGGCTTGTTGCTCGCATCGACGGCGACGAAGGTGAAGATCGCCTCGGTAACCTTGACCTCTTCCTCCTCTTGCCGGTGGCGGCGCCAGGCTTCGATGGCGATGGTCAGGCTGGTGCGGCCGGTCTTGACGATTTCGCCGTAGACCGAGACCTCGTCGCCCACCTTGACCGGATGGAGAAATTGCATCCCGTCGATCGCCACGGTGACCGCCCTGCCCTTCGAACGGCGCGCGGCAATCAATCCAGCACCCGAGTCCATCAGGCTCACCAGCCAGCCACCGAAAATGTCGCCATAGGCGTTGGCGTCGGCCGGCATCGCGGTGACGCGAATGGCTGGGTCGCGACGCTCGCTCATTCAACTAGTCTCAAGCCACCAGTCCCAGCGGCTTCTCGCACAGTTCTTTGAACACCTTCATCAGCTGCGCGCCGTCGGCGCCGTCGATGGCGCGGTGGTCGAAGCTGCCCGTGGCGCTCATGACAGTGGCCACCGACAGCGCGCCGTCGACCACGTAGGACCGCTTCTCTCCGGCGCCGATGGCCATGATCATCGCCTGCGGCGGGTTGATCACCGCTTCGAACTGCTTGATCCCGAACATGCCCATGTTCGACAGGCTGGCGGTGCCGCCCTGGTATTCGTGCAGCTGCAGCTTGTGCTCGCGGGCACGGGCGGCGAGGTCCTTCATCTCGTTCGAGATCTGCGAGATTGTCTTGTTTCCGGCGTCGACGATAATCGGGGTGATCAGCCCCCCTTCGATCGACACCGCGACCGAAATGTCCGCGCGGCTGAACTTGAGCAGGCTGTCGCCCGCAAACTGGACGTTGCACACCGGAACCGCCACCAGCGCCTTCGCCAGCGCCTTGATCAGCATGTCGTTGACCGAGACCTTCACGCCCTGGCTCGCCAGCGCATCGTTGATCTCGGCGCGCAGCTTGAGCAGCTTGTCGAGGTTGATGTCGACCGTGAGGTAGATGTGCGGGATCGTCTGCTTCGATTCGGTGAGCCGGCGGGCGATAGTCTTCCGCATGCCCGAAAGCTTTTCGACCTCGTGCGGGATGCCGAAGTCCTGGGCTGCGGCAGGAGGAGCGGCCGGGGCGCCGGCCGGAGTTGCGGCACCAGGCTTGGCGCCCTCGACGTCGGCCTTGACGATGCGGCCGTGCGGGCCGCTGCCGGTCACGCCGGCGAGACTGATGCCCTTCTCGGCCGCGATGCGCTTGGCCAGCGGCGAGGCGATCACGCGATCGCCACTCGCCGCGGGCGCACTTGCAATCGGCGCGGGCGCCGGAGCCGGTGCCGCAGATGCCGGAGCTGCCGGGGCGGGCGCAGGTGCCGGCGCTGGTTCGGGAGCGGCGGTTTTGCCTCCAGCCGCCGGCTTCACGCTCTTTGGGTCCTCGCCCTCTTCGGCTAACGTGGCGATCACCGTGCCGACCTTCACACCCTCGGTCCCTTCGGGCACGGAAATGTCGACAATCGTGCCTTCGTCGACCGCCTCGAACTCCATCGTCGCCTTGTCGGTCTCGATCTCGGCCATGATGTCGCCGGCGGAGACCGTGTCGCCCACCTTCACCAGCCACTTGGCGAGCGTGCCCTCTTCCATCGTCGGCGAGAGGGCGGGCATCTTGATGGCGATCGACATGGGCGCGCGCGGGTCCTGTCACATGGAATTGAACTGCCGGTTCTCTGGCGAATTCGCGGAGACCATGCAAGCTTAGGGGCAAGGTTCTTGCGCCGCCCGCGCTTTCGACGGATATCGAGGTCCGGGGGACCCTAACGATGCGCGTCTATCTGGTGGTGACCGACGAGACCGAGGAAGCGGGCCTGGCGCTGCGCTTCGCCGCCCGCCGCGCCGCGGACACCGACGGGTCCGTGCACATACTCGCGCTGGTGCCGAAGCAGGCGTTCAACGCCTTCGGCGGCGTGCAAGCAACGATGGAAGAGGAAGCCCGTGATCGCGCCGAGGTCATGGCGACGGGCGCGGCCGGCGCGTTATTCTCCGAAAGCGGCACGATGCCGCAGATTTCGGTCAAGGTCGGCGAAGGCCAGGCGGTGATCAAGGAATACCTAGTCGAGCATCCCGAAGTGGCCGCGCTGGTGCTGGGGGCTGCGGCGGAAGGCGGCCCGGGCCCGCTGGTGGCTCACTTCTCGTCCATCGCCGGAAGCTTGCCCTGCCCGCTTTTCATCGTCCCCGGCGGGCTCACCGAGGAACAGATCGACGCGGTGAGTTAGCGCTTGGCGCGCCCCCGCCCTTGGTGGCGGATGTTGCCAGGGCGGCCACGCTGGCCCTGGGCATGTTTCGGACGGCTCTTCGCCTTCGGCTCGACGCGATCGCCACGCCGTTCAATTCGCTGACCGCCGCCTTCAACGGGCTCGAACTTGAGCGCGCCGGTCAGCGGGTTGGCTTCGCCGAGGCGCAGCTTGAGCGTGTCGCCGAGGCCGAAGCGCTCGCCGGTTTTTTCGCCGACCAGCGCCCGGGCGCCTTCGTCGTAGCGGAAGTAATCCTGCCCAAGAGTCGAGACCGGCACCAGCCCGTCGCCGCCGAGGCCGACGATCGTCGCGAAGAAGCCGAAGCTCTGCACCCCGGTGATGCGCGTGTCGAACACCTCGCCGACGCTGGCCGAAAGCCACGCAGCCACGTAGCGGTCGATCGTGTCGCGCTCGGCTTCCATCGCCCGGCGCTCGGTCCGGCTGATCGCTTCGGTGACCTTTTCGAGGTCGACGCGATCCTGTTCGGCCAGGCCGCTCGCCGGCGGCAGGTCTGCTTGCGGCTTGGGTTGTTCGAGATGGAACGAATCGACCAGCGCGCGGTGCACCAGCAAGTCGGCGTAGCGGCGGATCGGCGACGTGAAGTGGGCGTAGCTGCCAAGCGCCAAGCCGAAGTGTCCGGCGTTCTGCGGGCCGTAATAGGCTTGCGTCTGGCTGCGCAGGACAGCCTCCATCACCAGCGCCTTCTCGGCGTCGTCGGCGATGTCCTTGATCATCCGGTTGAACAGGCCCGGCGTAATCACTTGGCCGAGCGCGAGGTTCTTGCCGATCGACTTGAAGTAGTCCTTGAGCGCGACCAGCTTCTCGCGCGTCGGCGGCTCGTGGATGCGATAGACGACCGGGTGGGCCTTGCTTTCGAGCGCCTTGGCCGCGGCGACGTTGGCGGCGATCATGAAGTCCTCGACCACGCGGTGCGCGTCGAGCCGCTCGCGCAAGGCGATCTCGGCGATCTTGCCGTGTTCGTCGAGCACGACGCGGCGCTCGGGCAGCTCCAACTCGAGTGGGTCGCGCGCCTCTCGCGCGGCGTTGAGCAGCTTCCACGCCGCCCACAGGTTGCGAAGCTGCGGCTCTTCGCCTGAACCGTCGAAGCGCGCCTGGGCGTCCTCGTAAGCGATGACTTCGGCGATGCGGACCAATGCGCGGGTGAAGCGGAACGAGGTGATCCGGCCCTGCGCGTCGATCGCCAGGTGGCAGGCCATCGCGGCTCGGTCGGCGCCCACCTTGAGCGAACAGACGTCGGCGCTGAGCACCTCGGGCAGCATCGGCACCACCCGGTCGGGGAAATAGACCGAGTTGCCGCGCTTCCTCGCCTCGCGGTCGACCTGCCCTCCTGAGCGGACGTAGAAGCTGACGTCGGCAATGGCGACCACGGCCTTGAAGCCGCCCTCGCCGTCAGGCTCGGCCCAGATCGCGTCGTCGTGGTCGCGCGCGTCGGTGGGGTCGATGGCGACGATGGGCAAGTGCCGCAAGTCCTCGCGCTTGTCCTCGCTCAGCGGCAGGCTGGCGGCGAGTTGCGCCTCGGCCAGCGCTGCCTCGGCGAAGACGTCCGGAATGCCGTACTTGTGGATCGCGATCAGGCTGAAGGAGCGCGGCGCAAGCGGGTCGCCGAGCACTTCGAGCACCCGCACGCCCCCGCGCTGCGACTTGCCGACCGGCTCGGCGAGCACGAGCATGCCCTTCTCGGCCTCGCCGATGTCCGACACCGGGAAGGAGTTACGCACGCGCTTGTCGACCGGGGCGAGCCAGGGCTTGCCCGCGCCGTCGAGCTCGATCACGCCCAGCATGGCTTCGGCCGTAGCGGGAAGCTTCTTGATTGGGTGCGCGCGCCAGCCCTTGCCGGCTTCTTCGGTGCGCGCGAGCACGCGGTCGCCCTTGCGCAGGGCGCCGCCCTTCTTGCTCTCGACGATCCGCACGCGCGGCGGCGCCGTACCGTCATCGGGCTGCCAGGCATCGGGAACGGCGACCGGATAGCCTTCTTCGGTATCGACCACGCGCAGCACAGTGACCTTGGGCAGCCCGCCCATGCGGTGATAGGCGCTCTTGCGGCCGTCGATCAGCCCTTCCTCGGCCATGTCGGCGAGAAGCTTCTTGAGCGCGATCTTCTCCTGCCCCTTGAGCCCGAAGGCGCGCGCGATCTCGCGCTTGCCGGCGGGGCCGTCGGCGGTGCGGATAAATTCGAGGACCTGGTCGGGTGACGGCAGGCCGGAGGGTCTTTTCATCGCCGATATGTGGCGACTGCCCGTGCCCGGCACAACCTCAATAGGCGCGCGCGACCAGAATGCGCTCGACCGCCGGCTCGCCGGTGAAAAGGCAGGCACCCAAAGCCGACGCGGCATCGGCCGGCACATTGCGGAACGTGAGCTTGAGCGCCTTGAGTTGTTCGACCACCTTGTCGAGCGCCGCGCCCTCGGGCCGCGACCATTGCACTTCGGCCCAGCCCGGGAAGCGCTGCTTCTCCGCGAAGAAGGTCTTCAGAGCGTCGAGTGTATCGATCTCGACCATGTTCGAAGCGCGGCGTTCGGCCGCCTGCTCGTACAGCGCACGCTGGATCTCCGCGAGCGCGGCCGGCGCCTTCGCCGCGATCTCGTCGCGCGGCGTGAAGGCGAAGTCCGGCTTGGCCGCGTCGTTCCACAACCGGTCGCGGCGCAGCACCGCACCCTTGCCGTCGGCCATGTCGCGTGGTCCGACTTCGACAATTAGGGGAGCGCCCTTGCGCACCCAGTCCCAGCGCTTGGCCGCGGCCTTGCCTGGCTTGGCGTCGAGCAGCACCCGCAGCGGCTCGCCGAACGCCGATTGCTGCAGCAATGCTGCGCGCAACTCCTCGCAATAGGCGAGCAGTGCGGCATCGCCGTCATCCTCGCGCAGCATCGGCAGGATGACGACTTGGAACGGCGCCAACGTCGGCGGCACGCGCAAGCCGTCGTCGTCGCCGTGAACCATGATCATCGCCCCGACCATGCGGGTCGAAACGCCCCAGCTGGTCGTGTGGCAGAACTGCTGCGCGCCCTCGCGGTCCTGGAATCGGATGTTCGCCGCCTCGGCGAAGCTGGTGCCAAGGTAGTGGCTGGTGCCGGCCTGGAGCGCTTTGCCGTCCTGCATCATTGCTTCGATCGAGAACGTCGCCTCGGCGCCCGGAAACCGCTCGTTGGCCGGCTTCTCGCCCACCACGACCGGGATCGACGCATCGTCCTCGGCGAAGGCGCGGTACATCTCGAGCGCGCGCAGCGTCTCGGCCAGCGCGTCCTCGCGCGTCTCGTGCGCGGTATGGCCTTCCTGCCAGAGGAACTCGCTTGTGCGCAGGAACATCCGCGTACGCATCTCCCAGCGCACCACGTTGGCCCACTGGTTGAGCAGCAGCGGCAAATCGCGCCAGCTCTGGATCCAGCGGCTCATCGCATCGCCGATGATTGTTTCCGAGGTCGGCCGAACGATCAGCGGTTCTTCGAGCTTGGCCTCGGGATCGGGGATCAGCCCGCCCTTGCCGTCCGAGATCAGCCGGTGGTGGGTGACCACGGCCATTTCCTTGGCGAAGCCCTCGACGTGCGCCGCCTCGCGAACGAAGTTGCTCAGCGGAATAAACAGCGGGAAATAGGCGTTCTGGACGCCCGCGGCTTTGATCCGCCGGTCCATCAGCGCTTGCATCCGCTCCCAGATGCCGAAGCCCCACGGCTTGATCACCATGCACCCGCGCACGCCCGATTCCTCGGCCATGTCGGCGGACGAGATCACTTCCTGGTACCATTGCGCGAAGTCGTCTTCGCGCTTGATGGTCAAAGCGTGGCGAATCGCGGTCACTGGGAAAGTCCGAATCTGTTCATGGCGCGGCGAGCGATGGCCCGCCGCGCACTATTTGCCAAGCTCGTCGAGCTTGCGCTGCATCGCGGCCATCTGTTCGCGCAGCGCATCGAGCTCGCTCTGCGGCTTGGGATCGGGCGCCGGCGCGGCCGCACCCCTGGGAATGAACGCGCTCGCTGCGGCCTTGAACATCGCCATGTTGGTTTCGGCCAGGCGGCTGAACGCCTCGGGCCCGACGCTGCTCTTGAACGCGTCCTGCAGCTTCTGCTGGTTGGCGCGGAAGTTTTCCATCGACGCTTCGAGGTACTGAGGCATCATCGCCTGCATCGAATTGCCGTACATCGAGATCAGCTGACGGAGGAAACCGATTGGGAGCATTTGCTCTCCCCCGCTCGATTCCTCGTCCATGATGATCTGGGTCAGGATCTGGTGGGTAATGTCGTTTCCGGTCTTGGCGTCGAGCACCTTGAAATCGATGCCCTCACGGGTCATCCGCGCCAGATCGTCGAGCGTGATGTAGCTGGAGCTGCGCGTGTTGTAGAGCCGGCGGTTGGCATACTTCTTAACTACGACAGGTTCGTCAACGTTTCCAGATGCTTGATCCCCCATCGTGTCGACTCCATGCCCCTGCGCCCGCTTCACTTAGCACCCGCAGCAAACGCGGCGCAACATGGTTACCTCAGGGGGAGCGCTGAAAGCGTCGGCCCAGCGTGGTCAGAAGCTCGTATTGCGACAATCCGCAGCGTTCCGCGGCCTGCGGAAGATCGTAGGGGACGTCGAGCCAATCGCCCTCGCGCAAGTCCGGCGCGGCGCTCGAATCCACGACGACCATATCCATCGACACCCGCCCGAGCAGAGGCAGGAGCGTCTCGCCGAAACGCAAGGCGCCGCGCCCCGCCCAGCAACGGAGGAAGCCGTCGGCATAACCGAGCGATACCGTGGCCGCCCGCATCGGCCGTTCGGCAGTGAAGGTGGCGTTGTAGCCGACGCTGTCACCCGGCGAGAGGTCGCGCAGTTGCAGCACGGCCGCCTGCGGATGCGCGACCTGGCGAATTGCGTCGGCCAGTTCCGGACGGGGCGCGCCGCCGTAGAGCGCCAGCCCGGGCCGAGTGATATCGTAGGCATAGTCCCGGCCGAGCGCGATGCCCGCGCTGTTCGCCAAGCTGCGGCGGCGATACGCGACGTGTGATACGACCTCCTCGAAACGCTTTCGCTGCGCAGCATTCTGTGGGCTGTCCTCGTCAGCCGATGCGAGATGCGACATCAGCGTGTCGATCTCGAGACGTGCAATCAGCGCGTCGCCGATTTCGGCCGAAGGAAGCCCGAGCCGGTTGATGCCCGTATCGACCATCAGGTCGCACACCCCGCCGCCGCCCTCGAGCCACAGCCGAGCCTGGTTGACGCTGTTGATGACCGGCCGCACCCCGGTCGCACGCGCGAAGGCGACATCGTCAGGCCGGACCGGGCCGTGCAGCACGACAACCTGCCGCGGAGGGACGTGGGCGAGGAGATCGGGCACCTCGCTCCAATGGGCGACGTAAAACGTCTCGCATCCGGCGTCGCGGAGCACCGGCACCGCGTGGGCAACGCCGATGCCGTAGGCGTCGGCCTTGACCGCCGCGCCGGCGCTCGCGCTGCCGGACAGGCGGTCGAGCGCTCGCCAGTTATCCGCCAGCGCCTCGCGATCGAGCCGCAGGCGCAACGTGCGCGGAGGGGGATGGATCATTCGGTCTCTTCGAAGTCTCTAGGCGGCCCGCCCTTAAGACCCCAGACGGCCACGATCAACGCCACCAGCACGACGATCCAGGTGTACCACAGCTCCGAATAGGGATTGCCGGTGCGGGCGACGATCCAGGTGGCGATCAGCGGCAGGAAGCCGCCGAAGTATCCGGTGCCGATGTGGTAGGGAATCGATACCGAGCTGTAGCGAATCTTCGGCGGAAACATCTCGGCGAGCAGCGCGGCGACCGAGCCGTAAGTCGCACCCGACAGCCCCGAGAGCGTTAGCAGCGCGGCCATGATGACGATGATCTGCGTGCCGCCCGGCGTGATCTTCACCTTGGGACCAGAGATCGCCAGCGAAGGCTCCATCACCCAGCCGATCGCCAAGAAGCACGGGAACAGCAGGACCAGCGTGAGCGCGTAGCCCCAGACTATCGGCGCCTTGCGGCCGACCTTGTCGGACAGCGAGCCGAAGAACACGAAGAAGCACATGCCGAACAAGGCTGTAATGCCGACGATGACCTCGGCGGCCGTCTCGTCCACCCGCATCGGACCGGTCAGGAATGAAAGGCCGCGGAACATCGCCGTATACCAGATCACCGTCAGCCCAGCGGCGACGCCGAACAGCGCGACGAACAGGCGTTTTCCATTACCGGGGTAGGTGAAGCTTTCCTTGAACGGGTTCTTCGCCATCCGTCCTTCGGCGCGCATCGCCTGGAACACCGGGCTTTCGGACAGCTTGAGGCGCATCCACAGGCTGATTGCCAGCAACGCCAGGCTAAGCACGAATGGCACGCGCCAGCCCCAGTCGATCCAGGTATCGGCGCTCATCGCCAGCCTGCAGGCGAGCACGACGATCAGGCTGAGCACGAACCCGCCGACCACACTCGCCTGGATAAAGCCGGTGTAGAACCCGCGCCGACTGGGCGGGCAGTGCTCCGAAACGAAGATCGCCGCGCCGCCGTACTCTCCGCCGAGTGCGAGGCCCTGCATGATCCGCAGCAGGATGACGATAGCCGGGGCGGCCAGGCCGAGCGTGTGCACCGAAGGTACGAGACCGACACTCGCCGTGGCGATGCCCATGAGCGTGACGGTGACGAGGAACGTATACTTCCGGCCGAGCTTGTCGCCGAGGTAACCGAACAAAACCGCGCCGAGCGGACGGAATCCGAAGCCGACGGCAAACCCGGCCCACACGGTGAGGGTGCGGGCGAGCTCATTATCCGACGGGACGAACGCCTTGCCGATCAGCGCGGCGAGCGTGCCGTAGATGAAGAAATCGTACCATTCGAAGATCGTGCCCATCGAGGATGCAGCGATGACCAGGCGGATGTCGGCCGCGCTCGGCTCGATATGTCGGACGGTCGGCGCTGCGCTGGCCATGGTGATCCCCTCGCTCCCCTCGCCGCCTTCGATTAGCCGCCCGGGGCGGCAGTGGAAAGGGCGTCGCGCGCCGCCGTCCACGGCAGCATGATCGCGCCGTGGCGGCCGCGAAAGTCCCGCGCTGGCGCGATTGCGGCGAGGCCCGGCCAGTCGGGCAAGCCAGCCGTTCCGGCAAGCCACGCGTGGAGTGCCGCATGGGTGCCTTCGATCTCGGCGAGGTTCCGGCCGAAGGCGGCCTTGGCGAAGATCGCCGCGGCGGCCTGGCCGACGGCACAAGCGCGGACCTGCAGGCCGATACGTTCGATGCATCCCGCCTCGTCGAGCCCGATGTCGGCGCTCAGGGTACTGCCGCAGCTCTTCGAGCGCGCCTGGCCGTGCAGCGGCAGCGAGGGGTCGGCGGGGAATTCGGCAAGCCCGACCGCCAGCGCGAGCAGTTCGGGCGTGTAGAGCTTGTCGGCGCCGGCCATCAGTGCGCCGAAGGCACCGCGGCGTCCTCTTCCTCGAGCCGTTCGCGGCGCATCCTGATCAGCTGGACCATCTCGTCCGACGCGGCGTTGATGAACGGATAAGTCCGCGCGGTGGTGATCCATTCGGGCCTGCCCTGTGAGCCCCACACAGTGTCGTAGCCGAGCACCAGAACCGAGAACGCCACGACCACCATGATCAACCCTTTCACCGCGCCGAAGCCGAAGCCGAGAACGCGGTCGAATGGGCCGATGATCGAATTGCGGGTAGCCTGGCCCAGCCGCCCGGCGATGAGCTTCATCGCCGCATAAGGTATCAGCAGCAGCAGCGCGAAGGCCAACAAGGCCGCGCTGGTCGGCGTGCCGATGTAGTTCGACAGCCATTCGGTCAGGTCTGTGTGAAGGTAGCGAATCGCGAAGATCGCCAGGATCCACGCCGCCAGCGAGAGAATCTCCTGCACGAAGCCGCGCATGAATCCGCCTACCGCGGCGACCGCCACTATCAACAGGGCAACAATATCGAGAGCCGTCATGTGGTGAAGAATCTAACCCGCCGCCTGGTTAGGATTCTATGAGCCCGCCATGATGCGGTCAACGAGCTTCGGCAGACGGTCGAGACCTTCGTATCGCAAGCCGCCCGGACGCTCGCCGATATCCTCGGGCCCATAGGCGATCTCGAAGCCGAGCTTGACCGCTTCCCGCAGCCGCAGGCCCGCGTGCGCGACCGGGCGCACTTCGCCGGCGAGCGAGATTTCGCCGAAGAAAGCCCCGCGCAGCGGCAGCGGCTTGTCGGCCAGCGCCGAGATGAGCGCCGCGGCGACCGCGAGGTCGGCGGCGGGATCGGCCAGGCGGTAGCCGCCCGAGACGTTGAGATAGACCTCGGCCGAGCTGAAATTGAGCCCGCAGCGCGATTCGAGCACCGCCAGCAGCATCGCCAGCCGGCCCGAGTCCCAGCCGACCACCGCGCGCCGCGGCGTGGCGCCCGATTGCAACCGCACGATCAGCGCCTGGACCTCGACCAGCACCGGCCGGGTGCCTTCGAGCGCGGGGAACACCGCGCTGCCGGCCACCGGCTCGTCGCGCCCGGTAAGGAACAGCGACGAGGGGTTGGGCACTTCGTCGAGCCCCTGCCCCGCCATCGCGAACACGCCGATCTCGTCGACGGCGCCGAAGCGGTTCTTCAGCGCGCGCAGGATGCGGTACTGGTGGCTGCGCTCGCCCTCGAAGCTCATCACGACGTCGACCATGTGCTCGAGCACGCGCGGCCCGGCGATCGTGCCGTCCTTCGTGACGTGGCCGACGAGGACCAGCGCGCAGCCCGATTCCTTGGCGTAGCGGATCAGCTCGAACGCGCAGCCGCGGACCTGGCTGACCGTCCCGGGGGCGCCTTCGATGGTGTCGGAATGCATGGTCTGGATCGAATCGATCACCAGTAGCTCGGGCGTCTTGCCTTGCGCCAGCGTGGTCAGGATGTCGCGCACGGAGGTCGCCGAGGCGAAGCGGATCGGCGCCGCGGCATGGCCGAGGCGGGCGGCGCGCAGCCGCACTTGCCCGGCCGCTTCCTCGCCGCTGACATAGACCACGTCGGCCCCTTCGCCGGCGAGCCGGGCCGCGGCCTGCAGCAGCAAGGTCGATTTGCCGATGCCGGGATCGCCGCCCATCAGGATCGCCGCGCCGGGGACCAGCCCGCCGCCGAGCGCGCGATCGAATTCAGCAAGGCCCGTAGAGCGGCGCTTGAGCGCCTCGACCGGCGCGTCGAGCTTGACGAACTCGATCGGCCGCCCACCGTTCGACAAGTCGTGCTTCAAAGAAAAGACGCTCGCCGGTGCATCTTCGACCAGCGTGTTCCACTCGGCGCAGTCGCCGCATTGCCCCTGCCAGCGGTGCGACACCGCCCCGCAGGCCTGGCAAACATAGCGGCGCTTGGTCTTCGACATGCGTTCAGGTTAACGGGAACAAACCATGAACGCAAGCCCACGAAGTTGACACAGTTGACAGGGTACTAAGCCCCGAACGCGCCCTTGAGCTTGTCGAAGAAGCCGCGGCTCTCGGGGCATTCGTCGCCGGTCTCGGTCGCGCGGAACTGCTCGAGGATCGCCTTCTGCTCCTTGCTGAGCCTGGTCGGCGTCTCGACCGCGATTTCGGTGACGAGATCTCCGCGGCCCCGTCCCTGCAGCACTGGCATGCCCGCGCCGCGCTTGCGCAGCTGCTTACCGTTCTGGATGCCCGCGGGGATGTCGATGGCGTGAGTCTCGCCGTCCAGGCCGGGGATTTCGATCGTGCCGCCAAGCGCGGCGGTCGAAAAGCTGATCGGCACGCGGGTGAATAGCGTCGTCCCCTCACGCTCGAATACCGCGTGCGGGCGGACGTGAACGAAAATGTACAGGTCGCCTGGAGGCGCGCCTTGCGGCCCGGCCTCGCCCTTGCCGGCGAGCCGGATGCGCGTGCCGGTGTCGACCCCGGCGGGGATGTCCACCGCCAGCTGCTGCACCTTGTCGACACGGCCTTCGCCGCGGCATTCGCGGCACGGGCTCTCGAGCACCTCGCCGCGGCCGTGGCAGTTGTGGCACGGCTTCTCGATGACGAAGAAGCCCTGCTGCGCGCGGACCTTGCCGTGGCCGTGGCACAAGTTGCAAGTTCGCGTGCCGGTGCCGGGCTCGGCGCCGCTGCCTTGGCACGGCTCGCAAGCGACGGAGACTTCGACCTGGATTTCGGTGCTCTTGCCGTGGAAAGCTTCCTCGAGCCCGATCTGCATGTCGTAGCGCAAGTCGGCCCCGCGGCGCGGGCGCTGGCGCGCGTTGCCGCCGCCGAAGGCGTTGCCGAAGATCGTTTCGAAAATGTCGCCTAGGTCGGCGAAGTCCGCGCCTTGCTGGCCGCCGCCGAATCCGCCCCCGTTCTGGAACGCAGCGTGGCCGAAGCGGTCATAGGCGGCGCGCTTCTGCGGGTCCTTCAGGCACTCGTAGGCGGCGCTGACGGCCTTGAACTTGTCCTCGTTGTCCTTGCACCCACCGTTGCGGTCGGGGTGGAACTCCATCGCCAGCTTGCGATAGGCGGCCTTGATCGCCGCACCGTCCGCATCGCGGGCGACGCCCAGGACTTCGTAGAAATCGGTTTCCATCGCTGACATTTAGTTGACCCCGCCCAGATACCTTAACCGCCACCGGCGCGATTGGCGACGGTGGCGGTCAGGGTTTTCATCAGGCGATCAGCCCTTGTTGTCTTCGTCGACTTCGGAGAACTCGGCATCGACGACTTCCTCGTCGCCTTCCGAGCCCGGCGCGGCGCCTTCGGCAGGCTGCTCGGCCGCGGCGGCCTGCTCCTGCTGGTAGATCGCCTGGCCCATCTTCATCGCGAGGTCGGTCAGCGCCTGGCTCTTGGCCGTAATGGCCTCGACGTCGTCGCCCTCGAGCGCGGTCTTGGTCTCGGCCAGCGCCACCTCGATCTCGCTCTTGAGGCCGGCGTCGATTTTGTCGCCGTGCTCCTCGAGCTGCTTCTCGGTCGCGTGGACCAAGCTGTCAGCGTTGTTCTTCGCCTCGGCCGCCGCGCGCCGCTTCTTGTCCTCGTCGGCGAACTTCTCGGCGTCCTGAACCATCTGCTCGATGTCGGCGTCGGAAAGGCCGCCCGAGGCCTGGATGCGGATCTGCTGTTCCTTGCCAGTGCCCTTGTCCTTGGCGCTGACGTTGACGATGCCGTTGGCGTCGATGTCGAACACGACCTCGATCTGCGGCACGCCGCGCGGCGCGCTGGGAATGCCGACGAGGTCGAACTGGCCGAGCATTTTGTTATCGGCCGCCATCTCACGCTCGCCCTGGAACACGCGGATCGTCACCGCCTGCTGGTTGTCTTCGGCGGTCGAGTAGACCTGGCTCTTCTTGGTCGGGATCGTGGTGTTGCGGTCGATCATGCGGGTGAACACGCCGCCCAGTGTCTCGATGCCGAGCGAAAGCGGGGTCACGTCGAGCAGCAGCACGTCCTTGACGTCGCCCTGCAGCACGCCCGCCTGGATCGCCGCGCCCATGGCGACGACTTCGTCCGGGTTGACGCCGGTGTGCGGGTCCTTGCCGAAGAACTCCTTCACCGCTTCGCGCACCTTGGGCATGCGGGTCATACCGCCGACGAGCACGACCTCATCGATGTCCGCGGCCTTGAGACCCGCGTCTTCGAGGGCCTTCTTCATCGGCGCCTTGGTGCGCTCGATCAGCTTGGCGACCATCTTCTCGAGATCCGAGCGGGTGATCGTTTCGACCAGGTGCAGCGGCGTGGTGCTGCCGCCTTCCATGCGCGCGGTGATGAACGGCAGGTTCACTTCGGTGGTCTGCGCGCTCGACAGCTCGATTTTGGCCTTTTCGGCGGCTTCCTTGAGCCGCTGGAGAGCCAGCTTGTCGGTGCGCAGGTCCATGTTTTCCTTCTTCTTGAAGGAATCGGCCAGGTATTCGACGACCGCGCTGTCGAAGTCTTCACCGCCGAGGAAGGTATCGCCGTTGGTGCTCTTAACTTCGAACACGCCGTCGCCGATCTCGAGGATCGAGACGTCGAAGGTGCCGCCGCCGAGGTCATAGACCGCGATCGTCTTGCCGTCGGCCTTTTCGAGGCCATAGGCGAGCGCCGCCGCGGTCGGCTCGTTGATGATGCGCAGCACTTCGAGGCCGGCGATCTGGCCGGCGTCCTTGGTCGCCTGGCGCTGCGCGTCGTTGAAGTACGCAGGCACGGTGATGACCGCCTGGGTGACGGTCTCGCCGAGGTAGCTTTCGGCGGTTTCCTTCATTTTCTGCAGGATGAACGCGCTGATCTGGCTGGGCGAATAGTCGTCGCCGCCGGCCTGGACCCAGGCATCGCCGTTCTTGCCCTTGACGATGTGGTACGGAACCAGCTCGGTGTCCTTCTTGGTCACCGGGTCGTCGAAGCGGCGACCGATCAGGCGTTTGACTGCGAAAATGGTGTTGTCGCCATTGGTGACCGCCTGGCGCTTGGCCGGCTGGCCGATCAGGCGTTCGCCGTCCTTGGTAAAGGCGACGATAGACGGCGTGGTGCGCGCGCCTTCCGAATTCTCGATGACCTTGGGCTTGCCCCCTTCCATCACCGCGACGCAGCTGTTGGTCGTGCCGAGGTCGATACCGATAACTTTGGCCATGGTTTCCCCAGTTCCTCTTACAATTTGACGCCGCGCTGTCGGCTCCCCGTCCAAGGGGCGAGACCGGTCGGCGGCTCGGTTGAGCACTCTATGTTGTCGGCGATATAGGAGCGGTTTGTCTTGGCACAAGAGAGGCGCCCGGTTAGAAAATCGCCCGAACAGGAGCTCCGAAATCACAATGAAATTCGCCGTCTTAGCGCCGCTGGCGCTTGCCTTGGGCACCCTCGCGCTGGCCTGTTGTGGCAGCCAATCGCAACCCTCTGCCAAGGCGACCGCCAAGGCGGCGCCCGATGCGCCCGAGGGCATTACAGTCAGCGACGCGCGGCTCGTGCTGCCGGCGGTCAAGGGCAATCCCGGCGCGGTCTACTTCACCCTGCATAACGATTCGGCGAACGCCGAGCCGATCAAGGGCGCCGAGGTCAAAGGCGCACAAAGCGCGATGATCCACCAGACGACCACTGCCAACGGCATGTCCAGCATGGAGATGATGCCGACGGTCGCAGTCCCCGCGCACGGCGAACTCGTGTTCAAGCCCGCCGGCCTGCACGTGATGGCGATGGATCTGGACAACACGCTCGCCAAGGGCGGCACGACGGATGTCATGCTGAGCTTCAAGGGCGGCGACAAGGCGGTCTTCCCCGCCGAGATCCTCGCCGCGGGCGACGCGCGCTGAACGAGGCGTTCCGGCTTCCGCCCGGCGGCGAGCGCCGGCTCACCGATGGCGAGGTTGCGCTTGCGCGCAGTGTGTTCGGCAACGCCCTCGCCTACGAGCGCATCACGATCCGCCGGCGCAAGTTCTTCCCCTTGCAGCCGCGGCGCGTAACGATGGCGCCGCGCGGACACCTGCATTTTCATCCGCTTGGCGACGCTTATTGCGATGATTTCTCGCAAAGCCCGCTGCCCGCTACCGGCCTATTCATCCATGAACTGACCCACGTTTGGCAGACCCAGGGGCGCGGCGAGTGGTTCCTGTTGCTCCACCGCCATCCCCTGTGCCGCTACGACTACCGCCTCAAGCCGGGCTGGCCGCTTACGCGCTACGGAATCGAGCAGCAGGCAGAGATCGTCCGCCATGCGTTCCTGTTGCGCCAGGGGATCAGGCTCGCGGGCGTTGCCGATCCGGCGTCGTACGATTGGCTGGTGGATTTCCCCGGCGCGCGATAAACCGGCCGGCGATCGGAGGACACGCCCTATGGTGGACCAGGTGCAGGATACGTTTCGCTCGTCGCTCGGTGGGTGGTTCTGGGGCACGGCGGCGGGGCTCGGCACGCTGGTGCTCGGCCTGCTCGGGATCGTCCTGACCATCGCCGCGGCGGGCAACTGGCACGCCTGGCCGCTGCTCCTCACCGGTGTCGCCCTGGTGATATTCCTGTTCAAATGGCTCGACGTGATGAGTTCGCTTTACGAAATCACGCCGGAGCGGCTGGTCCTCAGGCGCGGGATTTTCATGAAGAGTATCGATGAGGTCGAACTCTACCGCATCAAGGACATCCGCATGGATTTCAGCCTGCTCAACCAGTGGGCCGGGATCGGCACGATCTGCCTCACATCGAGCGACGAGACCACGCGCACAGGCGAGCTGCTCCTGCGCAACGTGCCGAAAGCGCAGATGCGCCGCGAGGAACTGCGCCGGCTGGTCGATGCCGCGCGCAAGCAGCGCGGCGTTCGCGAGATGGATATGTTTCGCGACCCGTCTTGAGCTAATCGGTTTCACTTGATACCATCGGCGAACCATCCGGGCGGCCCAACCCGCGCCCGGGCCTCAGGTTCACCCATGCAGCTATCGGATTACGGCCTGTCGCGGACGCGCGGCTTCCTTTCGCATTACGAAATCGACGAGATCGCCCTGCCCTCGCAGTTTGCCGAGGTGAAGCGAGCGGCGGACGACCTCTCGGACCTCCTTTCCAGCGGCCGCGTGCGGCATTGGCTTGAGCAGCTCGCCGATCCCGCCCTCGAGGACTGGGCGCAGGAAGCGCCTGAGGAACAGGTTCGCACCGCAATGGTGCACTACAGCTTCCTGGTGCAGGCCTACGTCTGGGGCGAACCCGAAGCCCCCGCCTCGCTACCCGCCAACCTTTCACGCCCGATCGTCGCCCTCGCCGATTGGCTCGGCCAGGCGCCGCTTCTGCCTTACTCGGCCTACGTGCTCGATAACTGGGCGCGGCTCGACAAATCGGGGCCGATTATCCTCGAGAACATCCGCATGGTGCAGAACTTCCTCGGCGGCGCGGACGAGAACTGGTTCGTCATGGTCCACGTGGCGATCGAGGCCGAGGCCGGCGTTCTGCTCGATAACGCGGTGCAGCTCGTCGCCGCTTCCAAGGCCGGCGATGCTGCCGAAGCCGAACGCCTGCTGGTCGAGATGGATGCGGCGTGGGAGCGGATTTACGCCCACTTCGCGCGCATGCCCGAGCGCTGCGATCCCTACATCTACTTCCAGCGCGTGCGCCCCTACATCCACGGCTGGGCAAACAACCCGGCGCTCGGCGAAGGCCTGGTCTACCAGGGCGTCGACCGCTTCGAGCATCGCCCTCAGGCCTATCGCGGCCAGACCGGCTCGCAATCGAGCATCGTCCCGGCAATGGATGCGCTGTTCGGCGTCGGCCACAGCGACGATCCGCTGAAGCGCTTTCTCGACGAGCTGCATGAGTACCGCCCGGTGCCGCATCGCCGGTTTGTCGAGGACCTAGCGGCGCAATCGACCCTGCGCGAATTCGTCGGCGCGTCAGGCTCGCCGAGCCTCAAGGACGCCTTCAACGCCTGCATCGAGCAGGTTGCCCGTTTCCGCACCCGCCATCTCGAATACGCGGCGAGCTACATCAACAAGCAGATGGCGTTGAACCCGGGCAACGACCCCGACGTCGGCACCGGCGGCACGCCGTTCATGAAGTACCTCAAGAAGCACCGCGACGAGAACCGCGCGCAAGTGATTTGACGCGTTGCATTCTGCAGCGGTTCGGGGAATCATGAGGGCCTAGGGAGACCCTCGATGCCGCACGCCGTCGATCACGAAGCCATCCTCGACCGCCTCGCCGCGATGCGCGGCGGCACGCGCAACGTGTTCGGCACGCTCGATCCGGCGCGCACTGGGCACCTGATCGTCGACATGCAGAACGGCTTCATAGAAGAAGGCGCGCCGGTCGAGGTGCCGATGGCGCGTGAGATTGTCGACGAGGTCAACCGGGTCAGCGCAGCGGTGCGCGCGGCTGGCGGACGCAACTACTTCCTGCGCTACACCACGCCGCACGGCGAAGTGCCGGCGTGGCCGGTCATGTGGAACCGGCTTGGTCCCGAGGGCGCCGCCACGCACCAGAATGCGTTCACGCCGGGCGAGCATCACTGGCAGCTGTGGCCGGCGATCGAAGTCGCGGACGGTGATGTTGTGCTCGATAAACACCGCTTCAGCGCCTTCACTCCTGGCACCAGCGAGCTGCCGGCCATGCTCAAGGCCGACGGGATCGACACCGTGATCATCAGCGGCACGCTGACCAACTGCTGCTGCGAAAGCACCGCGCGCGACGCTATGCAGCACAACTACCGCGTGATCATGGCCGCCGACGCCAACGCGGCGCTGAGCGACGAGGAACACGCCGCCACGTTGCACATTCTCGGCCTGGTCTTTGCAGATTTGCGGTCGGTAGCCGAACTTGAGGAAATGCTGGGCGTAGAAGTAGCCGCCGAAGCCGCTTAGTCCGGCTTCTTCGCCACTCCGACCATTGCTGGGCGTAGCAAACGGTCGCGGATCATCCAGCCCGACTGCATCTCCTGCACGACCGTGCCCGGCTCGGCGTCGGTGGTTGGCACTTCGAGCATCGCCTGGTGCTGGTTGGGGTCGAGCGGAAGACCAACCGCGGCGATGCGGCTGATGCCGTGCTGGGCGAATACCTTCTCCATTTCGCGCTGCGTCGCTTCGATGCCGGTGACCAGCGCCTTGAGTCGCGGGTCCTCGTGCAGCTCGGCGGGAATTGCCCCGATCGCGCGGGTGAGATTGTCGGCCACGGTGAGAATATCGCGGGCGAAGCCGGTCGCGGCATAGGCGCGCGCGTCAGCGACGTCCTTTTCCATCCGCCGGCGCACGTTTTGCACCTCCGCCTTGGCGTAGAGCATGTCCTGCTGCGCGGTCTCGAAGTCGGCGCGCAACTTGGCGAGCGCATCCTCGAGCTTATGGTCGCCGTCCTTCGAGGATTCGGCGCCGTCATCGTGGTCGAGCAGTTCTTCCGGAACGCCGGCCAATTCCTTTTCGACCGCAGTATCGCGCGGCTTGTCGTTATCGATCATGAAAACCCTGCTTATCCGATGATTCTGCCCAGCGAACGGGCGGTGAAATCCACCATGGGAACGACTCGCGCGTAATTCAACCGAGTTGGCCCGATCACACCCAGAACCCCGACCACCCTGCCCTCCCGGTCGCGGTAGGGCGAGGCGATCACCGACGAGCCGGAAAGCGCGAATAGCCTGTTTTCGGTGCCGATGAATATTCGCATCGCTTCGGCCTGCCGCGCCGAATCGAGCAGCTCGGCCACCGATTGCTTGTTCTCGAGATCGTCTAGCAGAGAACGCACCCGCTCGATATCGCCCATCGCCGCTTCGTCGAGCAGGTTGGCCTGGCCGCGCACGATCAGCACCGGCCGCCGCGTCGCATCCTCGCTCCACACCGCCAATCCGCGTTCGACCAGGTCGCGGCTCGCGTCGTCCAGCTGCGAGCGCCCAGCGGCGATCTCCTGCCGCATCGCCGCACCCGCCTCGGCCAAGGTTCGCCCGGCAAGGTGCGCGGTGATGAAATTGCTCGCCTGCTCGAGCGTGGACGGCGAAACAGCCGCGCCGAGATTGAGCACCCGGTTCTCGATCTGGCCATCTTCGCCGACAAGCACCGCCAGCGCGCGCTCCGCCGAAAGCGGCACCAGGGTGAGCTGCGCGATGCGCGGCTCGCGGCGCGGGACCATGACCATGCCTGCCGCGCCCGACAGATCCGACAGCAGCGCGCTGACCGCCTCGAGCGCGTGCTCGATCGGCCCCGGCTGCCCAAGACGCCGCTCGATCGCCTCGCGCTCCTCGGCGCTCGGCTCGCCGATCTGCATCATCCCGTCGACGAACAGCCGCAGTCCGGATTCGGTCGGCATCCGTCCCGCACTGGTGTGCGGCGCGGCGAGCAGGCCGAGCGATTCGAGCTCGGCGAGAACCGACCGGATGGAAGCTGGCGAAAGATTTAGCGCGCGTTCGTCCGCCAAGGTCTTCGAGCCGACGGGGTGACCGCTCGCGAGGTAGCCCTCCACTACGAGTCGAAATATCTCGCGGGCGCGGGCGCTCAGTTCGGTGATGGTCGTGGTGGGCATGACAGCCGACCATCTAGGCGCTAGGCGCACAATCGAAAAGGAGACACTCATGCGTCCATCCGGCCGCGCGCCCGACGAAATGCGCGATATCGAAATCATCACTGCTTTCACCAAACACGCCGAAGGATCTGTCCTGGTCAGCTTCGGCGATACGCGCGTGCTCGTGACCGCCAGCGTCGAGGACCGCGTGCCGCCGTGGCTGCGGGGGAAGAACTCGGGCTGGGTCACCGCCGAGTACTCGATGCTGCCCCGTGCCACGCACACCCGCGGCCAACGTGAGGCCGCCAAGGGCAAGCAGAGCGGACGTACTCAGGAAATTCAGCGCCTTATCGGGCGTTCCTTGCGTTCTGTGACAAACATGGAGAAGCTCGGCGAGCGACAGATCGTGCTCGACTGTGACGTCATTCAGGCGGACGGCGGTACGCGCACCGCTTCGATCTCGGGCGCCTGGGTGGCGCTGCGTCTCGCGGTCAACAAGTTGATGGCCGAAGGGAAGCTCACCGAGGATCCGATCGAAGGCAAGGTCGCGGCGATCTCGTGCGGGATCTACCAGGGCACGCCGGTGCTCGACCTCGACTATATCGAAGATTCGGGTGCCGACGCCGATGCCAACTTCGTGCTCATCGAAGGCGGCAAGATCGCCGAGGCGCAGGCCACCGCCGAGGGTGCGTGCTACGACGAAGAAGGCCTGCTGCGCCTGCTGCGCCTCGCCCAGATCGGCTGCGCGCAGATCTTCAAGGCGCAGGATGAGGCGGTGAAGTGAGCCGCAAGCTCGGCTCCGCAAAGCTGGTCATCGCCACGCACAACGCCGGCAAGCTCAAGGAAATTGCCGCGCTGCTGGCGCCTCATGGTGTCGATTGCATCTCGGCCGGCTCGCTGGGTCTGCCCGAACCGGCTGAGACCGGGCACACGTTCGTCGACAACGCGCTGATCAAGGCGCGGGCGGCGGCCGAAGCTTCGGGTCTCGTCGCGCTCGCCGACGACAGCGGGCTTTCCGTTGCCGCGCTCGACGGTCGGCCTGGGATCTACACCGCCGATTGGGCCGAGCGACAGTGGTTCGAGGGTGAGCCGGGGCGCGACTGGTACATGGCGATGGGCAAGGTCGAGGGCATGCTGCAGGCCAAGGGGCCGAACTGCCCGCGCGAAGCGCGGTTCAGCTGCGTCCTGGCGCTGGCCTGGCCCGATGGCGAGACCGCGGTCTACGAAGGCCGCGCCGATGGCTCGCTTACCTGGCCTCCGCGCGGAACGATGGGCTTCGGTTACGACCCGGTTTTCGTGCCCAAGGGCCTCGACCAGACTTTCGCCGAGCTGGACCCGGCAGAAAAGCATCGCATCAGCCACCGCGCCGATGCCTTCGCCAAGCTGGTTGCCGGCCAGTTCGCCTAGCCGATGGCGTGACCGTAGACGTTGCCCGCCGGCCAATAACGGCAGACAAGAAAATCGTGCGCCTTGTTGCGCGCCACCGCGCAGCCGACTTGCTGGGTGCTGGGCCAGATCACTTGCGTGTAATGACCAACGTCTTGCCAGATGCCGGTCTTTGAAACCTCCGGAAACGTCCCGGGCTTGTAGGCCTTCCGCTCGGAGACGAACGCACCGACCATGTCGTCGGCACTGTAATAGCCCGAGGCTCCGGTCCACAGGTTCTCGCCCGCGCCGTGGCGGGTTTCCCGGTCCGAATGGTACATCCGGTCGTCGTGCGCGAGGCGATCGGCCCAGCTCTGCGCCTGCTGCGCGAGGTCATGGCTCCAGGCAAGCGGCGGCGTGCCCTTGCGCTTTCGCTCGGCGTTGTGATCGGCCAGCAGCCGCATGGCAAAAGCGTTCGGCGCCATGACCGCGACGGGCGTGGACCGCGGCGGCGCTTCGGCGCAGACGGATCCGGCGATGGTGAGAGCGCAGGCCAAGCCTGCGCCGAGTTGCGACCCCTTCCTCATGTACGATAACTTGACTTTCAACGGTTAACACAGGCTGAAAAGGCGCCGTGGCACAAGCGCTGTATATCCATTGGCCGTTCTGCGTGGCGAAATGCCCGTACTGCGATTTCAATTCGCATGTGCGTGAGCGGATCGACGCCGGGCAATGGCGCGAGGCGCTTCTGGCCGACATGCGGCACGAGGCGGCGCTGGCCGGCGGCGAACCGCTCCAGTCGATCTTCTTCGGCGGCGGGACTCCTTCGTTGATGCCTCCCGCGCTGGTGGCGACGCTGCTCGGCGAGGCGGAGAGATTGTGGAGCTTTGCGCCCGACATTGAAATCACGCTGGAGGCCAACCCTTCCTCGGTCGAGGCGGGCAAGTTCGCCGATCTGGCCGCGGCAGGCGTGAACCGAATTTCGCTCGGATTGCAGGCTCTGGACGACGAAACGCTGCGGTTTCTCGGGCGGCTGCACAATGCACAGGAAGGACTGGCCGCGCTTGAAACCGCGCAAGTGGTGTTCGATCGCGTCAGCTTCGACCTGATCTACGCGCGGCCGGGTCAGACGGCCGAGCTGTGGGCAGCAGAGCTGCGGCAAGCCCTCGGTTTCGGCACGGGGCACTTGTCGCTGTACCAACTGACGATTGAACCAGGCACCCGCTTCGCCACCGATGTGCGCCAGCGCGCCTTCACGCCGCTCGACGAAGATCCCGCAGCCGACTTGTTCGCCCTCACCCGCGAGCTGACCGATGCCGCCGGAATGCCCGCCTACGAGATCAGCAATCACGCCCGGCCCGGCCAGCAGAGCCGGCACAACCTCGCCTATTGGCGTTACCGCGATTATGCCGGACTTGGACCGGGCGCCCACGGACGGCGCGGCGGGATGGCGACGCTGCGGCACAAGAAGCCCGAGAACTGGCTCGAGGCCGTTGCCGAACACGGCCATGGCCTCAAGGAAGAGCGCGCGCTGAACGTCCGCGAACAGGCCAGCGAGGCCCTGCTGATGGGCCTGCGCCTGGCGGAGGGCGTCAATCTCGCCTCGCTGTCGCAGCGATTTTGCATCACCACCGACGCGCTGATCGATCCCGCCAAGCTGGCGCTCTACGAAGGGCTCGGCCTTGCCTGGCGCCAGGGCGGCTTGATCGGCGTCACTCCTCAAGGAATGCCGCTGCTCGACGCCTTGCTCGGCGAACTGGTACCCGCCGCGCTGGTGGCCGCATGAGCAAGGCGACGCTGCTCGAGCAATGGGGCGACTATCTCGCCCGCTCGCGCCGCCGTTCGCCACATACCGTGCGCGCCTATCTCGCCGCCGCCAACCGGCTCGCAGAGCAAGTGGGAGCCGAGGATTGGCGCGACGTTGCCAATCTCGATGCCCTCGCCTTGCGCAACCAGCTCGCCTCGCGGCGGGCCGAAGGGATCGGCAACGTCTCCGCCGCGCGCGAGCTTTCGGCGATCAAGGGCTTCATCACCTTCGCCCGCGAGCAGGCCGGGCACGGCGACGCCGCCCCGCCCCGCCTGCGCGGACCGCGAATCAAGAAGGGCCTGCCGCGCCCGGTCACTCCCGATGACGCGGCGAACCTTGCCGACGGGGTCGCCTCGCTCGCCAGCGACCACTGGATCGGCGCGCGCGACCGGGCGGTGCTGCTGCTGATGTACGGCGCCGGACTGCGAATTGCCGAGGCGCTATCGCTCACCGCGGCCGACTTGCCGCTCGGCGAGACGCTGCGCGTGACCGGCAAGGGCGGCAAGCAGCGCGTGGTGCCGCTGTTGCCTGTCGTCCGCGCTGCGGTAGCCGACTATGCTGAGCGCTGCCCCTGGCCGCTCGCCGGCAAGGAACTGTTGTTCAAGGGAGCCAAAGGTGGTCCGCTTGGGCAAGGCATGGTCCAGAAGGCGATGGCGAAAGCGCGCATCGCGCTCGGGCTGCCGCCAACCGCGACCCCGCACGCGCTGCGGCACAGCTTTGCGACCCACCTGCTGGGGGCCGGAGCAGACCTGAGAAGCCTACAGGAACTGCTCGGCCACGCCAGCCTCGGCTCGACGCAAATCTATACGAAAGTCGATGCGGCTACGTTGCTCGATACCTATCGAAGGGCGCATCCGCGGGAGCGCGGCTAGAAGGCGGCGAACCCGATAAATGGCTCTTGCGGCCAACTCAGTTCATTTATAAAAATGCACCGTTCGTCGCAGCCCTGACCGGCGATCGCGCCCGGTGGCTGCACTCCTAGCGGACGAACGCACAGGGCTTTTCAGCCATGCTTCCAGACCTCTACGACAATCGCGCCGTCATCCTCGGCGCAGTAGCGATCGTTGCCGTCCGCCTTACGACCAGCGGTTACATCCTCGGCGACGGCCTCCGCCGAGCCAAGATGGCGAACGTGAAGTGACCGTGCGCGGCGTTTCCGAACGCAACGTGGTGGCCAACATCGCTACCTGGTCGGTCCAGTTCTCGGACACCGGCACCGACCTTGCCGCCGTCCAACAATCGGTCGACGAGCAAGCCAAGGCGGTCCGCGCCTTCTTCGCTTCGGCCGGGCTTAAGCCTGACGACGTCACCGATGTCGATGTCTCGTTGTCACGCCAGCAACCCCGCGAGGGCGAAACAGGGCCGGAGCGGCTGACGGTGTCGCGCACAATCCAGTTGCGCACCACCGACGTCTTGAAGGCGCGCGCCGCGTATGCCCGACAGACCGAGCTCCTGCGCAACGGAGTCGAGCTGGGCAGCGGGACTATCGCTTACAGCTTCACCGGCTTGAACCAGTTGAAGCCGACGATGATCGCCGAAGCGAACCGCAACGCCCGGACCAGCGCCGAGCAGTTCGCCCGCGGCAGTGGGGTGGATGTCGGGAGGATGAAGAGCGCCAGCCAGGGCTACTTCTCGGTCGGCGCGCGCGACGGCGAAGATTGCGACGATTGCAACTCGGGTGGCGGCAGCACGCCGTTCCAGAAAGTCCGGGTGGTGACGACGATCGAGTACGACCTCGGTTAGCCTCGCAGCAACGGCGCCAGCCTGGCCTCGATCGCATCCCAGATCCGTGCAGCGGTGTCGGTACCGTTGAACTGGTCGATGCTGACGATCCCTGTCGGGCTGGTGACGTTAATCTCTGTCAGCCACTTGCCGCCGATCACGTCGATGCCGACGAAGATCAACCCGCGCGCTTTGAGCTCCGGGCCCATCGCCTCGCAGATTTCCTCCTCGCGCGGCGTCAGGTCCGCCTTCTCGGCATAGCCGCCCTGGGCCAGGTTCGAGCGGAACTCGCCCTGCCCCGGCTTGCGATTGATCGCGCCGGCGTATTCGCCGTCGACCAGCACGATGCGCTTGTCGCCCTCGGCCACTTCGGGAAGGAAGGGCTGGACCATGTGCGGTTCGGGCCAGGTCTGGTTGAACACGTCGATCAGCGCTGAAAGGTTGTCGCCGCTTTCGGGCACGCGGAAGATCGCCTTGCCGCCGTTGCCGTGGATCGGCTTGACCACCACCGCGCCGTGGCGGCCCATGAATTCGCGAACCTCGGCAACGCTGCGGGTGACCAGCGTGGGCGGCATGAAGCGGCGGAAGTCGAGCACGAAGACCTTTTCGGGCGCATTCCGCACGCTCGCCGGGTCGTTGACCACCAGCGTTTCGTTGGCAATCCGCTCGAGCAGGTGCGTGGCGGTGATGTAGCCCATGTCGAACGGCGGATCCTGACGCATCAGCACGACGTCGATATCGCGGCCGAGGTCGAGTCGGCGGGCTTCGCCCTTCTCGAAGTGATTGCCGGCCTCGCGCCGGACGCGCACCGGACTGGCCAGCGCGGTGAGCCGATCGTTCTCATCGAGCGTCAGCGAACGCACGTCGTAGTGCCACAGCGTGTGCCCGCGCGCTTGTGCGGAAAGCATCAGAGCGAAGCTCGAATCGCCGGCGATGTTGACGCTTTCGATCGGATCCATCTGGACGGCTACGCGCAGGCTCATTCGTATCGGTCCTTCATGGCTGCCAGGCGTTGACCATGTGGCGCGGCCAACAGCGCGGCGCAAGCAGGAGCACGTCGATCCGCGGATTGTCGCCCGCACGCAGATAGCGGTGCGCGATCGCCTCGACTGCGGCGGCGACGCGGCGCAGGCGGTAGGCGTCTATCGCCCGGTCTCGCTCGGTCGCCGTCGCGCGCCACTTCATTTCGAGGAACAGGACCGTCCGGCCGCGCCGGGCGATCAGGTCGACTTCGCCGCGCGGTGTCTTGACCCGGCTCGCGACGATCCGCCAGCCTTGCAGGCGCAGCCACCAGGCGGCCAAGCCCTCCCCGCGCCGCCCCTGCCGCTCGGCAATTTCCCGGCTCATGAAGCCTTGAGCTCGAGCGCGCGGGCATAAAGCGCCTTGCGGTCGAGCCCGGTCGCCTTGGCGACGAGGCCGGCCGCTTGCGAGGGCTTCTCGGTCATCAATGCCTCCAGCAGCAGGGTGTCGGCGTGGCCGGCATCGGCGACCTGCTCGACAGGCGGCCCGACCAGCAGCACGATCTCTCCACGCGGCGGATGTCCCGCGTAGTGCGCGGCAAGCTCGTCGGCAGATCCGGCGCGGCATTCCTCGTAGAGCTTGGTCAATTCGCGCGCGACGGCGATCTCGCGCCCAGGCAGCGCGCGGCCGATCGCCGCAAGGGACTTCGTAAGCCGCGGCGCAGTTTCGAAGAACACCAGCGTCGCTTTCACACCCGCCAGTTCGAGCAGCGCTTCGTTCCGCGCCTTGTCCTTCGGCGGCAGGAAGCCCGCAAACAGGAAACGGTCGGTCGGAAGGCCCGCCAAGGTCAACGCCATCACTGGCGCGCTAGGCCCCGGCAAGCTGGTAACGGGAACGCCGGCGGCGCGCGCGTCGCGAACAAGGCGATAGCCGGGATCGGAGACCAGCGGCGTGCCCGCGTCGCTGACCAGCGCCACGGCTTTGTCCCGCATCGCGTCGAGCAGGCGAGCCCGGTCATGGTCCGAGGCGTGATCGTCATAGCGCCACAGCGGCTTCGCCAGGCCGAGGTGCTGCACCAGCTTGCGCGTCACGCGAGTGTCCTCGCAGGCGATTGCGTCGCACCGCGCCAGCACGTCTGCGGCGCGCAAGGTTATGTCGCCGAGATTGCCAATCGGCGTCGCGACTATATAGAGGCCGGGAGACAAGGACTTGGCTTCGAGGTCGCGTTGATCGCTCACGGCGCGCCTTGTGAACCAACTGACGCGGGAGCGGCAAGCATGTTCGGTAATTGGAAACGGCTGGTCGGCGCCGCGGCGCTCAGCGTGGCGCTCGCGGCCTGCCAGGTGGTCCCCAAAGGTGAAGGCCCGGTGGTCGCACCCAGGCCCGTGCCGACTGCTGCGCCCAGCACCCTACCGCAGGATGAAGGCCGCCACCGCGTGGCCCTGCTGGTGCCGCTGTCGGGCGCCAACGGCGCGGTCGGCCAGTCGATCGCCAACGCGACGACGATGGCGCTGCTCGACACCAACGCATCCAACTTGCGCATCACCACTTACGACACCGCGTCCGGTGCCGAAAGCGCAGCAGCACGCGCGATCGCTGACGGCAACAAACTGATCCTCGGGCCGTTGCTGGGCGACGACGTGAGAGCGGTTTCCGTCAAAGCCCGCCCGGCGCACGTGCCGATGATCACCTTTTCGAACGACCGATCGATCGCCACGCGTGACGTTTTCGTCCTCGGCGTAGTGCCCGAGGAATCGATCAACCGTACGGTATCCTACGCGATGGCGCACGGCGCGAAGAGGTTCGCGGCGATTGTGCCCAACGGCGATTACGGGCGCCACGCGCAGGCCGCGCTGGCCGCGCGCGTAGCTGCGGGCGGCGGCACGCTCGTCGCCACCGAGACTTATGACCGCGGCAACACGTCGGTGATCAGCGCCGCGGAGCGGCTGCGGACCAGGGGCGGTTTCGACACCGTGCTGATTGCCGACAGTGCGCGCCTTTCGGCCATCGCCGCAGGATCGCTCAAGACCGCTGGAGCCGCGCTGCCGCACTTGCTCGGCACCGAATTGTGGAGCGGTGAAGAGGACGTGGCAAAGTCGAGCGCGCTGCGCGGCGCGTGGTTCTCGACCGTGTCGGACAGCCGCTACGGGCGTTTCGCAACAAGCTACAAATCGCGGTTCGGGGCGCGGCCATACCGCGTCGCCACACTTGGCTACGACGCCGTCCTGCTGACATTGCGGATCGCCCGCGACTGGACCGGGGGGCGCGAATTTCCGACTTCGCACCTGTTCGACGACCAGGGTTTCCTCGGCATCGACGGCGCGTTCCGCTTCCGTCCGGATGGGATCGCCGAACGGGCGATGGAAGTGCGTCAGGTCGGTGCCGGAACGATAACGGTGGTGTCACCCGCCCCGACGCAATTCTGAAGCGCGGATAACTCCGCCGCTTCTGCTTGAGTCCGCGCGAGCCCGCTCTCTATAGCCGATCCATGTCCCCAGAAGACGCAGGTTCCCTGTTCGACAAGCTACCGCAGGGCGGCGGCGACTATGACGCTTCCTCGATCGAGGTGCTGGAAGGGCTCGAGCCCGTCCGCCGCCGCCCCGGCATGTACATCGGCGGCATTGACGAGCGCGCACTGCATCACCTCGCCGCCGAAGTGCTCGACAACGCGATGGACGAGGCCGTCGCCGGCCATGCTAACCGCATCGAGGTAGCGCTCGACGAAGGCAACCGCCTAACGATCAGCGACAACGGCCGCGGCATGCCGGTCGACGAGCATCCCAAGTTTCCCGGCAAGTCGTCCCTCGAGGTAATTCTCACGACGCTCCACTCGGGCGGCAAGTTTTCCGGCAAGGCGTACGCCACCAGCGGCGGCCTGCACGGAGTCGGCGTCAGCGTGGTCAATGCGCTCAGCGAACACACCCGGGTCGAGGTGGCGCGCAACAAGGAAGTCTACGCGCAGGAATTCTCCCGCGGCGCGCCGCTGGGCGGGCTGCAGCATCTCGGGGGCACGCCTAATCGGCGCGGTACGACCGTCAGCTTCACGCCCGACCCGGAGATCTTCGGCGACCGCGAGTTCAAACCGGCGCGGCTGTTCAAGCTCGCCCGTTCGAAGGCCTATCTCTACGCCGGAGTGGAGATCCGCTGGAAATGCGCGCCGTCGCTGGCCTCGGACGAAGTCCCCGAAGAAGCGGTGTTCCAGTTCCCCGGCGGCTTGTCCGATCACCTCGCCGAGGAGGTTGCCGAGCGCGAATGCGTCACCAGCCAGTTCTTCGCCGGGAGCCAGGATTTTCCCGCCCAGAACGGCGAATCGCAGGGCCGCGCCGAATGGGCCGTCGCGTGGCCGCTGTGGTCGGATGGCGCCTACAGCTATTACTGCAACACTGTCCCGACACCCGACGGTGGCACTCACGAGCAAGGCATGCGCGCGGCGCTGGCCAAGGGCATCCGCGCGTTCGGCGAGCTCGTCGGTCAGAAGAAGTCGAAGGACATCACCGCCGACGACATCATGACCGGCAGCGAAATCATGCTTTCGGTGTTCATCCGCGAGCCGCAGTTCCAGAGCCAGACCAAGGACCGGCTGACCTCACCCGAGGCCGCGCGCCTGGTCGAAAATGCTGTGCGCGACCACTTCGACCACTTCCTGTCCGACAACATGGAACGCGGCCGCGCGCTGCTCGGCAGCGTGATGGAGCGGATGGACGATCGGCTCCGGCGCAAGGCGGAGCGCGAGATCAAGCGCAAGACTGCCACCAGCGGCAAGAAGCTGCGCCTGCCCGGTAAACTGACGGATTGCTCGGGCGAAGGCAAAGGCGAGACCGAGCTGTTCATCGTTGAGGGCGACAGCGCCGGCGGCAGCGCCAAGCAGGCGCGCGACCGCAAGACGCAGGCGATCCTGCCGATCCGCGGCAAGATCCTCAACGTCGCCAGCGCGACCGCCGACAAGATACGCGCGAACGCCGAGATAGCCGACCTCGCGCTCGCGCTCGGCTGCGGCACGCGGAAGGACTGCGACCCGGCGAACCTGCGCTACGACCGCATCGTCATCATGACCGACGCCGACGTCGATGGCGCTCACATTGCCACCCTGCTGATGACGTTCTTCTTTCAGGAAATGGCCGAGATCGTGCGCCAGGGGCACCTCTATCTCGCCCAGCCGCCGCTCTATCGCCTGACCGCCGGCAAGGAGAGCCGCTACGCCCGCGACGAGGCGGACCGCGCCAAGCTCGAAGCCACCGTGTTCAAGGGCAAGAAGGTCGAAGTAAGCCGCTTCAAGGGCCTCGGCGAGATGAACCCGGGCCAGCTACGCGAAACGACGATGGACCCGAAGAGCCGCAGCCTGATCCGCATCACCCTGCCGCCCGAGCACGAGCAGCGCTTTGCCATCGCGGAGCTTGTCGACCAGCTGATGGGCCGCAACCCGGAGCACCGCTTCAACTTCATCCAGAACCGTGCCGGCGAGGTGGACCGCGAGATGATCGACGCCTGAGCGTATTGCCTGCGCGCCACGCCAATCGTAGCCTTGGTTGGGGCGCGCACCGGGGGGTGATCATGGCGGCGATTCGCAGCAAAGCCGAGCAATGGAAGACGGCCTTCTTCGGTCTGCTGGTGATCGCGACTATATGGGTGATCTGGAACGACGAACGCTTCCTGGTCATGCCGAACCATCCGAACTGGCAACACATTGCTCCGTTCAAGTGGCTGCTGCTGGTGCACGGCGTGTTCGGCGCAACCGCGCTGCTTCTCGGCGCCAGCCAGTTCTCCAGCCGATTGCAGCGGCGGCCCGGGGTGCATCGCTGGCTCGGCCGCAGCTACGTCGGCGCGGTCGTCGTCGCCAGCTTGTTCGCCAGCTACTTCGGCCCGCGCTACGAGCCGGTGAGCATCCATATCGAGCAGTACTTCCAGGCCCTGGGCTGGCTGCTCGCAACGCTGATCGGCTGGCAATACATACGCCGCCGCAACCTTGCCGCACATCGCCTGTGGATGATGCGCAGCTACGGCTTCTGCCTGATCTTCGTGAGCAACCGCGTGCCTGACGGCATGCCCGGCTTCGCGTGGAACGACCAGCTCCTGTCGGATGTCCTATGGGGGCTGGTCGTGGCCGCAATCGTGCTGCCCGAGTTCATCGTCACGCGGGTCGGTCCGGCCAAGTGGCCGCCCGAGTTGCTGCCCGCGAAGAAGGCTGACCTGGCCTAGGCCCTGACCGCCTCCACTACGCTCACCGCCGAGTTCGTCGGCACTACTCGCGTCATCCGGAACCCGTTCGGCTCGAGCAGTTCGGCATACTCGCTAGGCGTGCGCTCCTCGCCGCCGGGGACGAGCATCATCATCATGTCGAGCATCTTGCCCATGTGCGGTTCGTCGCCTTCGGGCAGGACCATCTCGACGATCAGCAGCTTGCCGTCGGGGTTCATCGCCTCACGCACATTCTTGAGGATGGTCGCGTTTTCGCCGTCGTCCCAGTCATGGATGATGTGGCTCAGTAGGTAGGCGTCGTGGCCCTTTGGCACGCTGTCGAAGAAGCTGCCGCCTTCGATGGTCACCCGGTCTGAAACGCCATGACTTGCGAGCAGCGGCGGCGCGTCGGCAACGACGTGCGGCAGGTCGTAAAGCAGGCCCTTCACGTTCGGATGCCGCGACAGCACGTGGCCGAGCATGTTGCCCGACGCGCCGCCGACGTCGACCAGCGAACCGATGCCCGAAAAGTCGTAAGCCTCGGCCACCGCGGGCGGTTCGCGCCCGTGGAAGCCGACCATCGTCTCGCTGAAGAAGGTGGCCATGCCCGGGTTGTCGCGGAGATATTCGAACAGGCTCTTGCCGTGCGCCTTCTCGAACCCGGTATCGCCGGTGAACAGGCCGTGGCCGAATTCCTTCCACGCCGGCTTCACCATGTCGCCGACCAGCGCGATCACCGCCGAGCGCGACGACCCGGGCGCACCGGTCCTGAGCGCCTGGCCAAGGTCGGTCAGGCGGAAGCTGTCCTTGCCGGCAAACGACAACAGGCCGATGCCGGTCAGGGCGCGTAGAAAGCGGTAGAGTTCGCGGTGGCGCATGCCGTATTCGGCGGCGAGGTCCTTGGCGGTGCGCGGTTCGTCGCCGGTGAACTTGTCGGCCAGGCTCATCTCGGCTGCCTGGAGCAGCAGCTCGCCGCGCCAGTGATCGATCGTCATTTCCATCAGCCGCGATGCGGCGGCGGCTTCTCGTTCGCTTGTGGTCACGCGATCCCTCTCCCTTTGTGTTTGTCAAAAGGTAGCCGATGGAGGAGAGCTTGTCACCGCTCGTGAGCGTTATCCGAAACTGTAGGCTAGCTCGAGGTCGCCCCAGCGGCGCCCGGCGATCTCCAGCGGCACGTAGACGTTGCGCACGACCTTGTAGCTGCGCCCGTCGCCTTCCTGGCGATAGACCGCCATCATGTACGGCGCGCCGCTTTCCTTGGCCTTGCGGTCGATGGCGTCGAGGATCATCCGGCCATTGCGGCAGTACTTGGTGTCATGTGTCTTGTCCCCGGTCGGCTCGCGCGAAAGGTCGCTGAGATGCGCCGGAAGATGGCCGTTCATGTCGGTGCACGCCACCGCCATGATCTGCGGATCGGAGCCGCTGATGCGGTCATAGACCGGCCGCCAATTGCGGTGGGCCCACGGCATCAGCCGATTGGCGAAGCGCTTCGGATCGCTCCCGGGAATGAGCTTGTAATCGCGGTCGAACAGGTCGCGCTCGGTGAGCTCGCCCGCGTCCAGCGCCGCTTGGGTGAGCTCGGCGATTTCGCGGGCGGCCGCCTGCGCGCGTTCGACCATAAGGCTGTCGGCCGGCGAAAGGCCCGCGCCGACGATCTTGTCGAACATCACGTTGGCGGTCATCTCGAGCTGCTCCATCCGCGTGTGCGCGGTGTCGAGCTGGCCTTCGTTGTCGAGTGTGGCTGCGTCGAAGCTGGCGAGAACCTTGCGGACGCCATCGATGTGCACGCTGATGCCGCCGTTCGTGTGGGCGATGAGCGCGTTCTGTCGGTCGACTTCCTCGACCAGGCCGATGACTTCGCCCAGCGTGCCTTCGATGCTGACGATCGAGCTGCGCGCTTCTTCGCTGGCCTGTGCGCCGGCTTCGATCCGGCTGACGACCTGCTCGGCCTCCGAGCCGAGCGCATCGATGGTGCGGGAAATCTCCTGGGTCGCCTTGCGTGTGTCGTTGGCGAGGCTTTTCACCTCGTCGGCGACCACCGCGAAAGTCTTGCCCGCTTCGCCCGCACGGCGCGCCTCGATCATGGCGTTGAACGCGAGGATGTTGGTCGTGTCGGCGATGCGACCGATGTCCTGGCTGGTCCGCCGGACCTGCTCCATCGCCGCAGCGAACCCTGTCACATGCTGCGTCAGCGTGTCGACCGTCGCAAGCAGCTGGCCGACCTGTCCGAGAGACGAGCGAATAAGGTCGGTGCCCCTGAACAAGCGGTCGACCGCCTTTTGCGACAGCAGGCGCGCTTCGTCGGAAGCGTCGGCGACCTGGCGCTGTTCGGATTCAAGGGCCGCGATGGTCGCAGCCAGCTCGCCGTGTTCCTCGCGCAGCCGTTCGGATGAGCGGGCCACCGCCTCGACAATCCCTGCAACGTCAGAGCAACCGACAGTGACTTCACCACAATACCGCGGAATGGCGTCGATGCCCGACGCTTCCGCCTCGAAGAACTCGCGTTTCATGAAAGACTTTCGCTAGCGACCGGAACTGGCCGACGGACCGTTAGCGACCGTTCGTAAGAGAAGCCTTAAGCGATCAGTCGACTCGCGCCGGCTCGAAACGCTCTCTGGGCACGTGAGCGAACATGTCCCTGGCGGCAGGGCGTTCGTTGATCTGGCGGATCCAGCGCAGCAAGTGCGGCGTGTCGTTCTCGTTGACCAGCTCTGAAAAGCCCATCTCCATGCCGTTGGCGATGGCGAAGTTGCAGATGTCGGCCAGCGAGTACATCCCGCCCGCCAACCATTCGTTGTCGGCCAGGTGGTCGTCGAGCTTGCGTACCGAAACGGCGATCTTGCGCATTTCCTCGTCGAGCATGTCCTTGGGAAAGCCCTCGCGCGCGCGACGCCATTTGACTTGCTGCTCGGGCACCGGGACCTTGGCGACCATGTCCTCGAACTCTGCGTCATTGAGGTTCTTGACCATTCCGCCGACGTAGCGGTGCCAACCGACCGTGGAGACGCACCAGCAGAAGTATTCGTCGACCCATTTGGTCCAGATGCGCATCTGCGCCCGGCCGAACGAATCCGCCGGGCGGAGCCGCACCTCGGTCGGATATTCGTCCTCGAGATATTCGCAGATGACCGTCGATTCGGTGACGATCTTGCCGCCGTCGTCGAGCGCCGGCACTTGCCCCCGCGAGTTGATGGCCTTGAACCAGTCGGAATGGTGCTCGAACGTGGCTGGGTTGAGCTGCTTGTGCTCGAAGCGCAGGCCCTTTTCATAGAGCGTGAGCAGCGGCTTCAGCGAATTGGCGCCGGGGCCGAAACTGTAGAGCGTGAGCATGGCGTGTCTCCTGGGGGTACGCGCACCTAACGAGCGGGGGCGCGCGAGGGCAAGCGGAATCCGGACGGAGTCAATCATTGAGCCAATCCCGCCGCGGATTTGGGCTGCGCTAACCGGAGCGGTATACTAAAAAGCCGAGGAGAAATGCGATGCGCACCATGATGTTGCTACCCATTTCGCTCGTAAGCGTAAGTGCGACGGCCAAGAGCCCGGCGCCCCTTCCTCGTCCACCGCTCGTCTCGCCACAGAGAGGGGAGATGACAGATCCGAGCGCCAGCCCGATCTGCCGGGATCGCATCGACGTGGTCCGCGAGTCGCGCGGGTTGCTCAAGCTTGGGCCCGACGCGGCCGCGCCGACGAAGCCGCTTTTCATAGCCGCGGTCGACAAGCGGATCGACGGTTGCTCGGTTCTGGTCATGCGCAATAACGCCAGCGACGTGCGCCCGCTGCCGCAGTTCCAGGATGGTCCCGCCAAACAGACCCCGCTTGCTCAGTAGAGCAGCAGGTCCGCGACTTCCTCGCGCCAGCGCTCCTCGTCAGGCGTAGCGATCGCATCGAGATCGCCGGGCTTCGCAGCCGCATCATCGACCCAATCCCGCAGATCCGGTCCGCCGTTGATGACGTCGATGGCAAGCCGGTCGAATTCGTATTCGTAGGCAAAATCGCGCCAGATCGAATATTCCGGATGGAGCCGCCGGATGGCCTTGAAGGCGAGCGCCTGCAGTCGCCACGGACTGAACCGCTCGTGTTCGTAGAACGGCCCTTCCGCGTGGATCATCAAGGCATTGCAAAGAACGCCTGCGTGCTTGTGGAAGGTCGGTGTGAACCAGCATTCGCGCAAGGCGCAGCCAGACAGCCATTCCGGCGCGAGGCGAGTCATTTCCGCGAGAACTGCCGTTGCATCCAGGTCGGGCGCGCCGAACAGCACTTCGAGCGGCCGGGTTGTGCCCCTGCCCTCGCTCAGCGTCGCACCCTCGAGCATCACGGTACCGGCATAGGCGCGCGCCATGTTGAGGTTGGCAGCGTTAGGGCTCGGGTTGATCCAGATGCGGCTTTCGGGCCAACCGAAACCCGGCCCGGCCTCGGGCAGCCAGTCGTGCATCTCGATCACGCGGTAGTCGACGTCCAAGTTGAAGCGCCGCACGAACCAGGCACCCATCTCGCCCATCGTCAGCCCGTGGCGCATCGGCATCGGCGCCGCACCGACGAAGCTTTCCTGGCCCGGCTGCAAAAGCGTGCCCTCGACGGGGCGCCCGGCGGGATTGGGCCGGTCGAGCACCCAAACCGCCTTGCCGTGGTTGGCAGCCTCCTCAAGGAGGTAGAGCAGGGTGGTGCAGAAGGTGTAGATTCGGCAGCCGAGGTCCTGCAGGTCGAACAGAAAAACGTCCGCCGTGCTCATCATCTGGCCCGACGGTCGGCGAACCTCGCCGTAGAGGCTGAATATCGGAATGCCGTAGTGCGGATCGGTTTCGTCCGCGGTCTCGACCATGTTGTCCTGCTTGTCGCCCTTGAGCCCATGCTGCGGCCCGAAGGCGCTCGTGACCTGGATGCCGGCGGCAATCAGCGCGTCGAGCGAATGTGTGAGGCCGGCGGTGACCGAGGCCGGATGAGCAACGAGCGCGACGCGCTTGCCGTGGAGTTGCCGCTTGAGGTCCGGCTCGGAAAGCAGCCGGTCGATGCCGAATTTCATGCCGGCTTCGGTGCCGGAAGCGTGGCGACGAAGCAAGCCGGGTCGTGGAAGTCGGCTTTGCCGGCCGGATGCGCCAGCGCCCAGTAGCTCTTCACCCCGCCATGCTCCTCGATTACCGCCGTCACGTTCATGCGGCAATTGCCGGCGGGCAACGCCGATAGCGGGATCGTCGCGTCAAAGATCGCGAAGCTGCTGCCGAGCCGCATCGTGCCTTGCGGCTCGCGTTCGACCGGTCGCTCGCTCATGCCTTCACGATAGCCGCTGAAGTCGTACGCGGCCCAGCGTTCGGACGGCGAGAGGTTAAATTCGCAATAGGCATTGCGGCCCTCGGGCATCAGGAACAGCTCGAAGCACGTCGTCCGCCACAGCTCGTCCGCCCTGCCCTTGCCCGCAAATGGTGGAACCACCAGCGCCAGCGCGCCGTCGATGCGCCAGCGCAGCCGCAACCAGAAGTCGTCCGCACCCAGAACGCGTGCGGTCACTGCCGTGACTTCGCGCGGCGGCGAGGCGGAATGTTGGATTAAAGGCAGGAAATCGTTGGTCATTCGCTTTCCTACATCGATTCGGCAAACTACCTGACTCGCTCACAGCGTCTTCAAACGGGGGGCTGGCCATGTTGAACGCGGTCATCGACATTTCGCATCACAACAGCAAGTCGCTCAATTTCAAGCTGGCCAAGGCCGACGGCATTCTTGGGGTGATTCGCAAGGCCTCGCAAGGGACGACCGGGCGCGACCCGATCTTCAGGACCAATCGCAAGAAAGTCCACGACGCCGGGCTCATGTGGGGCGCCTATCACTTCGCAAACGGAAGCGACGGGATGCAGCAGGCGGTGAATTTCCTCGACGCGGTCGGCGATCCGCGGGACGTCTTGATGGTGCTCGACCTCGAGCCCAACCCGACCAGGCCGTCGATGAACCTGATCGAGGCGCATGCCTTCGTCACGCACGCCCACGAACAGACCGGGCGCTGGCCGGGCCTCTATTCGGGCCACACGATCAAGGAACTGCTTGGTAGCAGCATGGACCCGCTGCTGGCCAACTGCTGGCTGTGGCTCGCGCAGTACGGTCCGACCGCGGTCGTGCCGCCGAATTGGCCGACGCGGACGACGTGGCAATACACCGACGGCGCGATCGCGGCGATCCCAAGTCGGTCAACGGCATCGGCCATTGCGACCGCGATCGTTTCAACGGTTCCGAGGCGGGTTTGCGCAAGCTCTGGCACGGCGGCTGACCCTTCCGGTCGCGGGGCTTTGCGGGCCGCGCGGCGCATGCTAGCGCGCGCTCCCAATGACCTACACCTCGACCCTCCTGCGCCTGCTCGATGAGCGCGGCTACATCCACCAGGTGACCGACGCCGCGGCGCTCGACGCGCTGGCGGGCAAGCAGGTCGTGCCCGGGTACATCGGCTTCGACGCGACCGCGTCTTCGCTCCACGTCGGCAGCATGGTGCAGATCATGCTCCTGCGCCGGCTGCAGCAGACCGGACATAAGCCCATCGTGGTGATGGGCGGCGGCACGACAAAGGTTGGCGATCCGTCAGGCAAGGACGAGAGCCGCAAGCTGCTCACCAGCGAGACGATCGCGGCCAACATCGCCTCGATACGCGCCGTGTTCGAGCGGATGCTGGTGTTCGGCGACGGGCCGACCGATGCGGAGATGGTCGACAACGCCGAATGGCTCGACAAGCTGGGCTATGTCGAGCTGCTGCGCGAGGTCGGCCCGCATTTCACGATCAACCGCATGCTGACGTTCGATTCGGTCAAGCTGCGGCTCGAGCGCGAGCAGCCACTGACCTTCCTCGAATTCAACTACATGATCCTGCAAGCCTACGACTTCCGCGAGTTGGCCCTCCGACTCAGTTGCCGGCTGCAGATGGGCGGCAGCGATCAGTGGGGCAACATCGTCAACGGCATCGAACTCGGCCGGCGGATGGACGGTGTCGAGCTCTACGGTGTCACCACTCCGCTGCTGACGACCGCCGACGGCGCAAAGATGGGCAAGACCGCCGCCGGCGCGGTGTGGCTCAACGAGGACATGCTGCCGAGCTACGATTTCTGGCAGTACTGGCGGAACACAGACGACCGCGATGTCGGCAAGTTCCTGCGCCTGTTCACCGACTTGCCGCTCGACGAGATCGCGCGGCTCGAGGCGCTTGAGGGCAGCGAAATCAACGAGGCCAAAATCGTTCTCGCCAACGAAGTGACCGGGCTCGTTCGGGGAGCGGATGCGGCGCGTGCTGCCCACGCCACGGCGCAGGCGACCTTTGCCGGTGGCGGGCTTGGCGAGGACCTCCCAGTGCTGCTCGTTCCGCGCGAGGGCATTCGCCTGGGCGCGGCGTGCACCGAAATCGGCTTTGCCGCGTCGAACGGCGAGGCCAAGCGCAAGATCGCCGAAGGAGCAGTGCGGCTCGACGACACGGCGGTGACTGACCCGGGATTTCTCGTCGAAGTCGCGCCCGGCCAAGAAAGAAAGCTCAGCCTCGGGCGCAAGCGCCACGGCATTCTGCGTTCCGCCTGATACCTCCTTTACCTTTTTTCCAGCATTTCTTGCGTAAGGCTGGATCGGGAAGCAAACGGAGGAATGTAGGCAGATGAGCGGAGCGCAGCTTTCGGTCACCGATCAGCGCCGGGCAACCCGGCATCCGGTCGACCATCCGGTCATCGGAGAGCACCGCGCGCGCGGTGACGTGCCCCTGCACATCAGCAACATTTCGGCCCACGGCTTCATGGTCGACGGCGCGCCGGAGCTCGGCCGCGGTGACCGCGTGATCGTTCGCCTGCCCGTGATCGGCCGGATCGAAGCCTACTGCATCTGGACTTCGGACGCGCGCGCGGGCTTCCAGTTCGAACGAATCATCCGGCTCGACGACTTCGTTTCGATGATCGAGGCCCTGCAACCGAACCCGCGCCTTCGGCGGCGCAACTAAAGACCCCCTCCACTCAGACAAAGATTCTGCACACTTGGCAGCGCGTTGCGCGCCTGCCATGCCGCGCGGCGTGACAGTACCGACCTCGCCGCTCCAGATCGCCGACTACCGGAGCTTCTGGCTGGCGCGCTTCCTCGCGGTGTTCTCGACTCTGTCGATGGTCGTTCTGATCGGTTACCAAACCTACGACGTCGCCCGCTCCGCATACGGCATGGACCGTTCGCACGCGGCCTTTATGCTCGGCCTGCTCGGCGCGGCGCAGTTCGTGCCCCTGATGCTGCTGACGCCTGTCGCGGGCGTTGCCGCCGACCGCTTCGACCGCCGGATCGTCGTGCTTTGCGCCAACGGGGTCGACGCGGTTATTGCGCTCGCGCTGGCATTTGCGACCTGGCACGGCGCGCTGAGCCTGCCGCTGCTGTTCTCGCTCGCCGCGCTTCACGGATCGGCAAGGGTTTTCAACGGACCCGCGCTTTCTGCGATTGCGCCGAACGTCGTTTCGCAACAACTGCTGCCCAAAGCGATCGCGCTCAGCTCGATCGCCTGGCAAGTCGGCACGGTGATCGGCCCCGCGGTGGGCGGCCTGCTGTTCGCCTGGTCGCCGTCGTCGCCGTATCTCCTGTCGGCCGCGCTGCTGCTGCTGTCGGGCGTGTTGATCGTCACCATCAGGCCGGTTCGCGCCCTTCACACAGGACCGCCCGTCCATCCGCTCAAGCAGATGATCGAAGGTTTCCAGTTCGTCCGCCGTGAACGCTTCCTGCTCGGCTGCATCACCCTTGACCTGTTCGCCGTGCTGCTAGGGGGCGCGACGGCGATGTTGCCGGTCTACGCGCGCGACATCCTTGCCGTTGGGCCCGTAGGCCTTGGCATCATGCGCGGCGCCCCTGCCGTGGGCGCCTCGCTGGTCGCCGCGATGCTGTCGTGGAAGCCGCTCGAGCGAAACGTGGGGGTCAAGATGTTATGGGCCGTCGTGGCCTTCGGAGTCGCCACGATCGTCTTTGCCGTTTCGCGCAATTTCCTGCTCTCGCTTGGCGCCCTGGCGTGCCTCGGCGCGGCGGACATGATCTCGGTGTTCGTGCGCAATTCGCTGGTCCAGCTCAACACCCCCGACAACAAGCGCGGGCGCGTGTCCTCGATCTCGGGCCTGGCCATTTCCGCCTCCAACGAGCTCGGCGAACTCGAATCCGGCCTCGTGGCCGGTCTGATCGGCGCCACGGGGGCAGTTGTTTTCGGCGGCGTGGGTGCGATATTGGTTACCGCGATCTGGGCATGGATATTTCCGGAACTTCGGCAGGCGAGGACCTTTGCCCCGACATTCCTGCACGAAGGTACAGAGCTGCAAGACACCACGAAGGAGCTAGCGTCATGAAGGCCGACAGCGTCATCGCCACCATCGGCAATACCCCGCACATCCGCCTGTCGCGGATGTTTCCCGAGCACGAGGTGTGGGTGAAGAGCGAGCGGAGCAATCCGGGCGGTTCGATCAAGGACCGCATCGCGATGGCGATGGTCGAGGATGCCGAGCGGCGCGGCGCGCTCAAGCCCGGCGGCACCATCATCGAGCCGACCAGCGGTAACACCGGCATTGGCCTGGCCATGGTCGCCGCGGTCAAGGGCTACAAGCTGGTGCTGGTGATGCCTGAATCGATGAGCCTCGAACGCCGCCGCCTGATGCTCGCCTACGGTGCCAGTTTCGACCTGACGCCCAAGGAAGGCGGGATGAAGGGGGCAATCGCGCGGGCCACCGAACTCGTTGAGCAGACCCCCGGCGCGTGGATGCCGCAGCAATTCGACAATCCCGCCAACGTTGCAATCCATGCGCACACGACGGCGCAGGAAATACTCAAGGATTTCGCCGATACGCCGATCGATTACCTGATCACGGGCGTCGGCACCGGCGGCCACCTGACTGGCTGCGCCGAGGTGCTCAAGAAGAGCTGGCCGGGCCTCAAGGCCTATGCGGTCGAACCGACCCTTTCTCCGGTCATTTCAGGCGGTCAGCCCGGCCCGCACCCGATCCAGGGCATCGGCGGTGGGTTCATCCCCACCAACCTGCACACGCAGTCGATCAACGGCGCGATCGCGGTCGAGGCCGAAGACGCCAAGGAAATGGCCCGCCGCTGCGCGCGAGAGGAAGGCCTTCTCGTTGGCATTTCGAGCGGTGCGACGCTGGCGGCGATCTCGCAGAAGCTGAAGGAGGTCGATGCCGGAGCGCGCATTCTCGGCTTCAACTACGACACTGGTGAGCGCTATCTCTCGGTGCCCGATTTCCTGCCCACCGAGTAAGCACACCACCCCTTGCGGAGATTGAGCATCCGGGTAGATTTGCGATAGTCAAAAGAGGTGCGGGCAAAGTGCGAAGCGCCCGTTGGGAGGAACCGATGAGCCTGAGATCCGGATTACGCTTGCTCGCATTGCCGCTCGCCGCGGCCGTGCTGGCCTTGCCGGCCTCCGCGCACCATTCGTTCGCGATGTTCGACAACACGCGTTCGGTGACTCTCCACGGGAAGGTAACCGGCTATCAGTGGACCAATCCGCATTCCTATCTCGAGATGGACGCCGACGACGGCAAAGGCGGGACCAAGCACTACACGATGGAAATGACGAGCCCGAACATGCTGCATCGCGGCGGCTGGTCCTCGCGGACGGTCAAGCCGGGGGATGTCGTAACCGCGGTGATGTCACCGCTACGCGACGGGCAGCCTGGCGGCCTGCTGCTCGAGCTCACCTTGCCCAACGGTACCAAGATGCTGCCGGGCGTGCCCAACGCCCAGCGCTACAAGATCACCTCTTAGCGGAGCGCGGGCGATGAGAATGACATCGATTGCCTTGTTGCTGGCAACCTCGCTTGCCGCGACGGCAGCTTCGGCCGCGGGCCACCCTGATTTCACCGGCACCTGGGAACGATATCCGCCTCCCGGCGAAAAGGCCGATCCGCGCTATGCCCCCACGCCCATCCCCGACCCGCCGCTCAAGCCGGAATACAAGGGCGAATGGGAAGCGAACCAGAAGAAGCTGCAGCAGCGGATCGAAGAAGGCCAGCCCGCCGGCGACAACTACGTCCACTGCATTCCCGACGGCATGCCGGCGATGATGATGGGCATGTTCCCGATGGAGATCTTCCAGCGGCCCGAGCAGATCAACATCACACAGGAAGCGTTCACCCAGGTTCGCCGCATCTACATGAACCAGAAGCTGCCGAAGTGGGACGAGGTCGATCCCAGCTTCTACGGCGCCTCGGTCGGGCACTGGGAAGGCGATACGCTGGTGATGGAGACCACCGGCATCAAGGAAAACGTCCGCTTCCGTTGGACGCCCCACTCCGAGGCGATGAAGATTACCGAGCGCATACGCCTTCTCGCTCCCGACATTCTCTCCGACCAGATTACCGTCGAGGATTCCTACCTCGAGAAGCCCTGGGTCTATTCCTACTCGTTCCGCCGCATGAAGGACTACAAGCTGCAGGAATACGTCTGCGAGGATAACCGGGAATATGTCACCGAGGATGGGAGCCAGCATCTTCGGATCGACAGGAAATGAGTCCTGAGCGCGTTAGCTACTCCGAGGGCGAGACCGCGCTCACCGGCCTCCTCTACCGACCCGAGGAAAAGCCGCGCGCGGCGGTGCTGGTCTATCCCACGATTATGAACGTCGGCGGCGTGGTGCTCAACAAGGCGGAATCGCTCGCCGAGCACGGCTACCTTACTTTCCTCGCCGACTTCTACGGCAAGAACCCCGATAACTTCGAGCAATCGCGCGAGTTTGCCGCCGAAATTCGCCCGCAGCCGGAAGTGTTTCGCCGCCGTATCCGCCGGGCGATCGGCGCGCTCGTGTCGCTGCCCGATGCGGAAGGATTGCCGCTCGCAGCGATCGGTTTCTGCATGGGCGGCGGTGCCGTGCTTGAGCTGGCGCGCGAAGGCGCTCCGCTCGAAGTGGTTGTGAGTTTCCATGGCCTGCTCGCCACCGACATGCCGGCCGAACCGGGCAAGATCACCGCGCGCATCCTCATTTGTCATGGCGACGCGGACCCGGCTGTGCCGCGGAGCCATGTCACTGCATTCTGGGAAGAGATGGATGCCGCCGGGGCCGACTGGCACTTTCACTCCTACGGCGGCGTAAAGCACGGCTTCACCAATCCGGCCCCTCCGCACAGCCCTGCCGTAGCCTACGACGCCAGCGCCGACCGCCAAAGCTGGGCGGCGATGTTCGAGTTGTTCGACGAGGTGTTCGGCTAGCCGCAATCCTCGCTATCCCCTGCGAAAATCTGTGGTAGGCTAAGCCCACAAGCCGGGGGGCGCATGGCCGACATCTTCATCAGCTACAAGAAGGAGGACCGCGGGCTCGCCGAGCGCGTGGTTGCCCTTCTGCGTGCCGAGGGCCGTAGCGTCTGGTGGGACGACGGCATCACGCCGCACCAGGCGTGGGACGACATGATCGAGCAGGAGATCGATGCGGCGCGCGCTGTGATCGTCCTGTGGTCGCCGCGCTCGGTGGCCTCCGAGTGGGTTCGCTCCGAAGCCCATTACGCGCAAGAGCATGGAAAGCTGGTCCCGGTGATGATCGAAACCTGCAACCTGCCGATCGCTTTCGCGCTGCGGCAGGCAATCGACCTCAGCGGCGATCTCGAAACCGATAGCCCCGGCTGGCAGAAACTTGAGACCTGGCTCGACGGCATGCTCGGCGGCGAGCATAAGCCGCCCACTCCGAAACCGTCTCTGACGGGCAAACCGGCGACGCCCGCGAGGCGCATGGCGTTTGGTAAGTGGCAGTTCGCAGTCGCCGCGGCAGCCGTGGTCGTGCTCGTCGGCGGGTTCGGTTATTACAAATCCAGCGCCGCTGCGGTTCAGCCGGAAGTGGTGGTCGACCCGTTCACTATCGACAGCTCGCTTCCCAAGAGCTTCGCCAGCGATCTCAACGACGAGATGTTCGCGACCTTCAGCTCGTCTTCGCGGATCACGCCGCGGACCGGCAACGGCACACGCGTCGCCGGCGCCTACCAGGTGGGCGGCCGCATCGACACCGACGGCGACAACGTGCGCCTTTACCTGCAGGTCTTCGCGCCCGGTCTCGACGCGCCGATCCTGACCACACGGTTGGAGCAGCCGCGCAAGTCGCTCGATACGATCCCGCGTGAATTCGGCTTCGATCTTGCCGAGATCGCTCGCTGCATCGCCACCGCGAGCGACAGCAACGATGCGGCAATCACCACCTTGCCGCTCGAAGCAGCGAAAGCCTGGGCCAAGTTCTGCAGCATGCCGTCGGGCACCCCTGCCAATGGCTATCTGCCTTCGCTCAGGGCCACGGTCGCGGCTGCGCCGGACTTTGCCAACGGCTGGGCCAACCTCTCCGAACTGGCAGCGACCGCCGCGCGAAACCCGAGCGTGCCCAATCGCGCTTCCTTGTACAAGGAAGCGCAGGACGCGGCCGACAAGGCCCTCGCCATCGATCCGAGTTCGGCCAAGGCCTACATGATGAAGGCGTCGTTCGCGCTGCCCCGCTTCGATATCAATGCAAAAGACAGGTTCCCGCGTTTCAACGATTTCGCAACGTGGCAGAAGCTGTCCGACAAGTCGCTTTCGGTTCGTCCGAGCGACTGCGGCTGTGAGACGTCGACCCATGGATTCGCGCTCCTGTCGTTCGGCAGGGTCGGCGCGTCGCTGCCTTACATGGAGCAGGAAAAGGCCCAGACCGGCGCATGGGGGGCCGACCTTGATCGGGCGCTCGTCCTGGTCATTGCCGGCCGGTCGCTGGAGGCCAAGCAGCTCCTCGATGATCTCGCCAAGAGCTGGCCGACCGAGGACGACGTCAGGGATTTGCGAGGGCTCGCCGCCATCGTGCGTCACGACTGGACGGAAGCGGCCCTGATGATCGAAGCACAACCGCTCATTCCGGCCAAGGAGCCGCTGCTCGCGTACGTGCATGCGCAAGCCGCCGGGGACAAGGCGGGCGCCGCCGCTGCGCTCGCCAAGCTGCGCCCGTTGAGCACCAACGACAGCGAATTTCCCTGGGAGGGCGCGCTCGCGCTGGCGCAAGCCGGCTCACCTCAGGACGCCGTGAACGCAGTCGACCGGTTGCTGCACAAATCCGGCATCCAGCCCATCATGTTGCTGTGGTCACCCGATTTCGCCGCCGCGCGCCAGACGCCCGAATTCGCCGCCTTGGTGACCAGGGTCGGATTACCCAAGTACTGGGCGATCAAGGGCAACCGGCCCGACTTCTGCGCGGCGCCGGGGGCGCCGGCAATGTGCAAGAGTTTCCCGACCTAGGGCTGCTTGCCAGTGAGCAAGGGATAAGGATCGATCGCGGTCGCCGATTGATACCACTTCGCGTCGGGCGTGGTCCGCATGATCTCGAAATGCAGATGCGGCACGTCGGAGCTGGCGTCGCCGGTCGAACCGACCGTGCCCAGTGCTTCTCCCTGCGCGACGGTCTGACCTTCGTGCAGGCCGTCGGCGTAACGGTCGAGATGCGCGTAGTAGTGGATCGTCATGCGGTCCGGCGAGCGGACGTAGATCGTGTTGCCGCCGGCGTTCGAGTGGAACAGCTTCTCGACCGTGCCGGCCGCCGCGGCGATTACTGGCGTTCCGCGCGGCGCCATGATGTCGAGCGCCTGATGGAGGCGGGCCCCGCCGGCGCGCGCGTCCTCGAACGTGTCGGTCAGTTGCCCGGCGGTGACGCCGGCGACAGGTATGATCAGCCTCGCCGAGTTCGCGCTCGACTGCGGCGCCGCGGCAGCTTGCTCGCTCCGCCCGGCCCCTGTCGCGGCGGGGGACGCCGCGCCCGACACCACGTTTCCGTACCACACGCCGCCGAACAGGATCCATGCCGCCGAGGTTATCGTGGCGGTGGCGGCGATCGTCGTGAGGCGTTCGGCGAGGCGCATCGCTAGGCCTGGAACACGACCTTGGTGGACGCATCGACCATCTGCGCCAGGCGCGCAGCGTCCCAGTTGGTCAGGCGAACGCATCCGTGGCTCTCGGTTCGGCCGATGGTTTGCGGCTCGGGCGTGCCATGGATGCCATAGTGCGACTTGGTGAGGTCGATCCACACCACCCCGACCGGCCCGTTCGGACCCGGCGGCAGGCGTTGCTTGGTGGCGTTGCTGTCGGCGTCCCAGAACAGCGCCGGATTGTAGTTGAAGTGCGGATTGTGGCTAATGCCAGTGATCCCCCAAGTGCCGAGCGGCAGGGGGTCGTGCGACGAGCCGGTGGTCACCGTGAACATTGTCACCAGCTTGCCCGCCTGGTCGTAGCCTTTGAGCCAGCCCGACGACTTGTCGACGACGATCTTGCTCACGTGCGGCTGGTCGGTGCCGACGCCGAGCGAAGCGAGCGTCGCCTGCCAGGTCTTGTCATCCACCGCGCCCGGGTCGATCCGGTCGGCGCCGATATTGGGCACACGAACCATTTGCCCCGCGTGGAACACCGACTGAAGCGCATCGCCGCTGGCCGAGGCGGACGGTGACGGAGTCGGGCTGGCGACAGCCCCCTGCGCAGGCGCCGAACCGGTCATTCCCGCGGGCTGACCGTTGGGATTGAGTTGTTTGAGCACTTCGGCGGTGGTGTGAAAGCGCTCGGCGAGCCGCTCGTCGAGGCTTTGGTAGCCGAGCTCCTGCATCTTCGCCTGGTCCGCCGGCTCCTTGGGGATCTTTTGATAATCGCGCTCGCCCCAGTCCTGCGGGATGCGCACCACGCGGGTCGCGGGAATGTTGCTCCACTGGCCGAGGGCCTGCTGGGTCGCGGCGTCGAGCTTGCCGGTCACCGGCAGCCCATGCGCTTCCTGGAATCCGTCGAGCGCGTTGGCGGTCGAGAGGCCCATCCTGCCGTCGATCACCCCGGGCCCAAAGCCCTGCCGGTCGAGCACGACCTGCGTCTGCATGACCGGGCGCGGATCGGGATCGGGGATGTCCACCTTCGCCTGTTCGCCCGTAGCCGGGTCCTGCGACGCCATGGTGTCAGCACCGCTTTGGGGCGTTGCTGCCGCTGCAGTAGTGGTTGCGGTCGGCTGCGGTTTGGGCTGGTTGCCGGGAGTGGAGCCGCAGGCGGCCAGCGCCATCAGTATGACGGCGGCGAAAACATGACGCATTTCCGTGAAATCCCCGACTTAGAGGCGTCAGTCGCCTCGCGTTGCCGGTTCAACGTGCTAACCGCGCGAAATATCCCCCCAGACCACCTTCTCGGCCTCGATTCGGGTCCAGTGGTAGGCGTACCACGCGAATACGACGAGCGAGCCGAGGGCGATAAGCTGGGCGGAGGGCGCGAAGCCCTTGCCGACAATCGCCAGCGCATTGTCGCCGAAAGCACCCACCAGCCCAGTTGTAACCAGACCGGCAAGACTTTCGCCGACGATCAGGCCGGTTGCCAGCAGCACGCCGCTGCGCTTCATGAACTCGGGCCGCGAGGTGCGTTCGGCCCGCTTGTCCCAGAAATGGCCAATGAAGGCGCCGATTGCGGTGATCAGGATCAGCGAGATCGGCAGGTACATGCCCATCGCCACTGCCAGCGGCGGCAGGCGCAGTCCCGTTCCGTTCCGGCGCGCGCGCACGCCGAGCCATTCGTCGATCGCAATGACGACTACTATGATCGCCCCGCCGTATCCGAGCAGGTCCCAGCGCAACGTGCCGCCGAGCACGCCTTGCGCGAGCGAGGAGATCAGCGAGGCTTGCGGCGCGGCGAGCGCGCCCGGCCCGGCATTGGGCGCGCCGGCGAAGCCCATCGTGGTGTTGAGCAGGTTGAGCACCGGCGGAATCACCAGGCTGCCCGCGGCGATACCCATGATCAGCGCGACCTGCTGCTTCCACGGCGTCGAGCCGACGAGGTGGCCGGTCTTGAGATCCTGCAGGTTGTCGTTCGAGACCAGCGCGATGCCGAACACGAACGAGGTCGCAAACAGCGCAAAGGCCACCAAAGCCTTGGTGCCGGCGTCAGAATGATGGCCGGGAAACAGCAGCGCGACCATCACCGCGGCGACGATGATAGAGAGGATTCCGACGCCGGAGACCGGGCTGTTCGAGGTGCCGACGAGCCCGGCCATGTACCCGGTCACCGCAGCCACCACGGCGCCGATGGCGACGACGAAGATCAGCGTCGCGGTGATCGCCACACCGAAGTTCTCCGCGACGGGGCCGCCCTGGACGAAAGTCCACAGCATCCACGCGATCGGCATGAGTGCGACAAGCAGCGTGCCGTAAACGATCGAGGCCGGCAGGTCGCGCTCGGTGATGTCGATCGCCTCGCCGCCCTTGCGCGCACGCTGCGTCGCGGCGATGCCGGCGAGCCCCTCGATGATCGGCCCGACCAACTTGAGCATGGTCCAGATCGCCGCGATGGCGATGGCGCCCGCGCCGATGAAGCGCACCTGGTGCGAAAACATGGTGCCGACGAAGTCCTCAGCCGAACCGGTCACGCCGGTGGCCGCGGTCATCCACGGCAGCAGGATGCCCCAGGAGATCACAGTGCCGACCAGCATGGCAATGCCGGCCGAGAGGCCAATGAGGTGGCCAATGGCGAGCAACCCGAGCGAGGTCGTCGAGGCGACGCCGGTCGCGCCCGCGCCCACACGGAAGTAACGCGAGATCTCAGCCGCGGCGAAGCCGAGCGCGATCAACACCGCAAGAACGACGCTGACGAGCCCGCCGAAGATCATCGTCCTGAGGCCGAAACGGCTCTCGGCCGCGCCCCCGGCGCTGGATCCCCCCACCCTCAGCACTTCGGCACCGGCAATGCCCTCGGGATAAGGCAGCGTCGAATTGACCACCAGCGCACGGCGCAGCGGGACCGACATCATCACGCCCATCGTTCCCCCGATGAAGCACACGAAGACGGTCGTCCAATAGGGGAAGCTGGTCCACCAACCGACCATCACCAGGCCGGGGAGGATGAAGATGATCGTCGCCACCGCACCCGCTGCGCTGCAGATCGTCTGGGTGATGTTGTTTTCGACGAGACTGTTGTCGGAGAATGTGCGCAGCACCGCCATCGAGATCACCGCCGCGGGCAGCGCGGTTGAGAACGTCAGCCCGACGCGCAAGCCGAAATAGACGTTGGCCGCGGTGAACAGGAACGTCAGCGATCCGCCGAGCAGGATCGCGCGCCAGGTCAGCTCGCGGGCGGGTATCGTTGCGGCGGTCATCGGTGGCTCTCCCCAGCACAGCTTGCGTGAAGAGTTCGCAAAATTATTGCGTGTATGAAAGCGATGATTGCATCAGCCGGCCATCTTGATGGATTCGGCGAAGGCTTTAACAGCCTCCGCCTCGTCGCCTTTCCAGACCGCGCTTGAGGCCGCGATGAAGTCGGCCCCGGCCGCGACGATCGGTCCGCAATTGCCAGGCGTGATTCCGCCGATGGCGACACACGGGATCTCGATGAACGTCTGCCACCACGCCATCAGCTCGGGCTCCGGTCGATGCTCGCTGTCTTTCGTGGAGCTGGGAAAGAAGCTGCCGAAGGCGACGTAATCGGCGCCTGCCTCGGCGGCCTCGATCGCCAGGTGCCGGCTTGCATGGCAGGTCACGCCGATCTGTGCCTCGCGGCCCAGCTCCTCCCGCGCCTCGCGGACATCGCCGTCGCTCTGCCCGAGGTGGACGCCATCGGCGTGGAGCCGTTTCGCCAGCGCAACTGAATCGTTGACGATGAACGCAACCTCGTGCCGCGCGCAAATCGCCTGTAACGGCTCGGCGAGCCGCGCCGCCTCGTGCTGGTCAAGGCCCTTCACGCGAAACTGGAACGCCGCGACCGGCCCGGCCGACAGCGCCCGCTCAAGCCGCGCCGGAAAATCGCCGCCGACGTCGAGCGGTGAAATCAAGTAGAGCTGGCACGAAGGCGCCCGGTCCGCATTTCTGGCCGTATGGTCGCTCAAGCGTCAGTCCCTCTCGCGCCGGTGCGGATCGGCTGCTCCGGCTGGATCTACCAGCACTGGCGCGGGCTGTTCTATACCGAAAAGCTGCCCGTCAAGCACTGGTTTGAATTCTACGCCGAGACATTCGACACCGTCGAGATCAACAACAGCTTCTACCGCCTTCCTAAGCCCGAGACTTTCGAGGCCTGGCGCAGGCAGGCGCCGCTCGGCTTTTGCTATGCCGTCAAGGCCAACCGCTTCCTGACACAGGCGAAAAAGCTCAAGGATTGCGAGGAGCCGATCGCGCGGATGATGGCCAGCTTCAACGCACTCAAGCCCGTGCTCGGACCGATCCTCTATCAGCTGCCGCCGCGCTTCAAAGTCAACCTTGAACGCCTTGAGAGCTTCCTCAAGCTAGTGCCCAAAGACGTGATCAACGTCTTCGAGTTCCGCGAGCAAAGCTGGTACGTCGACGAGGTCTTTTCGCTCCTCGACCGTTATGGCGCGAGCTTCTGCGCGCACGACCTGCCGGGCTCACAGAGCCCGCGGCGGGCTGTCGGGCCGATCGCCTACCTCCGTTTTCACGGCGGGATCAGCAAATATTACGGCCGCTATCCGGATGAAGCCCTGCTCGAGTGGACCGACTGGATCGTCGATCAGGCGCGCGGCGGACGCCCTGTTTGGTGTTATTTCAACAACGACCCCGAGGCCCACGCCATTCACGACGCCCAGACCTTGCGCGCGATGGTGCGCCAAGCAAGCCGTTGACGCGTTGCCGCATTATCGACAGACGAAAGGACATGACGACGATGAAAGCCACTGCCGCCCTTTGCCTTGCCGTCTTGTCACTGACGGGGTGCGCGACTCTGTTCGGGGAGACCGAAGCCTCGGTTCAGCGGTTGAAGCTGGGCCAGATCGGCGATTTCGGCCCGGTCAATCTCACGCCGGTCAGTGTCGACGAGGACAGCCGCTGCCCTGTCGGCACGCAATGTATCTGGGCCGGCCAGGTGCGCGTGAAGGTGCTCGTCGAACCGGCCGGCGCGAACTACACGGTGTTCGCCACACTTGGACAGCCGATGGGTGTCGACGGCGGAACACTCTTGATCGAAGATGTGACGCCCGCGCGGACTTCGACGGGGCAAATCCCGCCGAGCAATTACCACTTCACGATCCGTTACACCGCCCCAACGCGGTAATGCGCTTCGTAGCCGAGGTGGTCTGACAGGCTGGAACCGTCGGCCTGCACGCCGAACGGCACTTCGAAACCGGTCAGGGTCACTGCCAGGCGGGCGTTGCCGCGATAGAACAGCCAATCCTTTGCCCGGTGGAGGATCGCCTGGCTGTTCGACCTGTCGGCTCGCGCAATCGCGCGTTCGGTGGCGAGCGCATCGAGCAATGAGTTGCGAGCCTGGGTCAGCAAGCCGGCGCCGAGATCGTTCCAGCGGACCTTCGCCCTGCCGGTGTTGAAATCGCCGCCGAGGAAGGCGACCGCGTGCTCGGGTACGCGATCGGCGATGAATTGGCGCAGCGCCGCGACCTGGTAGGCATAAGCCGTGTCGGAGCGAGCCTCGGCCACGCCTGAGGCCGTGCGCGAGTTCAGGTGAGTGTCGATGAACGCCACCGGCTGCGGGATGCCGGGGATGCGTATCCACGCGATCACCGCGCCCTTGTTGGCCAGGCAATCGTAACCCGCGCAGGCCCAGTGGGGAAATGCCATCCGCTCCACCCTCTCGATGGGATAGTCGGAGAGAATGCGCAGCCCGCTGTTCAGCCACTTGCCATCGCCCTCACCCTTCAAGTGCGAGGTCGCCGCGACGAATTCGAACGCTGCGGGCGGCGGTGGGGAGGCGTTGATTTCACTCGCGAACGGCCCCGCAGCCTCATAGCGATAGCCCGCTTGCTCGGCGATGCGCTTGGCGGGCCCGGCGAAGGCCTCCTGCAGCATGACTACGTTCGGCTGCCGTCCTTGCTTGCGCAAGTCTGCGAGTTGTTGCGCAATCCGGCCGAGCGAGGCGGCCCTGCCGAACCGCGCCGGCGCCGGAAGGCCTTCGACGTTGAAAGACATGACCGCCAGCGAATTGGCGCGACTGAGCTGGCCAGTCGGGAGAGCGGGAAATTTGGAGCCGCTAAGGCCCGGTTGGGCAAGCGCCGGAAGCGATGCCAAGCCGGGCGCCAAAATCAGCAAGGCGATGGCCGCTGCCGCCTGCAATACGCGCACTTTGGCACGCAGTCTGTCCACTTCCCATCCCTTGTCACAAGGTCTGGGACTAAGACGGCAAGCCCCCTCCGATTCCGCAGTCGAAGTTACCCGCTAGTGAACGCTCGCCAGGTAGATCTTATCGATTGCCGCGCCCAGCGTGCGGTCGAATTCCTCGTCGTCCTGGTTCGCTCGCAAGTCCTGCAGCAAGCCGCGGCTGAAACTGGCAATTACGCCCTGGTTCTCCGCCAGCTTCGCGCAGGCTTCCTCCGTGCTGTAGCCGCCCGACAGAGCAACGACCGACAGAACCTTCGGGTGCTGCGTCAGCTCGCGGTAGAAGTTCGCCTGCACCGGGATCGACAGCTTGAGCATGACTTGCTGGCCCTCGGGCAGCGCATCGAGCTGCTTTAGTATCTCGGCCTTGAGGATCTTCTCGCCCTGGGCGCGATCGGGCGCCTTGATAGAGTATTCCGGCTCGAGGATCGGCATCATCCCGTGAGCGAGCACTTGTCTGCCGACCTCGAACTGCTGCGCGACGACTGCGGCAATGCCGGCGGGGTTGGCGGAATTGATCACCGAGCGCTCCTTTGTGCCGAACACGCCGAGGGCCTTGGCGCGCTCGAGCAGCGCATCGAGCCCGGGCATCGGTTTCATCAACTGCACCCCGTCGGCTTCTGCCTCGAGGCCCTTGTCGATCTTGATGAAGGGTGCGATGCCGAGCTCGATTAGCGCTTGCGGCACCCGCTTGCCGTCGACCGTGCCGTCCATCGTCTTTTCGAACAGGATCGCACCGATCACCTTGCCGTTGGCGAAGCTCGGGCTCTTGATGATCCGGCAGCGGGCCTGGTGGATGAGGTCGAACATCTCGTCCTCGGTCGACCACGCGCTTTCCGGGATACCGTAGCCGGTCAGCGCCTTGGGGGTCGAACCGCCGCTCTGATCGAGCGCGGCGATGAAGCCCTGCCCGGCGGCCATCTTGGCGGCCATGTCGTTCCTGTTCATGCGAGTGTCCCGATTGTTGGTGCGTTGCGGGCGGGATTAGTCACGAGCGGCTTTTCCCGCAACCGGAGACCAACGCGTTGCTGCGCGATTGACCGCACCCGCCGTTTGAGTCACACTTCAGGCGCTGAGGGGGGCAATCCGATGCGCAATTTCATCCGCCATGCGGCACCTTCGCTCACGATTGCGATACTCTTTCCGGTGACTTCTGCGACGGCCCGCGTGCCCAAAGTCGGCGAAGTCGCACCGGACTTTCAGATGGCGCTTGTCAACGGCCAGAAGGTCACGCTGGCCGGCCTAAAGGGCCAGGTGGTGGTGCTGAATTTCTGGGCCACCTGGTGTGTTCCCTGTCGCAAGGAACTGCCGACCCTCGACGCCTACTATCGGATCCAGAGACCTCACGGATTGCGAGTCTTTGCCGTCACGACCGAGGGCTCCGTATCGGAGAAAAGCTTGCACGACGTGTTTTCGGCAATGGCCGTTGAGCCGATTCACAAGCTAAAGGGACCGTACGACTATCTCGAGGGTGTTCCGACGAACTTCGTGATCGGGCGAGACGGCAAGATACGCTACGCCAAAGCCGGGGCCTTCACCCTGGACGCTCTGAACGCCGTGCTCATTCCGCTCTTGAAAGAACCGGCACCAGCCACCGCAAAGGTCGCTTCGACTAGCTAGTCAGCGCCGCCACGCCCGGCAGTTCCTTGCCCTCCATCCATTCGAGGAAGGCTCCCCCAGCGGTCGAGACATAGGTGAAGTCGGCGGCCACACCGGCGTGGTGAAGGGCTGCGACGGTGTCACCCCCGCCGGCGACCGAGACCAGCGAGCCTTCCCGCGTCAATGCTGCGGCCGTTTTCGCGAGCGCCACAGTGGCGGTGTCGAACGGCGGGGTCTCGAACGCGCCGAGCGGGCCGTTCCATACCAACGTGCGGCAGGTCTTGAGCACGTCGGCCAGCGCTTCGGTCGCTTGCGGGCCGATGTCGAGGATCATCTCGTCGATGGCGACTTCGTGCACGTTGCAGGTGCGCAAGCTGGGCGGATTGGCGGCAAACTCCTTCGCCACCACGACGTCATAGGGCAGGTGCACTGTGCAGCCCGCCTTGTCGGCGGCGTCGAGGATCGCCTCGGCGGTGGCGGCGAGGTCGTGCTCGCAAAGACTCTTGCCGACATCGACGCCGCGCGCGGCAAGGAAAGTGTTGGCCATGCCGCCGCCGATGATCAGGTGCTGGACTTTGCCGACGAGGTGCTCAAGCACCGCGAGCTTGGTCGAGACCTTCGCGCCGCCGACAACCGCTGCAACGGGGCGCACCGGGGCACCTAGCGCAAGCTCCAGCGCCTTCAGCTCCTTCTCCATCGCCCTCCCAGCATAGGCCGGCAACAAGTGCGCCAGGCCCTCGGTGCTCGCATGCGCGCGGTGCGCGGCGGAGAAGGCGTCGTTGACATAGAAGTCGCCGTTGGCGGCGATTGCCCTGGCCAGCTCGGGATCGTTCTTTTCCTCGCCCGGCCAGAAGCGGGTGTTCTCAAGCATGCCGATGTCGCCCGGCTGGAGGATGCCGACGGATTGCGCGACCACCGGCCCGGCGATCTCGGGAATGAACATGACTTCGCGCCCAAGCACCCCCTCGACCGCGCCCTGGACCAGGCTGAGCGACAGGGTCGAGCTGCGCTCTCCCTTCGGCCGGCCAAAATGGGCCAGCAGCAGGACCTTGGCGCCGGCGTCGGACAGTTCGAGGATCGTTGGAGCCACGGCTTCGATGCGGGTCAGGTCAGTCGCACGCCCGTCAGACATCGGCACGTTGAGATCGACGCGGACTAGCGCGACCTTGCCGCGCACATCGCCGAGGTCGTCGAGAGTACGGAATGCCGCCATCAAAGGATCCTTATCTCGTCGCCCACGGTGATTTCACCGTCCTGGATCACCCGACCGAGGAAACCGCCACGCCAGTCCGGCGTCAGCGCAGCCCGCAAACCCGGGTGGAGCACTTCTATCCGTTCGCAGGGATCGCACTCGTCGGTGATCTCGATGACCAATGTCGCACCGACCTGCACCTTAGTCCCGGGTTCGCGCGGCAGGCGCAGGCCATCGACCAGCAGGTTTCGGCGGGAATTCCACCACTCGTACGGGCAGTGCACTTCGGCGGCTGCCGCGTCCCAGCATTCGCGCTCCAACAGCGAGACCTGCCGGATTCGGCCCGGCTTGGTCGAAGCCATCCCACCCCGGAAATCGCCATTGACGCCTTCAACGGCACTGACGGACACCGTTTCGATGGTCTCCATCGGCCCCTTTGGCTCGTGATGCCGCGCGATTCCTGCCAGCCTGCCTTCAGCCATCCCGCTAACCTATCCGTTCGTCCTGAGCCTGTCGAAGGACGAATGTGGCGCGAAGTTCGTGGTTCGACAGGCTCACCACGAACGAAAACGGGGTGTCAGAGGCATTTCGCCATCACCCCGGCGGTGTCGATCATCCGATTGGAGAAGCCCCACTCGTTATCGTACCAGCTGACCACGCGGCCGAGCTTGCCTTCGAGCACCGCGGTTTCGAGGCTGTCGACCGTCGAGCTCGGCGCCTGGTGATTGAAGTCGGTGCTGACGAGCGGCTGGTCGGTATAGGCGAGCACGCCCTTCATCGGGCCGTCGGCTGCCGCCTTGAGGGCAGCGTTGATCTCTTCCTTGGTCGTGTCGCGCGATGGCGTGAACACGAGGTCGATCAGCGAGACGTTTGGCGTCGGCACGCGCACCGAAGAACCGTCAAGCTTGCCTTTGAGCTCAGGCAGGACGAGGCCGACCGCGCGAGCGGCGCCGGTGGTCGTCGGGATCATGTTGATCGCCCCGGCGCGCGCGCGGCGCAGGTCCGGGTGGATCTGGTCGAGCATCCGCTGGTCGTTTGTGTAGCTGTGGATCGTGGTCATGAACCCGCGCTCGATACCGATCACGTCGTTGAGCACCTTCGCCACCGGCGCGAGGCAGTTGGTGGTGCAGCTGGCGTTTGAGACGATGTCGTCATCGGCGGTCAGCGTGTCCTGGTTGACGCCGAAGACGATGGTCTTCGACACGCCGGTGGCTGGGGCGGATATCAGCACCTTCTTCGCGCCCGCGGCGATGTGCGGCCGGCTCGCTTCGTCCGACTGGAAGAAGCCCGTGCATTCGAGCACGATATCGATCCCGTTGGCCTTGTGCGGCAGCTTGCCCGGATCGCGCTCTGCGGTGACGTGGATGCGCTTGCCGTTGACGACGAGATCGTTGCCATCGGTCTCGACCTTGCCCGGGAACCGGCCATGCGTGCTGTCGAAACCGAACAGCAGGGCGTTCGACTTGGTGTCTGCCAGATCGTTGATCGAAACCAGCTCCAGGTTGTGATCGTCGCGCTCGAGGATAACCCGGGCGACGAGCCGCCCGATGCGCCCGAACCCGTTGATCGCTACCTTCGTCGCCATCTGAAAACCTCCTGTTAATTACCTAGTTTTGCAGTGATTTTCGGAACGATCTTATCGACGCCGAAGCCGAATTCCTCGAACAATACCTCGGCCGGGGCCGAAGCGCCGAAATGATCGAGGCCGATGCGCACGCCCTCCAGGCCGGTATACCGTTCCCATCCGAAGGTCGTTCCGGCCTCGATCGAAACCCGCAGCACGCCGTCGGGAAGGACATCGGCGCGATAGCTCTGCGGCTGCTCGTCGAACAATTCGCTGCACGGCATCGAGACGACGTCGGCGCCGATCCCCTGCCCTTCGAGCGCTTCGGCAACGTTGCACGCCAACTCCACCTCGGAGCCAGTGGCGATCAGCACCACTTGCCGCTCTGTCTTGGCCGCCCGCAGGCGATACGCGCCTTTGGCGCACAGGTTCTCGCTGGCGTCGTGGCGTAGCGCGGGCAGGTTCTGCCGGGTAAGCGCGAGCACCGACGGCCGATTGGCCTCCTTCAGCGCCAGTTCCCAGCATTCGGCGGTCTCGAGCGTGTCGGCCGGGCGCATAACCAGCAGGTTCGGGATCGCGCGCAGGCTCTGCACGTGCTCGACTGGCTGATGCGTCGGGCCGTCTTCGCCGAGACCGATTGAATCGTGCGTCATCACATAGATCACGCGGACGTGCTGCAGCGCCGAGAGGCGGATTGCCGGGCGGCAGTAGTCGGTGAACACCAGGAACGTGCCGCCGTAGGGGATGACCCCGCCGTGCAGCGCCATCCCGTTCATCGCCGCGGCCATGCCGAATTCGCGGACGCCGTAGTAGACATAGCGCCCGGCGTAGTTCTCCGCGGTGAGCGGGCCGGTCGAGGGCGTCTTGGTGTTGTTCGAGCCGGTCAGGTCGGCCGAGCCGCCGATCAGCGCGGGGACATCCTGCGTCAGCACGCCGAGCGCCGCCTCGCTGGCCTTGCGCGTGGCCATCTTCGGGGCTTCGGAGGCGACCTTGGCCTTGTAGTCCGTCCAGTCGTGCAAGCCTGGTAGTTCGCCTGACATTCGCGCGGAGAATTCCGCAGCGCGACCATTGGCTTTGAGCCGGTCGTGCCATTCCGCGCGCAGAGCCTTGCCGCGTTCACCGGTGGCGTTCCAGTCGGCGTAGATGTCGGCCGGAATTTCGAAGGGCTTCGCGGTCCAGCCCAGCGTCTCGCGCGCAGCGGCCACTTCGGCCTCGCCCAGCGCGGAACCATGAGTGGCGCTCGTGCCCTGCTTGTTCGGCGCACCCTTGCCGATGATGGTCTTGCAGGCGACCAGCGACGGGCGCGGATCGGCCAGCGCTTCGTCGATCGCGCGGGCGACGTCGTTGACGTTATGCCCGCTGCAGCTGACCACGTGCCAGCCCTTCGCGGTATAGCGCGCGCGGATGTCCTCGCTGGTCGAAAGGTCGGTCGAGCCGTCGATGGTGATATGGTTGTCGTCCCACAGCACGATCATCCGTCCGAGCTTCAGGTGCCCGGCGAGACCGATTGCCTCGTGGTTGACGCCCTCCATCAGGCAGCCATCACCGGCGATCACCCAGGTTCGGTGATCGACCAGCTCGTCGCCGAACTCGGCGTTGAGGTGCCGCTCAGCGATCGCCATGCCGACCGCCATCGCCAAGCCCTGGCCGAGCGGGCCGGTCGTGGCCTCCACACCCTCAAGCAGGAAGTTCTCCGGGTGCCCGGCGCAGGGGCTGCCGAGCTGGCGAAAGTTGCGGATGTCGTCGATCGTCGGGCGCGCATAACCGGTCAGGTGCAGCACCGAATAGAGCAGCATCGAGCCGTGCCCCGCGCTGAGTACGAAGCGGTCGCGGTCGGGCCACTTCGGATCGGCCGGATCGAACTTGATGTACTTCGACCACAGCACACTGGCTACGTCGGCCATGCCCATCGGCATGCCGGGGTGCCCCGAATTGGCGGCCTGCACCGCGTCCATCGCCAGCGCGCGGATGGCGTTGGCCATCGGCGTAAGGCGGGCGGGATCGAGGCTCATTCGGGCGGCTCCTGCGAGTTGGAAAGGGTCGCTGATTCGATGCGCCGCCTCTCTTGCGGACCACCATTCCCCCGTCAAGCGCGCCGCCTGAATGCCGTCTGCCGCGGCACGAGAACTGTTCACAGCTTTCTCGCCCAAGGCTTTGCCACTGCGAGCGCATTTACATAAGCTGACGCCATGGATGGGGAACGCACCCAGCGGGCGATGGCCCGGATCGAAGCCGCCGTGGCGCGGATCGAATGCGCTTCCTCACAGCGGCCGGCGATGACGGGAGCTGTCGGCGACCCCGAACTGGAGCGCAAGTACGCCGCGCTCCGCAGCGAAACCGGCGCCGCCCTCGCGGAGCTTGACCGCTTGCTGGGAGCGATCGCACCATGAGCAACGTCACCCTCGACATCGCCGGGCGCAAGTTCACCGTCGCCTGCGCAGAAGGCGAGGAAACGCACATCGCGATGCTTGGGCGCACGATCGACGCCAAGCTGGCCGACATGCCGCACATCACCAACCAATCAGAGGCGCGCGCGCTGCTGTTTGCCGCGCTGCTTCTGGCCGACGAGAATTACGAGATGAGGCAAGGCGGCGCGGCGCCTGCCACGCCGGGACCGGAGGTCGCCGAAGGCCTCGAAGCGCTGGCCGGGCGGCTCGAAAACCTGGCTACGCAGCTCGAAGTCGCCGGCTGACCCAACGGCAGACTTCCGGACAGGGGGAATGCTCATGCTGCCGACGATCATCGCACTGATGGACCGCATCGCCGGGTTCGAGCAGCGGCGCGGGAGGCGGCCGGTCCTCCGGCGGCGGTGGAGGGGGCGGTGGCGGCGGCGGATGGTAACCGCCGGGCATTGCCGCTTGCTGGCAAAAGCCTTACATAGGCCTTGGCGGGACTGCCCGGCACGCGCCGATCGAATATCCCTGAGGCTATAAGCAATCCTTGGGAGCTGTCCCTGCCCGGTCCGCGGGTTCGTCCTGAGGTCCGGTGCATACGGCGCCCACCTGACGTTAGGCGTCAGAGGATTTCTCCGGCTCCGACCCATGGTGGTTCCGCCACTCACCATTTCCGGCTAGCGGGGTCGCATGGCCGACATCACCGAACAGAAAAAAGAAATCCGCAATCGGCTCCGCAAGGCGCGAGTCGAATATGCTGCATCGCTGCCCAAGGAGATCAGCGCGCTGGCGTTCCACCGGCCGCCCGCAGCGGTGCTCGACCTGATCCCGGATGATGCCGTCATCGGCTTCTATCGTGCCGACCCTGGCGAAGCGCCGGCCAATTCGTATGCCAAGTTCTTCATTGAGCGGGGGCACACCATCGCCCTGCCCTGGCTGGTCAACCTGCAGACGCCGATGATCTTCCGCAAGCATACCGACCCTTATGGCGAAACCGACCTCGCCAAAGGCTACTTCGGACTGATGCAAGGCAGCGAGGATGCGCCTGAAGTAGTGCCCGACGTGCTGTTCATGCCGCTCGTCGCATTCACGGTCGGCGGGCAGAGGCTCGGCCAGGGCGGCGGTTTCTATGACAAGTGGCTCGGCGCCCATCCCGATACGATCCGCTTCGGCCTCGCCTGGGACATGCAGGAAGTGCCCGAGCTGCCAAACGAGTGGCACGACATGCCCCTGACCGGCGTAATCACCCCCACCCGCCTGCTCGGACCATTCTGATGCGTACCGAGCCGACGCTCAGGATCCCGCTAGGCATCCTGGCGCTGTTTGCCGCGCTGGGAGGTTATGCCCTGGGGGTGATGTGGGCTTCGCAGTGGATCGGCCAACTGCCGGTCTGGGCGCAGACGATCGTATACATCGTGCTTGGCGTTGTTTGGCTGCTGCCGCTCAAGCGCTTCCTGATCTGGATGGAAACGGGCCGCTGGGGCTGACATGGCAGGTGTCCTGCCTCGCACGGCTGCCCTCACCCCATTGCTTCTTGCAGTACCCGCCAACGCGCGGCCTTCTGGCTGGTTTCCGCGCAAGACCGGTGAATGCGGCTGGGTGCATGGGCGATACGCCGTTTACAACGGCTCGGGCGTGCGGCGAATCTGGGTGGTCGGCACCAATCACATGCTCAACTTGTGGGACGAAGATCGAGACGTTCCCGCCGACCTGGACGTTGGCTTCGATAAGCGGCTTTACGGCGATTTCCTGGTCTGCGCGGTGGAGGCGTTTAGACCCGGCAAACATGCAGCATGTGCAGGTGCGACAGGCTCGAAGCCTCGTTTCGCAACCTTACGGTGAGGGCCACTGAAACGTCCCAAGTGGCGCGAGTGACGGGACTTGAACCCGCGACCTCCGGCGTGACAGGCCGGCACTCTAACCAACTGAGCTACACCCGCGTATTCGCGTCGCACCGCTTGGGAGCCGCGCCACTAAGGCAGGGGCCGCGGGGTGTCAACCGCCCTGCCCGCGGCGAATTCAGCGCTCGTATTTCCAGTTGCGGTGCTTGCCTTCGGCCAGCCATTCGATCGACGTCGCAAGGCGCTTGGCGCGGGTCGCGTCCTGCTTGGCGTCGCTGACCCATGCGACGTATTCGCGCCGCTGAGAGGGTGGAAATCCTTCGAACGTCGCCTGTGCCTTCGGGTTATCGCGCAAGGCGGCAGCGAAATCCTGCGGCATGGCCAGTTCAGGCTTCGGCGCGAGCCGAGAGGACCGCTTTGCGGCGGTGCCTTTTGTATCGATGCGCTCACGCGCTTCGATGAATTTCGCGGACATGACGGCATCGTCGGGAAGCTCGTCCAGCGAGGTAATCTTGCCGTAGCTTCCCATCCCTTCGCTCTGGCGTCCATCGCCGTGGACCATGACAGCGCAATGCCCCTTGAACGCCGCCATTCCGGCAATGCTCTTATCGTTGTGCGTGAAGCGCGGCATGCCCCACTTGATCGCCTCGCCCGCGTCGGGAACGGTCTTGTGAACCAGCTCGCGCACATGCTCGAGGATCGGGCGGGCGAAATCGGCCGACTTGGCGATGTAGGCATCGATGCGCGGATCGCGGGCCATGCCGCGATATTAGCACGTCAGCCGGCGAGCAAAAGCACCGGCGTTTCGAACAGCTTCTTGACCGCCTGGACGAAAGCGGCGGCGTCGTAGCCGTCGACCACGCGGTGATCGCAGCTGATCGACAGGTTCATCAGCTTGCGCTTCTCGATCCGCTCCCCGCCCATGCCGTCGGACACGAACAACGGCCGCTCGACGATGCGGTTGGGGCCGATGATCGCCACTTCGGGCCGGTTGATCACCGGGGTCGAAGCGATACCACCGAGGGGGCCGAGCGAGGTGAGGGTGAGTGTCGAGCCCGAAAGTTCCTCAGACTTGGCGCTGCCGGCGCGGGCGGCTTCGGCGAGACGCCCGATCTCGTTCGCCAGCTGCCAGAGATTCTTCGACTGCGCGTCGCGGATCACCGGAACCATCAGGCCTGCGTCGGTCATTGTCGCCACGCCGAGATGGACGGATCCGGAGCGGCTGACCACATTCGCCTCGTCGTCGAAGCGCGCGTTGATCATTGGGAACTCGGGCAGCGCCCGGCAGATCGCCGTGATCAGTAGCGGCAGCAACGTCAGCTTCGGCTTGTCGCCCCGGTTGGCGTTGAGATCGGCGCGCAGCTTCTCGAGATCGGTGACGTCGCATTCCTCGACGTAGGAGAAATGCGGAATGTGGCGCTTGCTGGCGGCCATGTTCTCGGCGATCCGGCGGCGCAGGCCGATGACCTTGACTTGCTCGTCGCGCATCGTCTTGCCCGCGGGCGCGTAGCCCTTGGCCGCTCCGTAGGAGAGAAATGCGTCGAGGTCGGAATGGCGCACGCGGCCACCTTCGGCCGGGCAGACTTCGGCGAGGTCGATACCCAGTTCCCTGGCGCGCGCGCGCACTGCGGGGCTGGCGAGCACTTTGGCCGCGGTCCGCGCTTCAGGAACTGGTGCTGGCTTGGACGCTGGTACAGGTTTCGGCGCAGGAGCGGGTTCGGGTTCGAGTTCCCCCGCTTTCTCGATCACCTTCTCCACATGTTCGGCCTCGGGCGTCTCGGCGTCGATCTCCTCGCGGACCACCTCGGCCTTCGGAGCAGGCGCCTCACCTGGAAGTTCGCCTTCGGTCTCGATCACCACCAAAGGTGAGCCGATCGCGACGACGTCGCCCGCTTCGCCGGCAACCTCGACAACCGTGCCGGCAACAGGGCTTTCCATCTCGACCGTAGCCTTGTCGGTCATCATGTCGGCCAGGCGGCCATCTTCCTCGACCCGGTCGCCGACCTTGACGTGCCAGGCGACGATCTCGGCCTCGGCTATGCCTTCGCCGATATCGGGCAGCTTGAATGTGTAGCGGACCATGGCGTCAGGCTCCGAGAAGCTTGTCGAGCGCTTCGCCGATGCGAACCGGCCCGGGGAAATAGGCCCATTCGAGGCTGTGCGGATAGGGGGTGTCGAAACCGGTGACGCGCTCGACCGGCGCTTCAAGGTGATAGAAGCATCGCTCCTGCACCAGCGCGGCCAATTCGGCCCCGAAGCCGCTGGTGCGCGTCGCCTCGTGCACCACCATGCAACGTCCGGTCTTTTCGACCGATGTTTCAATGGCTTCGATGTCGAGCGGGACAAGCGTTCTTAAGTCGAGGATCTCGGCGTCGACGCCCTTCTCGCGGCAGACTGCTTCGGCAACATGGACCATCGTGCCGTACGCCAGCACCGTCAGCGCCTGGCCTTCGCGCACTATGCGCGCCTTGCCGAGCGGGATGGAATAGTACCCCTCGGGCACCTTGGCATCCGGGTGGTCCTTCCACGGCTTGGTCGGATGATCGTAGTACCCGTCGAACGGGCCATTGTAGATCCGCTTGGGCTCGAAGAAGATGACGGGGTCGTTGTCCTCGATCGCCGCGATCAACAGCCCCTTGGCGTCGTGCGGCGTGCTGGGAACGACAGTTTTGAGGCCGGAGACGTGGGTGAAGATCGCCTCCGGGCTCTGACTATGCGTCTGTCCGCCGAAGATGCCGCCGCCGAAGGGGCTGCGCACGGTCATCGGCGCAATGAACTCGCCCGCCGAGCGATAGCGCAGTCGCGCCGCTTCGCTGATCAGCTGGTCGAGGCCGGGATAGATGTAATCGGCGAACTGGATCTCGGGCACCGGGCGCAGGCCATAGGCGCCCATCCCCACGGCGACGCCGATGATGCCGCATTCGCTGATCGGGGTGTCGAACACGCGCGTCTTGCCATGCTTTTCCTGCAGGCCGGCGGTGGCGCGAAACACGCCACCGAAATAGCCGACATCCTCGCCCATGATGATCACATCGGGATCGCGCTCGAGCATGATGTCGAGTGCGTCGTTGATCGCCTCGATCATGTTGAGGCTGCGCACCGGCGCCTCCGACAGGCTCACCGCATCTGAATCTACGACTGTGGCCACTTGATCTGCCTTTCGCGGATTGCCTGGTCCGCCTGCTCCTCGAGATGCCACGGCAGCTCTTCGAACACGTCTTCGAACATCGTGTGGAATGGATGGTGCAGGCCGTGGCCGAGGATGCCGTTCTTCTCGGCCTCCTTGGTCGCCGCCTTGACCTCTTCGGCAAGCGCGAGGTCCATTTGCTGGTGCTGATCCTCCGACCATTCGCCGATGGCGATAAGGTGCAGCTTGAGCCGGTTGATCGGATCGCCGAGCGGCCATTCCTCGCGCTCCTGCGCGGAGCGGTACTGAGAAGGATCGTCCGAGGTCGAATGGCCTTCGGCACGGTAGGTGAAGTGCTCGATCAGCGTCGGCCCGTTGTTCGAGCGCGCCCGGTCGGCCGCCCAGCGAACGGCGGCATAGACTGCCAGCGGATCGTTGCCGTCGACGCGCAGGCCGGCGATGCCATAGCCGATCGCGCGTGCAGCGAAGGTCGTCCGCTCGGAACCGGCGAAGCCCGAGAAGCTCGAAATCGCCCACTGGTTGTTGACCACGTTGAAGATCACCGGCGCGTTGTAGACCGCCGCGAAAGTCATTCCTGAATGGAAGTCGCCCTCAGCTGTACTGCCCTCGCCCAGCCATGTGGCGGCAATGCGGCTGTCGTGGCGGATCGCGCTCGCCATCGCCCAGCCCACGGCCTGCGGCACTTGCGTCGCCAGGTTGCCGCTGATGGTGAAGAAGCTGTGCGACCGGCTCGAGTACATGATGGGGAGCTGGCGGCCTTTAAGCTTGTCGCCGCGGTTCGAGTAGATCTGGTTGATCATTTCGATCAGCGGATAGCCGCGTGATATGAGGATGCCCTGCTGGCGATAGCTCGGAAACACCATGTCGTCGCTGGCGAGCGCGTGCGCGGCGGCGATACTGGTCGCCTCCTCGCCCGTGCACTTCATGTAGAAGCTGGTCTTGCCCTGCCGCTGCCCGCGATACATCCGCTCATCGAACGCGCGGGTCAGCGCCATGTCGCGAAGCATCGCACGCAGCTGGTCGGGCGCGAGGCGCGGGTCCCACGGACCATGCGCCTGGTGATCTTCACCGAGCACGCGGACAAGATCGGTGCACAGCGGGTTGGTTTCGCTCGCCGGGCAAGCCTCGTCGGGCCGCGCTTGCGCGCCGGCCTCGGGCACGGAGATGTGCGAGAAGTCGACTTTGTCGCCAGGACGAAACTTGGGCTCCGGCACGTGCAGCGCGAGCCGGGGGCGATTATACCCAGCCCCCTCGCCCCGATTTGCCATGCCGCTCTCCCGCTGCGTAATGATATTCTAACTGTGAGACATTTTATTATGCAATGCGCCACTCGTCAACTTTGCCGGCTCAAACGGCCACGGGCGCCTTGAGCGCGCCTTGCGGAGCGTATCCGGTGACCGCGAAATCCTCGAAGCGATAGTCGAATATCGACGGCGGATGCCGTGCGATCAGAAGCCGCGGATCGCCCGCCGGTTCCCTCTCCAGCTGCGCTTCGATGAGTTCGGTATGGTTCAAATAAAGGTGCGTGTCGCCACCCATCCAGATGAGTTCACCCGCCTCAAGACCGGCTTGCTGGGCCAGCATTCGCGTCAGCAACGCGGCGCCGAACAGGTTGAACGGCAGGCCTAGCGCAACGTCGCAGCTGCGCTGATAAAGCACGCACGAGAGGCGTTTCCCGCTGACGTGGAACTGATAGGTCTTGTGACACGGCGGCAGCGCCATCCGGTCGAGCTCGGCCACGTTCCAGCCCTCGATGATATGGCGCCGGCTGCCGGGGTTGCTGCGCAAGCTCTCGACCACCTGGGCGACCTGGTTGATGCCCGGGCCGGGCTTGAACAGAACCTCGCCCGCCGGTTCGAAGGTTGGCCAATCGACCCACTGCTTGCCGTAAACCGGTCCGAGATCGCCCCAGCGCGCAGCAAACCCGGCATCTGCGACAATCTTCCGTTCGAATTCTTCCTGCGAGATTTCCTCGCCCGTTTCCCGGCGATATTTCGCCAGCGGCCAGTCGCTCCAGATCGTCACGCCCTGCTCCAGCAGCGGGCGAATGCTGGTGCTGCCGGTGAGGAACCAGAGCATCTCACGTGCGGCGACTTTCCAGAACACGCGCTTGGTGGTGAGCAAGGGTACGCGCCCGTCCGAAAGGCCGCACCTCAGCGTGGTCCCGAACAGCGCGCGAGTGCCGATTCCGGTGCGATCGATCCGCTCGTCGCCCTCGGTCCAGATGCGCCGCATCAGGTCGAGATATTGCCACTCCCAATGGCTTGGGTGCGAAGAATCGCTCGGGCGCGCGGCTCTGGCCATGAACAGTCCGCTACCACCGCAATTGCCTGCTTGCCACCCCGGGCACCCCCCGCTATTGGGCCGCCTCTGCCTCGCCCCCGATCAAACGGGGCGCGCCGGTCGGGGAGTAGCTCAGCCTGGTAGAGCACTGTCTTCGGGAGGCAGGGGCCGGAGGTTCGAATCCTCTCTCCCCGACCAATTTTCCGCGTCTCAAAACCGTCCGGGGGACGGTTTTGGCCGGGAAACTCCCGAGCGAGCGTGCGCGACACCATCGCCACCACCACGACCATCGACCCCACAGGTTTCGAGCGTAACATACTTGTAATGCGGCGCCCTAGTCGCCATTGGGGGCGCGCGGCCGGCGATCCCTCAAGGGACTCATGAACATCACTCATCCTTTCGTTGACGCGGACGGCGACAAGCTGCGCGAAGAGTGTGGAATTTTCGGCGTGCTCGGCGCGCACGAGGCCGCGGCTGTCTGCGCGCTCGGCCTCCATGCCTTGCAGCATCGCGGGCAGGAAGCCGTCGGGATTACCAGCTTCGACGGGGCCGAGTTCTTCACGCGCCGCGGCCTGGGCCACGTGGCCGCCAATTTTTCGAGCGGAGAATCGATCGCCGAACTGCCGGGCACTATGGCCGCCGGGCACGTGCGCTATTCGACCACCGGCGGCGCCGGCCTGCGCAACGTCCAGCCGCTCTACGCCGAACTGGCGACCGGTGGCTTCGCGGTGGCCCATAACGGCAACATCTCCAACGCCGGGCACTTGCGCGGCGACCTAGTTCGCCGCGGGGCGATCTTCCAGTCGACCAGCGACACCGAGGTGATCATCCACCTTGTCGCAACCAGCCGCTATCCCAAGCTGCTCGACAAGATTGTCGACGCGCTGCGGTTGGTCGAAGGTGCCTATTCGCTGATCCTGATGACCCCGCAGGGCATGATCGCCTGCCGCGATCCGCTCGGCATTCGCCCGTTGGTGATGGGTCGGCTTGGCGACGCGACGGTATTCGCCAGCGAAACGGTCGCGCTCGACGTAGTCGGGGCCACCTTCGTCCGCCAGATCGATCCGGGCGAGATGGTCGAGGTCGATTTCGACGGCAACATCACGACGCACCGCCCCTTCGGCCAAGTAGCGCCGCGGCCGTGCATTTTCGAGCACGTCTATTTCAGCCGACCGGATTCGATCTTCAACCAGCGCTCGGTATACGAATCGCGCAAGATGATCGGCGTCGAGCTGGCCAAGGAAGCGCCGTGCGAGGCCGATCTTGTCGTGCCGGTTCCGGACAGCGGTGTGCCGGCGGCAATCGGCTATTCGCAGCAATCGGCGATTCCCTTCGAGCTCGGCATCATCCGCTCGCACTATGTCGGTCGCACCTTTATCCAGCCGTCGGACGGCGCACGTCATGCCGGCGTCAAGCGCAAGCACAACGCCAACCGCGCGTTGGTCGAGGGCAAGAAGATCGTGCTGATCGACGATTCGATCGTGCGTGGCACCACCAGCCTGCAGATCGTGCAAATGATGCGCGACGCCGGGGCCAAGGAAGTCCACTTCCGCGTTGCCAGCCCGCCGACCGGACACGGCTGCTTCTACGGCGTGGACACGCCCGAACGCTCGAAGCTGCTCGCGGGCCGCATGGATGTCGACGCGATGCGCGAGTTCATCCAGGCCGACAGCCTGTCGTTCGTTTCGATCGACGGTCTCTATCGCGCGGTCGGCCTTGCGGGACGCAACGATGCTTGCCCGCAATATTGCGACGCCTGCTTCACCGGCGATTATCCAACGGCCTTGACCGACCTCGCCGAACGCCACCAGCGCGATGCGCAGCTGACGCTGCCGGTCAATTCCAAGGTCGCCTGATGGCGGAGTTGCCGTTGGCCGGAAGGGTGGCGCTTGTCACCGGCTCGAGCCGGGGCATCGGCGCAGCGACAGCGAAGGCGCTCGCAGCGGCGGGCGCGCACCTCGTGCTCACCGCGCGAACGGCCCGCGATCTCGAGGCTGTCGAGGAGGCCATTCACGCAGCCGACGGCAGCGCGACGATCGCGCCGATGGACCTGACCGAAAGCGATTCGATTGCCCGCCTCGCCAACGCGATCTCCGAGCGCTGGGGCAAGCTCGACATCCTCGTGATCAACGCCGCGATCCTGCCGCAGCTCACTCCGGTTACGCAGATTGAGCAACAGTTCTTCAACCGCGCGCTGACCCTCAACGTGCTGGCGACGCAAGCGCTGCTGGCCAACTTCGATCCGTTGCTCAAACGCTCCGAGCATGGCCGGGTGATCGGCATCACGAGCTGGATCGGGCAAAACCCGCGAGCTTACTGGGGTGCCTATGGCGCAACCAAGGCGGCTTTCGACAACCTTCTTGGGTCGTATGCTCAGGAAGTCGAGAACATTTCCGCGGTCAGGGTGGCGATTGTCGATCCCGGCGCCACCCGCACGCAGATGCGCGCCCGTGCCTATCCCGGCGAGGATCCCGGGTCGGTGAAACCGCCGGAAGTCGTGGCCGATAGGATCGTTGACCTGCTTGGGGAAGACTTTGAAACCGGGGTACGAATTCGCGTGGAAAATCCGACTTAACCATTCCTGCTAAGCAGTCGGTAAGCAACTCGGAGCAGTCTCCGCGGTGCATGGCCCCCAACCGTGCGTTCAACGGCTTGCCAAGAGAGCGACATGAGCTTGCAGAATGTCATCGGCCGCTATGAAATCGCGGCACAGGAAGACCGGAGCGCACCGCGCACCCGGCTCTCGATTCCGGCGCAGCTGCGCCAGTCGGGCGGGCGGCCGTTCCAGACGGTGGTCAACGACCTGTCCCTTTCCGGCTTTTCGGCGACTTCGGTAAGCCGGCTGCACGTCGGCACCGTGTGCTGGCTGACGCTGCCGGGGCTCGAGGCGCTCCAGGCCGAGGTCATCTGGTGGGAGGACAGCATGTGCGGTTGTGCCTTTGCGCAGCTGCTCAGTCCCATCGTCCACGACAACATCCTCACGCGCTATCGCGGAGACGGCGTCTACAAAGGCTAATCCTTCACCAGGGTAACCTGGCTGACGGTGATTCCGCCGCCGCGGAATCCGCCTTCGCAGTACATCAGGTAAAAGCGCCAGAGGTTGCGGAAACGCTCGTCGAATCCGTCCGGCAGCCGCCCTTCGCGCGCGGCAGCGTCGAAGCCGGCGCGCCAGGCCTTGAGCGTTTCGGCATAATCGAGCTGGAAATCCTCCTCGTCCTGCCATGACAGACCGCGCGCGTCGGCGAGCGCCCGGAACTCGCTCGCCTTGATCAGCAGCCCGCCGGGGAAGACGTAAGCCTGGATGAAATCGGCGTTGCGGACGTAGCTTTCAAACAGGTTGTCGCGCATGGCGATGAACTGGATCGCCGCGCGCCCGCCGGGCTTCAGATTTCGCGCCAGGCCGTCCATGAACGTCGGCCAGTATTCGCGGCCGAGCGCCTCGACCATCTCGACACTCACGATGGCATCGTACTGGCCGTCGCAATCGCGATAATCTTGCTTGCGGAATTCGACCGCCGGATGATGCGCGCGGCACCAGCCGAGCTGCTCGTCGGACAGGCTAATCCCGGTCACCTTGCTCCCGCGCTCGGCGAGGAATGCGCTGAGCCCGCCCCAGCCGCAACCGATCTCGAGAATCGTATCGGGTGTACCCAGACGCTCGCTGAGGCGCGCCCATTTGCGCCGTTGCGCGGCTTCGAGACCATCGCCGGCGAAGCGATAGGCGCTCGAATAGCTCATCGTCGGGTCGAGCCAGGCGCGGTAGAAATCGTTGCCGAGATCGTAGTGCGCCTGGATGTTGCGTTCGGCGCCGGCGCGGGTGTTGCGGTTGAGCCAGTGTGCCACGCGCGCCGCCAGCCGCCATGGCCCTTTCGCCCGGCCGATTTCCCCAAGATTGTCGGCGTTGGCCATGAAGAGCGCGAACAGTGGCACGGGATCCGGGCTCGCCCATTCGCCCGCTTCCCACGCTTGGTACCAGCCGCACGATCCGCCGAGCGCAAGCCGCAGCAGCGCGCGCCAGTCGCGGATTTCGACTTCGCCGCCAAAGCCTTCGGCGCGCCCGCCAAGCAGCCGAGTCGATCCGTCGGGTAACCGGGCGAGAATCGAGCCGCGCGCGAGGCCGCCGTCGATCCCGTCGAGCAACTTGTGGAAACCGCCGGCGAAAAGGCGCGAGAATACCCCCGGCGAGGCGCCAAAACGGCGTCCGCCCGCGAGCAGAACTCCTCCTCTCGCAGCCTCCCTGTTCATGTTACAGATATGACTCGGCTGAGGGTTAACGGCAAGACATCCAGACTAGACCTGTCGAAACCGCTGTCTGGCGGAACGACGGCGCGCGTGGCAGGTTGACTGCGCCATGGCGCGACCTCCCGAAACCATCACCTTGCCCGCGCGTGGCTGGCGCATCGACCGGAGCAAGGCCCTGGTCGTTTCCGCAGCCTGCTGGGCCGGGTTCCTGCTGCTGGTGTGGCTGGTGACGACGGGGCGCACCGGCAGCTTCGACAAGTCCGGACTGCTGGTCTGGCGCGCGGACACGGGACTGGTGCCCAAAGGACCCAAGTGGATGCTCGAATGGGTTCGCGACGTGACTTCGCTCGGCGGAGTGCTCCTGCGCAACCTGATCGCGATCGGCGCGGTCACCTCGCTGATGTTCCTGCGCATGCGGCGCGAGGCGATCCTGCTCGCGCTGACGGTCACCGGAGCGTGGCTGGTCGACGCGGCGATCAAGGGCCTGGTCGGCCGTCCCCGTCCGGAAATCGTGCCGCACCTGACCGAAGCCGGCGGGGCGAGCTTTCCGAGCGGGCACGCGTTTAACTCGGCAGTGGTCTACATCGCCATCGCGCTGGCCTTCGCCACGCTCAGCGCTCGCGAGTCGGTGCGGCTGACGATCATCGGCACGGCGATCGTGCTGAGCCTGATGGTTGCCTGGAGCCGGGTGTGGCTTGGGGTCCATTTCCCTAGCGACGTCGCCGCGGGCTGGCTCGGGGGCGCCGGCTGGGCGTTCCTCGCGGCCGCACTGTTGCAGCTCCCCGCGGACATCGCGTCCGACAGCGAGACCGCCGAAAAGCTCGACCCCACGATCCATTGATCAGCAGCCCGGCGCGCCAGTCGGCGCGTTGACCGTTTGGCCGAGGCGTCCCGCGCCCGCTCGACCCCCGAATCGCGCGTCCTGGTACTGGATCTGCACGTAGCAGCGGTGCCGCTCGACAGTGGCCGTCGGTAGGATCGACCAACGCGCGAAGTGCGCGATTCGCGGCGTGGTCAGCAGCACCCGGCGGGCGACGGGATCGGTCATGCCGTCGGGCACCGGCCCGGTGTAGTCCTCCAATGTGCGAAGCGAGGCGAACGGATCGTAGTCGCCGCGCCAGATCCCGTGATCCTGCCGCCAGATCAGGTTGCGGCGCCAGAAAAGCACCGGCGGCGGCGACGCCACGATTACATCCGGCCTGGCGTGCGGCGCGGATTCGACCGGCGCGTCCACAGCCCGCGCCGTGACGACGCCGTTGGCAGTGATGTAGAGCATCAAGGCGGCCGATGCGGCGATGGCCGGCCCGCCCCAGTTCCCCTGCCCGATCTTCTCGCGCCGCCGCGAAAGCCAGATCGCGAAGCCGAGCCCGAGCCAGATCCACACATCGAGGATGAACAGCGAATCGTTGTGGTACCAGCGGTTGTCGAACGGCGCGAACAGCTGGATCGCGTAGCTGGTCTGCCAGTCGAGCAGCGGATGCGTGACGCAGCCGATGTAGCTGAGCGCGACAAGCCAGCCGAAACGCATCGGCAGCCCGCTCCTGACGGTCTGGCCTCGTCGCATCTGCCATCGGTCGAGCAGCCACAGCAGCCCGGCGAGCATCGGCGGCAACACCAGCACGCCGCCGAAGAAGCTGTGCGTCAGTCCGCGATGCGTCGCCAGCGAAGGCCACGGCACCCAGCCGAGGAACACGTCGATATCGGGCGCATTGGCACCGAGGATCAGCGCCGCCAGTCCCTTGCGCGTCTTGCGCTTGAGCCCGGTCTGCCCGAGCGTCCAGCCGACCAGGCTGTGGGTTATGTTATCCATGGCTGGCCGCCCTCAGATGCGCACGAAGTTGACAGAGGTGACACGGTTGCTGGCGCGGAAGGTCACGAAGTCCGCACGTATTCGCCACGTATTTTCGCGCGATCTTTCGCCGATGCCTGCTCGACCCGCCCTGCTCATGCCGGATGCATGGCACAGACGCGGGGATGTAGGACAGCGCTTTTTCGGATGGACCCTGGGCTCGCGAAAACCCGCTCGGCGGCAGCCTTCAAAGGTTAGTGAGTACCTCTCTGGCCGGCGCCGCTTGCCGCCAGCGTAAATGCAAGGCGGGAATAAGCGAGCACGCTCGAATCGCGCAGGGCGCCTGGCTCGAAAGCCAGTTTTACGCCGGGAGGCAGGCATTGGGCGAAAGTCGGCACGAGTTCGCGAATGGCGGTCACTTCCTCGTCGGACTCGACATTCGTCTGGGCCAGTCGGCGGATCGCCGCGGGAGACACCCTCGCCGCGCACTCGCCCAGTTGATCGGCAATTGCGGGCTTCGGCGGTGCGGAAGCGCCGTTCGACACCGGAGAGAGATCGAGCGGCGGGACCACCGCAAAGTCGGTCGGGCCCTGCACTTGAAAATCGACCCGTACCAACCCGTCAGCCACCAGCGAGCGCATCACAGCGGGCGGAAACGTTCCCCGAATCTGGGGGCCTACCAATCTACCATACGGAGCGATCGCTTTGGTGAAACACGTTTCATCCGCCAGCTGCCAGCCATCGCTTCCCTCTCCCGAGAGCAGGAAAGTGACCGCCTGACCGTGCAGTCTGTGATCCTTTGCGAGGCAATCGCCGAATCTCTGCGCCACCTTGCGACGAAGCCCAAGCGACGGTTGATCGGCCTGCTCCCTTTTGAGCTTCTCAAGGGCATCGGCGACGGTGGTGACACCCTTGCCGTCCCCTTTGGCCGTATTCTGGGCCGGATCGGCAGCAAAAGCTGTCGGTGACTGGATCGCGAATGCAATGATCGCGATGGCGGTGAGTTTTATCATGCTCAATTTCCTTTGGTGACGCTTCGGACGGCGTTTCGGAAAACACCTTCCGCGAGGAACCCGCGGAGAATGAACTTGGAAAACCTCAGTTGAATGCCAGGTGGAATGCAATTTGACAGGGCACCTGTGAGTCCTGCCAGCGCTTGACCCTCGACAATGCTGTCGGGCGGCGTTTCGAACAATTTCAAAGTTGCTTCATGTTCGGAGTTATCGACACAGGAGCCCAGGTCGACCAACGCGACTGCGACGCGAACGTCAGGCTTAAGCTTTGCCGCTTGTTCTGGAGTGGGTTCAGGATAAATCCGAAGTACGCTTTTCGGAATCTTCTTTCCGCTGCGGATCAAAGCCAGAAAGTATTCGGCCATCGGACCCCTATAGTAAGTGGGCGAAAAGCGGATTCTGTCCTGGAAGGAGCCGCAGCCGTTGTCCGCGGTCGCGTCCATGAACAATTCGTCCTTGCTCTTCTCGCTTTTCGGAAGAAGCGACAGGACACCTGGCCCCCAGACCGTTCCCAGGCACATTCCGAAGCGATGAACGAACTCGATCCCTGCCGTGTCGCTCGGTGCGAGGTCGCTGCCGTACAGCATCGCCCGTATCGCCTCGTAGTCCTGCGCAGAAGCTGGCAGGGGTGCCATGGCGATGCAGCCCGCAATCCCGCAGACGCGCCATACCGAGGCTTTCTTCCTCGAAAGAAGCCGGATCCGCCGTTTGGATGTCGTCATTACGCCCCCTTCCCGCTGCCCATCCCAGCGGGTGCCGAGCACCGTGCAAGTAACTGTAACTGCTACTCCGCCGCCTGTTTCATGACCCCTTGCCGGTCGGCGATGCGCCGCTCGAGCTCGGGGCGGAAGTGGCGGATCAGGCCCTGGATCGGCCAGGCGGCCGCATCGCCCAGCGCGCAGATCGTGTGGCCTTCGACCTGCTTGGTCACTTCGTAGAGCATGTCGATCTCGCGCGCTTCGGCCTGGCCGGTGCGCAACCGCTCCATCACGCGCCACATCCACCCGGTGCCTTCGCGGCACGGGGTGCACTGGCCGCAGCTCTCGTGCATGTAGAACTTGCTGATGCGGCTGATCGCGCGGACCACGTCGGTCGACTTGTCCATCACGATGACGGCTGCCGTACCGAGGCCCGAACCAACCGCCTTGAGCCCGTCGAAATCCATCGCGCAGTCGATGATCTGCTCCGCCGGGACCAGCGGGACCGAAGAGCCGCCGGGGATCACCGCCAGCAGGTTGTCCCATCCGCCGGTGACGCCGCCGCAGTGCTTCTCGATCAACTCGCGGAACGGAATGCTCATCGCTTCTTCGACCACGCACGGCTTGTCGACGTGGCCGGAGATCTGGAACAGCTTGGTGCCCTTGTTGCCCTCTGCGCCGAAGCTGGCGAACCAGCTCGCGCCGCGGCGCAGAATCGTCGGCACGACGGCGATCGATTCGACATTGTTGACCGTAGTGGGGCAGCCGTAGAGGCCCGCGCCGGCCGGGAACGGCGGCTTCAGGCGCGGCTGGCCCTTCTTGCCTTCCAGGCTTTCGAGCATCGCCATCTCTTCGCCGCAGATATAGGCGCCCGCCCCGCGGTGGACGAAGACGTCGAAGTCGTAGCCCGAGCCGGCGGCGTTCTTGCCGAGCAGGCCAGCGTCGTACGCCTCGGCGACCGCCTTGAAGAGCGTCTCGGCCTCGCGGATGTATTCGCCGCGGATGTAGATGTACGCGGCCCGCGCGCGCATCGCGAAGCCGGCGACCAGCGCGCCTTCGATCAACTTGTGCGGATCGTGGCGGATGATCTCGCGGTCCTTGCACGAGCCGGGCTCGGATTCGTCGGCGTTGACGACCAGGAAGCTCGGCCGCCCGTCGCGGCTTTCCTTGGGCATGAAGCTCCACTTCATGCCGGTCGGGAAGCCCGCCCCTCCGCGGCCGCGCAGGCCCGACGCCTTGATCTCGTCGATGATCGCGTCCTGCCCGCGCGCGATCAGCGCCTTGGTATCGTCCCAGTCGCCGCGCTTCTGCGACGCCTTCAGGCCCCAGTCCTGGTAGCCGTAGAGGTTGGTGAAGATGCGGTCCTTGTCGGCGAGCATTAGTGGTGAACTCCGAACACGAAAATCGCCGCGAGGATGAGGATCGCTACGAGGGCGACGGTCTTGACCAGGCCCTTGAACACCTTCCACGCCACGACGACGGCGATCAGCGCGATGGCGATGGCAACGATGAATGACATCATGCCCCCCTGTCACTCGTCATTGCGAGCAAAGCGAAGCAATCCAGGGCGGTGTGCGCCGCCCCTGGATTGCCGCGGAGCCTTCGGCTCCTCGCAATGACGAAGGAAGGGAGCGTCATCACCATTCACCCCGGTAATCGTGGTTCTCGGCGACCATTTCCTTGAGCGTGGTCGGGCCGCCGACCGGCTCAATGGTGTGCCGCGCAGGGTCCTGCGTGCCGGTCTTCGGCTGGCGCCCGGCGGCAAGCTCGTCGAGGACATGGTCGAGACGCGCGGGCGTCAGGTCTTCGTAGTTGTCGTCGTTGATCTGGACCATCGGCGCGCTAGAGCAATTGCCCATGCATTCGACCTCGGTCAGCGTCCATAGGCCGTCAGCGGTCGTGTGGCCCTGCTTCATGCCGCGCTTGTAGCACGCGCCGAGAATGTCGTCCGAGCCGCGCAGCATGCACGGCGTCGTGCCGCAGACCTGCACGTGGAAGCGGCCGACCGGGGCGAGGTTGTACATCGTGTAGAACGAGGCGACCTCGAGCACGCGGATAACCGGCATGTCGAGATAAGCGGCGACGAACTCGATCACCGGAATCGGCAGCCAGCCCTGGGTATTCGTTTCCGCGCCGATCTGCCGCTGGGCGAGGTCGAGCAGCGGCATCACTGCGCTGCGCTGCCGCCCCTCGGGGTAGCGCGCGACGATGACCTTCGCCTCGGCCGCGTTGGCCTCGGTCCATGCGAAGTTGCCCCACCGCTCGCGCAGCTCGGGCGTATCGGGATGAGGGGCGTGTTCAGCCACGGCGCCGCTTGCGCTTGTTGGCGACGTCCTGCCCGAACAAGAACAGCTCGAAACCGGCAATCGACGCGGCGAGCATCGGCAATGTGTCGCTCATCTTTACGCCGAGTGCCATCTGCACGAACACCAGCGCCACCAGCACCAACCCCGTGAGCGAAGCCCACACCCGCAGCATGTCCATCTGAGTCTTCACCGGTCGCATTCTCCAAAAACGACGTCGATCGCGCCGAGAATCGCGGTCGCGTCAGGCAGCATGTGGCCCTTGCTCATAAAGTCCATCGCTTGAAGGTGGCTGAACGCGGTCGGGCGGATCTTGCAGCGGTAGGGTTTGTTGCTGCCGTCGCTGACCAGGTAGACGCCGAACTCGCCCTTGGGGCTTTCAGTGGCGACGTAGACCTCGCCGGCGGGCACGTGGAAGCCTTCGGTGTAGAGCTTGAAGTGGTGGATCAGCGCTTCCATCGACTGCTTCATCTCGGCGCGCCTGGGCGGGACCACCTTGCGGTCGTCGCTGCACACCGGACCTTCGGGCATCTCGGCGAGGCACTGCTTGATGATCCGGGCCGACTGGCGGACTTCCTCGACGCGGACCATCATCCGGTCGTAGCAATCGGAGTTGGTGCCGACAGGAATTTCGAAGTCCATCCGGTCGTAGACGTCGTAGGGCTGGCTCTTGCGCAGGTCCCACGGGATGCCGGCGGCGCGGATCATCGGGCCCGAGAAACCCCAGGCGATCGCGTCTTCCTTGCTGACCTTGGCGATGTCGACGTTGCGCTGCTTGAAGATGCGGTTGTCGACGACGAGGCTCATGGCGTCGTCGAACAGGCGCGGCAGGCGGGTGTCGACCCAGTCGCCGATGTCGGTCAGCAGCTTGAGCGGCACGTCCTCGTGTACGCCGCCCGGCCGGAACCAGGCGCAATGCATGCGCGCGCCCGAGGCGCGTTCGAAGAAATTGAGCGTATCCTCGCGGATTTCGAACAGCCACAGGTTCGGCGTCATCGCGCCGACGTCCATCACGTGGCTACCGATGTTGAGCATGTGGTTGGAGATGCGCGTCAGCTCGGCGAACAGTACCCGCAGGTATTGCGCGCGCAGCGGCACTTCGAGGTTGAGCAACTTCTCGATCGCGAGGACGTAGCTGTGCTCCATGCACAGCGGGCTGCAGTAATCGAGCCGATCGAAGTACGGCAGCGCCTGGAGGTAGGTCTTGTACTCGATCAGCTTCTCGGTCCCGCGGTGGAGCAGGCCGATGTGCGGATCGATCCGCTCGATCACCTCGCCGTCGAGCTCCATCACCATGCGCAGCACGCCGTGGGCCGCCGGATGCTGCGGGCCGAAGTTGATCGTGTAGTTGGAGATTGTCCCGCCTTCGGTGGTCGGCGAGTTCTCGAGTTGCAGGCTCATGCTTTCGGCCCCCTGGGCTTGCGCGCGGGGCGGCTCGAGGTCGGCTTGGGCGCCTTTGGCTCGGTCTTCGCGGTCGTCCTGGGAACAGGTTCGCCCTGCCCTTGCCCGGCGATGGACTTGCCCGTGGTCTTCCCGGCAGCGACCTTCTTCGTCGCCTTATTGTCGGTCGCCTTGCCTGCACCGGTATCGCCCGGCTTTTCGGTCGTCTTCGGCGTGCTGACGCCCGGCGCGCCGCGAGTTTCGGACGCCTTGGCGTCGACCTTGCCGCTGGGCTGTTCACCCGCCTTGGGCTGCGGCGCGGGCGGCGGGGTCACCGATTTCTCGTCGCCCGGCAGCACGTAATCGGCGCCTTCCCATGGGCTCATGAAGTCGAACGTGCGGAAGTCCTGCGGCAGCTCGACCGGCTCGTAGACCACGCGGTGCTCTTCCTCGGAATAGCGCAGCTCCTGGAAGCCGGTCAGCGGGAAGTCCTTGCGCTGCGGGTGCCCCTCGAAGCCGTAGTCGGTGAGGATCCGGCGCAAGTCGGTGTTGCCGTCGAACAGCACGCCGTACATGTCGAACACTTCGCGCTCGAGCCAGCCGGCGTTGGGCCACAGGCGCGTGACGGTCGGCACCGGAGTGTTTTCCGACGCGCGGACCTTGACCATGATCCGGTGGTTCTTGGTCAGGCTGAGCAGCATGTAGACCACCTCAAAGCGCTCATCGCGCTCGGGGTAGTCGACCCCGGCGATCTCCATCAGCTGCTGGTAGCCGTGCTCGTCGCGCAAAGTGCGCAGCACATCCTCTACGCCCTCGCGTTCCACCCCAATGACGATCTCGCCGTGATGTTCCTTGCTCGCCAGCACGTGCTTGCCGAGCGCCGAGACCAGCGCCTCGCGCACGCCCTCGTTCGAGCTGATCTTCGGGGCGGAATGCAGGACGGTGACCATCTTAGCGCTCGATCGTCCCCGCGCGGCGGATCTTCCGCTGCAGCTGCATCACGCCATAGAGCAGCGCCTCGGCGGTCGGCGGGCAGCCTGGGACGTAGATGTCGACGGGAACGATGCGGTCGCAGCCGCGCACCACCGAGTAGCTGTAGTGGTAATAGCCGCCGCCGTTGGCGCAGCTGCCCATGCTGATCACGTACTTGGGGTCCGACATCTGATCGTAGACCTTGCGCAGCGCCGGGGCCATCTTGTTGCACAGCGTGCCGGCGACGATCATCACGTCGCTCTGGCGCGGGGAGGCGCGCGGGGCGACGCCGAAGCGCTCCATGTCGTAGCGCGGCATGTTGACGTGAATCATCTCGACCGCGCAGCAGGCGAGGCCGAAAGTCATCCACCACAGGCTGCCCGTGCGAGCCCACTGGAACAGGTCCTCGGTCGTGGTGACGAGGAATCCCTTGTGGTCCAGTTCGGCGCTGACCTGGTTGAAATACTCCGCTCCCGGCTGGAGGACTTCGGGGTGGATCGTCGGGTTGATCGCCGGCTGGTGGACGGTCGAACCGGCCGGATTGGCGAGCGCGTGGTCGAGCGCGCCCTCGTCCTTCACTCCCATTCGAGCGCCCCTTTCTTCCACGCATAGGCGTAGCCGACGATCAGCTCGAACAGGAACACCATCATCGTGATCCAGCCCGGCCACTTGGTGACGTTGAGACTCACCGCCCAGGGGAACAGGAACGCCGCTTCGAGGTCGAAGACGATGAACAGGATCGCGATAAGATAGAAGCGCACGTCGAACTGGCTGCGCGGATCCTCGAACGCGGGAAAGCCGCACTCGTACTCGCTGAGCTTCTCGGCATTGGGCTTGTGCGCGCCAGTCAGCCGGGCGACGCCCATCGGCAGGAACACGAACAGCGACGAGATTCCCAGCGCGATGGCGAGGAAGATCAGGATCGGCAGATATTGGAGAAGGTCGACCAAGCGCCTGACTCGATAGCTAGCGGTTCGCTGCGCGCCCTAGTCCGCCCCGCCAATGGGTTCAAGGCCGGAACAGGTAATTCCCGGTCAATCTTGCGCGCCGCCCGCATTGATATCGCTGCGCTGCACCATTAGATGCCCCCCATCCCACTCCCTTCCGGCAAGGCACCTTCTCCATGGCCCAGTTCTCCGCATCCGATCCGATCGTCATCCTGTCCTACGCCCGCACCCCGATGGGCGCGATGCAGGGCGAGCTCGCCGAAGTCTCGGCGACCGATCTCGGCGCGACGGCGGTCAAGGCGGCGGTCGAGCGCGCGGGCGTTACAAGCGACGACATCGAGCGGATCTACATGGGCTGCGTGCTGCCCGCGGGCCTCGGCCAGGCGCCGGCGCGTCAGGCGGCCATCAAGGCGGGGCTGCCCAAGTCGGTCCAGGCGACGACTGTCAACAAGGTCTGCGGCTCGGGCATGCAGACGGTGATCATGGGCGCTGAAGCGCTCGCCGCGGGGTCGGCCGACCTCGTTGTCGCCGGCGGCATGGAGAGCATGACCAACGCGCCCTACCTGCTCAAGAAGCACCGCTCGGGCGCGCGCCTGGGCCATGATACCGCCTACGATCACATGTTCCTCGACGGGCTCGAGGACGCTTACGAGGCCGGCGCGGCGATGGGCTCGTTCGCGCAGTGCACCGCCGACGAATACCAGCTCACCCGCGCCGACATGGACGCCTACGCGATCGAATCGCTGACCCGCGCCAACGCCGCCATCGCCAGTGGCGCGTTCGCCGACGAAATCGTCCCGGTGACGATCCAGAGCCGCAAGGGCGAGGTCGTGGTCGACACCGACGAATCTCCGTCGAAAGGCCGCCCTGAGAAGATCCCCCAGCTCAAGCCGGCGTTCGCCAAGGAGGGCACGATCACCGCGGCGACCTCGTCGTCGATCTCCGACGGCGCCGCGGCGCTGGTGATCACGCGCGAGAGCGTGGCGAAGGACAAGGGCCTGACGCCGGTCGCGCGTATCGTCGGAATGACCGCGCATGCGCAGGAGCCGCGCGCCTTCACAACTGCGCCGGTCGGCGCGATCGAGAAGCTGCTCGAGAAAACCGGCTGGAGCGTCGACGACGTCGACCTCTGGGAAGTCAACGAGGCCTTCGCCTGCGTGACGATGTTCGCGATGAAGGACATCGGCATCCCGCACGACAAGATCAACGTCAACGGCGGCGGCACCGCGCTCGGCCACCCGATCGGGGCCAGCGGCACGAGGATCATAGTCACCCTGCTCAATGCCCTCAAGCAGCGCGGCAAGACACGCGGCATCGCCAGCCTCTGCATCGGCGGCGGAGAGGCGACCGCGATCGCTGTGGAAATGATCTAGGCTTTCGCAGCCTTCCATTCTCTCGTGCAATAGGGTGTGGTATGCTTACCCTGGGGAATTCCTGGGGAGGTGACATAATGAAAATATTCATGCCGATTGTCGGGCTGACCATGCTGGCCGCCTGCAATCAAGCCGCGCCCGGTGTCGACAAGGCGAAGGGAACAGCTGCGCCGGCTGGCCCGCACAGCAACGCCGCGCCCGGCACGTTCATCCTCACCGGCGCCGACGGGTCGATGACCACGGCGTTCCTGAAGTCCGACGGGACCTATTCCGACTGGGTTGCCGGGGCGATGACCGAATCCGGCAAGTGGGCAATCGAAAACAACAAGACCTGCTTCCACCCCGACAAGGGCGAGGCGCGGTGCAGCGCGGACGGGCCCGTCGGCGCGGACGGCACTTACACCGAAACGCCTGACAAGGGAGCGCCGTACACCGTCAACAAGACGGCCTGAGACGCCCCGCGGCCGAGGGGACGGCCGCGCGCGGGGCAAGACACGCACGTTGGGGGGACTACCGATGCAGAAGCTGGCCTTTTGCCTTGCGTTGGCGATGTTGGCCGCTTGCCACAAGAGCGAGCCAACCGCCAAGCCGGCCGCACAAGCCTCAGCTGCTGAACCGCTTCCGCCGCCACCGCCGCCCAGCCAGGCGGCGCCCGGCACTTACAGCGTCACCGAAATCGACGGCACCAAGATGACCTCTGTGCTCGCCGCCGACCATACCTATAGCAATACGGTCCATGGGCGGAAGACCGAGGCAGGGACCTGGGCGATCGTCGGCGGCAAGACGTGCTTTACGCCTAATGAAGGCGAAGACGCGGTGGCGCGCTGCTATGTCGATGGCCCGGTCGACGAGGACCATACCTTCACCGCCACACCCGATCGGGGCGACCCCATCACCGTCAAGCGGATCGTTTGACCTGCCCGCTCCGGTAAATCCGATTGGCGAGGTGCCCGCGCGTTGATAAACTTGCACGCAGGGCGCTTCGAGGGGAGACAGACCGATGAAGAAGGTCATTTTGATCGCGGCCGTGGCCGCGCTTTCTGCATGCCACCAGAACAAGGCCGAGCCGGGCGGCACTGCGACCGAAGCCGCTGCCACGCCGGCACCCACGGCAACGGCGACGGCTATGGCCGCGGCGGACTATGTCGGCACATGGGACGCCAACATGAAGGATGGCACCAAGGGCAAGACGGTCATCAACGCCGACATGACCTATGTCGACAAGGACCCGAAGGCCGGCGACACCAAAGGCAAGTTCGCGGTCAAGGGCGGCAAAGCTTGCTTCGCACCCGACAATGGGAAGCCCGAAAAGTGCTGGACCGTCGGTGCGGCCGGCGCCGACGGCTGGATGCCCGCGAAAGCCGACGACGGCACCGAGATCAAGGTCAAGAAGGAAGCCTGACCTTCGCGATCTCTGCAACGAGAGGGGCGGCCCGTCGCGGCCGCCTTTTTCTATGGGTTGTCCGCGCCCCACAGGCGCTTTTGCTCGACCCAGCCCTTGCGGCCGCCGATATCGAACTTGCACCACCCCTCGTCGCACTCGCCCAGCTTACCAATCACGCCTGGTTCGAGTTTCCACTTGAGCGCGGCGCCCTCTTCGCCTTCGGCGCGCATCGGCGCGAGGCCCTTGCCGGTGACGATCGCGGTTCGCGCGGGGTTGAGCAGCCGGGCGACAATCCAGCCCTCGGCGCCGTCCCGGTCGCGCACGCGGCGCCAGCCTTGGTAGAGCCGCACGACCTTCACCGGCAGCCCGGCGCGATGATAGACCCAGTCGATCGGATAGTTTTCGCTCGGCCCGACGCGCAGGTTGACCTCGCCCGCGCGCAACGAGGCCCAGTAGGGCACATCGCGATCTTGCGCCCAGGCGAGGGGCGCGGCGGCGAAGGCGGACAGGGATGTCAGGGCGACCAGCCAGCGGCGAAGCATGGCAGTCGTCTAGCGGTCGCGAGGGTGTAGCATCAAGTATCGCGCGTACTGTCGTAATATCCTGTCCCCAGACCTTGCCGCGACGCGCGATTATGTCTTAACTGCCGCACGGAGGAGGTCCGCCGCCGGCGGCCTCGGGAGGCAAGGATGTTTCGCAAGACCGCCGCCGTATTGGCCCTCTCGGCCCTGCCCGCGATCGCGCACGCGCAAGGCGTCGCCCAGGCGACCGCCGACAGCGGCGACACCGCCTGGGTGATCGCCGCTTCGGCACTGGTCTTGCTGATGACCTTGCCGGGACTCGGGCTGTTCTACGGCGGCCTCGTTCGGTCGAAGAACTTCCTCTCGGTGCTGCTGCAGGTGGCCGCGGTTGCGGCGATCGCTTCGCTGGTGTGGATCGTGGCCGGTTACACCTTCGCCTTCGGCGACGTGACCAACGGCTGGCTCGGCAACGGCCGCGCGTTCATGCTGGTCCCCGCCAACCTCGACAACGTGCGGCCCGGCACAACCCTGCCGGAAAGCGCCTTCGCGCTGTTCGAACTGACGTTCGCGGCGATCACGCCCGCGCTGATGATCGGCGCGTGGGTGGATCGCGCGCGGTTCTCGTGGGTGGTCGTCTTCGCCGGGCTGTGGAGCCTGATCGTCTATGCGCCCGTGGCACATTGGGTGTGGGGCGGCGGCTGGCTGGCCCAGCGCGGCGTCGTGGACTTCGCGGGCGGGATCGTCGTCCACACCACCGCCGGGCTTTCCGGTCTCGTCGTCGCGCTGCTGCTCGGGCGGCGCCAGGGTTTTCCGACCAGCGCGCTGATTCCGCACGGGCCGGGCCTGACCATGGTCGGGGCCATGCTGCTGTGGGTCGGCTGGTTCGGCTTCAACGGCGGTTCGGCGCTGACCGCGTCGGACAGCGCGGCGAGCGCGATCATCAACACCCACGCCGCCGCCGCGGCCGCCGCGCTGGTGTGGATCGCCATCGAGCGCATCTCCTTCGGCAAGCCGACCACCGTCGGCTTCGCCACCGGCGCGATTGCCGGGCTGGCCACGGTGACCCCGGCGGCCGGCTTTATCTCGCCGGGCGCGGCGATCTTGTTCGGCGCCTTCGCCGCGGTGGTCTGCTACGGCGCGATCCAGCTGATCAAGACCAAGCTGCGGATCGACGATTCGCTCGACGTGTTCGCGGTTCATGGCGTCGGCGGGATGCTCGGCTCGATCCTAGTCGCGGTGTTCATGGCCGAAGGCACGGGCGGGGTCGGCTATGCCGACGGCATGAGCTTCGCCAGCCAGCTTGGCGTGCAGGCCTTGTCGGTTGGCGTAGTGGCGATCTATTCGGCGGTCGCGACCGCGCTCATCGCGCTGGCGGTTTCGCTGTTCCTGCCGATGCGGGTGAGCGAGGAAGACGAGCGCCAGGGCCTCGACATTGCCAATCACGGCGAACGGGCGTGGGAACTCGACTGAGATGGATCGCGCGCGCTACGAGCGCTATCTCGCCGCCTTCAACGGCAAGGACTACGAGACGCTTGGCACGTTTTACGCCGACAACGTCGAATTCGTTCTGAGCGAGGAGCGCGGGCTCAAGTTCCGCGGCCGCGAGGCGATCCTCAACCTCTATCGCCCGTTCCACCAGGCCGTGGACGAGCATGTCGAGATCGTAAAGTTCGCGGACGGCGGCGATTTCCTCGCGGTCGAGGTCGACGCCGAGTTTCGCCCGATCCCGGGCAAGACCCAGAAGGTGATCGATCTGCCGCCGGGCAAGATGCTCAAGGTCACCACATTTGCCTTCTACGATGTCGGACCGGACGACCGTTTCACGCGGATCCGGGCCGGCAGCTATTCGCGCCGTTACGAAGACACCTGAGGGGAGCATGATGAGGGGGATAGCCACACGGATCGTCGCGGCGGCAGCGCTGCTGTGCACGGGACTTGCGCAGGCGAGCGACACCGCCGCACCGCCCTTCGTGCCGGTCACCGACGCGATGATCCAGCACCCCGACGCCAAGGACTGGCTGAGCTGGCGGCGCACGCTCGATTCGTGGGGCTACAGCCCCCTCGCGCAAGTGACCAAGGCCAACGTCGCCCAGCTGCGCATGGTCTGGGTGCACCCCCTCGACGCCGGGCACCAGGAAGGCACGCCGCTCGTGCACGACGGGGTGATGTACTTCCCTGGGCCGAGCGATTCGATCACCGCGCTCGACGCCGCTTCGGGCAACGTGTTGTGGGTTCACAAGCGTGAGCTGCCCAAGGATCTGGGCAAGTTCCTCACCTTCCCCGACACGAACCGCAACTTGGCGATCTATGGCGACCTGATCATCGCCCGGGGCTCCGACGATCACATCTACGCCGTCCACGCGCAGACCGGGAAGCTGGCGTGGGACACCACGATCATGGACTACCATCGCGGCGCCAAGCAGTCGGCCGGCCCGATCATCGCCGACGGCCTCGCCATCACCGGCCGCTCGTGCGATCAGAAAGGCGGGCCCGACGCCTGCGTGATCACCGCGCACAACGCGAAGACCGGCAAGGAAGTCTGGCGCACCAGCACGATCGCGCGGGACAACGATCCCAACGACAAGACCTGGGGCGGCACGCCGCTCGAGAGGCGCATGCAGGTCGGCGCGTGGATGAACGCGAGCTACGATCCCGCGCTGCACCTGCTCTACATGGGCACGTCGGTCAGCGCGCCGGCGCCCAAGTTCATGCTCGGCGGCAACCAGTACACCTACCTCTATCACAACTCGACGCTCGCGCTGGATGTGAAGACCGGCAAGATCGTCTGGTATTACCAGCACGTCGTCGACCACTGGGACCTCGATCATCCCTTCCCGCGCATCCTGCTCGACGAGCAGGTCGCGCCCGATCCTAAGGCGGTAACCTGGATCAACCCTAAGATCGTCAAGGGCAAGGTCTACCAGGTCCTCACCGGCGTGCCGGGCAAGACCGGGATCATCTACACGCTCGACCGGCGCACCGGCGAGTTCCTGTGGGCGCGGCCGACGGTGATGCAGAACGTGGTCCAGTCGATCGACGGCGCGACCGGCAAGGTCACCGGCAACCCGGCGACGCTGTTCGACAAGGTCGGCGACACGCGCTTCGTCTGCCCGTCCTCGACCGGCGGCGCGAACTACCAGGCGCCGGCCTACAGCCCGCTGACCAAGACGATGTACCTGCCAGCGCAGAACCTGTGTGAAAACGTCACCGCGACAGCGCCCGAGTGGCCCACCCCGACTTACTCGATCGCCTCCAAAATCGCGCTTTCCCCCGACGCCGACAACAAGGTCGGCGTGATCACCGCGGTCAACGCCGTCACCGGCAAGACTGCGTGGAAGTTCTCCACTCGCGCGGGGATGCAGTCGGTCCTCGCGACCGGCGGCGGACTGCTGTTTGCCGGCGATTCGGCCGGGCGCTTCCGCGCGCTCGACCAGGTCACCGGCAAGGTCCTGTGGGAAATGAACCTTGGCTCGGCGGTGACCGGCTACCCGGTCACCTTCATGGCCGGCGGGCACCAATATGTCGCGGTGTCGACGGGCTTCTGGCTCGGCGACAGCTTCACGCCTGAGCTGATCCACGGCACGCAAGGCACGCTCTTCGTGTTCGCGCTGCCCGATGCCGGGATCGGCCGGCCGGGGCCAGTGCGCGCGCCGGTCAATCCCGGTGGCGCGCCCATGCCGCTCGATCCCGGCGGCGGGGCGGCAGCCGCGGCGGCGCAGCCCGGCGACGGCAAGCCGGTCTACGACAAGTCCTGCGCCGCCTGCCACGGCGACCAGCTTCAGGGAACCGGGGAAAGCCCGGCGCTCAAGGGCGCGCCTTTCCTCGCCAACTGGAAGGGCAAGGCCGGCGGCGACCTCTACGCCTTCATCCACCAGAACATGCCGCCCGGCGGGGCCGGCTCGCTGGGCGATTCAGACTATCGCGCCGTGGTCGCCTACATCCTGCAGGTGAACGGCGCCAAGCAAGGCGCGCCCATCGGCGATTAACCGGTCTCGACGCGGCTATTCACGGGCAGTGCATCAATTGTTAGGCACCAAGGCCGCTCAATTCGACAAGGATTACCCATGCGTAAGTTGCTTCCCGTTCTCGCGCTCGCCGCCGTTGCCCTCGCTCCGGCCGCGCCCGCATTCGCACACGCCAAGGTCGTCAGCTCGATTCCGGCAGCCAACTCCACGATCGCCGCGCCGAAGCAGGTCAGCGTGACCTTCAGCGAGAAGCTCGTTCCGGCGTTTTCGAAGATCGAGATCTCGATGGCCGGCATGGACATGAAGGTCCCGGTCAAGACCTCGGTCAGCACCGACGGCAAGACCATCACCGCCGTGCCGCAAGGCAAGTTCGTGAAGGGCGGTTACGTCATCAACTGGAGCGCGGCCGCGGCCGACGACGGGCATCACACGGCGGGCAGCATCCCCTTCAAGATCAAGTGAGATGATCGAGCTGGCGGTCATCGTCCTCCGGCTCGTGCAGTATTCGGCAGCGTCGGTCCTCATGGGATCGGCGCTGTTTTTCGTTTACGCCCTGCCCACGGCTGGACCGGGTGCGGCGGCAAGCCTGCGCTGGCCCAGGCCCCTGCTGGTGAGCGCGGCGCTCTTGCTTGCACTCGGCACGCTCGCCGGCCTGATCGCGCAGACGGCCACCCTTGCCGGGTCGCTAACCGAAGCGCTGACGCGCGATTCGCTCACCGCCGTCGTGACACAAATGGACCTGGGTAAGTCGGCGGTCGCACGCGCAGCGCTGGCGCTGATCGCGGCGATCTACGCCATCGTCACTCCGCGAGGCCGCTTGCTGTGGATCGGAACCGGCATTCTCGGAACGCTCGCCTGCGCTACGTTCGGCGGGATGGGGCATGGCCCGTCGACCGAGGGCGGCGGCCATGCCCTGCATTTGGCGGCAGATGTGTTGCATGCCATCGCCGCCGCGGCGTGGATCGGGGCCCTGGTGGCGTTTGCCACTCTCGCCGCTCCCCGGGCTCAGAATCGCGAAAGGCTCGCGGCCTTGTCGCACGCGCTGCAACGCTTCTCGCCCATCGGGATCGCTCTTGTCGCCACGATTGCTCTGACAGGCTTGGCCAATGCCTGGTATCTTATCGGCTTCAACGTCGGAGCTGCGCTGCACGCGCCTTACGGGCGATTGCTTGCCTTCAAGCTCGCGCTGTTCCTCGGGATGTTGGGCTTGGCCGCGCTCCACCGCCAGCGTTCGGTGCCGGCCCTCGCCGCGCGGCTGGACGCGAATCTCCAGTCTCGGGACGACGCGCTCGGCTCACTGCGCGCGTCGCTGTTAAGCGAGGCACTGATCGGCTTTGCGGTCCTGGCCGTGGTGGCGTGGTTGGGAACCCTCGCGCCCCCCCGCTGATCGGTCAGGGACGCTGGAAGACGTAGACGAACTGGTCCGTCTTGCCCCGCACCGAGGGGTCGAACACCAGCTTGGTGCGATCGTCCGCCGGGTTGCGCAGTACATTGCTCTCGCCGACGAACTTGAAGCCCGCCGCGGCCATGTCCGCCTTGACCACCGCGGCGTCGATCCGGTGGGTGGTGTCTGTTGTCGCGAGCTTCGATCCATCCGGCGCGCTGTGATCGATGACGACGAAGCGGCCACCCGGCTTCAACGCCTGGTAGACCCCCTTGTTGAACGCCGGGACATCGGCTGGCCCCACAAACTTGTCATAGAGATCGTGGTAGTTCTGCCGAATCCAGATGAGATCCGCCTTCGCCGGCAGCGCAAAGGTGTTGGTATGGGCGATTGTCGCGATCACGTTGGGATGCTCGGGCAACGGCTTCGAGCCCTCGGGCGGAGGAGTCCTGTGCTCGCCCGCGTCGGCTTCGGCCAGGTGCACGGCATAGACCTTGCCGCTCGGCCCCACAGCATCGGCAAACAGCCGATCCCAGTAATCGCCGGGCCAGACGTCGGCGACGGTGTCACCGGGTCGGATATGCAGGAAGGCCAGCAACTCCGCCGGATGGCGCGAGGCGTCCATTGCGCGGTCCGTCTCCGGCCGGGCCGAATCCGCCACGATTGCCGCCGCATCCATCGGTTTTCCAGCCGGCGCGGCGGCCGCTGATCCGACGAGGCAACCGACCAGCGCGAGCCCCGCGATCCGTAGCGACAATCCCGATTTCCTCACGTTCATGGCTCCCCTTCCCCTTACGTACAACGCCCGCTGCGCCTCAGTCGCCGGTCAATATCCGGTCGACCAATTGCTTCACCGTCGGCGTGAAGTTGTTCGAATAGAACGGGTCCTGCTTGAAGCGGAACGCGCTGTGGCCGGCGAACATCAGGTTCTGGTCGACCGGATCGCCGTGGGCGATGTCCTGCAGCGTCTTCTGGATACAAAAGCTGCGCGGGTCGGCCAGGCGGCCGGTCGAATAGTCGTCGTGGTCCTTCCACGCCGAGAAGCCGCAGTGCGAAAGGCAGCCCATGCAGGCGGCCTGATCCTCCCGGATCTGCCCGCGCTCGGCAGCGCTGACGAACACCACGGTGTCGTCGGGCGTCTTGAGCGCGTCGGTAAACCCGGCGCCGAACCACGCCCGCGCCCGATCGCGGTCCTTTGGGGTGACCCAGAAGTTCTTGCCCTTCACGCCGACGTCGAGCTGCACCGTGTGCTCGCCCGCCTCGACGCGCGAATAGGGAATCTGCCGCTCGCTGCGCTCTTCGAGATTGCGCAGGAAGCTGTTGCGCACCGCCGAGCTGTAGAAGCCCGTCGGGCTGAACCGGTGCAGCAGGATGTCCCCTTCCTCGAGGTCGCGCAGCGCCTCCTTCCAGCCTTCGGGGATCGGGCTCTCCTCGGTCAGCAGAGGACGAGTGCCGTACTGGAAGGCGATCTGACCGAGCTCGGGGTTGTCGATCCAGTGGTCCCACTCGCGCAAGTACCACACGCCGCCGGCCATGATGATCGGCACGTTGTCCGATATGCCCTCTGCGCGCATCGTTTCGCGCAACGAGCGGACCCGCGGATAGGGGTCTTCGGGCTTTTCCGGGTCCTCAGCGTTTGACAGTCCGTTGTGCCCGCCGGCGAGCCAGGGATCCTCGTAGACCACCGCCGCCATCAGGTCGGCGACCTTGTTGTAGCTGCGCTTCCACAGCGCGCGGAAGGCGCGCGCCGAGCTGATGATCGGCAGGTAGTTGACGTTGAAGCGCTGGGCGATCTCGGCCAGCTTGTAGGGCATTCCAGCGCCACAGGTGACTCCAGCGACGAGCCCGCGGGTGCGTTCGAGCACGCCTTCGAGCACTTGCTGCGCCCCGCCCATCTCCCACAGCACGTTGATGTTGATAGCGCCCTTGCCGCTGGCGATGTCATAGGCGCGCTTGACCTGCTCGACTGCGCCGTCGATCGCGTAGCGGACCAGCTGCTCGTGCCGTTCGAGGCGGGTAAGCTGGTTATAGATCTGCGGAATGATCTTGCCTTCGGCGTCGTAGCTGTCGGCGTTGACCGCGCTGACCGTGCCGACGCCGCCCGCGGCGGCCCATGCGCCCGAGCTCATGTGGTTGGTCGCCGAGACGCCCTTGCCGCCTTCGATCAGGGGCCACACCTCGCGGCCGCCGTAGCTGATCGGTCTCAGTCCCTTGAATGCCATTGTCGGAGCTTAATCCTTCGTTGTCAGCCGGCGGCCGGACTGTCGTTAGCCGCGCCCGGCTTGCTGCAGGGTTCGATCTCTTTAGGCTCGGGCCGTTGGCCGACCGCTTCGAACCGCGCGTAGTAATTTCCTAGCTCAGGTTTACGGACAAATTCGACGAGGCGAAAGCCCACGTGGTCGAATTCGCAGAAAAGCTGCTTCGGCGGAATGCCGTGCTGGTCGGTCGGCCGGTCGGCTTCGACGACGATCGCCGTGCCGCCCGGCTTGAGCGCCGGCCGCATGTGCCACAGGAACGAATAAGGCTCGGTCACCTCGTGATACATGTGGACCATGAACACCCGGTCGAAGCTGCCGACCGGCAACCTGGGATCGTCCTCGGTGCCGAGCTTGATCGACACGTTGTCGAGATGCTCGGCCTCGACCCGGCTGCCGAGCCGGGCGAGCGCGTCGGAATCGATATCCTCGGCCAGCACGCGGCCCTTCTTGCCGACCCGCTCGGCCAGGCGGACGGTGTAGTAGCCTTCGCCCGAGCCGATGTCGGCCACGGTCATGCCCGGGCGGATTGCGGCGAGGTCCATCACCGTCGCCGCCTCGCGCCGATCGTCGCGCACCTGCTCGGACGAAAATCCGTCGCCGGTGCGCGCCGAGACCGGGCGGTACGCCTGCGGAAAATCGCGCGCGCTCGGCGGACGCTTGTCCTCGGTCGCGGGCTTGCACCCGGCGAGGAGCATGAGTGCGACCAGGAGCGCGGCGCCCGGCTTCACTCGACGTCCTCCACCTCGACCGTCTCGCCGGTCACGCGCTGGGCCAGCGCGGCGGCGATGAATTCGTCGAGATCGCCGTCGAGAACGTCTCCGGGACTGCTCGAAACGACACCGGTCCTGAGGTCCTTGACCATCTGGTAGGGCTGGAGGACGTAGCTCCGGATCTGGTGTCCCCAGCCGATATCGGTCTTTTCCTGGTACTCGCCCGCCGCCTCGGCCTCGCGCCGCGCCAGCTCGGCTTCGTAAAGCCGCGCCTTCAGCATGTTCATCGCGGTGGCGCGGTTCTTGTGCTGGCTGCGGTCGTGCTGGCTGGCGACGACGATCCCGGTCGGCAAGTGGGTGATGCGCACGGCGCTGTCGGTGGTGTTGATGTGCTGCCCGCCGGCGCCGCTCGCGCGATAGGTGTCGATGCGCAGGTCGCCGTCGTTGATCTCGATGTCGATGGCATCGTCGATCACCGGATAGACCCACACGCTCGAGAAGCTGGTGTGGCGCCGGGCGGAGCTGTCGTAGGGGCTGATCCGCACCAGGCGATGCACGCCGCTTTCGGTCTTGGCGTAGCCGTAGGCGTTCTCGCCCTTGATCTGCAGCGTCGCCGACTTGATCCCGGCCTGCTCGCCGGCCTGGTACTCGACCACCTCGACCTTGTAGCCTCTGCGCTCGGCCCAGCGGCTGTACATCCGCAGCAGCATCTCGGCCCAGTCCTGGCTCTCGGTGCCGCCGGCCCCGGCGTGGACTTCGAGGTAAGTGTCGTTGGCGTCGGCCTCGCCCGCGAGCAGGGCCTGGACCTTGTCGGCATCGGCGCGCTGGGCGAGACGAGCGAGCGTCTCGAGCCCATCCGCGATGACCGCGTCGTCGCCCTCCGCTTCGCCCAGTTCCACGAACTCGACCGCGTCGGCCATCTCCAAGGAAATCTCGTTCACAGTGCCGATCGCGCTTTCGAGCCGGCGACGCTCGCGCATCACTTCCTCTGCCTTCTTGGGATCGTCCCACAGCTTCGGGTCCTCGACCCGGGCGTTGAGCTCGTCGAGCCGGCGCACCGCACGCTCCCAGTCGAGCGAACGCCGCACCAGCGCCAGCGCCGCTTCGATCCGTTCGATATGGGCCTGCCCTTCGGCACGCATTCGGAATTCTCCAGACAAATCGGGCGCCCGCTTAGCGGAGGGGGCGGATAAGGGAAAGGCCGCCGCTCCCGTTCCCGGGGCAGCGTTCAGAGCCAGCGGTGCGGGAGCTAACCCTTTTTGAGCGCTTCGAGCGCCGCGAGGCTGTTGCTGATGTGCTCTTCGGGCTTCATTGCCGAATAGGCCATCGCAATCTTGCCGTCCTTGCCGATGACGTAAGTCGTCCGGCTGGTTACGCCGGTCGAGGTGCCGTCGGGCTTCTTCAGGTCGACGTCGTAATTGGCCTTCACCTGCGGGCTGACTGCCGCAACCGGGAACTGCCCGGCGCACTTCTTGGCGGAGAATTCGGCCAGCTGGTCGGTGTTGCCCGCCGTCATCCCGATCACCGTCGCTCCGGCGGCGTGAAACTTGGGCATAGCTTCGGCGAACGTCTCCGCCTCGATGTTGCAGCCCGGGGTGAAGGCCGCGGGGAAGAAGTACAGCACCACCGGTCCCTTCTTGAGCGCCTTGGTGAGGTCGAAGGTGATCGGTTTGCCCGCCTGGGCGCCTTTCGCGACGAAGGTCGGCGCCTTGGCGCCCTTCGGCAGCGTGGCGTGAGCGGGAACGGCGGCGAGCGCCATCGAAGCGAGTGCGGCGAGCGCGAGCGAGCGTTTCATAGCGGCGGTCTTTTGCGCCCTTGGATTTGAACTGTCGATTCCAATCTTGGGCAATGGAATTACGCCTTAATAAAGCCCGCCCTGCTCCTCGACGAAGTCTTCCGGCGGGGCTTCCTGGTTCCTGACCGCATTGTTCGCCGGACCCTGCTCACGCTGACGCAGCTGCGCGAGAATCGTCTCGCGCATCGCGTCGATTTCGTCCTGCCGCTGGGCGCGCCGCGGTTCGGTGTCGGGCTTGAACGCTTCCCAGATCACCGGACTCAGCGGATCGTCGGTCGGTTCCTGGTCAAACACGCGCGTGCCCGTCTGGCGATTGATGCGCACCATGCGCACGCCTGCGGGCGCCAGGAACGGCCGGTCGCTCCAGCGGTCGCGAGTGGCCTTGACGAAATCGATGAAGATCGGCGCGGCGATGTTCGCGCCCTGCACCCATCCGCCGAGGTTCCGCGGCTGGTCGTAGCCGACATAGGTCCCGGCGATGAGGTCGGGCGAGCCGCCGATGAACCACACGTTGGTCGGGCCGCTGGTCGTGCCCGTCTTGCCGGCGAGCGGCAGGCCGAGCGCCCGCACACGCACCGCCGTGCCGCGCTGGATGACGCCTTCCATCATGTGCACCACCTGATAGGCGGTCCGCGGATCGAGCACCGGCTTGCCGGCATCGGCGATGCGCGGCATCGGCTTGCCGTCCCATTCGGGCATGTTGCAGCCGGTGCAATCGCGCTTGTCGGAGCGCCAGATCACCTTACCGTGACGGTCCTGCACAAAGTCGATCACGGAGGGCGGATGTTGAACGCCGTGGTCGAACAGCGCGCTGTAGGCGTCGACCATCTTCAGCACCGTCGTATCCCCGGCGCCGAGCGCGAACGCGAGATAGTTCTGGTAATTGCCGATGCCGAGCCGACTGAACGTGCGGGTGACGTTTTCCATGCCGATGTCGCTGGCGATGTGCACGGTCATCAGGTTGCGCGATTGCTCGAGGCCCCAGCGCATCGTGTGCTCGCCGCCGCCGCCTTCGTTCTCGAAGTTGCGGAAACACTTCTGCCCCAACGCCGCGCCCTGGTAGACACAATAGGGCGTATCGGGCACCATCGTCGCGGGCGTCATGCCGTTGTCGAGGGCGGTCGCGTAGACGAACGGCTTGATCGTCGAGCCGGGCTGGCGCAGCGCCTGCGTCGCCCGGTTGAACGAGCCGAGGCGCGAATCGAACCCGCCCTGCATCGCCAATACCCGGCCGTTGTGCGGATCCATCGCAATGAAGCCGCCCGAAACCTCGGGCACCGTGCGCACTTCCCAAGCTCCGCCCGCGGGCTCGGCGGCGACGACATCGCCGACCTTGAGCGCATCGGGCAGGCCCGTGAGCGGCGCTTCCAGGCCGCCGGGAAAGCCAATCCGCGCCGTCGGGCCGCTGCGGTCGGTGACGACGCCAACACGCCAGTCCTTGTAACGAATGCTGAGATTGGCCCCGACCAACTGGCCCATCAGGTTGCCTTTCGACGGGTCAAGCCAGCCGATCGGCCGGGTCCACGGCTTGCCGGCGGCATAGCGAAACAGGCCGGCCTGCATCGAATCGCGCGCCGCATCCTGCATCTCGGTGTCGAGCGAAGTGCGCACCCACAAGCCACCGGCGTAGACGCTGTTGGGTCCGCTCTCGGCCTTCTCGCCGTACTTGGCGAGCAACTCGCGGCGAACTTCCTCGAGGAAATAGCCGGCATCGGCCATCTTGGTCTCGTCGTGATCAGTGACGATCCCGAGCGGCTCCGCCTTGGCGGCATCGGCCTGGGCCTGGGTGATGTGGCCGTTCTGAACCATTTCGCCCAGAACGTAGTTGCGCCGGGCGAGCGCTTCCGCCTGGTACTTGGGGCGGCTGTACTGCTCGGGCGCCTTGGGCAAGATCGCCAGGAAGGCCATCTCGGGCAGTGTCAGCTGATCGACGTCCTTGTCGAAATAGGCGCGGCTCGCCGCCTGAACGCCGAAGCTGCGCCGGCCGAGCGGGATTTCGTTGAGGTAAAGGGTGATGATTTCCTGCTTGCTCAGGACCCCCTCGATGCGCCGCGCGAGGATCATTTCCTTGAGCTTGCGGCTGATCGAGTATTCGTTGCCGATGAGGATGTTCTTCGCCACCTGCTGGGTGATCGTCGAGCCGCCCTTGGCACGCTCGTGGCTGCCGATCTTGGTCACATAGTCGAGTACGGCTCCCAATAGGCCGCCGATGTCCACCCCGCCGTGGGTCCAGAAGGTCTTATCCTCCGCCGAGGTATAGGCGTTTATCAATTGCGTCGGGAAATCCTGGAACTGCAGCTGGACGCGGTGCTCGCGGGCATAGGAATAGACGATCCCGCCGTCGTAGCCGCGCACCACCGTGGGTAGCGGCGGCTCATAGGTAAGGAGCTTGTTCGCGTCGGGCAGGTCCCAGGACACGACAGTCCAGACGATGATCCACAAAGCCACGAATGCCGTAAGCGCGACCGAGGCCCAGCGGAACCAGCGCTTGGCGCGCCAATTCGCGCGAAACCACTCGAGCGCGCCATTGGCGTCACGGCGAATGCGGTAGCGGAAATACTCGCCGCGCGATTGCTGCGTCTCGTCCATTGCCGCGGCGCCTTAGCATGGTGATTCCGCATCGCGCCAGTTGCTTTGCGTCCGGTGGATTACGTTCCCGCTTGCCGCGCGAAAAAGATGCGGATGGCGCGAGCCATAACGGTCGCAAAGCGCTGTTGACCCTCGGGTGACATCAGCCGCTGGGCGTCCTGCGGATTGGAGATGAAGCCGGATTCGTAGAGCACCGAAGGCACGTCGGGCGCGCGGAGGACCACGAAATCGGCCGAGCGCATGGGGTCCGGGTGGAACGCGAGCACCCCCGCGCCTTCGCGCACGATCAGGCTGGCAAACGTCGCCGATTGCTCGGACGTGCGGCGCTGGGCGAGGTCGACGAGGATGTTGGTAACGGCGTCGCTGCGGCCGGCGAGCTGCACGCCGTTGACGCTGTCGGCGCTGTTCTCGCGCCGGGCGAAGCGTTCGTCGGCGGCGCTCGAAGCCTTGGTCGACAAGGTGTAGACGCTGGCGCCGGTTATATCGCCCTTGTCGCCGGCGGAATCGGCGTGGATCGAGAGGAACAGGTCGGCGCCGAGCTTGCGGGCGATCTCGACCCGCTCGTCGAGCGCCAGGAAACGGTCGTCGCTGCGCGTCAAGGCCACGCGAATGCCGCCTTCGCGCACCAACTCGTCACGCAGCGCGCGCGCCAGGCCGAGCGCGAGCGCCTTTTCGCGAAAGTCGATCCCGCTCGCGCCGGGGTCGTGGCCGCCGTGCCCAGCGTCGATCACCACCAGCGGCCGCGAGGGGTCGCTCGGACCCGAGATCGGCGGCAAGCCGATCGGGCGGTTGGCGTCGGGCAGCGTCACGCGAATGACGTAATCGCGTCCCAGCACCGGTACCGGTATCGTCAGGCCCAAGAGGTAGAGCCCACCGATCAGAACGACCGGCGCCAGAAATATCAGCGCGATTTGCAGGCGATGCCACATCCCGCCCTCACTGCTATCGGCGCGACGCACCGGCGAACAGCGGTAAATTCTGTTTTCCCGCAACAAGGTTGCCCCGATGAACAGCGGGTGCTAGCAATTGCGTCGCCGGACGAAACATCGCCCGGCCCGCGCCGGAAGCCCGCTCGGAGCCTTCCGGCAAATGCACACAGGTTGATGCCATAATGACAAGAATGCGCCTGCCCGTTTCGCCGCTGCCCCTGGGCCGCGACGCGATGGCTGGCGCGCCCGCGCAGACTGCAACCCTGCGCCTTGTCATTGCGGCAGACACATTCCGCAGCGCCGCCGCCTTCATGCGCGTCGGCGCCGTTCCCTATTCCGGTGGCGTGTCCGCACGCGCTGGATTCCACAAAGAGATGCGCGTCGCGCCCCCTGGACGGGCGCTAACCTTGCCACACGCAGGGGCTCGCCGCGCATGGAGATTTTTACATGGCAACGCGCATGCTTATCGATGCGCGCCACCCGGAAGAAACCCGGGTGGCGGTGCTCAAAGGCAACCGGATTGAGGAATTCGACTTCGAATCTGCCGACCACAAGCAGATCAAGGGGAATATCTATCTAGCCAAAGTTACCCGGGTAGAACCGTCGCTGCAGGCGGCGTTCGTCGATTTCGGCGGCAACCGCCACGGCTTCCTCGCCTTCAGCGAAATCCACCCCGACTACTACCAGATCCCGAAAGAGGATCGCGAGGCGCTGATCGCTGAAGAACAGGCCCACGCCGAGGAAGAGGCCGCGCTCCGCGCCGCCGAGGATGACGACGAGGACGACGACCACGCCGGCGATGACGGCGACGGCGTCGAGGAGATCGACACCTCTGAGAAGGATGACGTCGCGACCATCGAGGATGGCCACGTCGACAGCCACGACGACGACGAAGAACACGCCGCCGACGAAGCCTACGAAGATTCTGGCGAAGATTCGGGCGAGGAGGCCGACGAGGACGCCGGCCGCGAGAGCGAGGACCGTCCGCGCGGGCGCCGCGGTCGTGGCCGCCGGCAGGGTGGCGGCGGGCAAACGCGCGCCAAGGCGATGGACGAGCTGCGCGACAAGCGGATGGCCCTGCGTCGCCGCTACAAGATCCAGGACGTGATCCAGCGCCGCCAGGTGCTGCTCGTCCAGGTCGTCAAGGAAGAGCGCGGCAACAAGGGCGCGGCGCTGACCAGCTACCTCAGCCTTGCCGGCCGCTATTGCGTGCTGATGCCGAATTCGAGCCACGGCGGCGGCATCAGCCGCAAGATCAGCTCGGCAAGCGACCGCAAGCGCCTCAAGCAGATCGTCGGCGAATTGACGCTGCCGCGCTCGATGGGCCTGATCGTGCGCACGGCCGGGCTCCAGCGGACCAAGCCCGAGATCAAGCGCGACTTCGATTATCTAGCCCGGCTGTGGGACGAAATCCGCGAGAAGACGCTCAAGTCGACCGCTCCGGCGCTGATCCATTCGGACAGCGACCTGATTAAGCGGGCGATCCGCGACATCTACAATCGCGAAATCGAAGAAGTCGTCGTCGAGGGCGAGGAAGGCTATCGCTCGGCGCGCGAATTCATGAAGCTGCTGATGCCCAGCCACGGACGGCGGGTGAAAGCCTATTCCGACCCGGTGCCGCTGTTCCAGCGCTATGGCGCGGAAGACCAGCTCTCGGCGATGTACGATCCGGTCGTGCAGCTCAAATCGGGCGGCTACCTCGTGATCAACCCGACCGAGGCGCTGGTGTCGATCGACATCAACTCGGGCCGCTCGACCAAGGAGCACGGGATCGAGGCGACCGCACTCAGCACCAACCTCGAAGCCGCGCGCGAGATCGCCCGTCAGTTGCGCCTGCGCGACATGGCCGGGCTCGTCGTGATCGACTTCATCGACATGGAATACGGCTCCAACGTCCGCAAGGTCGAGAAGGCGATGAAGGACGCGCTGCGCAACGACCGCGCGCGCATCCAGGTCGGCCGCATCTCCGGCTTCGGGCTGATGGAAATGAGCCGCCAGCGCCTGCGCACCGGCGTGCTCGAGGCGACCACGCGCGGCTGCCCGCATTGCGACGGCACCGGTCTAGTGCGCACCGCGTCGAGCGCGGGCCTTTCGGCGCTGCGCCTGATCGAGGACGAAGCGGCCAAGGGCAAGGGAACGACGATCTCGCTCTATGCCTCCGCCGAGGCGGCGATCTACCTGCTCAACGCCAAGCGCGCCGATCTCGCCGAGATCGAGCACCGCTATGGCGTGTCGGTCGAAGTCCTGCCCGAGGGCGAGGAGGAAGGCGCCAAGATGCGCGTCGCCAGCTCGGGCCCGCGCCCGACCTCGACGCCGAAGTTCGAACCCATCCTCGAGGAAGTCGACGATCTCGACCTTATCGACGAGGACGAGGATGAGGGCGAAGAGGAAGAAGAGTCCGAAGCGCGCGGCGCCCTCCGTGAGCGCGATTCGGGCGAGCGCGGCGGCAAGCGCCGCCGCCGCCGCGGCGGTCGGGGCCGCGATCGCGAGCGTGAGCCGAGCGAAGAGCCCGTCGCCGACGACCGCGAGGAAGACGATGAAGCGGCGGTCGGCGTCGAGCGCGAGCGTCCAGCGGAAGGCGGCGAAGAGCGGCCCAAGAAGCGCCGCCGTCGCGGCGGACGCCGGAGGAACAAGCATCGCGAAGGCGGTGATGAGGGTACCGGCAACGAGCAGATCGGTGAAGAAGCCGAGCTGCTCCCCGAGGCGACCGGCGGTGCGCCAGGCACCGAGGATGTCCCGGTTGCCGGCGCATCGCTGGAAACGGCCGAGGGCGAGACGCCCAAGCGTCGGAGCCGCCGCAAGAAGGTGGTCGAGGAAGCGATCGAAGCCGCACCCGTGGCCGAAGACGAGCCGTCGCAGATGACTCCGACCGGCGAGCAAGCTCCGGTGGTCGAGGCCGATGACAAGCCCAAGCGCCGCAGCCGCGCGAAGAAGCCGGTCGAGGAAGCCCCTGTGGCGGAAACGCCTGCCGAGGAAGCTTCAGTCGAGGAAGCGCCCGTCGTGGTCGAAGCAGAAGCTCCGGCCAAGCCCAAGCGCAGCCGGCGCAAGGTGGCCGAGCCGGCCGAAGCCGAAGCCGCCCCCAGCCCCGCTAACGACGCCAACGGCGACGAACCCCCAGCTGACGAAGCCGGCGCCCCGCGGCGCAGCGGCTGGTGGCAGCGCACGTTCGGCGAATAAGCCCTACAGATCGAGACAAGAAAGGCCCCCGCAGCATCGCGCTCCGGGGGCCTCTTTTGTCTCTGCGCCCGGGTTCAGGCGTTGCAGTACGCTTCGGTCGTGGGATCGATGATAGACACAACTTCGGTCACCTTGCTGGCCGGGAAACCCGACTTCGCGGCGTGCTCCTGGATCTTCGCCTCGTCCTCGGCGAGATAGATACAGAAGGTCTTGTCGCCGGCGACGTAGGAATGCTCCCACTGGACCCCGGGGATCTGCGCCAGCGCCGCATTCGACTTTTTCGCCGCGCCGCCCAGCTCCGCGTTCGGCAAGCCGCCGACACCTGGCAAGTCGCGCTCGATCACATACCGCTTCATCATCGCCGATCTCCTTGAATGGCGATGCGGGTATACCGCGGACGCGGCCCGTGTACGAGATGGCAATAATGCTATAGTAAGGGGGTGATCCAGCCACGGGGAGCGATCATGCATAAGATCGTCGTTTTGCTCGTCAACGGCGGCCTTGCCTCGACTTCGATCCTTCCGCTGGAAATATTCCAGAGCGCAGGCACGCTGTGGAACGCGCTCAACGGTGTCCCGCTCGAATCGCGCTTCGATGTCGTCACCGCCAGCGCCGACGGGGCGTCGGTAAAGGTCAGCCAGCATTTGTCGCTCACCCCCGAGGTCGCTTGCGCAGACGCTGGCAAGCCGGACCTGGTGTTCGTCGCGGCGGGAGGCCTCGAGTTCGACGCGATGGTCAGCACGGCGTACGACCCGGTGGAGACGGTTGCCCGCAATGCCGCGCTGCTGCCATGGCTCCGTCGCTGGCACGGCCAGGGCGCGACGATCGTCACCGCCTGTTCGGGCGCGCTTCTCGCCGCCGAAGCAGGCCTGCTCAACGGCAAGCGCGCCACCGCGCATTGGGGGCTCGCGGAGCTCTACGCGCAGCATTATCCAAACGTCGACTGGCGCGAGGAATACCTCGTCACCGATTGCGGCGACGTGGTGTGCGGCGGCGGGGTGAACGCCGCGGCCGATGTCTCACTCTACCTGGTCGAGAAGCACTGCGGACGCGAGGTCGCGCTCAAGACCGCGCGCTCGCTGTGCATCGAGATGCCGCGCACCTGGCAGAACAGCTTCACGCACTTCGAGCTGCGCGCGCGGCACGAGGACGAGCAAGTGCTCGCCGCTGAGCACTTCATCCGCAACCATTTCGCCGAGGACCTGAAGTTCGATTCGGTCGCGAACCATGTCGGGATGAGCCCGCGCAATTTCGCCCGCCGCTTCAAGGACGCGACCGGCGATACCCCCCTCGCTTATCTCCACGGCCTGCGCATCGCCGTCGCCAAGCAGATGCTCGAAACCACGCCCACCGGCGTCGCCGAGATCGGCCAGCGCGTCGGCTATCTCGACCCGGCGTTCTTCCGTCAGCTGTTCCAGCGCAATGCCGGCATTCGCCCGAGCGAATACCGGCGGCGTTTCGGACGGGCGGCCGCCTAGGAGGCAGCCGGTGCCCGGCACTCGAAGCTCTCCGGCTTCGTGACGTCACCGCCGAGATAATGCGCGTGGCTCGGGTACGGGCACAGCGGACGCCTGGCCGAGCCGTCGCGGCGGCTGGCGATGACGTCATGCGGCGCCTCGCCCTTTTCGACCCAGTCAACCATCTTGGACAGCAGGTCGAACTGGTCGAAACTGTTGCCGCCCTGGCAGTGGAGCATGCCGGGGACCATGTAGAACCGGCTGGCGTCGGTGAACACCGCGCCGTTGGTCTGCGCGGCGCGCTGGTACCAGTCCCAGGTCGCCAGCGGGCTGAACCAAAAATCGGAAACACCGTGATAGAACAGCGTCTTACCGCCGTGATCTAGGAAAGTGTTGAGGTTTGTCCAGTAGTTGGTGTCGGTCAGCCTCTGCATCGCGTTGGCACGCACGTCGCGGATGCGCGCGTCGACGTCGATCGTCAGGTCGCGGCTCGCCGGACCGAACACGCCGGGCGCACCGCTCGGGATGATCCCGGGCAGGCCCGGGCCGGTCGCGACGTCGCCGGTGTCATAGGGAAAAGGCGCATAGAGCGCATTCCCCGCGGCGTCGCGCGGCGGCTGGAAAGCCTTGTCGAGCGCGTCGGCCTGCGCGGCGGAGAGACAGTTTGCCGTCTGCCCCTTGGCGCAGGTGAGCTTCCTCGGCTGGAAATGGCACTGAGCGACGTTCTCGATCATCCCGTCCGCCAGTCCGTCGAGGCTGTCGCACTTGTCGAGCATGCCCTTGAGGATCGTCTGCCGGTCGGCCGCAGAGAAAATTTGCGAAACGATCGGCAACCCGTCCTTGTCGCGCGGCGCGGCTTGGTTGAGGTCGACCGCCAGCTTGGCCAGCGCGAGGTTGGAATCCCCGGTGCGCATAGCCGGGGCGCCAATCACCACGCCGTCGAACAGCTCAGGATAGCGCTCGATCGCCAGCATCCCTTCGCGCCCGCCGGTCGAGCAGCCCGTCATGTAGCTGTGCGCGATGTGTTGGCCGTAATAGGCGCTGGTGATCGCCTTACCGGCCACGGTGACCGTGTGCACGCTGGTTTCTGCGAAATCGAGCGCGGCGCGCTGGTCCTTCGAGAAGCTGTCGTCGAACACCGCGCCTTCGTGGCCGCTGTCGTGGCCGACGACCGCAAAACCGCGCGCAAGCGCCGGCACCGCGCCCGCCGCGACCGGGCCGTAAGGCGCCGGGATCGAGCCGTTGAGCCCGCCCCCGCCCATCAGCAGGAAGCGCCCGCTCCACTGGTCGGGCAGCGCGAGCGCGAACTTGATGCCGTAAGTCTTGCCCCCGGCGCCGGTGCGCTGGTCGATCACGCCCTTGACCGAGCAATAGGCCGGCAGGCCCGAGGCGAGCGGGCCGCCCGGTCCATTCCTGACCGTTCCCGGCGCGGCGGGCGCCATTTCGCTGGCCTCGGTGATCGCGATGCCCGGCCCGAAGTCGCGCCCGACCAGCGCAGCGCAGCGTCCGGGCGTTTGCGACGCGGTCGACGCAATCGGCGCCGCGGCGTCCTGTTGCGCGGTGCACGACGCCAGCAGCGCCGCGATCCAGGCGAATCTCCTCATCCTCTGGTGCTCCCTTCGACGGCTCGCTGGCCGATGCCCCATTCCATCCATCCGGCCCATTTCGGCATCTTTTCCAAATACTTGTGCTCGGTACGATGGAGCGCAAAGCCAGCTTGTCCAATCGCTTCCGACACAGGCCGTGTCAGGTGGCAATTGCCCATCATCCGTTTCCAGACCGGCTCGATTCTCCGCTGCCATCGGGCCGGGCCCGGATCGGGCGAACGGCCGTGCTCGAGAAACAGCATCCGTCCGCCGGGACCGAGAATCCGCCTCAACTCGCTGAGCACTTGCGCCTCGTCATCGACGGAGCAGAGCGTGTAGGTGCACACAACCGTGTCGAAGCTCTCATCGGCGAACGGGATCGCTTCGCCCTTGCCTTCGCGGATGTCAGCCTGCCAGCCCTTCGTCCGGGCCGCCTGACGCGCCTTTTCGAGCAGCGCACCGTTGGGATCGATCCCCGCGAAGAAGGTCACCTTCGCCGTATCGTAAAAAGGTTGGTTCAGACCACCGCCGCAGCCAATTTCGAAAACACGGCCCTCGGCCAGGGGCACGATCTTCTCGCGCAAGGCGGCGATCTTCGGGTCCGCGCAGGCGCAGCCGATCATCTTCGGCAACACCGCTTCTTCGTACCAGTGCCGCAGCCCCATCGGCTCAGTCCTCCCCGAAAGAAGAGACTTTCCTACAAGCAGCCAGCAAGTGCAAGCACGCCCGGTGGTCGATTTTAACGCCTTGATTCGACTAAACTTCCTTCCAAGGAAATCGAGCAGTTCCCCGGCTTGTCGCCAAGACTTTGAACAGTGTCAAAGTTGTCAACTTCGCCATCGGTCCTATCGACCGCTGAATCCTTTCAAGCTTGTCCAGTGAGTGTCAACTTCGCCGCCCTTGCCCCGTACGCCGGGCACGCTAGATAGGCCCGGCAACCAAGGAATACCGATGGCCGAGTTCCTCCTCCCGAAGAACAGCAAGATCAGCCGCAAGGGCCGGGTTCACCGGGCCGAGGGCGCTAAGCGGATCAAGAGCTTCCGCATCTACAGGTGGGACCCTGAGAGCGGCCAGAACCCGCGCTACGACACCTTCGAGGTCGATCTCGACAACTGCGGGCCGATGGTCCTCGACGCGCTAATCAAGATCAAGAACGAGATAGACCCGACGCTGACCTTCCGCCGCTCTTGCCGCGAGGGAATCTGCGGCTCGTGCTCCATGAACATGAACGGCCGCAACGGCCTCGCCTGCACGACCTCGATGGATGAGCTTTCGGGTGAGGTGCGCATCACCCCGCTGCCGCACATGAACGTGGTCAAGGACCTCGTCCCCGACTTCACCCATTTCTACGCCCAGTACGCCTCGATCCGCCCGTGGCTGCAGACCGTCACCCCGCCGCCGAGCGGCAAGGAGCGGTTGCAGAGCCCCGAACAGCGCGAGAAGCTCGACGGCTTGTACGAGTGCATCCTGTGCGCGTGCTGCTCGACCGCGTGCCCGAGCTATTGGTGGAACTCGGACAAGTTCCTCGGACCAGCGATCCTGCTCCAAGCCTATCGCTGGCTGGCCGACAGCCGCGACGAGATGACCGGCGAGCGGCTCGACCAGCTCGAGGATCCGTTCCGGCTCTATCGCTGCCACACGATCATGAACTGCGCCAACGCCTGCCCCAAAGGGCTCAACCCCGCCAAGGCGATCGCCGAGACCAAGAAGCTGATGGTCGAGCGCCAGCACTAAGTTGGCCGGGCTCGACGACATACTGCTGCCCGCACCCGATTATCCGGGCTGGCAAGAGTGGCGGGTCCCGGGCGCGTTCAACCGCGAAGTGGTCGGCACGCTGCTGGTCCGCGAAGAAGGTGCAGGTGTCGCCCGCACGCGCGTGTTCCCCGCCGCCCACATGGGCAACGTCCACGGCGCGATCCATGGCGGCATCATCTCCGCGTTTGCCGACGCGACCTTGTTTGCCGGACCCGGCCTGCTGACCCGGCAAGACCTCGGGGCCTCGGTCACGGTCGAGCTGTCGCTCCAGTTCATCGGGGCGGGCAGGATGGACGCTCCGCTCGACGGCCTCGTGTCGATCCTGCGCGAAACCGGACGGATGCTGTTCTGCCAGGGCCGGATCGTGCAAGGCGAGAGCACGATCGCCGGTTTCTCGGGCATCATCCGCAAGATCGCCTCATGACCGGCATGCTGGCGCGCTATAAAGCGCTCGTCGCCGCCAGCGAGCTGAAGGCCGACCCGGAGCAACGCACGGCCGCGGAGCGGCTCCAGCGTCTGCAGGACGAGCTCGTCACCGCGCGCGAGCCGGGCGCCCTCGCCCGCCTGTTCGGCCGCGAGCAGGAGCGGATGCGCGGGCTCTATCTGTGGGGCGGCGTCGGGCGCGGCAAGTCGATGCTGATGGACCTGTTCGTCGAGACGCTGCCGATCCGCCGCAAGCGCCGGGTGCACTTCCACGCCTTCATGCTCGAGGTCGACCGGTTGATCCGCGACGAGCGCAAGAAGGAAGCCGGCGATCCGATCGCTCCCGTCGCAGCGCGTATCGCCAAGGACGTGCGCTGCCTCGCGTTCGACGAGATGGTGATCAAGAACACCGCCGACGCGATGATCATGAGCCGGCTGTTCACCGCGCTGATCTGCGACGAGAACGTGACCGTCGTCACCACCTCGAACCGGCCGCCGTCGGATCTGTACAAGGACGGGCTCAACCGCGGGCTGTTCCTGCCGTTCATCGCCCTGGTCGAGCGCGAGCTCGACGTGCTGCCGCTCAACGGCCCCGTCGATTACCGGCTTCAGCGCCTTGCCGGGATCGGCACCTGGCACACCCCGCTCGGCCCCAAAGCGACGGAGCAGGTGCGCGAGGTGTTCTTCCGGCTAACCGACTACCCGCCCGAGGACGCCGCGCACGTACCTTCCGCCGACCTCGACCTCGGCGGCGGTCGCACGCTGCATGTCCCTAAGAGCCTCAAGGGCGTCGCGGTGTTCAGCTTCAAGCGACTGTGTGGCGAGCCGCGCGGCGCGGCCGACTATCTCGCGATCGCCCAGGCCTATCACGCGGTCATCATTGTCGGCATCCCGGTGATGGGGCCCGAACTACGCGACCAGGCGGCGCGCTTCGTCACGCTGATCGACGCGCTTTACGAGAATAGCACCAAGCTGTTCGTCACCGCCGCCAACGAACCCGAGGGTCTCTACCCGGCAGGAGACGGCAGCTTCGAGTTCGAGCGAACCATCAGCCGTCTCAAGGAAATGCAAAGCGCCGACTACATGGCGCAAGGCCACGGAGCGGTGTAAAACGCCGCCGGGATTGCTGAGGGGAGAGTCGAATGATTGTCGTGACAACCGAAAATGTCGCCGGCCACCGGGTGACCGAAGCCCTCGGCCAGGTCTTCGGCGTGGTCGTCCGGAGCCGGGGCCTCGGCGGAAACATGATGGCCGGGCTGCGTTCGATCGCAGGCGGCGAGATCAAGGAATACACGGCGCTGGTCGAGGACACCCGGCGTCACGCGATCGACCGCCTGGTGCAGAACGCCCAACTGATGGGCGCCGACGCGGTCGTGATGATGCGCTTCGATTCGGGTGAGATCGGCCAGACGATGAACGAAGTCGTCGCCTACGGCACCGCGGTGAAGCTGGCCGCCGAATGAGCCCCAACGCCCGCATGCTGGTGCTGGCGATCGGCGCGCTGCTGCTGTTCGGAGGCACGTTGCTGACGGTCCTCACCGGCGGCGGCGGAATTGGTTTGATGATCGTCGGCGCGCTGGTGATCGCCAGTATCGGGCTCGAGAGCCGCTATGGCCGTCCCGGCACGCCGCCGCGGGTCGAGCACTCGGACTGGGAGCTGACCAACGAGAGGTTCGTCGATCACGAGACCGGCCAGTTGCTCGAAGTGTGGATGGACCCATTGACCGGCGAACGGCGGTACGAACCCGCCGGCAGAGATCCGCGGCTGCCTCGCCCTTGAAGCCCGCATAGGCGATACGCATCTAACCCCGATACCGGCGGCAACACCCCGCCGAGGTGGACTATCCGATGATCGATATCCGTCCTTTCGCCGGCCTGGCGCACAGCGACCATGGCTGGCTCGATACCCGCTATCACTTCAGTTTTGCCGACTACCACGACCCCTCGCGGATGGGCTGGGGCAAGATCCGCGTGTGGAACGACGACAAGATCGCTCCGCAATCGGGCTTTCCACCGCACAACCACGCGAACATGGAGATCGTCACTTTCGTCCGCACCGGAGCGATCACCCACAAGGATTCGCTGGGCAACACCGGCCGCACCGGCGCCGGCGACGTGCAGGTGATGAGCGCCGGCACCGGTGTCGCCCATGCCGAGTACAATGTCGAAAGCGAGGACACGACCCTGTTCCAGATCTGGATCCTGCCCGACCAGGCCGGCGGCGAGCCCGGTTGGGGCATGCGCGAGTTTCCGCGCGGCGAGCGTGCCTGCCGCTGGGAGATCGTCGCCAGCGGCGAGCCCGACAAGGACGACGCGCTGCCGATCCGCTCCGACGCGCGCATCCTCGCGGCGACGCTGCCGGCGGGCGAGAGCGTGACTTACGACGCCGCTCCGTGGCGGCACCAGTACCTGGTCGCGACGGGAGGGCGCATCCGCATCAACGGCGCCGAGGCGAACGCGCGCGACGGAATCGCCATCACCGGGGAGGAAGCGATTACCGTCGAAGCGCTCGAGGATTGCGAGCTGGTGATGGTCGACGCCCGCTGAGGGCGTCAGGCGTTGGCGACGCGCTCCTGCGCGCGGGTCAGCCGGCTCATCACCTTGAGGTCCTGCTCGGTAAGCTGGAGGGCGGCGTCGGCCCAAAGCTCGACGATGTCCTTCAGCTCGCGCAACTCGAGCGGGCGCGTGCGCTTCATCGCCTTGCGAGCCGCGACGAGACCCGGGTGGCGACGCTCGGACCGCTTGATAAACTCGCGGCAAGTCCTGAGCCCCTCGCCCGGCTCGGCGAGCTGGTGGACCAGCCCGAGCTCGTACATCTGCTCGGCGGTGTAGGTCTCGTTCGACAGGATCAGCCGGTCGGCCATCGCGCTGCCGAGACGGCGCGAAAGGATCGCGTGCGCACCCATGCCGGGGAACAAGCCGAACAGGATCTCGGGCAGCCCAAAGGTCGCGCCACGCTCGGCAATCAGGTAATCGAACGACAGCAGCGCCTCGAAGCCGCCGCCAAGGGCCGCGCCTTCGACGAGACCGATCGTGAGCATCGGCAGCTCGAGCGAGTTCATGTTGCGGTGGAGGATTTCGACGCAACGGAAGCCGTAGTGCACCAGGCCCTGCCGGTCGCCGAAGCGGATCAGCTTCTGGAACAGCGCCAGGTCGCCGCCGAAGCAGAACACGCCGGGTGAGCGGCTGCCGAGCACGAGATAGCGCAGCGGAACCTTGTCGCGCCCGAAATTGGCGGAGATCAGCCGCTGCCAGCTCTCGAAATCGCGCAGCATCGTCGGCGTGAAGCTCGGCCGCCCTTGGGGGCTCATGTAGGTCCACAAGGTCGCGGTCTGCGGCTCGTACAGGCAGTCGAGCTCATCGAGGTCGAAAAGCTTGGAATCGACCGCTGAAAGCCGAACGCTCTCCGCGATGAGGTGCTCGTCGCCGCTACCGAAACCGATAACGGATGGATCGGTCTCGTGCGATACCGGCTCAACATTTTCGATATGTCCCGACAATCGGTCCATACATCACCCCGCTTGCGACCCCGCGCCCCCCGTTATGTTTTTGGCGCTTCCAGAAGAATCTACGCTCGCCGCTTGATTTGGCAACGCAATATTTACCCTTAGTGACTGCTCACAGGCACCGGTCCCACCTTGGGACAGGCAAAGTGTGACCTGCTGGTAACACTGCTAAAGCTCAGGAAGTCACCCCCAAATGGCGCAGCGAGCGGTCGAGCATGATCAGTTGCCACAGCAGCCGTGAGTGATTGGAATGGCCCGAAATATGCGCTTCCGCCGCGGCAGAAACGCGCGCCGGATCGAACCAGCCGGTGCGCGCCAGCGCGGCGCTTTTGGAGATCGCCCGCACTTCGGAAGCCAGCGGACTGCGCAACCAGTCAGCAATCGGCGTGACGAAGCCCTGCTTCGGCCTATAGAGCACATTCTCGGGCAAATATCGCCGCATCGCGCGCTTGAGCAGCACCTTTCCCTGCATTCCGCGCACGCGCAGATTTTCGGGCAGGCGCGAGGCGAACTCGATCAACCTGTGATCGAGCAACGGCTCGCGGGCTTCGAGGCTCACCGCCATGCTCGTGCGATCGACCTTGGTCAGGATGTCGCCGGGCAGCCAGAACATCAGGTCTGCGTATTGCGCGCGATCCAGCCCGCTTCGTGCGGGAGCGCCTTCCATCAGGCGGATGAGCGGGTCCTCGGCGCGGTAATCGCCGATTTCGGCGGCGAAGCCGGGCGAATAGAGCGAATGCCGCAATTCGGGCGGCGTCAGGCACAGCGCGCGCGCGTATCCCTCGGCACCGCTTCCGGCGAGGCTCAGCAGTGTCGTCTTCAGCCGCAGCGGCTGCGGCGCCCAATCTGCCTTGGGATAGACCGCACCCAGCCCCCCGAACACCGATCTCCGAAAACCGGCCGGGAGCCAGCGCCGCGCCTGCTCCTCGTGCGCCTGGAATACCTGCCGACGGTAGCCGGCGAAGGCCTCGTCGGCCCCGTCGCCGGAGAGCGCCACCGTCACCGTCTCGCGCGCCAGTTGACTGACGCGCCAGGTAGGCAGCGCTGACGCGTCGGCGAAGGGCTCGTCGAACATCGCCGCGAGGGTATCGATCTCACCGAACTGGTCGGCGCTCACCGTTCGCACGTGGTGGTCGGTGCCGAAGAGTTGTGCGACCTGTTCGGCGCACGAAGTCTCATCCAGCGCCGCGACATCGAAGCCGATCGAGCAGGTCTTGACCGGTTCGCGGCTCGCCTCTGCCATCAGGGCGACGACGCTCGACGAATCGACCCCACCGGAAAGGAACGCGCCGAGCGGCACGTCCGCGACCATCCGGCTCGTGACGGCTTCGCGCAAATGGTGCAGTAGCTCGGCTTCGAGGTCGGCCGCTTTCCTCCTGTGCCGGTCGGCGAAAGACAAGGTCCACCAGCAGACCGGCGCGGCCGGCGGGGCATCGTGACGCAGGACCCGGTAGTGACCTGGCGGCAGCTTCTCGACCCCTTTCAGGATCGAACGCTGCTCGGTGACATAGCCCCAGGCCATGTAGTCCTCGATCGCCAGCGGATCGGCTTCGCGGCGCAATAGTGGATGCGCCAGCAGACCCTTCAACTCCGACGCGAACGCCAGGCTGCCGTCGCTCAGGTGCGCCATGTACAGCGGCTTCACCCCGAGTCGGTCGCGAGCAAGGAAGATTTCGCGCCGGGCACAGTCGTAGATCGCGAAGGCGAACATGCCGTTGAAGCGCCTCAGGCAGTCGGCACCCCATTGCTGCCAGGCGGCGAGGATGACCTCGCTATCGCCCTCGGTGCGGAATTGCGCGCCGAGGGCGGCCAGTTCGCGTCGCAGCTCGCGGTAATTGTAGATTTCCCCATTGTAGACCAGCACCGCGCGGCCATCCGCCGAATGCATCGGCTGCGGTGAGCCGGCGATGTCGATGATCGAAAGCCGCCTGTGGCCGAGGCCGACGCCTGGGGCGGTCCAAACGCCCGAGCCGTCAGGGCCCCGGTGAGCGAGCGCGTTGCTCATCCGCTCGACACGCTTGGGATCGACCGGCTTGATCGTGCCGCAATGGAAGATCCCCGCAATCCCGCACATGGGCAGGCGCCTAGGGGTGGAGGCCGGCCGCGGCAAGCAGCGCGTCGGCGACAGGTCGCGCCAAGGCGACGCCCCACGCCGCCGTGGCAGCCGCCAGCAGCACAATCGCAATGGTTGCCGGCCAGCTTGCCATGCTTTGCCGCGCCAATCGGTCCAGGACATCCGACGATTGCAGCGCGGCGGCGTCCAGCCAAGGCTCGTCCGCGGGACGGTCTGAGAACCGCCAGGCGATGACCAGCAAGACGGTCATGACGATCGCGAAGAATAACCAACCGTAGACGATGTGGTCGAACCCGGCGGCAAATGCCACGCCGCGGCTTTGGGCGATGTAGATCGTGCCCCAGGCGCGCACCCCGTTGGCCAGCACCGGAACGACGACGCAGGCGATCATGAAGGCCGCGCGGCGCATACGGCTGCGGAAGAAAAGATGCGCCACCAGCGTGCCGAGCGCGATCATGGCGACCAGGAATTTAACGCCCGAGCACGCCGCAGCAACTTCGAAGCGGCCGACCGGAGTGTCGATGAACACGCCGCTGATGCTGGCCGGCACTCCGCTCACGTGCGTCAGGGCGACCGCCATGCGGGCGGTTATCATCTGCAAAGGCAGCACGATTTCGTCGCCGAAGGGCACGAGAAAGAGCATGTACGCCAAGGGGAAGATAAGCCCGGCGACGATACGCGGCCCGAATAGGATCGCGACGCAAGCCTGAAGCAGAACTACGGCGCCAAGCTGGGCGAGAAGATTGACGCTTGCAGCGGTCCCGAGGGCCCACGCCAGTAGGCCTGCGGCAAACCAAACCAGTCCCGGCCACCATGCTTGTGGGCTCAGCTTTACCACCTCCGACCAGCGCAATCGCACCAGCCAGACGAGGATTAGCGGGATCAGGAGGATGTGATTGCAGGTAGAGTCATTCCACCATTGCCATGCCATCTCCGCCCAATCGCGCCGGGTCAGCAACGCCAAGGCAGCCCAGGCGGCCCCGAGCCGCACCAGCGGAGCCCGCCAGACCGGCGGAATGCGCTCCAGCAAGCCGGCGCGGCGCGACATGATCATCTCACGCGGCATCGCGGCGTCCTGCCTGTCTTGCCTCGCGTCCGACGAGCTGCGGAAGTGGTGCAAGCATCGCCGGCCAGCTCATCGTTTCGATGACAAAGCGGCGTGCGGCCGCACCCATCTCGGCAGCGCTGCGCTTGTCGGCAAGCAGCGTGAGAGCCCCTGCCAAAAGATCGGCATCGCTTTCAGCGACAGCAAAGTGAACCCCATTCGTAGCTGCGATCCCGGTCGCGGCATCCGGCGTGAGGAGCACCGGGAGGGCCATCCCCATCGCTTCGAGCACCTTGTTCTGGATGCCCCGCGCAATCGTCAGCGGTGCTACAACGACATCCGCTGCGGCCAGAAACGGCTGCATAGCGGCAACTTCGCCCCACACGCGGACACCGCCATTGCCGTCAAGGGCGCGCACTTCGCCCGTCGGCGCGCGGCCGACGATGTGGAACTGCGCGGCGGAGTGGATCCGTCGCACCTCGGGCAGGATCGCGCTCGCAAAGCGCTGCACGGCGGCGACGTTCGGCGGATAGTCCATCTGTCCGGTAAAGACGAAGTGTGGTCCCGGCGTCGCCGCGAGCTCGGGATGCGATATTGTCGCAGCCGGATCGAACGCGGCGAAATCGATGCCATTGCCGAGAGCCATTACATTGGCGCTGCCCGGCTCGCTCAACCGGGATCGCAGCAGCTCTGCCTCAGCCTCGCTCACGAGCAGCGTGGCGCTCGCAATCCGGGCAAGCCGCTCTTCCTCGACCCTCAGAAGCCGGTCCTCACGGGCGAAAAGCCAGCTTTTGGGCCACGCTGATTCACCGGAATATGACTCGAATTTCGCCGAATCGACGTCGCCCAGGTCGATGACCAATCGCCCATCCCAGCCCTGAGGAACGTACTGTCCCATCTGGCCCGAGAAGACGTAGATCGTATCGATCGGCCGCTCGCGCAGCGTTCGCGTCACGAATTCACGAATCGCCCGGTGGCGAAAGGCGGTGAGGCTGACCGGTTCGCCGCGCACAATCGCCTGCACTCCAGCCAGTGGCAGCGGCTTGCTACGGCCAACAAGACAATGTCTGGCGGCGAGCGCAGCCAGGCCAGGTTTCTGTGAGTGATCGGCTGCCGTTTCGGCAAAGGTGGCGACGTGCACGGGGGCCAGCTCCGCCAGCGCCTTGAGGATGTGGTGCGAGCGGATTTTGTCACCGCGATCGGGCGGGAACGGGATGCGGTGGGCGAGAAAGAGGATTTCCCCGCTCACCCAAGCCCCCTCGCAATCGGCGGTCCGAGGCGGTTGGTCAGCGCGAGCGGCAAGCGCCGCCAAAGCGCAATCCGCGCGGCGTGCTTGGCGCTCGTAGGATCGGCATCGCGCCGCTCGGCGCCCGGCGCGGTCCAGCTGGCGTACGACAGCGGCTCTGGCTCGAACCCCCAGTTCTTCTTGAAAGCCCACGCACCGCTGCCGGTTTTCGAGCGGCCGAAGTCGAACCGCGTGCAGCCCCGCCGACGGGCGTGGAGCATGAGCTCGTAATAGAGCCGCTCGTTGGCACGCAGCCGGCGCGCGATTTGCTGCCCGCCGCCCCAGTACGGCATGGCCGCGCCGGCATGATAGAACGTCAACACGCTCGATACCGGCTTGCCCTGGCAAAGGACGGTTAGGATATCGCCATCGAGCCCGGCGAGCATTTCCCTGAACAGGTTTCGCGGAAAGACCGGCGTGCCGTGGTTGCGCACGCTTTCGGCATACATCGCATAATGCGCTGCCAGATCCTCCGCACAGGTACCTACGCGTATTTCGAGGTCTTGCTCCAGCCCCTTGCGGACCTCCGCGCGCTGCCGCCTCGCGATGGCCAGCAACTGCGCTCCGTCATCCGCAGCAAGGTCGGCGGCAAAGCCGCAATGACTCTTGGTCCTAACGGTCCAATCCTCGGGCACTTGTCCGCCGCGCAATTCGATCGTGGGACACGAAAGCCGCGCTGCAAGCTCCTCGGCGGCACGGCACAGAACCCGTGCCGTGACTTCGCTCTCCGCGAGCACTCCGCCACCGACAGCAAAGCCGCTCGAGGCAAGCATTCGTCCGAAGATCGGCGAATGGACCTCGCTCAGCGGCAGCCAGCCAGTAATAATCCCACCCTTTTCCGTCAACAAGCCCCGGGCCCGCTGCGCCGTGCCGCGCTCGGCTGCCAGCAGCCAGGCCGGACGGTGGAACAGGCTGCCGGCCATGTCGGCGACGAAACCTTCGATCCGTGCTGCCTCGTCGGGCTGGCGCAAGTCCACTGCTCGGACGTTTTCGCGCGCCAGGGCAAACGGCGCGTTCATGCCGCCGCCTCGCTGTCGAGCCTGGTCATTTCGCGATGGGCCAGCAAGTCCATCCGCCCCCAAGCAAACTCGTTGACGAGTTGGCGCAGCTTGCCGGCCATCTTGTGGAGATTGGTGTAATGCCTCAGCCGCGACTTGAGCGGCGCGCCGGCGACGCGGGGCTGGCCGGGATCGATTTCCCACGGGTGGAAGTAGAAAATCGCCGGGCGGCCCTCGCCCGCGTTGACCTGGCGGATGGCCCAGCGCGTGAAGGCGTAAGGAATGACCCGGAAGAACCCGCCACCGCCGGCGGCCAGGCGCTTTCCGGCAAACATGGCTGTCGTTATCGGAAGTTCGACCAGCGGGAGCCCGGGTACCGGGCGGGAAGCAAACCGCGGCGCGTCGGCCCAACCGTAGTGATCGTGGCTGACCGGCGCGACGCTTGAGGAATAGGTGTAGCCCTGCTCGGCAAGCTCCATGAACGCCCACGGCGTGCGCTGGTCGATCGAGAAGCTCGGTGCACGGTAGCCCAGGATTTGCACCCCGGCCGCGTCCTCGAGCACCTTGCGCGCGCGGGAAATGTCTTCAGCAAAGGCCTTGCGATCCATCCGGAACACGCGTCCGTGGTCCCAGCCGTGGCTTGCCAGCTCGTGCCCGCGGCCGACGATCTCGCGCATAAGGCCGCCGTGGCGCTTGGCCACCCAGCCGAGCGCGAAGAAGGTCGCCTTCACTTGGGCCTCGTCGAACAGGTCGAGGATTTCGCGCGCATTGCGCTCCACGCGATCGCTGAGCGAGTTCCAGTCGTCGCGCTCGATCACGCTCTCGAACGCGCCGACCTGGAACCAGTCCTCGACGTCGACCGACAGGCCGTTGACGATCGCGCCGTCCTGATCGGCTCGGATGGGGAGCGTGACGGCGTTCAAGCGGATTGCCTCCTCAGGCGGCCTTGCTTTCGCCCATCTCACCCTCGATCCATTCGATCAGCATCGTCAGCGTGTGGCGGATCGTGCGCTCCTGCTCGAAGGTCTTGGCTTCGAGGCGGGAGATCTTTTCCTGCAGAGTGGCGATCTCGGGCATCAGCGCCAGGCGGACAGCGTCTTCCTGGCGATTGGCCAGCTCGACGATTGCCTGTTGCAGTTCGGCGATCGATCCATCGCGCTCGGCCAGCATGGCCTCGACGGTTTCGCGATCCAGACGCGGTTCGTGGCGCAGCGGCGCGACCGGCTCGAACCTTGGCTCGGGCTTGGGCATCGCCTTCGGCGCGGCCTCGGGGAACGCCTTTTCGCCGGCCATCTCGTCGAGCACGGCCTTGAGCATGGCGGAATCGATCCGCGTGCGTTCCTCGACCGCGCCCAGGAGCAGAAGGCGATTGGCGATCTGGTTGACCCGCCGCGGAATGCCGCCGCTGGCCTCGTAAAGCTCGGTGAACACGCGCTGGTCGAACGCCGGGTTGCCGTCCCAGCCGACCTTTTCCAGGCGGTGGATGATGTAGGGCTCGATCTCGCCCTTCTCCATCGGCTCGAGATGGTGCGCGGCAATGACGCGCTGGCGCAGCTGCTCGAGGTCGGGGCTGGTCTGCAGCGTCGCACGAAACTCAGGCTGGCCGAGCAGCAAGGTCTGCAGCAGCGGGTGGTTGCCGAGCTGGAAGTTCGACAGCATCCGCAATTCTTCGAGCGCCGGCACGGAAAGATTCTGCGATTCGTCCACCACCAGCAGGCAACGCCGGCCTGAGCGCGCTTGTTCGTGCAGGAAGCTCTCGATGGCGCCGAGCGCGGTAGCCTTGTCGTGGCCGTCGATGTCGATCCCGAAGCTCTGCGCTACAACGTGGACGATCTCGTCTTCGTCGAGCTTGCTGGTGACGATCTGGCCAACGGCAAGGCGCTGGGGGTCGATCGTGCTCATCAGGTGCGCGACGAGGGTCGATTTGCCCGCGCCGACTTCGCCGGTGATGACGATGAAGCCCTCACCCTGCGCCAGGCCATAGCCGAGGTAGGACAGCGCCTTGCGGTGCGTCGTGCTGCGGAAATAGAATGCCGGGTCCGGCGTGAGTTGGAAGGGCTTGCCCGTCAGTCCATAGAAATTGTCGAACATGTTGAATCTCCGTCGGGCGTCAGAAGGAGTACCTGAGGCCCAGCAGGGCCGAGGCTGACACGATATCGGGAAGGCTTTGCTGCGTGACGCCGTCGATTCCGGCGGCCGCCGTGCCGGACAGACCGGCGATAATTTCGCGATAGTAGGCGAGCGACGCGCTGTAACCGATGGCGCGGTCGCCGCTGCCGTCGAAACCGCTGTCGAACAGTGTCTCGGTGGCGTTGAAATGGATGCTCGAGCGCGCGTCGAGCTTGGTGCTGACGTAGACCGCCCCCCACCAGGTATCGTCGACCACGCCGTCGGCCGAGGCGAGCACCGTGCCGGGCGCGGCGATGAACTTGCGGCGATCGTAGCCGACGCCGAGGCCCGCCGTCGTGCGGCCCAGATCGATCGCGTACGACGCCGAGATGCCCTGGCTGCGGAACGCTGCCGATTCGAGCGAGCCGATCGATCCGGGGCAGCTGCCGCCCTCAAGGCTGGCGACACAGCCGCCAATGTCGCCCGAAAGCGCGTTGCGCACCGCGGTGAATTGCGCGGGCATGCCGGCAAGCCGATCGGTGATCACGGCGCCGAAGCTGCTGATCCCGTCGTAGACCGAAACATTGATGCTTTCACGCGAGTTGGGGGCGTAGGCGAACGTACCGTAGTACGTCGTCGAATCGTAGCGCCGGCCGACATAGGCTTCGAGCGAGGTGCGCTTGCTCGGGCGCCACATGACCCCGACATCCCAGATGAGACCGTCGGTCTGGTAGGCGATCGTGCGCGGCGCGCTCTTGTCGGTGACGTAGCGGCCGTCCTTGCCGATCACCGGGTTGCCCGCGGCATCGCGCACGGCATCGCGGCTCGACACCTCGACGTCTTCGTAGCCAACGCCGCCGGCGAAGGCGAGCGACGGGCTCACCGGCACGGTGACGTCTCCGTGCACGTTGCGATCGCGGACGCGCTGGTCGAGGTTGGAAACGTCTTGTTCGTTCCAAATCCCGCCCACGCCGACGCCGACCGGCAGAATCGTGTAGGGCCGGAAGCCGATCCGCGCCTGGGCGTTATGCGTTGTGCTCTCGTCGGCGAGGTCGAACGGGACGAGGCCGGTGGTGCCGACAACGACCGCGTCTGGCTCCTGCACCTTGGTGTAGCCGAAGCGGTAGTGCGCCTCGACTTGCAGGTCGCCCAGCTGGGTCTCGACCGACGGGCCGATGTAGCCCGAATAGATCTTGCTGGAGGTGGCGCTGTCATGCGCCAGGGTGCCGCTGAATGCGGCGCCGCTGCTGTCGACGCGGGCACTCGAAGCGAGCGCCCCCGCTTCGATCGTAACCGCGTGAGGCACGAGCGCGACAGAAGCGCGGACGACGCCGCTGATGGCATCGCTGTCCGAAGTGCCACTGCTTTCGCTGATGTAGCGTTCGTAGCGAACCGAGGCCGAGATGGCCGAATTCTTGCCGACGACCGTCGCATCGACACCGGCGGCGAGGGTCGTGTAAGTGACGACATCGCTCCCCGGCGCAATTTCAGCCGACAGTACCTGGTCCGCCTCGATGTACGGTATGACCTCGGTGTGAGGCCCGGGATGCAGCCCTTTGGGCGCGGCGGGAGCATCGTCCGCCCAGGCCGCGACGGGCAACACAAGGGCAACTAGGCCCAGGGGGATGATACGGGATCGGCGGCGCATCGGCGTCACTCCTCGTATCCGTAATAGGTGCCGAAGCGGCGGCCGCTCGGGCTGAAATGCGCCGCGTTGAACAGCAGCTTTATGTCGGGGCACGTCGACAACAGCGAAAGCGCGTCCTCGAGCGAAGACTGCCCGGTGATGTCTGCGCGCACGACGACGAGCGCCTGGCCGACATGCTTGGCGAGCTCGGCCGCCGGTGACGCGGCCAGGGCCGGCGGCGAATCGAAGATCACGATCCGGTTGGGCGCGCCTTGCGTTAGGCGATCGAGCACTTCGGACGTGCGGTCGCTGGAAAGAAATTCGCTGTCCGAATTGGACTGGTTGCCGGCCGGAAGCACGTAAAGCCCCGGGACATCGGTAGCAATCACGCATTCCTCGACACGGATCGTCGGATCAGCCAGCGCGTCCATCAGGCCCCGGCCGCCCGGCAGGCCGAGTGTCGAGAGAATCGAGGGCTTGGCGAAATCCGCGTCGACGAGCAGGACTTCGCTGTCCTTCTCTGCGGCTATCGCGAGCGCGAGATTGGTCGCGCAAAAGGTTTTTCCCTCGCCCGGCAGCGGCGAACACACCAGCACACGCTGCGCCGTCGCGCCGCCTCCGCTACGGCGCGCGGCGCGTGCCGAGAGCAGCAGCTGCCGCTTAACGATGCGGAATTCCTCGAGCAGCGCGGTGACCTTGCCGTCGGGCTGGATCAGGCCCTGCTCGGCGAGGCACGCGCGGTCGATCCTGTGGCGCGGGCCAGAGAAGAGGATCTCCGCCGGTTCCGGCGCATCTGTGGTCGAGGCGGCTTCGAGGATTTGCGGCGCGGGCTGGGCCGTCGCCTGCGAGACCTTGGCAGGCTCCGGTGCGGCCGGCGCCTTGGCGAGCGCGATTTCCACAGCCGGCGGCGGCGACTTTTCCGTCGGACGCTTGGCCGCGGGTTGCACGAATTGCCCGGGCACAGGCGGGGCCGCAAAGCCGTCGAGGCCGAACATGTCTTCGGCCCGCTCGAACAGCGACTTGCCCTTGGTGCCGGGCAGCGGGATCTTGCTTTGCTCGGTCATGCGATCATCCCGCGCTGGACGAACTCCGCCGCCAGCAGGACCACGAACAGCCCGCCCAGCCCTCCGGCGCCAGCCAGGAAGAACTTGCGCTGCCTCTTCGCCAGCGCGCGCGCTGCGTCCGTCATGGCGAATGAGATCGTGCCGATGACCGGCAGACCGAACGTCGTCTCGAGCTTGGCAGCCGTGGCAAACGTGGCGCGAACCTTGCTCGCCGCGTAGGCGGCCCCGCAGCCGGCAGCGATGCCGACGAATAGCGCTCCGAACAGCAGCAGCGGCCGGTTCGGCGCCGAAGGCTTGCGCGGCGTGCTCGGCGGATCGACGACGTCGAACTTGACCGAGCTGTGCTCGGTCTCGACTTGGCCCCGCAAGCGCAGTTCTTCGCGATCGGCCAGGAGCTTGTCGTACTGGCCCTTGAGAACGTCGTAGTCGCGGCTAATCTGCTTCGCTTCGCCGGCGACTGCCGGTGCCTGCGCCTCGTTGGCCTCGACCTGCGTGATCTGCTGGCGCAGCGCCGCCTCGCGCGAATTGAGCGCCTCGAGATTCGCCTGGCGTTCGACGCGGATTGACTGCAGCGAGGTGTAAGCCGGATTGGGGGTGCCGTAATCGCCCCCTGGACCCTGCGCCTGCTTGCTCAGCGACGCGATCTGCTTCTCGATCGCGATCACATCTGGGTGACTTTCCGTCAGGCCCCGCGCTTGCATCGCCGAGAGATTGGCGCGAGCCTGCGCCAGCGCGGCGCGTGGTCCGCCGCCTTCGGGCGTCATCAGAGTCTTGGCGGTACTGGCCATCTGGCCGTCGGTCGCCGCCAGGGCGCTTTGCGCCGCCGCGCGGTCGGCCTCGACATTGCGCAGCTCCGCGCGATAGCCGTTGAGCTGCGAGATGATCGCGTCCGTGCCGCCGGCCAGTTCGGGATATTTCGATTCGAACGCCAGTCGGCGCTGCTCGGCATCCTCGAGCTGCTTGCTGCGCTCGGCGAGCTGCTGGTCCATAAAGGCGATCGTGTCACGCAGCTGGCCGCGCGATCCGCCGAGGTTCTGCTCCTTGAAGATGTCGATCATCTGTTGGGCGACATCTTGCGCCAGCTGCGCGTTCTGCGCGTCCGAGAGGTCGCGGCGGCCACTGCTGGCAGTTATCTTGAAGACGTGGCTGCCGGGGTCGCCTTCGGCAACGATGGTGATGGTCTTGGCCAAGCCGGCCACGGCCGATTCCATCTGGCTCGGATTGCTGACCTTCTCGGCGAGCTTGGTCGAGCGGATGATCTTCTCGAGGTTGCTCGAGCTGGTCAGCGTCTGGCGCACACGCTCGATGTCCTTGTCGCGCGACGCGGCGGTGATGCCGATCTGGTCGGCGAGCATGTCGTCGAGCTGCACGAAGATGCGCGCTTGGGACTGATAGGTATTGGGAATCAGCGCGACGACCAGCCAGCCGAGCGCGCACATGCCCCATGCGACGCCGAGCGCAAACCAGCGCCGGTTCCACACGGTCCACAGCGCCGCGCGCACTTCTGCGAGCGTCTCGGTCATTTAGAACATGCTTTCCGGGATGATGATCACGTCACCGGGCTGCAGCATCACGTTGGCGCTGGTGTCGCCCTTCTTGAGCAGGTCGTTCAGCCGGATGGCGTATTCCTTCTGCTTGCCCAGCTGCTTGTCGAAGCGGACTAGCTTGGCGCGGTTGCCGCTGGCGAATTCGCCAAGGCCGCCGACCGCGATCATCGCGTCGAGCACGGTCATGTTCGCGCGGTAGGGCAGCGAGGCCGGCTTCTCGGTCGCGCCGACGACGCGGATCTGCTGGCTGAAGGTGCCTGAGAATTTGTCGACCATCACCGTGACCAGCGGCTCGGCGATGTATTGCGAGAGCTGCAGGCGAATGTCCTCGGCGAGCATCGTCGGAGTCTTGCCGACCGCCGGCATGTCGGGAACCAACGGCGTGGTGATGCGCCCGTCGGGGCGCACCTGGGTCTTCGCGCCGAGCTCGTCGTTGCGCCAGACGGTGATCGTAAGTTCGTCGAGCGGGCCGATCACGTAATCCTCGCCCGGCCCTTCCTGCATCGAGACGAAGCTGGCGGGCGGCAGATGGCCGTCGGGCGCGCTTGCGCAGGCGGTCAGGGTGAGGCTCGCAAGCGCGCTGGCGGCGAAAATGCGGGCGACCTTCGAATTCAGCATGCCAAAACCTCGAAATTGGCGGGCAGCGATCGGGTGCGCGATGACGCAACTGGTCCACAGCCCACGATCCGGGGTGCGTTCTCTCGAAAAAGGGTGAACATTGCGTTAGCCTTGGCGGCCAAAACCGCAGCATTTCCGGGGTTTCTGGGCTTCTGTCCCGTTACGGGACAATCCGGTTCGGAAGGCTAAACAAGCATTTCGCGAGCCGGTCCCTGCCCGAGGAAGGCGGACGGGCTGGCAGAGGCGCCATAGGCTCCGGCGCAGAAGATCGCGACGAGATCGCCTACGTCGGCATGCGGCAGCAGGGCCTGGTCGGCGAGCCGGTCGAGCGGGGTGCACAGGCAGCCGACGATATTGGCTTCCTCGACCGGCTCGGCGGAGAATTTGCCGACGATCGCTGCCGGGTAGTTGCGTCGCACGACGGTGCCGAAGTTGCCCGAAGCGGCAAGCTGGTGATGCAGCCCGCCATCGGTGACGAGGTAGACGATCCCGTGGCTCAGCTTCCGTTCGATAATGCGGGCCAGGTACACCCCGGCCTCGCCAACGAGATAGCGGCCGAGTTCGATGGCGAATTTGGTTGACGTCAGCGCGTCAGGCAGCGCCGCGAAACGCTCTCTAAGCGCCGCGCCGACGGCGCCGATGTCGAGCCGCGGGTCGCCGTGAAAATAGGGAATGCCGAAGCCACCGCCCATGTTGAGGTGCGGCAGCGGTGCGCCGATTTGGTCGCTAAGCTCGGCGGCGAGCTCAAGCACGTTGGCCTGAGTTTCGATGATCGCGCCGGCATCGAGCGCCTGGCTGCCGGTGAAGATGTGCAACCCGCGCCATTCCGCACCAGCAGCGATGACCTCGCGCGCTAGCGCAGGAACGCGTTCGGCGTCGATCCCGAACGGCTTGGCGCCACCGCCCATCTTCATCCCCGAGCCGCGAAGCTCGAATTCCGGATTGACCCGGACGGCGAGACGCGGTGCCCTGCCTAGCCGTTCGGCGATCGCCAGAGTGCGATGCGCCTCACCTTCGGACTCGAGGTTGAGTGTCACGCCGGCTTCGATAGCCGCGACCAGTTCCTCGTCTCGTTTGCCGGGTCCCGCGAAGCTGATGCGTTCGGCCGGCAGGCCCGCCGCCAAAGCCATCCGCAGTTCTCCCTGCGAGGCGATGTCGAACCCATCGACCAATGTTCTCATAAATTCGAGAATAGGACCGTATGGATTTGCTTTCATGGCATAATATATCTTCAAGTGCGCGGGCATCGCGGCGCGCAAGTCGGCCATTCGTCGCCGGATCAAGTCGGCGGAGTAGACGAACAGCGGTGTCCCGCCCGCCTTCTCGACAAGCGCGCTCGCGGTGTAACCGGCTACGCCCAGTTCGCCGTCGATGACGTCAAAACCAGCGGGAATTGGACCGAGCGGCTTCATCCAACCATCTCCGCCTGCAACGCCGCGCGATCGATCTTGCCGTTTGGGTTGAGCGGCATGCGCTCGACCCAGCGGACTTCGTGCGGCTGCATGAAATTGGGCAGATCCCGCTTCAGCGCGACCTTGAGGCCTTCGTCGTCACCGCCGCCGCGCACTACCAGCAGAACCGCTTGTCCCAACCGGTCGTCCTTGATGCCGACAGCGGCGGCCTCGGCGACGAGGCCTGTCGCAAGCGCGGCTTCCTCGATCTCCTGCGGGCTGATGCGGTTGCCGGCACTTTTGATCATGGCGTCACGGCGCCCGACGAAATAGAGCAACCCGTCGCCGTCGCGCAGCACGCGATCGCCCGACCACACCGCCGTGCCGCCGTATTGCGATTCCTTGGGCGCAGACTTGAACCGCTCGGCGGTGCGCGCGACATCCTGCCAGTAGCCTTGCGCCACCAGCGGCCCGCAATGCACCAGTTCGCCCTCTTCTCCCGCTGACGTCACGCGGCCATTGTCACCGATGACGAGGATCTCGGCGAACGGGATCGCCTTGCCCATCGAGGTCGGATGCGTGCCGACCAGCGAAGGATCGAGGTAGGTCGAGCGGAACGCCTCGGTGAGACCATACATCGGGAAGAGCCGGGCCGACGGGAAAATCCCGCGCAACTGGCCCACCAGGTCTACCGTCAGCGCTCCGCCGCTGTTTGTCAGCCGCCGCATTGGCGTCACCGCCTCGGGCGGCCATGTCTGTTCGACCAGCTCGACCCACAACGGCGGCACCGCGGCCAGCGTCGTGACGCGGTGACGGGCGCAAGCCTTCGTGACGTCCCGCGCCGTGAGATAGTCGAGCGAAACGACGTTCGCCCCGGCATACCAGGCCGAAAGCAGCTGGTTCTGCCCATAGTCGAACGAAAGGGGCAGCACAGCCAACACGACGTCGTCGCGCTCGAGCCCGAGATAATGCGCCACGCTAACCGCACCGAGCCACAAGTTCCCGTGGCTCAGCATCACGCCCTTGGGCCGACCGGTCGATCCGCTGGTGTAGAGGATCGCCACGAGCGCCGCGGGATCGGCATTCGACGGCGGCAAGGGATCGCAGTTTCTTGCTTCCTCGATGGCAGTGGTCTCATCGAGCACCGCGCAGACGGCCGGAACGTCGTCCGGCGCCAAACTTTCCAGCCGGGCCTGCGTCCCCACCAGCAGCTTCGCCCCACTATCGGCGAGGATGTGCGCGACTTGTGCCCGCTTGAGCAATGGGTTGATCGGCACGTAGACCAGCCCTGCCCGCGCCGCCGCCAAGGGCAAGAGACACGTCAGCTCCCCTTTCGCCGCCCAGCTAGCCACGCGCGCGCCCGGCTCCGTCACCATGTTCGCGAGCCATGACGCGAGCTGGCCGACACGGGTTCTTAAGGCCTTGTAGCTAAGCGCTTCCCCGCGCAGCACGAGCGCCGGATCGTCATCCCCGCCGCGTTCGGCGAGATGATCGAGCGGACGCGGGACGGGATCGAGCGGAACGGGCATCAAGGCTCCGAGGGGAACGCATTAAGTGACGGCAATCAGCTATCACGCCAGTGTTAAGGATGTGCAAGCACAGCCGCTTGCGGCCGCCGGTCCGTTCGCCCGGCGCGAGTGGTTCGAGCGCCTCGAAGCGACGCAGCCGCAGCCGGTCTATGCCGTGGCGCAGGATGCCTCCGGCGCTGTCGTATTGCCGCTGCGCCGCAACGGGCGCCGGCTGGAATCACTCCTCAACTGGTACGGTTTCACTTGGCGCCCGCTGGCAACGCCCTACGGTTCGCTCGACAGCCTGACCATCGCCCTTGCCGGCGGCCTCGCCGAGCAGACGTCGCACATCGTACTCGATCGCGTGCCCGATGAGGACGGGACAGCGCGCCAGCTCGAACGCGCCTTCCAGCGCGCAGGCTGGCATGTCGTGCGTGAGCTGTGCGACAGGAATCGTATCCTGTCTGTCAATGGCCGCACCTATGCCGCTTACCTGGACGGTCGCCCAGGCCAGCTGCGGACGACGCTCAAGCGCAAGGCCAAGAAGGTCGACGTCACGGTCGTCACCTCTTTCGACGAAGATAGCTGGACGGCTTACGAAGCGATCTATGCCGAGAGCTGGAAGCCCGAAGAAGGCGATCCCGCGTTGCTGCGCGCTTTCGCCAAAACCGAAGGCGCTGCCGGCCGAATCCGGCTGGCGATAGCTCGCCACGAAGGCCAAGCTGTCGCGGCCCAGTTCTGGACCGTGGAAGACGGCACCGCCTACATCCACAAGCTCGCCCACCGCGAAAACGCTAAGCCGCTTTCGCCCGGAACCACACTCACCGCGGCGTTGATGGAGTACGTGATCGACCGTGATGGCGTCACCCTCATCGACTTCGGCACCGGCGACGACGGCTACAAGCGAGATTGGATGGAGGACGCCCGCCTGCGCTATCGCCTGCAATGCCGGCGCCCGGCCGATCCGTGCAATTGGCCGGCTATGGCCAAGTCGCGCTTGCGCACGCTTGTTTCGGAAGGCGCGCATGGCTAACGCTCGCGCGCTTTTCGATGGGGACACGAGCATGAGCAGCCACGCTGCAGCCAACGACAACGACACCGTGCTGCGGGGCGTGCTGCGCGATGTCCTTGGCCTCTCGGCGCAGCGCGTGGCGGAGTTCACGACCGAAACCGGCCTGTTCGGCCATCTGCCCGAACTTGATTCAATGGCGGTTGCCGGCCTGCTGACCGAAGTCGAGGACCGGCTCGGGATCGTCATCGAAGACGACGAGGTCGACGACGAAATGCTCGGAACCTACGGCGCGCTGCTGGCGTTCGTGCAGGCCAAGCGCGGCAGCTGACGGGCGGGCGATGATCGCCGCCTGGCCCGGCCCTGCCGGCGAGGAATACGCCATCGCCTTCGACCGCAACCGCCGGTTCCGCGTCCTAGTCCTGCCCGCGTGGTTCGACGAAGCCAACAAGCTGCGTCACTTCACGGTCGAGGTCATGCGAAGCCTCGATGGCTCGGGCATCGACAGCTTCCTGCCCGACTTACCCGGCTGCAATGAGAGCCTTGCGCCGTTAGCCGACCAGAGACTCGAGACTTGGCGCTCCGAGGCCGCCGAGGCAGCGTCTTGCTTCGCTGCGACGCACGTCCTGACTCTGCGATCCGCAGCGTCAATAGCGCCCGACCTGCCAGGTTGGCGATATGCGCCGCAAGCCGGCAGCTCACTGCTTCGCTCGCTGTTGCGGGCACGCATTCTCGCCTCGCGCGAGGCCGGGCGCGACGAGGATCGAGAAACTTTGGTCGCCGAGGGACGCGAGCGCGGCCTTGAACTCGCCGGCTATCGCCTCGGCCCCGCAATGATCGCGCAGCTTGCCGATGACGAGTTGCAGCCAACGGGCAAGCAGCGGGAGATCGTGCAAGGCGACCTCGGCGGAGCGGGCCTCTGGCTGCGGGCAGAACCCGATCACGATCCGAAGCAGGCCGATGCGCTCGCCGCAGTCATCGCGATGGAGTTGCTCGCGTGACTCGCCGAAACTTTGCGTTCGATTGCGCCGGCTCGCTCCTCGTCGCAACGATCGACGAAGCCCCCGGCGCGACCGGAATGCTCATCGTCACCGGCGGCAATGAGACCCGCGCCGGAGCATTCTCAAGCCAGGCAAATCTCGCCGCAAGAGTGGCCCAGGCAGGCCATCCGGTGCTGCGCTTCGATCGGCGCGGCGTCGGCGACAGCGAAGGCGTCAACATGGGCTTTCGCCATTCGGCCGAGGACATCGCTGCCGCGCTCGCCGCGTTTCGCACGCAATGCCCGGCCGTCCGGCGCGTAATCGGCTTCGGCAATTGCGACGCTGCCAGCGCGCTGATGCTTTCAGGAGGGGCCGGCTTCGACGGTCTGGTCCTGTCGAACCCGTGGACTTATGAAGAGAAGCAGGCCGCGGCGCCGCCTCCGCCCGCGGCAATCCGCGCGCGCTATGCCGCCAAGCTCAAGAACCCGCGCGAGCTGTTACGTCTCCTGGGCGGAAAGGTGGACCTGGGCGACCTGGTGCGCAGCTTGCGCCAAGCCGCGTCAGCCCCGGTCGCCCCCAGCGGGCTGGCTAAAACCATGGCAGACGGCCTGTCGCGCTTTACCGGGTCGGTGCGCATCCTGGTGGCCAAACGCGACCGGGCCGGACAGGCATTCTTGGCCGGGTGGGACCCGCGCGACCCGCGGCTCTATCGTTGTGCTAGCGCCGATCATGCCTATTCGGACGGCGCCTCGAGCGATTGGCTGCTCGCGCAAATCCTCGCTGCCCTAGCGGACGAATAGGCTCGCCAATTCGACGTGGGGCGACCAGCGGAACTGGCCGACCGGGCACAGTTTCGCGAGGCGGTAGCCGGCGTCCTTCAACATCGCCGCGTCGCGCGCCCAGCTCGAGGGGTTGCAGCTGACATAGACTACCCTCGCGACGCCGCTTTGCGCGATCTGCGCGACCTGCTCGCGCGCGCCGGCGCGTGGCGGATCGAGCACGACGCCGTCGAAACCGCGCAGCTCTTCGGCCCGCATCGGGTTGCGAAACAAGTCGCGGTGGACGGCCTCGACCGCCCGCGCCGCACGCGCGGCAGCCAGGCGGCAAGCCAGGTGAGCTTCGCGCGCGGCTTCGGCGGCAACGACGCTGCCATCGAGGGCAAAAGCGAATGTCCCGAGGCCCGAGAACAGGTCCACCACGCGCGACGCGCCCGCCAACCCCTCGCGGGCGGCACTTACCAACGCGTGCTCGCCGTCGCGCGTCGCCTGGAGGAAAGCTCCGCTCGGAAACGCAACCGGTACGCCCGAAAGGGTGATCGTAACCGGCTCCGGCTCCCACAACGCCTCGGGCCCATAGCCTTGGTCGAGCATCAGTCGGGCAAGGTGCTGTTCGCGGCAAAACCCAAGCAAGGCTTCGGTCTGTTCGAGCCTGTCGAGCTCCATGCCCGTTATCGCGCAATCGACGCCCTGGTCCACCAGCGCCAGCTCGATCGCCAGCGCATACTTGCCGCGCCGTGCGCCGAGCATTCTTCGCAAGGGTTCGACTAGCGCGAACAGTTCGGGCGCCAGCACGTGGCATTCGCGCATGTCGACCACTCGGTGCGACTGGCCCTCGCGAAAGCCGATCAGCGGCCGCCCGCCGCCGTTGATCGCGTGCAGCGTCGCCCGCCGCCGGCTGCGCGGGGGCGAGAGGTGGACAGGGGCGACGACCTCAGGCGCGAGCCCCTGCGATTCCGCCGCGTTGACCACGCGATCGCGGACGAAGTCCGCCAGCGCGCCTTCGTCAAGGTGTTGCAACTGGCATCCGCCGCAGGTGCCGAAGTGGCGGCACGGTGGCGTGGCGTGGTGCGGTCCCGGCACCACTGCGCCATCGGCGCCGACGACATCGCCCGGAGCCGCCAGCGCGACATGCCGCCCGGACTCGGTGACACCGTCCCCCTTGGCGGCGACGCGGACGATCGTTTCAGGTTCGCTCACAGCGCGGCGGCGTAAGCGCCCGAGATCGCCTTGGCCAGATCGGATGCAACGAACGCCGGTCCCGCCTGCCGCGCGGCTTCGCCATGCAGCCAGACCGCTTCGGATGCGGCAACGAACGGATCGTGGATCGCTGCAAGGCGGCTCGCGACCGCACCAGACAGCACGTCGCCCGTGCCGGCAACGGCCAGCCAGCTCGTCGGGGATGGCGCGAGCGCCACGCGGCCATTGGGCGCCGCAATGACGGTGTCGGGGCCCTTTGCGACGACGACCGCATGGGTCGCGCGAGCCAAGGCGACAGCCTGCGCGATCTTGCCGTCCGCCTTGATGGCGAAGTTCTTCAGCAGGCACGTCAACTCACCCGCGTGGGGTGACAGAACGAGTGGCGAGGAACGGCCCACTATCAAGGCCTGTGTCATCAGCGTTAACGCGTCGGCATCCGCCACGGTCGGCAAATCGGCAGACAGCGCGGTTGCGAGCCTGGACCTGGCCACGTCGTCCAGACCAAGCCCCGGGCCCACGAGCACTGCATTGGTCCGCTCGTCCTGCGCGAGCTCTTCGAGCGGCCGGTCCTTTAGCACGACATCCGGCGAAACCGACGGATGCGGATGGGTCGAGGTGAGCCGGACTGACCCCGCTCCCGCCCGCAGCGCGCTTTCGCAGGCCAGCATCGACGCACCGGCCATACCGCCGCCGACCACCAGCACCAGCCCGCGCGTGTACTTGTGCGCATCGGCGGCCGGAGCGGTGAAATGAGGCCGCGCGAGAAGCCGGGCCGCGCGTTCGACCGGCGCAACTCCAATCGGCACCAGTCGCCGTTCGCCCATCGTCGCCATCGCCGGCATCAGCCAATGGGCGAACTTCCACGCGCCGAGCGCGATGGTCAGGTCGTAATGCGGCAAGCCTTCGTTGAGCGGCGCAGCGCTGTCGCTTTCGACCCCGCTCGGAAGGTCGACGGCGATCCGGTAATGATGATGACGCGCCAGCTCACTAAGCTGCGCGGCGAGGTCTCCGCCGAGCTCCCGCGTCAGGCCGCTGCCGAACAGGCAATCGACGAATACGCCGCCTTTGCCGGTGCTGGCGAACCCGCCGGCATAGCCAGCCCGCGCGCGCTGCGCCGCGCCCGTCTTCGGTTTGAGCGGGGCAACCACGGTCGTCGGGAGTCCTCGGCGGCGCAGCGTCTCCGCGATGACATAACCGTCGCCGCCGTTGTTGCCCGGGCCGCACAGCACCGTCACCGGGCGGCCCGCAGCGACGCGCCAGACCCATTCGGCCGCGCAGTTGCCGGCAACCTGCATCAGGCTGTCGACGCTCTCGCCGTGCGCGATCAGCGCTTCTTCGGCGGCGCGCATTTGCGCGACGGTCAGGATTTGCTCAGCGGTGGCCGGCATCGCTCAGCATCGCGGCGGAGAACCGGTAGCGGTCGTCATCGACGCTGACATCGAGCCTGTCCGCGCTTCGGGCAATCGTGACCGCTTCGGCGCCGTCGGCGGCGGCCAGGCTCTTGCCGCCATCGAGCAGCTTGAAGCGACGGAAGCCGCCATCGGGGTGGTGAACGATCAGCAGTTCGGCGCCGACCTGCTGCGTCCGCTCGACACTGCAATCGTGTGCGAAGCTCGCCGCTCCGCCGATCGCGCAGTCGATCAGGTTGTCCGTATCGACCGCAGCCGTGCCGGAGGCCGCCGGTGAGCACGCCGCGAGAAGCAGAGCCAGCCCGGCGGCTGCCCACATCAACGGCGGCCCTGGATCTGGCTGACGTCGCGCACCGCCCCCTTCGCGGCGCTGGTGGTCATCGCGGCATAGGCCTGCAATGCCGCCGAGACCTTGCGCGGACGCGGTTTGGCGGGTTGCCAAACGTCGCCCTTCGCCTCGCGCCGACGCGCCAGTTCTTCGTCGGGCACGGCAAGATTGATCGTGCGGTTCGGAATATCGATCTCAATGACGTCGTCTTCCTCGACCAGTGCAATCGCGCCGCCCTCGGCCGCTTCGGGCGACACGTGGCCGATGGAGAGGCCCGAGGTGCCGCCTGAAAAGCGCCCGTCGGTCACCAGCGCGCAGGCCGCTCCCAGGCCCTTCGATTTGATGTAGCTGGTCGGGTAGAGCATTTCCTGCATCCCCGGCCCGCCACGCGGCCCTTCGTAGCGGATCACCACCACGTCGCCCGCCACGACTTGCCCGCTCAGGATTCCGGCAACTGCCGCGTCCTGGCTTTCGAACACCTTGGCCGGGCCCTTGAACTTGAGGATCGCCTCATCGACCCCGGCGGTCTTCACGATGCACCCGTCGAGCGCGATGTTGCCCTTGAGCACGGCCAGCCCGCCGTCCTTGCTGAACGCATGCTCGGCCGAGCGGATCACGCCGCTCTCGCGGTCGAGGTCGAGCGAGTCCCACCGCCGCGCCTGGCTAAACGCGGTTTGCGTCGGCACCCCGCCCGGCGCGGCGGCGTAGAACTCGTGGACCTTGTTGTTGCGCGTGCGGCTGACGTCCCAGTCGTCGAGGGCATCCGCCAGCGTCGGGCTGTGCACGGTCGGCAGCGCGGTCTTGAGCAGGCCCGCGCGCTCGAGCTGGCCGAGGATAGACATGATTCCGCCGGCGCGGTGAACGTCTTCCATGTGCACGTCGGCCTTGGCCGGCGCGACCTTGCACAGCACCGGTACCTTGCGAGAAAGCCGGTCGATGTCCTCCATCGTGAAGTCGATCCCCGCCTCCTGCGCCGCGGCCAGCAGGTGCAGCACGGTGTTGGTCGAGCCACCCATGGCGATGTCGAGGCTCATCGCGTTCTCGAACGCCGGGAAGCTGGCGATCGAACGCGGCAGAACGCTTTCGTCGTCCTCCTCGTAATAGCGCTTGGCGAGCGTGACGATCAACCGCCCGGCGCGCTCGAACAGCTGCTTGCGATCGGCGTGCGTGGCGAGCTGCGAGCCGTTGCCCGGCAGCGACAGGCCCAACGCTTCGGTCAGGCAGTTCATCGAGTTGGCGGTGAACATGCCCGAGCACGAACCGCAGGTCGGGCACGCCGAGCGTTCGATGGTGGCGACGTCCTCATCGCTCATGCTTTCGTCGGCGGCAGCGACCATCGCGTCGACCAGGTCGAGCGCGTGCTCCCTGCCGTCAATCACGACCTTGCCCGCTTCCATCGGTCCGCCCGAGACGAACACCGCCGGCACGTTGAGCCGCATCGCCGCCATCAGCATACCCGGGGTGATCTTGTCGCAGTTGGAAATGCACACCATCGCGTCGGCGCAATGGGCGTTGACCATGTACTCGACGCTATCAGCGATCAGGTCGCGGCTCGGCAGCGAATAGAGCATGCCGTCGTGACCCATCGCGATGCCGTCGTCGACCGCAATGGTGTTGAACTCCTTGGCCACGCCGCCGGCGGCCTCGATCTGGCGCGCGACCAGCTGGCCGAGGTCCTTCAGATGCACGTGGCCCGGAACAAACTGGGTGAAGCTGTTGACCACCGCGATGATCGGCTTGCCGAAGTCGTCGTCCTTCATCCCCGTCGCGCGCCACAGCCCGCGCGCGCCGGCCATGTTGCGGCCGTGGGTCGAGGTGCGGGAGCGGTAAGCGGGCATGAATGGACTTTCGATTGGCGAATTCGGGTCGGCCTATACCAGATGGGTGATGGCGCGGAGAATAAAACCGCGTGGCGCGGGTAAAGCGGGGCTATGCAGGAAGCGCATCCGCGACCGCACGCGCAATCCGGACGAGCCGCTCCGCCCATTCGGCCTGACCCGCCTCGTCGCCGATCTGGTCCTGGCGAACCTCGATGCCGAAATAGGGCCGCCCGTACGCCTCGGCATGGCGGTTCATCGTCGCGTTGAGAAGCTTGCCCGAATAGGGCTGCTGATCACCGACGATAAGTTCTTCGGCCTCGAGCAACGGGATCGCCAGGCGAGCTGCGCGCTCGTCCGCGTTGTAGAGCACGCCGCAGTGCCACGGGCGCTGCTCTTCGGGACGGCTGACAAGCGATGGCGTGAAGCTATGAAGCGAGACAATCAGCTTCGGCGGCGTGCGCTCGAGCAGCTCGGCCAGCGCGGCGTGATACGGACGGAAGAACCGCTCCAGGCGATCTTCACGCCTTTCGACATCGAACAGGTTGCCGGGAATCGCATGGCCGTCGCTTGAGTGCGGGATAACCGCCGGGGCATTCTCCTCGCGGTTGCAGTCGCACACCAGGCGGCTGACGTTGGCGAGGAAGGCGGCAAAGCCGGCTTGCTCAACCATGCGCCGCGCCACCCCCGCAACACCGATGTCGATGGCAACGTGCTCGCTGAGCAACGCCGGGGCGATGCCGAGATCGATGTCATCGGGCACGCGGTTCGAGGCATGATCCGAAACCACGAGGATACCGCCCGCATGCGGCTCGCCCGCGATGCAGAAGGCTTCTTCACAAATCATCTCAAGTTGCCTTGCATCTGCCACCACTGCGGATGCCCGGAAGCCAGCATTTCCGCGGCTTTGCGCATGACGTCATGGCGTCGGAAGATGGCAAAGCAGGTCGCCCCCGAGCCGCTCATGCGGACGAGTTCGGCATCGGTTTGCCGCAAGGCCGCAAGAACTTCGGCGATTGGCGGGCACAGCGAGATGGCCGCGGCCTCAAGGTCGTTGCGCCCCTCCGCCGTGATCTGAGACACGCGACCTTCGGCCAACGGACCGCGATCCACACCATCCCACTTGGCGAAGACCGGACCAGTGGCGAGTGGCACGCGCGGATTGACCAGCAGGACTGGCAGACCGACCCAATCGTTCTCGACCGTTTCGAGGTCTGTGCCTGTGCCGCGACCGATGCAGGCGACGCTCTCGACACAGGCCGGCACATCGGCGCCAAGCCTGGCCGCCCGCTCGCGCCAGTCGTCGGGCAAACCTGACGTTTCCCGTACGATCCGGAACACCGCGCCCGCATCGGCCGAACCGCCACCGAGGCCAGCGGCAACGGGCAGGTTCTTCTCGAGCGTGATCGCGAGGCCATCCGTATGCGGCAGCGACGTCAGCGCCTTGGCGACGATATTTCCAAATGGATCAGCTATTTGTGAGGCGAACTCGCCAACGACCGTCAACCCGTCGCGCTCGCTGCGTCGTGCCGTCAACTCGTCACCGGCGTCAACGAACGCGAACAGCGTCTCGAGCTCGTGATATCCGTCGTGACGTCGTGCCCGCACGTGCAGCGCGAGGTTTATCTTCGCGTAAGCCGTCTCGTGCATCACATGTTCGGGTAGTTGGGCCCGCCGCCGCCTTCGGGCGTGACCCATTCGATGTTCTCGGTCGGGTCCTTGATGTCGCAGGTCTTGCAGTGGACGCAGTTCTGCGCGTTGATCACAAGGCGCGGCTCGCCTTCGTCGACGCCGACGTATTCGTAGACCCCGGCTGGGCAATAGCGCGCCTCAGGGCCGGCGTAGAGCGGCCAGTTGATCCGCTCGGGCACGGTCGGATCCTTGAGCACGAGGTGGCAGGGCTGGTCCTCTACGTGATTGGTGCCCGAGAGGAACACCGACGAGAGGCGGTCGAAGCTGATCTTTCCGTCGGGTTTGGGATAGGCGATCGGCCGGTAGAGATCGGCACGCCGCGTCTGCTCTGCATCGGTATGGTGCTTCAGCGTGAACGGCAGTCGCACCTTGAGCGTGCGCAGCCACATGTCGAGGCCGGCGAACAGGGTGCCGAGCGCGCCGCCGAATTTCGCCACCAGCGGCTGGGCGTTCTTCACCAGCTGCAGCTCGTCGGCGATGCAGCTCGAGCGAACCGCGCTGTCGTATTCGGACAACTCGGCATACTCCCGCCCCCCCGCGATGGCGGCAGCCACCGCCTCGGCGGCAAGCATTCCGCTCTTCATCGCGGTGTGCGTGCCCTTGATCCGCGGCACGTTGACGAATCCGGCCGCGCAGCCGACCAGCGCGCCGCCGGGGAACGCCAGCTTGGGCACGCTCTGCCAGCCTCCCTCGTTGATCGCCCGCGCGCCGTAGGCGACGCGCTTGCCGCCCTCGATCACCGCGCGGATCGCCGGGTGCTGCTTCCAGCGCTGGAATTCCTCGAAGGGATGGACGTAGGGGTTGGCGTAATCGAGCGCCGTGACGAAGCCTAGCGCCACCTGACCGTTGGCCTGGTGGTAGAGGAACCCGCCGCCCCAGCTGTCGCTCTCGGACAGCGGCCAGCCTTGCGCGTGGATCACCCGGCCGGGTTGATGTTTCTCGGAAGGAATGTCCCACAATTCCTTGATACCTAACCCATACACCTGCGGCTCACTCTCGACGTCGAGCGCGAAGTGAGCCTTCATCCGCTTGGTCAGGTGGCCACGCGCGCCCTCGGCGAAGAGAGTGTACTTCGCGTGCAGTTCCATGCCCGGCTGGTAGTCGGGCTTATGCGAACCATCGGCCGCGACGCCCATGTCCTGCGTCGCCACGCCGATGACCGCGCCGCTCTCGTCGAACAGCACTTCGGCGGCTGGGAAGCCGGGAAAAACCTGCACGCCCAGCGCCTCGGCTTGCTCCGCCAACCAGCGGCACAGGTTGCCGAGCGAGCCGGTGTAGTTGCCCTTGTTCGACATCAGCGGCGGCATCAGCGCGTGCGGCATCGACCACTTGCCGGTCCGCGTCAGCACCCAGTGATGGTTCTCGGTCACAGGCACCTGCGCCAGCGGGCAGGTCTCGCGCCAGTCGGGCAGCAGCTCGTCGAGTGCGCGCGGGTCGATCACCGCGCCCGAGAGAATATGCGCGCCGACCTCGGAGCCCTTCTCGAGCACGACGACCTCGAGCGCTTCGTTCAGCTGCTTAAAGCGGATCGCCGCGGCCAGACCCGCGGGCCCGGCGCCGACGATCACCACGTCGACCGGCATCGATTCGCGCTCAGTTGCTTGGGCGCTCACCGGACGGCCCTCGGATGGTCACAACGCATGTCCGGGGCTTGCTAGCCGGGCGCGGGAAGGTCAAGACCTGCCTCGGAACGATGGACAGCCGCTCCCCCCTCACGCTCGCCGACCAAGTCGCTGCCGCGCATGACTGGTGGCGCGACGCCGGCGTCGACAGCCAATTCGACGACGACCCGCGCAACTGGCTCGAAAGGCCGGCGAAGCCTGTCGAGGAAGAGCTCCCGCCGGCAGGGCCGGTCAAGGCGGTCCCAGCTGCCGTTCCTCCGCTTGGCGGTCCCGCATCGGCCTGGCCCCAGACCCTTCCCGACTTCGCAACCTGGTGGCTAGCCAGCGACGAGCTCGACACCGGCGGCACGGCGCCGAGGATTGCCCCCCGAGGTGCGGCCGCGGCCGCGCTGATGGTTCTTGTGCCCATGCCCGAAGAGACCGACCGCGATCGCCTGTTATCCGGTCCGCAGGGCAAGCTCATCGGCAACATGCTCGCTGCGATGGGCGTGGCCGAGGACGCCGCCTATCTCGCTTCGGCGCTTCCTCGCCACGCACGCCATCCCGACTGGGCCGCCCTCGCCGCGCGCGACCTCGGCAAGGTGCTCGCACACCACGTGAATCTCGCCGCCCCGAAGCGCCTCCTCGTGCTCGGGCGCGCCATGTTACCGCTCTTCGGGCACGATCCGGCGCAAGCCGGTGCAAAACCACGGCCGATTGCGCTTGAAAACTGCGCGGTGCCGGCCCTGGTGAGCTTCGGCCCGGACGCGCTGCTGCAAACGCCGCGTTTCCGCGCCGGGCTATGGCGGGGGTGGTTGGACTGGACGGGAGGAGACTAGTGAGGATCGTGCGGGCGGCCGCTCTGGCCGCCATGCTGCTGTCGAGCGTTGCGACGCATGCGCAATATTCGCGCGAATACTTCGTGGCGCGCGCCGCGCGCACCGCGACGCCCCGCCAGCTCAACGATGCCGACCGCGCCTTTTACAGCACCCTGTTCGCGGCGATCGATGCGCGCAACTGGTCGACTGTCCAGGCGATGCTGGCGCAGCGCGGCGACGGCCTGCTGACGCCGATCGCGACGGCTGAATTCTACACCGCCGCCAACTCGCCCAAGGTCACCAGCGACCAGATCATCACTTGGATTAACAAGGGCAGCCGCCTGCCCGAGGCCGCGCAGCTTGCCCGCCTCGCGGTCACTCGCGGGGCAACGGTGACGATCGGGGTACCGCCGGAACAGCCGTTCTATCCGCGCGGATCGAGCCCGAAGCGCTTGCGCCCGCGCTCGGTCGACGACGGGACGATGCCCGCCGACGTGCGCCAGGCGATCCTCGACCGCATCACCAACGATGACCCCGACAGCGCCCGCGCGCTGCTCGACGGGGTCGACGCCGTGCTCAGCCCCGAAGCGCGCGCCGAATGGCGCCAGCGCGTGGCGTGGAGCTACTACATCGAGAACCGCGACCCGCAGGCGCTGGCGATCGCCCAGACCGCCGGGGTCGGCAGCGGACCGTGGGTTGCCGAGGGCGACTGGGCTGCGGGCCTAGCGGCGTGGCGCATGGGCGATTGCGCGACCGCGGGCACTTACTTCGAGCGTTCCGCCGCCGGCACGGCCAACGCCGAGCTGCGCAGCGCCGGCTATTACTGGGCCAGCCGCGCTGCGTTGCGCTGCCGCCATCCCGAACGCAGCGCCGGCCTGCTGCGCTCGGCGGCGGCCAGCGACGAAACGCTCTACGGCATGCTCGCCGCGCAGCAACTCGGGCGCAAGCTGCCCGACCTTGCCGCCAGCGCCGACTTCAGCGAGGCCGACTGGCGGCGCCTGAAGGACAGCGACAACGTGCACGTGGCCGTCGCGCTCGCCGAGATCGGCCGCGACGAGCTCGCCAGCCAGGTGCTGATCCACGAGGCCAAGATCGGCGACCCGCGCGACTTTGCCCCCCTCTCGCGCCTCGCCCGTGAGCTGGGGCTGCCGCAGACGCAGCTCTATATGGCCTACAACGCGCCCGTCGGTGCCAGCCCCGATCCCGCTTCGCGCTATCCGGCGCCGAAGTGGGCGCCGGCGAACGGCTGGCAGGTCGACCCCGCGCTGGCCTTTGCCCACACGCTGCAGGAATCGGCTTTTCGCGGCAAGGCGATCAGCCCGGCCGACGCGCGCGGGCTGATGCAGATCACGCCGATCACCGTCCGCGAATTCGCCCCGCGCCTGGGCCTCAGCGCCAGCGACGTGAACATCTTCGATCCGGCCACCAACCTCGCATTCGGCCAGCAGAACCTGAAGATGCTGCGCGACAGCGCGGCGACGCAGGGCGAGCTGCCGAAGATCATGGCCGCGTACAACGCCGGCCTGCTGCCGGTCACGCGGTGGAACACCCAGGTCAACGACCAGGGCGATCCGCTGCTGTACATGGAATCGATTCCCTATTGGGAGACGCGCGGCTACGTCGCGACGGTGATGCGCAATTACTGGATGTACGAACGCCAGGCCAAGGCGCCATCGGCCACGCGGGTTGCGCTGGCCGAGAACGCCTGGCCGATGTTCCCGGGCGCGAGCCAGGACCACAGCGGGCGGGTCTACCTGAGCGCAGACAAGAACTGACCCGGGGAAATCGGCATGGCGATAGACGAAAGCCGCACCTTCAAGCCGATCAACATCGCGCTGCTGACGGTGTCCGACACCCGCGGGCCGGAGGACGATACGTCGGGCGACATCCTCGCCGAGCGCATCGAGGGCGCCGGGCACGCCCTGATCGACCGGTGCATCGTACGCGACGACGTCGAGACGATCTACCGCAAGCTGATCAGCTGGGTCGACGACCCGGTTATCGACGCGGTCGTTTCGACCGGCGGCACCGGCCTGACCGGCCGCGACGTCACCCCCGAGGCGCTTTGCCGCCTCAAGGGCAAGGACATCCCCGGTTTCGGCGAGCTGTTTCGCTGGGTCAGCTACCAGACCATCGGCACCAGCACCGTGCAGAGCCGCGCCTGCGCGACCGTCTGCTCGGGCACCTACATCTTCGCCCTCCCCGGCTCGAACGGCGCGGTAAAGGACGGCTGGGACAAGATCCTCGCCGAACAACTCGACAGCCGCAATCGCCCGTGCAACTTCGTCGAGCTGATGCCGCGGCTGCGAGAGAAGTAGCGTATCGGCGAGGTGGCCTGACCGGTTTCGACCCAAAACGGACATTCCGGGGCATGACGCCCGAACCGCTTGGCCATCCAAATTGAAGTGTCCGCGTAGGCGCCATCTCGGTCAACCCGTCGGCGGGGCCGCGACGACTAAGTTGTTGCTAAACGGACTCTTTGACTCGTTTGGTAAACGCGATCATAACATCGGGCGCTCGCCTCCGAAAGGCGGCCAATTTCCAAAGGGGCCGCTACCTTGTTTGGCGTAATAGGCGCCGCATGGCGGATCACGGGGGTGACTATATGTCTAAATTCTTGAGCTTAGCCCTGGTCGCAGGCGCCGCGGCGACCGCCGCGCTTGTGCCGAGTAAAGCAGAAGCGGTAGTACCTGTCGCAACATGGGGAGGGTTTGTATCAGTTGCTGGCCCGCAAGGTTTCCCTGACAACCCAATCTCAAGTTATGGAAATCATTCGGTTTCGAGTCCTGACGGCTCCGCTTCGGTGCAGTCTGTCGCGACGCCGTTACCTGCCATTACCTCGACGGCGACGGCCAACGCTGATGCCTACGGTTCGGAGGCTTTTGCATATTTGTGGTATTACTTTGCAATTTCGGGGCCCGCATCAAGCTCGCTGAGCGTGAACGTGTTCGCCAACGGTTCACTCTTTAGCGACGTCGGCACGACGCTCAATCCGATGCAGAGCACAGACTTCTTGAGAGTTGCTGGGTCAACCATCGTCAATGCGACTTCCCTGAACGGTAATAACAATGGCGCTTTCTCAACATCCCAGACACTAACGGGTCTAATATACGATCAACCCTATTTTATCGAAATGAATGTGACTGCCATTGCTCGTCCTTCCGGGACCGCGACCTCGTTTCTCGATCCTTATTTGTCCCTGGATCCCAGCCTCGTGGCACAGGGTTACTCAATTATCACCAGTGAAGGGATCGGCAACAGCCTCACGGTGAACTCAGCCGTCCCCGAACCCTCCACCTGGGCGATGATGCTTTTCGGCTTCGGCGGCATTGGCTTCGCAATGCGCACCGCGAGGCGTCGGCAGAAACTGACAGTTTCCTACGCTTGATTGCGACCCGAACGTAGCAAAGAGCGCCGCCTGTCGAGAGATGGGCGGCGTTTTCTGTGAGGAGAGATGTCCGCTTTCCACCCAAAGCGGGCATTCGGCGAAGCCCAGCTCGCTGTGCGTCGGTCGTCTTACACGTGCCGGACCCAGAGAGTAAAAGCTTGCCACGCCGGTAAGGCGGGGAGCGCCACGAAGCTAACCAACACCAGCACCATCAGGGCAAGACCGAGCCAAGACGCACGATGGATGCGATGCAGTGCCCACTGATCATAAGCAATCAACAGGAACGCCGGGAATAGATAGAAGAATAATACACCTACTGGCGGCTCTTGCTGCATGAAGCTGAACGGCCAGCGGACAATAGCAGGACCAGCAATCGCAGCCGTAGCCAGCATCATGAGGCGTTTGTGCTCGGCGGGAATTTTGCGGCGGGCAAAGCCGGTGGCGATCAGGATGGCGAATGCAAGTGACTGCGCGAGGTCGCCGGCGAAAGGCCCGGGTCCTACACCTTCCGCACCACGCCGTAGCGCCATGATTACCGTTGCGGGTCCAATCAGAGCAATGGCCCCCGCCCACCACGCCATTATCTGTCCCAGACGGCGGTGGGTGGCCGTCTGCCCCACTCCGACGAGCAATATCTGTGTGGCAAACAAGACGATCCAACCGACGAACAAGAGCGCGTGAATCTGCACGAGCAGGCTTGGGAGAGGTGCGAGGAATAGACCTGCCGCAAAATAACTCGGCCAAAAACCGAGAAGGACGTAGCCGATGAGGAGTAGAGCGATTCCACCGAAAAATAAGCTATCCGCGCGTCTGCGCATCATTACACTTGGCATCATCGTGCTCCCCCTAGGAAGCAGGGCTTTTCGACTGGCCTCAGTCTTTAGTCCACCGCGATGATTCACTTTTTGGAGCGGACCCACGTTGAGCCCCTGCCACTCAGTTGACCCATTCGGAGTTGGAGCCTGCGGACCAGCTTGATCAGTGTCCGCTCTCCACCCATTGCGGACATTGCCGATACACGGTCGGACGCTCACGAAGTCGCACACCGATCCCTGCCACTAGCCGACGCTCGTGTGCGACGAGCGGCGGGAACGCTCTGATCCAGAAAGAGGTTTTAAGTCAGACCGCGCCCTTTGGACGGCCTTCCCCAAAAGCCCTGGGGGCGCGGCAACAACACAAGAGCTTGGGAGCCTTTGGCTGCACTGCGCCGATTGCTCCAGCGCGTTGAGTGGTGCCGAGAGTTATCGCAGTGACACGGCAAGCTTACGAAGCCATCGATCTTCAGCAAACTAGAACGCAGCTTCGCGAGTGCGTGAGGAATGCCGAGGGGTTAGTGCAGCACACGAGGGCGCTATTGCTCAGGAGTGACGCCCGACTGTCTGCCTACGTTATTTCGGACAGCCCGCCCGTGGTTTCGGAGACCGACCAGAACCCGGCTGCGGAGTAGCTCCTTAGTCTTCTGCCCACCGGTGAGCCGGAGAGCGGGGCCGCCGGCATAACGTGGGGCAAAATCAGCTCCAACGCCGCGTTAATCTGAACCATCATTTTTATGAACATCAGCTAACTGTATCATTCAGCCTCGTGCCACGGCGACTGGCAGAGAACTCCCGCGGAGGACTGCAGGAGAAACGTGATGCGAAAAATTGGAACAGCCATTCTGCTCGGCGCCGGCCTCTTGGTCTCGCCGGCCGCCCACGCCCAGAGTTGGGGCGTTTATGCGGGGAATGCCCGTGGGTACGACGGGTACGATCAGCACGGCGACTGGCAGCGCGGAGGCGCAGGCGTCTGTTCTAGCGAGCGTGCCCACTCCCTCGAGGCAAAGCTGCGCCACGAGTACCGCGAAAATGAGATAGATCGCTGGGACGCGATGCGCATTCAACGCAAGATCGATGGGCTGGAACGGAAACAGTACCGCGAGTGCCGCGAAGGCGATTGGCGAGCTGTACAGAGAATCTCTTTCCAGTTCGATCAGATCGATCGCTGGATCGAGCAGCAGGCCCATGGCGAGTGGGGCGGCGATTGATCGTTGCCCAGGCTAGGTAGGCAGGCGGGCTTGGGGTCTCGGGATGAGATGAAGTCCCCTCAGCCCCAGTTGGGCACGAACGAGGCATGGCCGCCTTCGACCCATTGCGGTCATTCTCCATCGGACGCACACTCGATCCGCAGCGGAGGTGGCAGCATGACGGAAAGCTACGGCGCACTGGTCGGTTGGGGGCACCACGACGCGGGCGACCGCGTCATGCTTCGGATCGAGAGCGTGCGATCCATGGAGGCGGCAGACGAGCATGACCCAGACATGTTCCGGGTCCTGATGACCAAACAACAGGCGGCTGTGTTAGGAAACTACCTGGTGCAGCTTTCCGGCCAAACACCAGTCGATCCGAAGAGCCAGGGTTGGTTCCGCAGATTCTTCGGCTGATCCGCCACCGAGGCAACAACTCGCTTCCCTTTGACCTGACTCTCCGCTTCCAGAGCTGAGTGCCGAATGTCCCGATTGGGGCCAGCCCAAAAGTGCTGCTGGACCGTCGCGGGATAACGAACGAGGGTGCTGTCAGTCTAATCGCAACTTGTCTCCGATCGACAGAGCTCTCCCCTTCCCCGGCATGCCTCAAGCCATAAGGCTCTGCCACTCGGCCAGTGCGGCCGAGCGGCGGGCTTTGTAAGTCTGTCGATCGATGAGGTGCCGTTCCTGGTTGAAGTGATTGTGGACATTGGCGTGGAGCGAAGCGAATTTCTGCAGGCTCTTCATCTGCCGGAACCGCAGCATCGCCCGTTCTCGTCGTCGGAACGGCAGGTGACTGTTCTCCACCCGGTTGTTGGCCCAGCGGCCGATCTCCTGCTTGTCGGCAGTGCCGAGCTCGCTCAGCGCCGCCGTGTACGAGCGCAGACCAGCGGGGGTGATCGCCTCGGGTGAGCCGTGGCGCTGCAGCGCCTTCTTCAGGAAAGTCAGGGCTGCTGCCTTGTCCCTCGTCTTCGTGACGTAGCTCTCGAGTACCTCGCCTTCCTGGTCCACCGCTCTCCACAGGTAGTGCATCTCGCCGCCCACCTTCACGTAGACCTCGTCGAGGTGCCACTTCCACTGCCTGAACCCGCGCATCCGGCTCGTCCGCTGCCGGCGCACGTCGGCGGCGAACAGCGGACCGAACCTGTTCCACCAGTGGCGCACGGTCTCGTGGCAGATGTCGATGCCGCGCTCTGCCAGCAGGTCTTCGACATTGCGCAGGGACAGCGGGAAGCGGACGTACATCATCACCACCAGCCGGATCACCTCCGGCGAGGAGTTGAAGTAGCGAAAGGGGCTGGCGGGTTTGCGAGGGCGAGGCATTCCCCCGCCCTGCCCTCAGTTCCTTACCAGGTGGTGCATTTGCTCTGACAGAGCACGCTCGATAGACCGGGCAACATGTTCTTCGCCTTCTGGCTCCCTGAGATGGCCAAAGCGCGAAGGACCGAGGCGTTCAAGAAGCTGGCGACCGATGGTGGTTACGTAAAGCTGTGGCGCGAAACCGGCGATTGGCCGGATGTCTGTCACCCGACCTCGAAGACAGACTTCGCCTGCACTTGAAAACATCCTCCGCTGAAAGTGCGCCAAGCCGGTGTCAGCCGATGTAAATCGCTTTCCTAGACGACTCCAGTTGCGCCCATCCGAACCGAAGGCACAATCCAATAGATGTTCTTTCCTCCCGGCTTAGTGTGGAGTGAGCGAGCCACCCTGGTAACGGCCTGACGTCCGCTATCCACCCATTTGAGACATTCAGCGAACGTCCGCTTTCGACCCATTGCCGCCGTTGGAGAGGGACCCCATACCTTCATGGTGCAGAAGTTTGCATCCTATGGGGTTGTGCTGTCGTTGGACATCATAACGGCAGCCTCGTTCTGGTGGGAAGGCCAGAGAGGAATCGCTGCGGCGGTGCTGCTGCCCGCACTCATAATCGGGGGTCTCGGCCTGCTTTCGACGTTTGAAGACGAATGACAGCTTTCGCCCCATTGCGGACACTCGATCGCAGCGTAAGATCGAGCCATGACCATGCTCCGCATCGCGCGCGCAGCGCTTCTTGTCATGGGGAGCATCTATGTTGGCGCATTCGGAGCGGGTGTGAGCGGATTGATTGACCCTGC
>DATIQN010000017.1:0-62202 GCA_035470785.1 Croceibacterium sp. | reverse complement strand
TGCAAGCGATGGCGATGCCTCGGTCTCGCTGACCAACAGCGGCACGATAAACATCGCCGCCGGTGCTGTCGCGAACGGCGCCCACAGTGCCTATGCCTCGGCCTCCGTTGATACCGGCATTACCCAAAACGCTTATGCCCATGGCGCCGGCCACACCGCTTCGGTAGCGCTCGACAATTCGGGTACGCTCAACATCACCGCAAACGCCGCGGCGGCGGCCACGGCTGGCTATGCCGACGCCTCTGCCTCAGTCACTTATGGCATCTCTCAATACGCCTATGCGAGCAATGGCGATGCGTCGGTCTCGCTGACCAACAGCGGCACGATAAACATCACAGCCAATGCTGTCGCGAACGGCGCCACCAGTGCCAATGCCTCTGCCTCCGTTGATACTGCCATTTCCCAAGACGCTTCTGCCCATGGCGCCGGCAATGCCGCCTCGGTAGCGCTTGACAATTCGGGCACGCTCAACATCACCGCGAACGCCGCGGCGACGGCCGGCACCGCCAACGCCGATGCCTCTGCCTACGTCTCCGATGCCATTTCGCAATACGCCTATGCGAGCGATGGCAATGCTTCGGTCTCGCTGACGAATGCGTCCACCGGCACGATCAACATCGCCGCCAATGCTGTTGCGAATGGCGCCACCAGTGCCTATGCCTCTGCCACCGTTAACAGCGGCATTTCCCAAAACGCTTATGCCCATGGCGCCGGCCACACCGCGTCGGTAGCGCTCGACAATTCGGGTACGATTAACATCACCGCCAACGCCGCGGCGGCGGCCAATGCTGGCTATGCCGATGCCTCTGCCTCCGTTTCCTCTGGCGTCTACCAACACGCCTATGCAAGCGATGGCGATGCCTCGGTCTCGCTGACCAACAGCGGCACGATAAACATCGCCGCCGGTGCTGTCGCAAACGGCGCCCACAGTGCCTATGCCTCTGCCTCCGTTGATACCGGGATTTACCAAAATGCTGATGCCTATGGCGCCGGTCACAACGCCTCGGTAGCGCTCGGCAATTCAGGCACGATCAACATCACCGCCAATGGCGCGGCGACGGGGGGAACCAAGTACGCCGACGCCTATGCCTCCGTCTCCTCTGGCATCTCTCAATACGCCTATGCGAGCAATGGCGATGCCTCGGTATCGCTGACCAACGCGTCCACCGGCGCGATCAACATCGCCGCCAATGCTGCTGCGCATGCCGCCACCGACGCCTATGCGAGGGCGAGCATCGAATCTGGAATTTACCAAGACGCAAGCGCTCCGAACGGCGTGGCGAGCGCGTCGCTGACCAACAATGGCACGATCACCATAGTCGCCAATGCTGATGCCGTGGCAGGTGCGGCCGGCACGAACGATACCGCGACGGCCAGGGCCTACGTAACTCCGGCCATCTATCAGTATGCCAATGGCTCGACTGTTACGCTTGACAATTCGGGCACGCTCACCGTCGGCGCGACCGCCATCGCCGCGGGCGACCAAGCCGGCAACGCCTATGCTACGGCGAAGGGCATTCATCAGGATGCGCTTGGGTCGGATGCGTCCGCCTCGATCAGCAATGCGGCGCTCAAGACCATTAGCGTGGCGGCCAATGCGACTGCTTCGGGCAAGGTTGCCGACGCGCACGCTAACGTTGCCGGTGCCAGCCAACACGCCACTGCCGCGTCGACGGCAGCCAATAGCTTCACCAACGCGGGCACATTCACCGTTAGCGGCAAGGCCGTGGCAACGGGAGCGACTACAGGCAGTGCTTTCGCCATCGCGGGCGGCGTGGGGCAACATGTCTACGGCACGGCAGCCCAGGCCAACTTTGCCAACACCGGTACCTTCACGGTCAACGCGACGGCGATTGCCGCCGGGACGACCGCCGGGGCAAGTGCCTACGCTGGCGGGTATGCCGCCTCGGGCGATCCGCTCGACCTCAATGTAGCCAACTCCGGCACCTTCACGGTGACGGCGAAGGCCCATGGGGACACCGCTGGCACTGCCGTGGCAAACGGCATGGGCTTCTTTGCCGACAACAGCCTGTCGGGCACATTGAACGGTTCGATCACCAATTCGGGCACATTGTCCGCAAACGCCATTGCGACCGGTGCTTCGACCGCGTCCGCCGTGGCGACGGGCATCAAGATGACCTCGGCCGTAAACAACGTCACGGTGACCAACACCGGGACGATCAAGGTTTCGGCCCAGACGAATGGCGGTGCGGTCACCAATGTCGCGAAGGCTTATGGTGTGCTCGTGGGCACGGATCTCGGCACGGCCGTGCCGGGTCCGTTGGACGTGTTCACGCTCAACAACACCGGTGGCACGATCATCGCCCGCCAGAGCACCGACAACGGTGCGACCTGGAAGCATGGCGTGGCGATCGACACGTCGGGTTCGCCCAACGCGGCCGTCATCAACCTGAAGGCCAATGGCACGACCAAGGGCTATATCTACGGCAACATCGATATTTCGCCGGTCGACACGATCAACGTGTCTTCGGGCGAAACCGGCTTCGACGGCGTGGTCAATCCGAATGGGGCGCTCGAGGGCACTCTCAACATCCTCAACGGCGGCACGCTCTACCTGATGGACGAGCCTACCGCGAACACCTCTTACGACGGCCCCGCCGTGGTCAATGTCGATGCGCTCAACATTGCTGCAGGAGGCAAGCTTGCCCTGCAGCTGCCCAGCTATACGTCTGGTGCCGCGACCTACCCGCAGATCTTCGCCAACACCGCGAACATCACCGGGGCGACACTGGAAGTCCGGCCGTCGAGTTCGAACGGGCTCTACGCCAACAGCTACTTCTACGATAACATCATTGACGCGAACACGCTGACCGGCACGTTCGCATCGCCTGTGGTCGTCAACACCGGCACCCCGCTGCTGTCCTTCGTCGCAAGCTATGACAACGCCAACAACGTCGACCTGACGATGACGCGCGTTGCCTTTGGCGCAGTAGCGGGTCTCACCCCGAACGAGGCGGCGACCGGCGGCGGGATCGAGGCGGGCTATTCGACGGCGCTAACCGGCCCGTACGGTGCGCTCGTGGCGAACCTGTTCCTGCTTCCTGCCTCGAGCTATCCGGAAGCATTGTCGCAGCTTTCGGGCGACATGTACGCCAGCTACCAGCAGAACCTGCGGAACGGCAGTCTGCAGGTCGACACGCTCGTCAACGACCAGTTCGACTGCGCCATCAGCAAGATGCGCGTGGACGCCTGCCGCGATCCCAATCGCTCCGGCGTGCGTCTCTGGGCGCTGGGCGGGTACAATGACTCGCGCGTCGACAGCGACGGCAACGGGGTCGGCTACAAGGGTGACGGCTACTTCGCTCTGCTTGGCATCGACTACACGACCTCGAACTTCACCTTCGGTGCGTTCGGCGGTTATCGCGAGTCGAAGGCCAAGTTCGACCGCTGGGACGGCCGCATCCACGCGGACGGCTACCAGATCGGCCTGCTGGCGGGTTACGATGTCGGGTCGTTCTACATCCGCGGCAACGGCAGCTACACCTCGATGAATGGTGCCAGCACCCGCACAGTCGGCATCCTCTCGACCGCGGGCGTAATCACCGGTCAGCCGGATGTGCGCATTTGGTCGGGTTACGGTGAAGTTGGTGCCCGCGTCGGACTTGGGGCGACATGGCTGACGCCGTTCGTCGGAGTCGATTACACTGACAGCCATTACAACGCCTTCACCGAGGGCGGTGTACCGGGAGCCAACCTCGACCTGCCGGCTCAAAGCGAACATCAGACCTCGTTCCTCGCGGGCCTGAAGTGGGCCGGAGATTTGGGCGGCATCATCCCCGAGGCCAAGGTCATGTACCGCCACGACAGCGGCGACGGGTACTTCGCATCGACCGCCCGCTTCGCGGATGCTCCGGGCTTGAACTACTTCACGGTCGTTTCGCCTTACACCAAGAGGGATTCGGTTATGGCCGGGTTCAGCCTGGCGGCAGCGATGGGCAGCGATTTCACGGGCCGCATCGGATACCAGGGCCGGTTCGCCAGCGATCTGAAGGACAACGCCTTTTATGGCAGCCTGACGTACCACTTCGGCCATGCGGCACCTCCGCCGCCGCCTCCGGCGCCGCCTCCGCCGCCTCCGCCTCCGCCGCCGCCGCCTCCGCCTCCGCCTCCGCCGCCGCCGGCGCCGGTGTGCAACTCGGGGCCGTACATCGTGTTCTTCGACTGGGATAAGTCGGACATCACGCCCGAGGCTGCGACGATCCTCGACAGCGCGATCACCGCGTATGGCAACTGCGGTACAGTGCCGATCATGCTGGCCGGCCACACCGACCGGTCGGGTTCGGACAAGTACAACATGGGCCTGTCGCAACGGCGCGATACGAGTGTCACGACGTATCTCACCAGTCACGGCGTTGCCGGAAGCGCGATCACCAGCAAGGCGTTCGGCGAGACGATGCCGCGTGTCCCGACTGCTGACGGCGTGCGGGAGCTTCAGAACCGCCGCGTCGAGATCACTTACGGGCCCGGCTCGGGCAACTAAGTTCGAAGTTAGGTGAAAAGGTGAGGGGCGCGTTCGAAGGACGCGCCCCTTCCCTATTTGCGGCCGGCGTCACCTATGTCATCAGGTCGGCGGTACCCATTCGCGAGCAAGTAGGGTATTCGGTCATAACGACTTCGAGTGCTCACCAACCAACTTTGGCGGAAACTTTCAAATGCAGCCCAACAAGGCCAGCCGCGTTACCGACGAAATGATCGAAAAGGTGCAAAAGGGCACCATGCAGATGGGCGAAAGCGACGCCATCGCCCTGGCGGGAGAACTGTACCGCCGAGGACGCTACAAGCAGGCGATCAATGTCTGCAGACAGATCATCAAGCATAAGCCCACCCTCTCGGATGCGCACAACATCCTTGGCGTTTGCCTGAACGCATTGGGCAATGCCAAAGAAGGTGTCGCCAGTGTCAAACGGGCGATCAAGCTAGCGCCGAAGATAGCGAGCTACCACGCCAATCTGGGCGAGATCTTACGGACGAAAGGCGATCATGCCGATGCCCTGATCGCCCTGCTCGAGGCTGTCCGGCTCGATCCGACCAATGCTCAGGCGCAAAACAACCTGGGAATCGTTCGCTACGATCGCAAGGAATACGACGACGCGGTCAAGTGCTATCAGGCCGCCATTGCAATCGACCCGGCGTTCGCTGAAGCTTACAACAACTTGGGCAACGCGTTGCGCATGACCGGCGACGTTGACGGTGCAATGAAGGCCTACCAGGACGCCCTCGCGCATCGGGAAGTCTATCCTGAGGCATATAACAACCTGGGCACCTTGCTGAGCGAGCTCAAGGAAACCGAAAAGGCCGAGCATGCGCTGAGAAAAGCAATCCTGCAGAATCCGCGCTACGTCGATGCCTACAACAATATCGCCTCAATCTATCATGCCGAAAGCAGGGACGTCGACGCTCTGAGGGAGATGAGCGAGGTCTTGAAGTTCGCCCCGCGCAATCCGAAGAGCCTGGTCCTGACCGCACGCATTCAGTTGAAGCGCAGCAACCATCAGGCTGCGGAGCAGGCATGCAGGATGGTCCTTGAAGATGACCCCTCCAATGGCGAAGCGCTGACAGTGCTGGGCCAGGTCATGCATGAACTTGACCGTTACGATGAGGCCATCGAGCTTCTCGAAAAATCGCTCGAGCTGAACCCTGACCAAGCGGAGGCGCTCAATTTCTATGGCGTCGCGCTCAAATCTGTAGGGCGTCTGAGCGAGGCCCGCGAGCAAATTCTCAAGGCCCTGCAGCTCAACGACACGATGTACGGTGCCTACGCGAACCTCAACGATTTGGTGGATTTCTCCAAGGAAACGGAGCTGTTCGAACGGATTGAAGCCATTATGGAGGCGGTCGAGGACCAAAACTCCGAACGCCTGCTTCCCATGCACTTCGCTTACGCAAAGGCGTTGGACGATACCGGGCAGCATGAAAAGGCGTTGGAGCACTACATCGCCGGCGGCCGTCTGAAAAGGGCGCAACTTCGCTATGTCGAAGAGGAGACCTATGCCTTTTTCGATGGCATCAAGAAGGCCTTCCCTCCCGAAATATTCGTCGATCGGCCGTTCAAGGGCAGCGACAACGATAAACTGGTCTTCATTGTCGGCATGCCTCGTTCGGGTTCGACTCTGGTCGAGCAGATCATTTCGAGTCACCCGGACGTTTTCGGCGCTGGTGAGGTCAAGTATCTAAGCAAGGCGCTTCACCTCCTACGCGACCGTTTTCCGTCGTTGTCGCGTTACCCGGACCTCATGAGCGAGCTATCCGAAAGCCAATATGAAATCATGGCTAGTCGCTATCTGGTAGATATCATGTCGATGGCGGGTGACGCCAAGAAGGTAACCGACAAGCTCTTGACCAATTATTTCTTTGTTGGTCTTATTCACCTTCTCTTTCCCAAGGCGAAGATCATTAACACCCGGCGTGATCCCGTCGACACCTGCCTGTCCGCGTTCTCGAAACTGTTCAAAGACGACATGCCGCACAGTTATGACCTGGGAGAGATCGGGCGCTATTACCGGCAATACGACAGCCTGATGGAGCACTGGAAGAGGGTCTTGCCGCCAGGAGTGATGACCGACGTCGTATACGAAGAAGTCGTTGGCGATACCGAGAAGGCCGCGCGCGAACTGATCGAGTTCGTCGGCTTGGAGTGGGACCCGGTTTGCCTGGAGTTTCATGCCTCGACCCGGCCGGTCAAGACCGCCAGCGTCGCCCAAGTGCGCAAGCCGATCTACAAGTCGGCGATGAAGCGCGGGAAGAAATACGGCCCCGGACTGCAGCCCTTGCTGGACGGCCTGGACCTTAAGCTCAGTTCTTGAGCGAACCGGGTGAAGGGACCGCCCAGTTCGCCCGTTCTCATATTTATCCCGCTTTGAATTAGGAGGTTATCGTCATGCGGTTGCAGTACTGGATGCTCATTCCGCTCGCTGCGGTTGTCGGAATGACGGCGGCAAGCGCTGCCGTCACCAAGCCCCAGACGAATGCCCCAGCACCGACAGTAAACGCGGCGAACAAGGGGAGTGTCTCGCGGGAGGCATTTCGTGCCAACTCAGGCACCGAGTTCGACCGGATCGATGCCAACAAGGACGGCAAGCTCAGCAAGGCCGAGATCGAACAGAACAGGCGCGCCGTGTGGTTGGCGCAGGCGAAGGCACGCAATAGCGCGCTGTTCAAGCAGTTGGACCTGGATCACAACGGCAGCCTCAGCGCGGACGAATTTGCCCACCTGATCGGCCAGCCTCCGGCTTTCGATGCCCAGCCGATCATCACCCGCATGGATACCAATCACGACGGTCAGGTCAGCCGCGAGGAATTTCTCGCTGCAGAGGTGGCCGATTTCGACAGATTGGACACGAACAAGGACGGCATCGTCACGCGCGCGGAAATCGACGCCAGCAGGGCAAAAAAGGCGAACCCCGGCACACGTTGATCGCCGTCGCGGCCACGGCGAGAACTCGCAGCGCTCGACCACCAGGAGGACGTCGCTGAGGGTTCGAATGGAGCAGTGCATGCGCTGCTGATCGTCCCGGCAAGGTCCGGGCGATCCGCATCGTCTGCTCAGCCACTTGCCCCCATCGGCGCGTCCGGTTACGGCCGCAACTAAAGCGTAACACACGCCGGGAGAGCGCATGTCGGCCAACATCGAGGAGCTCGAACGCCGCCGCGTCGCCGCGCGCCACGGCGGGGGCGAGAAGCGGGTCGCCGCGCAGCACGCCAAGGGCAAGCTGACCGCGCGCGAGCGGCTGGGTATCCTGCTCGACGAAGGCAGCTTCGAGGAGCTCGATATGTATGTCGAGCACAACGCCACCGACTTCGGGATGGACCAGCAGCGTATCCCCGGCGACGGCGTCGTCACCGGTTCGGGCACGATCAACGGCCGGCTGGTCTACGTTTTCAGCCAGGACTTCACCGTCTTCGGGGGTTCGCTGTCCGAACGCCACGCGCAGAAGATCTGCAAGATCATGGACATGGCGATGAGGGTCGGCGCGCCGGTGATCGGGCTCAATGATTCAGGCGGCGCGCGCATCCAGGAGGGCGTCGCCAGCCTCGCCGGCTATGCCGAGGTGTTCCAGCGCAACGTCCTGGCCTCTGGCGTCATACCTCAAGTTAGCTTGATCATGGGTCCGTGCGCGGGCGGGGCGGTCTATTCGCCGGCAATGACCGACTTCATCTTCATGGTGAAGGACAGCAGCTACATGTTCGTCACTGGGCCCGAGGTGGTGAAGACCGTGACCAACGAAGTGGTCACCCAGGAGGAACTGGGCGGCGCCATTACGCACACCACCCGTACAGGTGTGGCTGACCTTGCGTTCGAGAACGACATCGAGGCGCTGCTCGCGACGCGCGAGTTCGTCAGCTACCTGCCGGAGAACAACCGCTCGGGCGTGCCCGAACTGCCGACCAGCGACCCGTGGGACCGCCTCGAGGGCAGCCTCGACACGCTGATCCCGGCGAGCGCCAACCAGCCCTACGACATGCACGAGCTGGTGCGGAAGGTGCTCGACGAGGGCGAGTTCTTCGAGATCCAGCCCGCCCACGGCGGCAACATCCTGTGCGGCTTCGGCCGGGTCGAGGGGCGAACCGTCGGCGTCGTCGCCAACCAGCCGATAGTTCTCGCCGGCGTGCTCGACATCAACGCCAGTCGCAAGGCCGCGCGCTTCGTGCGATTCTGCGACGCGTTCGGCATCCCGATCGTGACCTTCGTCGACGTGCCCGGCTTCCTCCCCGGCACCGCGCAGGAACTGGGCGGGATCATCAAGCACGGCGCCAAGCTGCTGTTCGCCTACGCCGAAGCAACCGTGCCCAAGATCACCGTGATCACCCGCAAGGCCTACGGTGGCGCCTACGATGTCATGGCCAGCAAGCACTTGCGCGGCGACCTCAACTACGCCTGGCCGACTGCCGAGATCGCGGTGATGGGCGCCAAGGGCGCGGTCGAGATCATCTTCCGCTCCGAGCGCGACGACCCGGACAAGATCGCCGAGAAGACGAAGGAGTACGAGGACCGCTTCGCCAACCCCTTCGTGGCCGCGAGCATGGGCTTCATCGACGAGGTGATCTATCCCCACTCGACCCGGCGGCGTATTGCCTTGGGGCTCAGGAAGCTGCGCAACAAGCAGCTCGAGAACCCGTGGAAGAAGCACGATAACTTGCCGCTATGACTGGATACTACGCTCTCGGACCTCTCGGCTTGCTTGTGTCGGCGCTGGGCGTGCGGAGCCTTTATAATGCCCGTCGGCATGGCCGTGTAAGAACTCACGGCTGGGTAAAGCAAGAGGCAGAGCCGAGGTCCTTCCGGTGCGTGGTCAGCGCGACGGCCTTCGCTGCGTTCTGGTTCGGGCTGATTGGCATCTTTGTCAGCCCGCGACTGATCGGACTGCTTTGATGAAACTCGGCCGCCTGAACCATGTCGGCGTCGCCACGCCCTCGCTCGACAAGGCGATTGCGTTCTGGCGCGACGTCATGGGCGCGGACGTGATCCGCGAGCCGTTCGACTTACCCTCGCAAGGCGTGCGGGTGTGCTTCGTCGATACGCCGAACAGCCAGATCGAGCTGCTCGAGCCCCTGGGGGTGGATTCGCCGATTGCCGGCTTCCTCGCGCGCAATCCGCATGGCGGGCAGCATCACCTGTGCTTCGAGGTGCCGGAGATCCACGAAGCCAAGGCGTGGTTTGAGGGGCAGGGCTGCCGCGTGCTCGGCGAGCCGCGCATCGGCGCGCACGGGACGCTGATCTTCTTCGTCCACCCGAAGGACATGGGCGGCGTCCTGACCGAGATCATGGAGACGCCGCGTGGCGACCACTGACGACTGGCAAGCCCGCGCCTCAAAGGAAGTGAAGGGCAAGGACTTGACCTGGCGCACGCCCGAGGGGATCGCCGTCAAGCCGCTCTACACTGCCGAAGACGTGGCCGACCTTGATCCCGGGCTCCCCGGCTTCGCGCCGTTCACCCGCGGGCCCTATGCCTCGATGTACGCCGGGCGGCCGTGGACGATCCGCCAGTACGCCGGGTTCTCGACCGCCGAGGATTCCAACACTTTCTACCGCCGCAACCTCGCCGCCGGGCAGAAGGGGCTGTCGGTGGCGTTCGATCTCGCCACTCACCGCGGCTACGACAGCGACCACCCGCGGGTGGTCGGCGACGTCGGCAAGGCGGGCGTCGCGATCGACACGGTCGAGGACATGGAGATCCTCTTCTCGGGCATCCCGCTCGATACGATGAGCGTCAGCATGACGATGAACGGCGCAGTGTTGCCGGTGCTGGCGTTCTACATCGTCGCGGCAGAGAAGCAGGGCGTCGCGCAGGCCCAGCTTTCGGGCACGATCCAGAACGACATCCTCAAGGAGTTCATGGTCCGCAACACCTACATCTACCCGCCGGCGCCGAGCATGCGGATCGTCAGCGACATCATCGCCTACTGCGCGGGCCACATGCCCAAGTTCAACTCGATCTCGATCTCGGGCTATCACATGCACGAGGCCGGGGCGACGGCGGTGCAGGAGCTCGCCTTCACTATCGCCGACGGCAAGGAATACGCCAAGCGGGCGATGGCCGCGGGCCTGGCGCTAGACGACTTCGCGCCGCGCCTGTCGTTCTTCTTCGGCATTGGCATGAACCTGTTCATGGAAGTCGCCAAGCTGCGCGCCGCGCGCACGCTGTGGTACAAGGTGATGGAAGGGCTGGGGGCGAAGGAGGAACGCAGCAAGGTCTTGCGCACGCATTGCCAGACCAGCGGCGTGAGCCTGCAGGAGCAGGATCCGTACAACAACGTCATCCGCACGACGATAGAGGCGCTGGCGGCGGTGCTCGGCGGCACGCAGAGCCTGCATACCAACGCGCTCGACGAAGCTCTGGCGCTGCCGACCGATTTCTCCGCCCGCATCGCCCGCAACACGCAGCTGGTGCTCGAGGAGGAGACGGGAGTCACCCACGTCGCCGATCCGCTCGGCGGCTCGTACTACGTCGAGGCGCTGACGGCTAAGCTGGTGGAGAAGGCGGGCGCGCTGATTGCCGAGGTCGACGGGCTCGGCGGGATGACCGACGCCGTGGCGAGCGGCATGCCCAAGCGGCTGATCGAGGAAGCCGCCGCCGCCAAGCAGGCGCGCGTCGACCGGGCCGAGGACGTGATCGTCGGGGTCAACAAGTTCGAACTCGACGAGCACTCGCCGATCGACACGCTCGACATCGACAATCACAAGGTCCGCGACGGCCAGATCGCGCGGATTGCCAAGGCCCGAGCCAATCGCGACGAAGCGGCGTGCCAGGCGGCGCTCAAGGCGCTGGCGGAAGGCGCGAAGGGTAGCGCCAACCTGCTCGCGCTGGCCGTCGAGGCCGCCCGGCAGAATGCCACTCTGGGCGAAATCTCCACCGCGCTCGAGATGGTGTTCGGGCGCTACGACACCGTGCCGACGCCGGTGACGGGCGTTTACTCGAAAGCTTACGCCGGTGACGCCCGCTACGCGCAGGTCCTCGAAGGCGTCCAGGCGGTTGGCCGCGCGCTCGGGCACGCGCCCAAGATCTTGATCGCCAAGATGGGCCAGGACGGGCACGACCGCGGCGCCAACGTGATCGCCAGTGCCTTCGCCGACATGGGCTTCGACGTCGTCGCCGGGCCGCTATTCCAGACCCCGCGCGAGACTTGCGCGATGGCGCTCGACAAGGCGGTCGACGTGGTCGGCGCCTCGAGCCTCGCGGCGGGCCACAAGACGCTGATCCCCGAGCTGATCCAGTGCCTTCGCGAGGCCGGCCGCACCGACATCAAGGTGATCGCCGGCGGGGTGATCCCGCCGCAGGACTACGATTTCCTACGCGATGCCGGGGTGCAGGCAATCTTCGGGCCCGGCACCAACCTGCTCGACGCCGCCGAGGAAGTGCTACGCCTGCTGGGGCATAATAGGCCACCGCTGCAGGAGGCGGCGGAGTGACGCGCTGGCAGACGATTGGCTGCGCGGTCTATGCGATCGTCGCGATCCTGTTGATACCATTCCTTCCTGACGAGTATTTTCGGCCAATGTGGAGCTTGGGCGCCGGGAAATTGCGTTCCAATGATGCGTGCTGAGCAACTCATGTGGTTTCCTGGATCGGCTATCCTGATTGTCGCCGGTGACATCGCCCTGCTGATGCTCTTCAAGAGGGAGTCGAAGTGACAAACCAACACGTCGCCTTCTGGCCGATCGCGTTCCTGATGATCGTCGCCGGGGTGGGAATTCCAATCATGGCGACACTCAACGCGGGCGTCGGCCAGCAATTACAGAGCCCGGCGGCGGCTTCGGCGATACTGTTCGGCCTTGGGCTGATCGTCGCGGGTATCGCCGTGGCCGTGACCGGCGTGCCGCCGGCGAGCGAGCTCGCGGCGGTGCCGTTGTGGCGCTACCTGGGCGCGCTTCTGGTTGTGTTTTACATCCTCTCGATCACCTGGGCCGCGCCGCGCATCGGCGTTGGCAACGCGATCTTCTTCGTCCTACTCGGGCAGCTGATTGCCGCGGCGGTGATCGACCACTACGGGCTGTGGGGCGCTATCAAGTCGGCGCTGACGCTGCGCCGCGCCGTGGGCATCGCGGTGATGGCGGTGAGCGTCTATCTCGCTAGGAAGACTGCATGATTCGTACCGACTGGACCCGCGCCGAGATCGCCGCGCTGTTCGACCTGCCGTTCACCGAGCTCGTTTTCCGCGCGGCCGAAGTTCACCGCGCGCATCATGCGGCGGGCGAAGTGCAGTTGTGCACGCTGCTGTCGATCAAGACCGGCGGTTGCCCGGAGGATTGCGGCTATTGCTCGCAAAGCGCGTCGGCCGACAGCGGCGTCGAGGCGAGCAAGCTGATGGACGTGCGCGCGGTGCTGCAATCGGCGGCGCAGGCGAAGGACAACGGCAGCCAGCGGTTCTGCATGGGCGCCGCCTGGCGCAACCCCAAGGACCGCGACATGCCGGCGATCGTGGAGATCGTGAAGGGCGTGCGCGCGATGGGGCTCGAAACCTGCATGACGCTCGGCATGCTCACCCCCGCGCAGGCCGGCCAGCTCGCCGAGGCGGGGCTCGATTACTACAACCACAACATCGACACCGGCCCCGAGTTCTACGAGCGGGTTATCACAACGCGCAAGTTCGAGGACCGGCTCGAGACGCTGGAGAACGTCCGCGCGGCGGGGATCAACGTCTGCTCGGGCGGGATCGTCGGCATGGGCGAGACGCGCGACGACCGCGTCGGCTTCATCCACACGCTGGCGACGCTCGAGCGCCATCCCGAGAGCGTCCCGGTCAACGCGCTGGTGCCGGTCAAGGGCACGGTGCTCGGCGACATGCTGGCCGACACGCCGCTGGCCAAGATCGACGACATCGAGTTCGTCCGCACGGTGGCGGCGGCGCGGATCACAATGCCGCTGAGCATGGTCCGCCTCTCCGCCGGGCGCGAGAGCATGTCCGAGGCGACCCAGGCGCTCTGCTTCATGGCCGGGGCGAACTCGATCTTCACCGGCGACAAGCTGCTCACCGCGCCCAACGCCGGCGACGACGAGGACGCGGCGCTGTTCGCCAAGCTCGGCCTGACGGCGCTGCGCGGCGAGGAGCCGATGAGGGCTTGCGCTAGGGCGGAGACGGCGGAGTGATGCGCAGCTCAGCATTTTTGGTCGATTATGTTTTCGGCCGTTTCCGGCGTGTACTGGTACCTTGTCGCTCACTTCCTCAACACTATCGCGCCGATGATGCTCAACGATGTCGATTGGCTCGGCGGGGTTCTTGTCGAAGCGGCCGGAATGCTTCTTCTTTATGTGCTCGCGGCACACTTCTTCTTCCGTTGGCTGCTTCGGCGTGAGCACAGCTAAAATGTTCTCCAAGATCCTCATCTCCAATCGCGGAGAGATCGCCTGCCGGGTGATCCGCACCGCGCGCCGGATGGGCATCGCGACGGTCGCTGTCTATTCGGACGCCGATGCGCGCGCGCCGTTCATCAAGCTGGCGGACGAGGCGGTGCATATCGGCCCGGCGCCGGCGGCCGAGAGCTATCTCGTGCCCGAGAAGATCATCGCCGCGTGCAAGGCGACCGGCGCCGAGGCGGTGCATCCGGGCTATGGCTTCCTGTCCGAGCGGGCGAGCTTCGTCGAGGCGCTGGAAGCGGAAGGCATCGCCTTCATTGGACCTCCCGCCAGCGCCATCGCGGCGATGGGCGACAAGATCGAAAGCAAGAAGCTGGCCAAGGCGGCGGGGGTCAACGTCGTCCCCGGCTCCGAAGGAGCGATCGCCGATACCGCCGAGGCGCTGAAGGAAGCGCAGCGCATCGGCTATCCGGTGATGATGAAGGCCAGCGCGGGGGGCGGCGGCAAGGGCATGCGCCTCGCGTGGAACGACCAGGACGTGCGCGAAGGCTTCGAGGCGACCCAGCGCGAGGGGCTCAATTCGTTCGGCGACGAGCGCGTGTTCATCGAGAAGTTCATCGAGGACCCGCGCCACATCGAGATCCAGCTGCTCGGCGACAAGCACGGCACCGTGCTCCACCTCAACGAGCGCGAGTGCAGCATCCAGCGGCGTCACCAGAAGGTGGTCGAGGAAGCGCCTTCGCCGTTCGTCACGCCGAAAATGCGCAAGGCGATGGGCGAGCAATGCGTCGCGCTGGCGCAGGCGGTCGGCTATCACAGCGCGGGCACGGTCGAGCTCATCGTTTCGGGCGCGGACCCGACCGGCGAGAGCTTCTACTTTCTCGAAATGAACACTCGCCTGCAGGTCGAGCACCCGGTGACCGAGGCGATCACCGGCATCGACCTGGTTGAGCAGATGATCCGCGTCGCCGCGGGCGAGAAGCTGGCGTTCTCGCAGAAGGACATCGGCATCGACGGCTGGGCGATGGAAACGCGGGTCTATGCCGAGGACCCCTATCGCCACTTCCTGCCGAGCACCGGGCGGCTGGTGCGGTATGGGCCGCCTGAGGCGAAATTCCACCAGGCACCCGGCGAAACCGATGACGCGCCCTACGTCCGTCTTGACGACGGCGTCGCCGAGGGCGGCGAGGTGTCGATGTTCTACGATCCGATGATCGCCAAGCTGATCACCTGGGCGCCGACGCGGGGCGCCGCAGCGGCACGGCAGGTGGCGGCACTCGACGAGTTCCGCATCGAGGGGCTCGGCCACAACGTCGATTTCCTTAGCGCGATCATGCAGCACCCGCGCTTTCTCGCGGGCGAGCTGACCACCGGGTTCATCGCCGAGGAATGGCCTGAGGGCTTCCACGGCGCTCCGGCCAGCGAGGAGTTGCTCGCCGCGGTCGCATCGATTGCTGCCGGCATCGAATGCTCGCACCGCGCGCGGGCCGGTCAGACCACCGGCAAGATCGACGGCATCCCCGCGAACCTGTCCGACTGGGTCGTGACGACGGATAGCCGCGACTTCGCTGTGACGCTCGCTGACGGCCACGCAATCGTCGACGGCCAGCGCGTCGGAGGCCATTGCAGCTGGCAACCGGGCGATGCCGTCGCGATCGCGACCTGCGAGGGCCACAAGCTCGGCCTGATCGTCCGCCGCAACGGCGTCCACTGGCGGATCACCACACGCGGGCGCACCCATCGCGCTCTCGTGCTGCCAGCGAAGGTCGCGCCGCTCGCCCGGCACATGATCGAGAAGATTCCGCCGGACCTCTCGAAGTTCCTGCTCGCGCCAATGCCGGGACTGCTGACGCAGTTGCTCGTCGCGCCGGGCGACAAGGTCGAGGCCGGCCAGCCGCTGGCGGTGGTTGAGGCGATGAAGATGGAGAACATCCTCCGCGCCGAGCGCAGCGCCACCGTCAAGGTAGCCAATTACGCGCCCGGCGAGAGCCTCGCGGTCCACGCCGCGATCCTCGAGTTTGACTAGGGCGCAAGCCGGTCGCAGAGACGGCGTCATGACGCATCGCGAGCAGCTCGACGAACTGGCGGCCGCCGGACGCCTGCGCAGCCTGCAGCCGCGCGCGGGCGCGGACTTTTCCTCGAACGACTACCTCGGCCTCGCCAACGCGCCGCGCCTGCGCGAGGCGGTGCTCGACGCGTTGCTGGGCGGCGTGGCGATCGGTTCGGGCGGCTCGCGCTTGTTGCGCGGCAACGATCCCGAGCACGAGTGGCTCGAGGCCGAGGCGGCGGCGTTCTTCGGTTCGGAGGGCGCGCTCTATTTCTCGAGCGGCTTTTCGGCCAACGAGACGCTGTTCGCCACTCTCCCGCAGCGCGGAGACCTCGTCGTTCACGACGCGCTGATTCACGCCAGCACCCATGAAGGGCTGCGCTGCGGCCGGGCGGAGCGCGTTTCGGCACAGCACAACGATGTCGATGCCTTCGCCGATGCGATCCGCCAGTGGCGCGCGGGCGGCGGTAAGGGCCGCGCGTGGATCGCGACCGAAAGCCTCTATTCGATGGATGGCGACCGCGCGCCGCTCGATGACCTGGCGGCGCTGGCGGGCGAGCACGACGCCTTCCTGATCGTCGACGAGGCCCACGCCGTCGGCGTGTTCGGCCCCAACGGGCGAGGCCTCGCCGCGCATCTCGATGGGTGCGAAAATGTGGTTGTGCTGCGCACCTGCGGCAAGGCGCTGGGCGTCGAGGGCGCGCTGCTGTGCCTGCCGCGGCTGCTGCGCGATTTCCTGGTCAATCGCGGGCGCGGATTCATCTTCTCGACCGCCCCTTCGCCGCTGATGGCGTGTGCGGTGGGCGAGGCTCTGCGCATCCTCGCCGACGAGCCAGAGCGACGCGCGGCCCTGCAGGACCGCCTCAGGCTGGCAGAGCAAGTGCTGGGCGAGGTTGGCGTGCCGGTAACAGGATCGCAGATCATCCCGGTGATCCTCGGCGAGGATGCGCGAGCGATGCGCGTGGCGGCCATGTTGCAGACCGCGGGCTATGATGTGCGCGGCATTCGCCCGCCGACGGTACCGGCCGGCACCGCGCGGCTGCGCATCTCGGTGACGCTCAACGCCTCCGAAGCCGAGATTCATGGCCTCGGCGAAGCGCTGCAAGCGGCGATGCGCGCGGCATGAGGCTGGTCGTCACCGGAACCGACACGGGCATCGGCAAGACCGTCCTCGCCGGAGCGATCGCGCTGGCCACGGGCTCGGCTTACTGGAAGCCGATCCAGGCCGGCCTGGATGACGATACCGACAGCGAGCGCGTGGCGGCGCTGGGCGTGCGCACATTGCCCGAGGCCTACCGCCTGAGCGTCGCGTGCTCGCCGCATTGGGCGGCCGAGATGGATGGCCTGCGCATCGAGGACGCCGATCTGGCGCTCCCCGAAGGGGAAGATCGCCTCGTGGTCGAAGGCGCCGGCGGTGTGCTCGTGCCGATCCGCGACGACCTGTTGTTCGCCGACCTGTTCGCCGGCTGGGGCCTGCCGGTAGTGCTAGCGGCGCGCACCGCGCTCGGCACGATCAATCACACGCTGCTTTCGATCGAGGCCTTGCGCGCGCGCGGCGTGCCGATCCTCGGCGTCGCGTTCATCGGCGGCGCGGTCGAGAACAGCGAAGCGACGATCGCCAGGATCGGCGGGGTCAAGCGGCTCGGACGGCTGCCGGTCCTCCCGGAGATCACCAGGAACGCGCTCCTCGCCGCCTTCGGCGCCGCGTTCGAACCGGACGACTTCGTGTGAGCCACTCGCCGATCTGGCACCCGTTCACCCAGCACGGGCTGGGCGAGCCGATCCCGCTCGTCGCCCGCAGCGAGGGCGCGGCGCTGTTCACCGCCGACGGCCGGCGGGTGATCGACGCGATCTCGTCGTGGTGGGTGACGACGCACGGCCACTGCCACCCCCGGATCATGGCGGCGATCGCCGAGCAAGCCGGGAAGCTCGACCAGATCATCTTCGCCGGCTGGACCCACGAGCCGGCGGAGGAAGTCGCGCGCGGACTGCTCAAGTTAATGCCGCCGGAGCTGACGCGCGTGTTCTTCTCGGACTCGGGCTCGACCAGCGTCGAGGTCGCGCTGAAGATGGCGCTCGGCTTCTGGCAGAACCGTGGCGAGCCGCGGCAGCGCATCCTGGTGCTCGAGCACGGCTATCACGGCGACACCATCGGCGGCATGTCGGTGGGCGCGCGCGGGGTGTTCAACCAGGCCTATGCGCCGCTGCTGTTCGACGTCGGCACGATCCCGTTTCCGGACGCGGACTCGCAGCCGAGCTACGACGCGCTCGAAGCCGCCTGTGCCGCCGGAGCCGCCGCGTTCATCCTCGAACCGCTGATCCTCGGGGCCGGCGGCATGCTGATCTATCTGCCCGCCGTGCTCGCCGAGTTCGCCGCGATCTGTCGCCGCCACGGCGTGCTGTTCATCGTCGACGAGGTTATGACCGGCTGGGGCCGCACCGGCACGTTGCTCGCTTGCGAGCAGGCCGGGGTGGTGCCGGACATCCTGTGCCTCTCGAAAGGGCTGACCGGGGGCGCGGTGCCGCTGGCGGTGACGCTGGCGAGTGAGCCGATCTTCGAGGCGCACTTGTCGCATGACCGCGCGCGGATGTTCTTCCATTCGTCGAGCTACACCGCCAACCCGGTCGCCTGCGCCGCCGCGGCCGCCAACCTGGCGATCTGGGAGGAAGAGCCGGTGCTCGAGCGCGTGGCGCTGCTTGCCGGGTGCCAGGCCGTGCGGCTGGCGCAGATCGCCGCCAACCCCTTCGTCGAGAACCCGCGTCAGCTCGGCACGATTACGGCCTTCGAGGTGCGCGCGCCGGTCTCCGGCTACCTCTCAGGTATCGGCCCGCGGCTCATGGCCTCCTGCCGCGAGCGCGACGTCCTGCTCCGCCCGCTCGGCAACACCGTCTACGTGATGCCGCCCTATTGCATCGACGAAGCCGATCTCGACGCGGTCTATGCGGCGGTCGAGGATGCGATCAGCTGAGGGTCGTCCCGGCCAATCGATGCTCCTCCGTATATTTGCGAATGCTGCGTTGGCGGCCGACCGTCCATATACCGGCTTAGCAGGTGCCTTCCCCGCCCTAACCCCCCTCCCAGGAGGGCACCTGCCAACGCTCCTTCCCGCCCGCGTCACTCCGTATATTTCCCAATGCCGATGGGAGGCTCGTGAATCCACATAGGGCGCTCCATCTCTTTTGAGTTTGCCCCGATACGTATGTGGACCCTCGTTCGTCTTGAACTCGCCAGGACCCCCGACTTCCCCGAGGGCTCGGCCAGCCGCGCGTACATGCTGCGGGTGCCGCTGAATGCAGATGGTTTGATCAATGAGGAAGAGATGGCTGAACGTCCGGTGTTGGCAACCGTCCGGCGGTTCTGGCCCAATGAGCGCGACCAAACGGGTTACCTCATTCGCAACGGCCACGGTTGGACCTTCTCATACGCCATCGGCGAGGAGGATGACGAGAAGGTCTACCATCTCGAAGAGCATCCGCTGCGCCTCGGCGATTATGTGACCCTGACCGAGCCCGACGGCACGCGTCTGCCGTTTCGTGTCGCCAAATCGCAGTCAGACGGCGTCGGCGGCGCCTAGGCCTGCTCTTCTGGTCCCTCTTCCGTTGCGTTGGGCAGGGTAAAGTGGAACGAGGTGCCGCCATATGGTGAGGCATCGGCCCAGATGCGTCCATCGTGCGCTTCGATGATCGTGCGGCTGATCGACAATCCGACGCCCATTCCGGTGGCCTTGGTGCTCTGGAAGGGCGCGAATAGGTTGGCGGCGATCTCGGGCGCCAGGCCGGGCCCGCTGTCCGACACGATGACTTCTATGAAACCGTCGTTACGGTCGATGGCGCCTATCGTCAGCCGGCCGTGCGGCAGATGAAGCATCGCTTCTACCGCATTGCGGATGAGGTTCAGCAGCACCTGCTGAATCTGCACGCGGTCCACGAGAACGAGGTCTTCGGCGGCGATCTTCACCGTCAGGTCGACCGTTTGGCTGCCGCTACCGAGAAACGCGAGCGCGCTCGACTCGTTCACCAGCCGCACTAGCGAAACGACTTGCCGCTCGGTCTCGCCGCGCGAGATGAAGTCGCGCAGGCGACGGACGATCTGCCCGGCGCGGACCGCCTCTTTGGCGCATTCGTCGAGCGCTTCGCGGATGACTCCGATGGTTTCACTGCTGGGATCCTCCAGCATCGTGCTCGCAGTCTCGACATAATTCGCGATCGCCGTGAGCGGCTGGTTGAGCTCGTGCGCGATCGACGTCGCGAGCGTGCCCATCGCCGAGACGCGCGAAACGTGCGCCAGCTCGGCCTGCACGGTATGCAGCTGCTTTTCGTAGTCCTGGCGCTCGGTCAGGTCGCGAACGAAGCCGGTGAAGACGCGCTCCTCGCCAATCTTCGCTTCGCCGACCGAAAGCTCCATGGGAAACGTCGTGCCGTCGCGGCGCCGCCCGGTGACGAGTCGGCCGATTCCGATGATCCTTCTTTCGCCGGTTCTGATGTACCGTTCGAGATAGCCGTCGTGGCGCTCGCGGTCGGGCGAGGGCATTAGGGTGCTGACGTTCTCGCCCAGCAACTCCGCTTCGGCGAAGCCAAAGAGTCGTTCGGCCGCCTTGCTGAATGAAATGATGTGGCCGTGGTCGTCGATGATGACCATGGCGTCGGGCACGGTCTCGAGAATCGAGCGCAGATGCGCGGCGCTGCCCATTTCGCGCAAGTCCGAGGCGTGTCGTGCCGACATTGACCCAGGCGCCCTTCCGTCCGTCCCCGGAGAAGCTGATAGCGCATGTTTTCAAAACATGGAAACAAAGCTATCCTTTGTTGGATTCCAGGGGAAAGGGCAGCGCCTCAATGTCCGACAGCAAGTTGGTCCACATCGTGGATGACGAGGACTCGATCCGCCGTTCGCTCGATTTCCTCCTTCGCGCGGCGGGCTTTCGCACCGAACGCTGGGAAGATGGGGTATCGTTTCTCAAGAGCGCCGACCGCAACGAGTCGGCCTGCGTGCTGCTCGACGTGCGCATGCCCGAGATGGACGGGCTGCAAGTCCAGGCCGAGATGGCCGCGCGGGGCTACAACTTGCCGGTGATAATTTTGACCGGCCACGGCGACATCTCCACCGCGGTGCGGGCGATGCAGGGCGGGGCGGTCGATTTTCTCGAAAAGCCGTTCAATCGCGAACGGCTGTTGCAGGCGCTGCAGACCGGCTTCGATCAGCTCGAAGACCGCGAGGCCGCCCGCAAGCGCGAGGATTGGGCTAAGACCGAAGTCGGCAAGTTGACCGAGCGCGAGAAGGAAGTCCTTGAAGGCCTCGCTTGCGGCTATCCCAACAAGACGATTGCCTACGACCTCGGCATCAGCTCGCGCACGGTCGAGGTCTATCGCGCCAACGTGATGACTAAGTTCGAGGTCAGCAATTTCGCCGACGCGCTGCGCGTGGCGTTTGCTGCCGGCATGGGCTCGGAGAAGCAGTGGCGCGAAACCTACAACGTCGGCAAACCCAAGCCGGCGCCGTCAGCATAGTCCAGCTTCGCCGCCATGGCGGCATCCAGCTTGTAGGGATCCTTCAGGTAAAGCACGCTGCCATCGGGCTGCGGCACCGCCGTCATGTAGACCACATAGACCGGCAGCGGCGAGCTCAGCCCGATGCGAGTGGTAACGCGTGACGCCACGACCGCATCGATCCGCGCGCGGTCCCAGCCGACATTCGCCAGCAGCTTCTCGGCGAGATCGAACGGATATTGCATCCGCATGCAGCCGTGGCTGAAGGTGCGGTCCTCCTTGTCAAAAAGCGACTTGCTAGGCGTGTCGTGAAGATAGACCGTCAGCGGATTGGGCATGTCCAGCTTCATCTGCCCGAGCGAGTTCTTCGGCCCAGGCTGCTGCGTGACCCTGAGATGGCCGCCGGTGCTCCTCCAGGTGTAGCCCCGACTTCTTGCGGTCCCGGGTTGGGTGCGGACCAGCTTGCCGATGCCCTCCGGGAGGATCGACTGCGGCACTACCCACGGCGGGTTGAGGATGACGCCGATCACGCGGGTCTGAAGCTGTGGCGTCTGCTTGTTGGGCTTGCCGACGATAACCTTGTGATTGTCGGTTTCCTTGCCGTTCTCGATCATTCGCAGGCGGAATTCGGGGATGTTCACGATCAGGTACTTGCTGCCGGGATTGTGCGGGAACCAGCGCCAGTGCTCGAGGGTCGCCAGGAGCTGCCGGCGCTTGGCGGGATCGGCGCCGTCGGGGCCCGCCAGCGCCTTGCGCAGCGCTGCATATTCCGGGCTTTGCGGGGCGAAGGAATCGAGCACCCACGAGACCTGGTGCGCGGTAATCGCTATGTCGATCATTCGCGCAACTAGCGCCGGGTCGAGCGAATTGGGCGCGATGTAATAGCGTCCGCGCTGTCCGGGCGAGACGTGGCCGACGGCAAGGTCTTTGGCGACGAGTCCGAAGCTTTCATCCGCCTGCTTCTCGAGCGCGGCAGCGTCGCCTGAATCGATCGCCTTACGCAGCTGCGCCGGCGCGTAATCCGCAGGTTTCAGGCCGTGGCCGCCGATCTGTTCGATGTAAGTGAGTAGTGTGCTCGCGGTGGCGCGATCCCAATGCTCCGGCTTGGGCTCCTGCGCGATCGCGGCCGTGGCGAACATCGCGATCATCCACAACGTAGCGACGGCGGCGATCCCGTATAGGCAGGAAGTGGTGCGGGCGCTCGTCGGCATGGGTTCTGTACCTTTCGCCGGGTACCCTGTCAGAGCGTCTCGCGGCGGTATCTTCGTAGATTTCCGGAAGTTCCCCGCGGGGTGCGGAGCCGACGATGCACTAACCGCTGAGCGGAGGTTCGCCGGCATTCGGATTTTTCGACCAGCCGCGACCGATACGGGCCAGAACTTCCGTGACCGCATTATCGACCTCCGCCAGGTGGAATCGATAATCGCGCTCGGGCAGGCCCGGCTGAACCCCGTCGAAGTGGTAGTGATGCGTCTCGGGCAGGCCGAACACCTCGCCGAGATAACGATCGAACAAGTTGCGCAGGGAGCCGAGCACGCCCTTCTCGTCGAGCCACGATCGCATACTCCCCGACAAGGTCAGCGAAACGAGGTGCTTGCCCTGCAGGACGCTGCTCGGCGCTTCTTCGCTGGCCGACCCGCGATGGCGGCCGGCACCGAATACCCGGTCGATATAGCCCTTGAGCATCGCCGGCGGCGCACCGAACCAGATCGGGTAGGCGAGGACGAAGACGTCTATCTCTCCGAGCGCGTCCCATTCGGCGATGATATCGGCCGCGGGTTCGCCGTCGCGCTCCTCGAGCTTGAGCACCGGGTCGAAACCCACGCGATAGAGGTCCCTCACGATGACGTCGTGGCCGTGCTGGCGGACGCTTTCGGCATAACGGTTGGCTATGGCCAGCGTGAAGCTGTCCGCCGACGGGTGGCAGGCGATGATCGCGTGCTTGAGCGGACCGTTCATTGCCCCCTCAATGCGCGGTGAATACCGGCAGCGGCGGATCGGAGAAAAGCTCGCGCGTCACGCCGCCTAACACGGTCTCGATCGCCCGGGCATGGCCGTAGGCGCCGATAACCAGGAAAGCGGCCTTGCGCGCAGTTGCAGCGTTGACCAGCGCTTGTCCTACGCTCAGCTGGCCCCGGTCGACCTCGACGATCTCGCAAGCGATTCCGTGGCGAGAGAGATATTCGGCTGCATCGACCGCCTCGAGGAAGGCGTTCGGCCCTTTGCCCTCGCCGGTCACATTGGCCAGGAATACGGCGGAGGCCTTGCGCAGCAACGGAACGGCCCCGCGCAGCGCTTCGGCCGCCTCGAGCGAGCCGTTCCAGCCGACCACGGCGGGGCCCGTCACGTCGAGCGACTTAGTCGTTTCGGGGACCACGATCACCGGGCCTCGGCCGTGCACCGCGATCTGGCCGGCTAGCGATGAGGGACCCTTGGCATCGCCGGCGGGATCGCGCGCGCCGAGGATGACGATATCGGCGAGTGCTTCCGCCCGCAGCAGCAGCGCGCGGGTAGGCCCCTCTTCCTGTTGCCAGTCCCAGGTGACGTCCTCGTTCGCGAGGCGCGCCGAGAGTCGATCCCGCAGCTTGTCGGCGCTGTCCTGGATGACCGGTATCAACTCGGCGATCATCGTGCCGTAGAGGTCGCCCGGCACGGCGAAGTCGAACGACACCGGCTGCAGGCAGGTGATGTGGGCGTTGAACTCGCGCGCCAGGTCGAGCGCGACCTGCAGCCGTGCTTCCATGCAGGAGTCGTCGCTGACGTGGAGCAATATCGAACGCATCGCGGATATCCTTTTTGTCTCGAATTTTCCAGAAGGTGGCCCGATCGGCGTGCGGCGTAACTCCGGAGATTTCCGGAGCCATGCCGGCTTTGACCTGGCGCAACGACAGCCGCCGGCGCCGACGTATCCTACTACGCTTATGGAGGATCTCATGCTCATGACCCGCACCGATTCCGCTTCCGCGCACCGCACGATTCCGGGCACGCCGGTGTTCGACGGCGATGCCGCGCAGAAGGGCCTGGCGCTCAACGCGATGTGCTATTCGTTCAATAACGTCGCCAATCGCGCCACCTTCGTCGCCGACGAAGAGGCCTATATGGACCGTTTCGCGCTCACCCCTCAGCAGCGCGAGGCAGTGCGCCAGCGCGACGTGCTCGGCATGATCGCGGCGGGCGGCAATGTCTATTACCTCGCCAAGCTGGCCGGCATCCTCGGCCTCAACGTGCAGGATCTCGGCGCGCTGCAAACCGGCATGTCGATCGAGGACTTCAAGGCCGCATTGCTGGCGCACGGTATCACCGAGAGGAGTATCGCGTCATGAGCGAGATCGTCGGCGGCATCTTCACCAGCCACGTCCCCGGCATCGGCGCGGCTATCGCCAAGGGGCTGCAGCAGGACCCGTATTGGAAGCCGTTCTTCGACGGCTTCGCTCCGGTCCATGAATTCCTGCAGCGCGAGAAGCCCGACGTGGCGGTGGTGTTCTACAACGACCACGGCCTCAACTTCTTCCTCGACAAGATGCCGACCTTCGCGATCGGCGCGGCGAGCGAGTACCGCCACGAGGACGAGGGCTGGGGTATCGGCGGGTTCAAGCCCTTCGTCGGCCACCCGGCCCTCTCGTGGCACATCATCGAGCAGGTCGTCGGCGACGAGTTCGACCCGGTCACCTGCCAGTCGATGCTGGTCGATCACGGCGTTTGCGTGCCCTTTGAGCTGTGCTGGCCGAATGCGGACGCTTGGCCGGTCAAGCTGGTGCCGATCTGCATCAACACCGTTCAGCACCCCTTGATGAGCCCCAGGCGCGCGCTTGCGCTCGGGCGCTCGGTCGGTCGGGCGCTGGAAGGCTGGCAGGGGAACGAGAAGATCATCGTTCTCGGCACCGGCGGCCTGTCGCACCAGCTCGATGGCGAGCGTGCGGGGCACATCAACGTCGACTACGACAAGTTCTGCCTGCGCAACATCCTGCCCGATCCCGAGGCGCTGACCCAGCACGACACGCTCGACATCGTCGAGCTCGCCGGCAGCCAGGGCGTCGAGATTCTCAACTGGCTCGCCGCGCGCGGCGCGCTGACCGGCTCGGTCCGCGAGCTGGCGCACAATTATCACGTGCCGATCTCGAACACCGCGGCGGCGACGCTGCTGGCGGAGAACCGCACGACCGTCCACGCCTGAGGAGACCCGCGACAATGGTGCATTTTCCGAAAGAACCGCTCTACGCCGACGTGCTGCGGCTCGGCCGCATCGAAGGCGACATCGCCGATCTCGAGATCGACGGCGAAGTACCGGCTGAAATGGATGGCGCTTTCTACCGGGTGCACCCCGATCCGCAGTTCGCGCCGAGGAAGCCGGGCGACCAGTTCTTCAACGGCGACGGCATGGTCACGATGTTCCGGGTCAAGAACGGCCGGATCGGCTTCAAGCAGCGCTACGCCAGGACCGACAAGTGGAAGCTGGAGAACGCCGCCGGCAAGGCGCTGTTCGGTTCTTACCGCAACCCGCTGACAGACGATCCTTCGGTCGCGGGCGAGCATCGCGGTACGGCCAACACCAACGTGCTGGTGTTCAACGACGAGCTCCTCGCCATGAAGGAGGACAGCCCCTGCCTGGTCATGGACAAGCTGACGCTCGATACCGCCGGGTACACCGACTGGGACGGCGAGCTGACCCTGCGCACGTTCGGCGCGCACCCGAAGATCGATCCCGAGACCGGCAACCTGTGCAATATCAGCTATGCCGCCAAGGGCAGCCTCAGCCGCGATGCAACTTATTTCGAGATCTCGCCCGAAGGGCACGTGGTGCGCCGCGCCGAGTTCGAGGTGCCGTACTACACGATGCTGCACGATTTCAGCATCGCCGGCGATTGCATCGTCATCCCGGTTTCGCCCTACAGCTCGGACATCAGCGTGCTCGAGCAGGACCGGCCGCATTTCTATTACGACCGCGCGCTGCCCTCGTACCTGGGCGTCATGCGGCGTGACAGCGACGGCAGCGACATGCGCTGGTTCAAGCAGGAACCGGGCGTGTGCAGCTGTCACGTGATGAACGCGTTCCAGGAAGGCTCGAAGGTCCATCTCGACACGCCGGTGTCGAAGATCGGCAGCCTGCCGTTCTTCCCCGAACGGGACGGCACGCCGTTCGACCCGCACCTGGCGATGACCGAGCTATCGCGCTTCACGGTCGACTTGATGTCGAACAGCGACACCGTCGAAAGCATCGAGAAGGTGGGCAAGGCGCCGGGCGAGTTCCCGCGGATCGACGACCGCATGGCCGGCAAGCCCTATCGCCACGGATGGATGATCACTTACGACCTCGCCAAGTCCTACAATGGCCCCCCGGGACCGTTCGCCGGCGTAATCAACACGCTGACCCATTTCGACCTCGCGACCCGCGAGGAGCAGAGCTGGTGGTGCGGGCCGAACGGTTCGCTGCAGGAACCGTGCTTCATCCCCCGTTCCGCTGACGCGCCCGAGGGCGACGGCTGGATCGTCGCGCTGGTCGACGACCACGTCTCCAACTACTCGGACTTGTGCATCTTCGACGCGCTCGACGTGGCCGAGGGCCCGATCGCGCGCGCCAAGCTCCCCGTCCGGCTGCGGCAGGGCCTGCACGGCAACTGGGCGGACGCGACCAAGCTGGCCGCCTGATCAACCGATCCAGGCGTTGGCCACTCAAGATCAGCGCCTGGAAAGGAAACGAGGGAATACTCTCCCACCCCCAGGTGGCTTTGCCCTTTAGACAGCAGAACTGAAGCGGCGCGGCGAATATTGGCGGTAGGGATCGAACGCCGCCGCGATGCTGCGGGCGTAGGCCAGCGCGTGGTCGGCAATCACAAGGTATTCGCCCTCGATCTCGCACAGGCCGGTTTCGAGGTAAGGCGAGAGCCGCTCCATCGCGTCGTCGAGCATCGGCCGGCAGACCCGCGCCCGGCCGCGGCACAGCAGTTCCTCGATCACCGCGCCGCGGCGCCGGTCGTCGGCGCTGCGTACCTTGCCGAGAGCGACGGGCACTCGGTCTTGCGATAGCAGCATGCGGTAGCGGCCGGAGTTCTTCTCGTTCTGCGCCAGCAGCGTGGGGAAGCTGCCGATCGCCGAGGCACCGAGGCCGAGCAGCACCGGCGCGGCATCGTCGGTGAAGCCCTGGAAATTGCGGTGCAGCCGGCCGCCGAGCGCCGCCTGGCCGAGCGGATCGTCCGGCATGGCGAAATGATCGAAGCCGACCGGGACATAGCCGGCAGCGAGGAGCTGCGTCAGGCCCAGCTCGGCCATGCGAAACCGCTCTTCCGGGCCCGGCAACGCGCTCGCATCGATGCGCTGTTGCCGCGCGATCAGGTGCGGTACGTGGGCATAGCCGAACAGCGCTACGCGGTCGGCGCCGAACGCCGTGGAGAGCTTGAGCGTCGACTCAAGGTCGTCGCGCGTCTGTCCGGGCAAGCCGTACATCAAGTCGAAGTTCATCGAGGTGATTCCAGCCTTGCGCAGCAACTCAACGCCGTGCTCGATCATGCACAGCGGCTGCACCCGGCCGATCGCTTCCTGCAGCGGCGGGCTGAAGGTTTGTACGCCCATGCTCGCGCGGGTCGCGCCGATGGCCCCGAGCACCGCGCCCCACTCAGGGGTCAGCGTGCGCGGGTCGAGTTCGATCGAGACGACCGGGTCCTCGAGCGGAAAATTGAGCACCAGTGTGTCGAACAGCCGCACGAAGTCGACCGGATTGAGCGCATTGGGACTGCCGCCGCCAAAGGCGACTCGCCGCACCCGCGCGCTCGCCGGCAATTGCCTGGCGACCAGCGCAATCTCGCGCTGGAGCGCATCAAGGTAGGTCGCCAGCCGCTGCGCCTTGTTGGCCGCGGCGGTGTTGCAGCCGCAGTACCAGCAGATCTTCTCGCAGAAGGGGATGTGGACATAGAGCGAGACGTCGCCGGTCGCGGTCGAGATCGCATCGGCATAGGCGCCATCGTCGATCGGGCCGAATTCGGCCGCGGTCGGGAAGCTGGTGTAGCGCGGGACCGGCGTCGCCAGCAGGTCGGGGTGGTAGGGCCACATGCCAGCCTGCATCGCAGGCGTGGCTCAGCGGATCATTGCTTTCGGTCAATCCGCTTGCGCTTGTCGCTGCGGCAGCCCTTGGCGCAGCAGCTGGGGGCTGTGGCGGGGAGCGGCGCGCCGCTGCCGAGTGGGAGCATCATGCTGCCGCCGTTGCACATGGCGACGACAAGAGCCCCTGCGGCCGAAAGTTGCGGACTACCTTCCGAGGGCGACGTTATAGCCGGGATGAGCGCTGCGGCGGCGAACAGCAGGGCCGGCGGGGTCATTCCTCGTCCTCGATCAGGATCCGCGCGGCGTTGCCTTCGGGATCGTCGAACTGGCCGTTCTTCAGTGCCCAGAAGAACGCCGCGAGGCCGAGGCCGCCGATCGCAAGTGCCGCGGGAATCAGAAGGAGGAGCACCGTCATTTCGCGGCCCTTGCCAGGCGCAGAGAGTTGGCAACGACGATCAGTGAGCTCGTCGACATGGCCACCGCGGCAACCAGAGGGGTGACAAGCCCGGCGATTGCCAGCGGGACGGCCAGCACGTTGTAGCCGATCGCGAGCGCAAAGTTCTGCCGCACCACCGCCATCGTCCGCCGCGCGGCGCGGACTGCCCGCGGCAGGGCGAGCAGCGAATCCTGCACGAACACCAGGTCCGCCGCCTGCAACCCGACGTCGCTCGCCGAGCCGGGCGCTATCGAGGCATCGGCGGCGGCGAGCGCGGGCCCGTCGTTAAGGCCGTCGCCGACGACGAGGACTTTGCGCCCGCTCGCGCGCAACCGGCCGACGAGGGCCTGCTTGTCCGAAGGGCTTGCGTTCGCCTGCGCCGTAAGGCCGGTGGTGAGCGCGATCTCCCCGACCGCCTCCGTCCGGTCGCCCGAAAGAATCGAGCACTCCACGCCAATCTTCCGCAGCTCAGCGAGGGCTGCCGCGCTGTCAGGCCGTAGCCTGTCGCTGAAGCGGATCAGGCGCACGGGCCGGCCGTCGATGGTCAGCGCCGCGGCGATCGTCGCGCCTGCGCCTTGCGGCCGGCTGAGCGAAACTTCGAGGCCGTGCCAGCGGGCGAACACGCCTTCGCCGGCCCGCTCGCTGACTTCGGTAAGCGGTGCCGCGGCGATGCCCCATCCGGCGAGAGATGAGGCGAGCGCGCGCGAAAGCGGATGACGGCTGTGCGAGGCCAGCGCCAACGCGACCGCCGCTTCGTCCGCCCCGAGCGCGAGCAGCGCGGCGGGGTCGGGCAAGGGCTTGCCCATCGTCAGCGTGCCCGTTTTGTCGAGCAGCGCGCGATCCACTCCAGCGAGGCGCTCGAGCGCGGAGCCGTCCTTGACCATGATGCCCGCGCGCATCAGCGAACCGCTGGCGACGACTTGCGCGACCGGCACGGCGAGGCCGAGCGCGCACGGGCAAGTGATGATGAGCACCGCGACGCCGGTCACCAGCGCCTGGTAGAGGCTGGCCCCGGACAGCAGCCACCCGACCACCGTCAGGGCTGCCAGCGAGTGCACCGCTGGGGCGTAGAGCCGCGCCGCGCGGTCGGCAATGCGCACGTAGCGCGACCGGTTCTGCGTGCTCGCTTCCATCAAGCGGGCGATCTCGGCAAGCGTGGTGTCGTGCCCGGCGTGGCTGACGCGCACGTCGACCGGTGAATCGAGGTTGAGAGTTCCGGCGAGAGCCGCTTCCCCGGTGCCCAGCGCGACCGGCGCGCTTTCTCCGGTCAGGAGAGACTGGTCGAAGCGGCTGATGCCCGAGACGATTTCGCCGTCGGCCGCGAGCCGTTCGCCGGCTGCCACGCGCATGATCATGCCGGGCGCGAGCTTGGTCGCCTCGACCCAATCGAGCTTGCCGTCGCCGCCGACCACCATCGCGCCTTGCGCGGCCTGGCTGAGCAGCGCGTCGACCCCGGTGCGCGCGCGGTCGCGCATCATCGCGTCGAGCACCCGGCCGACGAGCAGGAAGGTGAGCAGCATCAGCGCGCCGTCGAACCATGCGTGCTCGCCGTGCTGCACGGTTTCGTAAAGGCTCAGACCGGTGGCAATCAGCACGCCGAGGCTGATCGGCACGTCCATGTTGGTGGTTCCGTGCCGTATGGCGCTCCATGCCGATTTGAAGAACGGGCGACCGGCGAAGGCGACGGCGGGAATCCCGATCGCGGCGCTGATCCAATGGAACATGTCGCGTGTCGAACCTTCGGCGCCCGACCACACGCTGACCGACAGCAGCATCACGTTCATTGCCGCGAAGCCCGCGACCGCGAGCGGGGCCAGCAGCGGACGCGCGGCAGACAGGCGGGGGGCGAGCTCGTCGCGCCGCGCCTGCGCCTCGTAGCCGAGTCCGGCGAGCGCGTGGACCAGATCGTGTGCGTCGAGCGAGTCGTCGTGCTCCACGGTGACGGTCCGGCCCGACAAGTTGACACGAGCCGATGCAACGCCGGGACGTTCGCCGAGGCCGCGCTCGATCTTGCTCATACACCCGGCGCAATGGATCGACGGCACGGCCAGGATGGTCCGCTCGAGCGCCACAACGGGCTTGCGTTGCGCGGTCATGGCAAGCGTTCCTCACGCCGCCAGATGCGCCCGCCGCCGGCGACGCTGAGCCGGAGATCCCAGCGACCGTCGGGAAGCGCCTCGCGCGACAGGAAGCGGCCCTTGCCGATGGAGTCGAAAGTGATCGCCCTGTCGGGCAGGCGGCCCAGCGGATGCCACGCTAGCGCCTTGACCGCCGTGCCATCGGGAGCACCCGTCACGGCCACGACAACGCGCCCGTCGGGGCGCCAGGTGGTAACTTCGTCCCACCCGAACGACTTCTCTGTTTTCGCTTCGTCGAGCCAGCGGTTGAAGTCCTGGCTGGCGACATAGGAGTTTTCGACCACCTCGCCGCCGAAGGTAGAGCTGGCGTAATGCGCGTTGAGCATGTTGACCGCAATCACCACGCCGAAGAAGGCGAACAGAACCGCGGTCATGTGCCGGCCGGTGAAAGTGCTCTGCATCATTCGTCTCCGGGCGCCTGGAACGCCGTATCGGTTTCATCTTTTTCAGCTTGCTCGTCGAGCGACTTCACCTTGAACTCGAGCTCGTGCGCCTTGGTCCCTGGCGGCGCGATCACGTAGGCACGCAGGGGCAGCGTCGAGTCTGCCGGAACTGTGCGGACGATAGCGCGAGCTGCGTCTTTACGCGCCATGTCGTCCGTCCACATTACGGCACCGGGCAGGTCGTCGATCTCAATCCGCATCGACCGCGGGCGGCTTTCCATGTTGCGGAGCTTTAGCGTGTAGGCGTTACGCACGCTGCCGTCGCTCATCAGCATGTACGGCGGGTTGCGGTCCGGCGCGGCGGAAATCGCGGTGTGGCTGCGGTTGCCGAGAGCGAACAGCATGGCGAGACCGATCGCGCCCCACACGGTGAAGTAGGCGATCGTGCGCGGCCGCAGCAGCGCCTTCCACGCGGGGCGCGGCGTGCCGCCGGCCTTCTCGCGCTCACAGTCCTCGAGCGTGACGTAGTCGATCAGCCCGCGCGGGCGGCCGACCTCGGCCATGACCTTGTCGCACGCGTCGATGCACAGCGCACAGGTGATGCAGCCGATCTGCGGACCTTCGCGGATGTCGATCCCGGTCGGGCACACGGCAACACACATGTTGCAGTCGATGCAATCGCCGAAGGCTTGCGGGGCCTTCTGGGCCTTCTTGAGACTGCCGCGGGGCTCGCCGCGCCAGTCCTTGTAAGTGACGGTGAGCGACTTCTCGTCCATCATCGCGCTCTGGATGCGTGGCCAGGGGCACATGTAGATGCACACCTGCTCGCGCATGAACCCACCGAGGATGAACGTGGTCGCAGTAAGGATCGCCACGGTGATGTAGGCAACGGGCGCGGCATGGCCGGTCCAGAAGTCGTGCGTCAGCGTCGGCGCGTCGGCGAAGTACATGATCCACGCGCCGCCGGTCCAGAAGGCGATGACCAGGTAGACCGTCCACTTGAACGCCCGCCGGGCGATCTTCTTGGGGCCCCACGGCGCGCCGTCGAGCCTTTGCCTCGCGTTGCGGTCGCCGTCGATGAAGCGGTCGACATGCTGGTAGAGGTCGGTCCACACCGTCTGCGGGCACGAATAGCCGCACCACGCGCGTCCCACAGCGCTGGTCACCAGGAATAGCCCGATACCGGCCATGATCAACAGGCCCGCGACGAAGTAGAACTCCTGCGGCCAGATCTCGATGCCAAACATGTAGAACCGGCGATGCGCCAGATCGATCAGCACCGCCTGGTTGGGCGCATAAGGTCCGCGGTCCCAGCGGATCCACGGCGTGGCGTAGTAGATCGCCAGCGTGACAGCCATGACCAGCCACTTGAAGCGGCGGAAGGGGCCGTCGATCCGCTTGTTGTGGACCGTCTTGTGCTTTTCGTAGAACGAGACGTCGATGGTGTCAGGGCTTCGCATTGGCTGTCGCCGCCGGAGCGGGCTCCACGAAATCTTCGCCGCCGCCCAGCGAGTGGACGTAGGCCGCCAGCATCTTGATCGTCACCGGGTCAAGCCGTCCGCCCCACGCGGGCATGGCGCCGTGGCGAGGGTTGGTAACCTGGGCTTCGATGTCTTCCCTCGTCCCGCCGTAGAGCCAGATCGCGTCCGCCAGGTTGGGCGCGCCGACCGTCCGATTGCCGGTGCCGTTGGCGCCGTGACAGACGGCGCAGTTCTGCGCGAACAGCTGCGCGCCGGCGGCGTTGTCGCGCGCCTTGCCCGAAAGGCTCAGCACGTGACTGGCAACCTGGTCGATCTGCTCGGCGGTAAGGATGCCGTCGTGACCGAACGCGGGCATCTGGCTCGTATGCGTCTGCGGGTCGCCCGGCTGGCGCGCGCCGTGGGTGATCGTGTACTCGATCGCCCTGAGGTCGCCGCCCCACAGCCAGTCGTCGTCGTTGAGGTTGGGATAGCCCTTCGAGCCCGCCGCGCCAGCGCCGTGGCACTGCACGCAGTTGACCTTAAATGCCGCGCGGCCGCCGGTCACCGCCGCGCGCATGAGCTCGGGATGGTCGGGCAACTGCTCGATCGGCAGCGGAGCGATTGCCCGCAGCATCGGCGCCTTCGCGGCCTGCTGTTCGGCGACCTCGTGCGCGAGTTCGCCACGGCTGGTCCAGCCGAGCATCCCTCGTGTGCCCTCGTGGAGCATCGGTATGGCAGGATAGGCGACAACATACCCGACCGCGAAGACGATCGTGATGTAGAACGTCCACAGCCACCAGCGCGGCATCGGGGTGTCGAGCTCCTCGATGCCATCCCATTCGTGGCCGACGGTCGACGTCCCGGTTGGCTCGTCGATGCGCTTATTCGCCATCGTTCTCGTCCTTGAAGATCATGTGAGCCGCGGTCTCGTTGTGGTCGCGCGCGCCGGGCCGGAAGGGCCACAATCCGAAACCGACGAACACCACCAGCATCAGGTAAAGGCCCCAGCCTTCGGCGAAGTCGGCCGCGGACTGATACGTCGAGAGCCCGCTCATCGCCCGGCCTCCGTGGCGAGGTCTTCCTGCGCCGCGGCGGCGTTCACGTCGACCATCGTGCCGAGCACCTGCAGATAAGCGACGAGCGCATCCATCTCGGTCAGCCGGCCCGGATTGCCATCAAAGTCGCGCTGTTGCGCCTTGGGATAGCGCTTCATCAGATCGCTCGCATCGACCATCGGGTCGGCCTGCGCCTTCATGTCGAGCACCGCGTCGGCGACGTCCTTCTTGCTGTAGGGCACGCCGACATCGCGTAGCGCCTGCAACTTGGCCGAGGCGTCGGTCAAGTCGAGATCGGTCTCGGCGAGGAAGCTGTAGGTCGGCATGATGCTCTCGGGCACGACCGAGCGCGGATCCTTGAGGTGCTGGACGTGCCAGGCATCCGAATAGCGCCCGCCGACCCGAGCAAGGTCGGGACCGGTTCGCTCCGACCCCCACTGGAACGGGTGGTCGTACATGCTCTCGGCGGCGAGGCTGTAATGGCCGTAACGCTCGACCTCGTCGCGGAAGGGCCGGATCATCTGGCTGTGGCAGACGTAGCAGCCTTCGCGCACGTAGATGTCGCGCCCGGCCTGCTCGAGCGGGGTGTAGGGGCGCATGCCCTTCACCTTCTCGATCGTATTGTCGATCCAGAAGAGCGGGGCGATCTCGACCGCGCCGCCGATCGAGACGGCGACGAAAGCGCAGACCGCGAGGAGCGTGATGTTGCGCTCCAGCTTCTTGTGTTGTTCGGTAAACTTCATCTCTTGAATTTCCTACTCGGCCGGGACCGCCGCGATCGGGCGGTCGGCGGTGGGATTGTAAGCGGCCTGGTGCATCGGTTTTTCAGCCCGCTGCCGGCCGAGGATCGTCAGCCACACGTTGGCGACCATCAGCACCGCGCCGAGCAGGTACAGGGTCCCGCCGAAGGCGCGCAGGACGTACATCGGGTGGAGCGCGGCGACGGTGTCGGCGAAGCTGTTAACCAAGTACCCGTCCGCGCCGTATTCGCGCCACATCAGGCCCTGGGTGATCCCCGCCACCCACATCGAGGCTGCGTAAAAGACGATCCCCACGGTCGCCATCCAGAAGTGCCAGTTCACCCAGCGCAGCGAGTACAGCCGCTCCCGGTGCCACAAGCGCGGCACGAGGAAATAGATCGCCGCGAATGAGATCATCCCGTTCCATCCGAGCGCGCCGGCATGGACGTGGCCGATGGTCCAGTTGGTGTAGTGCGACAGCGAGTTGACCGTCTTGATCGACAGCATCGGCCCTTCGAATGTGGCCATGCCGTAGAACGCCAGCGCCATCACCATCATGCGGATGATCGGATCGGTGCGGACCTTGTCCCACGCGCCGTTGAGCGTCATCAGCCCGTTGATCATGCCACCCCAGCTGGGCATCCAAAGCATTATCGAGAACACCATGCCCAGCGTCTGTGCCCAGTCGGGCAGCGCGGTGTAGAGCAGGTGGTGCGGGCCTGCCCAGATGTAGAGGAAGATCAGCGACCAGAAGTGCAGGATCGACAGGCGATAGCTGTAGATCGGTCGTTCGGCTTGCTTGGGCACGAAGTAATACATCATCGCCAGGAAGGGCACGGTGAGGAAGAACGCGACCGCGTTGTGGCCGTACCACCACTGGGTCAGCGCATCCTGCACGCCCGAGAACAGCGAATAGGACTTCGAGCCGAGGAAGCTGACCGGCACCGCCAGGTTGTTGACCACATGGAGCAGCGCGATCGTCAGGATGAACGACAGGTAGAACCAGTTGGCGACGTAGATGTGTGGCTCGGCGCGCTTGACCAGCGTGCCGACGAAAACCGCCAGGTACGCAAGCCAGACGATCGTCAGCCAGATGTCGACGTACCACTCGGGCTCGGCGTATTCACGGCTCTCGGTAATGCCGAGCAGATATCCGCTCGCAGCGAGCACGATGAACAACTGGTAGCCCCAGAACACGAAGCGGGCGAGGCCGGGGAAGGCGAGCCGCGCGCGGCAGGTGCGCTGGACGACGTAAAAGCTGCTCGCGATCAGGATGTTGCCGCCAAAGGCGAAAACCACCCCCGAGGTGTGCAGCGGCCGCAGCCGTCCGAAATTTAGGTAGGGTTCGACGTTCAGGTGCGGCCAGGCGAGCTGACAGGCGATCAGCAGGCCGGCGGCCATGCCGACGATGGCCCAAAAGACCGTCGCCAGCACGCCCCATCGAACCGGGGCATCGTCATACTTCGTCGGGTCGACCGGCATTCGTAGGATGCCGTTGGCGATCGCGCCGACATCGGCCCGGGCGACGCTGACCCACAGCCCGGTGAGTGCGACGACTGCGACGATCATCATCTGCGCGGCGAACCCGCTGTCGTGAGCGTAGGCGGCCGCGAGGACGGCGAGCACCATAGCCGCGAACCACAGCCCGGCGCGTGTAAGAATTGCTTCCATGAACTTGAGCCCTCGTCTTCTGCGCAGCACGTGGGCCAGCAGTCCTCGTGGCTCTTTGATCGCCGTCAAAAGCGTTTGGCGGCATTGGGAAATCTACGAGGTTGGCCGTTTTGCGGTCGGTCAAAGTGACGTCGATGTGAAAGGCGCAGGGACCCGGCGACGACGCGATGAGGCGGCTGAGAAGGGCAGCCGGCGCGTCGCCAGGAGAAAATCATGCGTATTGTTTCTGCCCTGCTCACCTGTGCGGCGGTTGCCGGGATCGCTTCACCCGCCGTGGCGCAAGACGCGGGCAAATGGCAGGTCAAGCTGCTCGCGACGGCTGTCCTGCCCGATGGCAAGATCGACAAGGTGAATACCGACCTGGTCGGTTTGCCGGCCAACCTGCAGACCAAGGCAAGCGACAACTACGCCCCGACGCTGGCGATCGAATACTTCTTCACGCCTGCCGTCTCGCTCGAGACGATCTGCTGCGTGACCGCGCACCATGTCACCGGCACGACCGGCCTTCCGGGAGCGAACCTAGTCTCTAACGCTCACCTGATTCCGGCAACCTTCACGCTCAAGTATCACGTCAATGCGGGCGGGATTTCACCCTACGTCGGCGCGGGCCCGAGCTATTTCATCTGGTTCAACGAAGAGCCCGGCGCAGCCGCCGCCGCCGCGGGAGCGACCAAGACGACCCTGAGCGACAAGCTTGGCCTTACCTTGCAGGCAGGCATTGACGTTCCGCTCAACAAGAACGGGCTGGCTTTCAGCGTCGACGCCAAGCGCTACTTTGTCGGCACGACGGCCCGCTGGTATGCCGGAAGCACCAAGGTCATCGAGACCGAGCACACGCTCGATCCGTGGGTCCTGAGTGCCGGCCTTGCCCTTCGCTTCTGATCAACCGGCGATCGCCTCGAGCTCCGTGCGGTCCAGGATGGCGACCGCGCGGCGCGTCGGCAGGTCGATCACGCCATCGCGCTTCAGCTTGGTCATTTGCCGGCTGACGGTCTCGATGGTCAGGCCAAGTACGTCGCCGATCTGCTGGCGCGAGAACGGCAAGTCGAAGCGATCGAGCGGCGCCGCACCGCCCTCGGTCAGCCGCTCGGACATGTCGAGCAGAAAGGTGGCGATCTTTTCCTCGGCGCTCTTGCGCGCGAGCAGCAGCATCCAGCTGCGCGTCCGGTCCAGTTCGGCCAGCGTGCGCTGGAGCAACTTGTGTTCGAGCCCTGGATGGTCGGCGGCGAATCGGTCGAAATCGGCGCGGGCGAACACGCACACGCGCGCGTCGGTTAGCGCGGTAACCGAATGGCGCGTGGTTGCGCCGAACGGCCGGCCGATGAAGTCCGCCGGGTAAACCACACCGACGATCTGCTCGCGCCCGTCCTCGGTGCCCGTCGAGAGCTTGAGGATGCCGTCGATCACGTTGGCGACGAGAATCGAATCGTCGCCTTCCCAGATCAGCGCCTCACCGGCCTCAAGACTGCGGCGCCGGCCGATCGCGTTGAGCGAGTTGAGCTCGGCCGGTTCGAGGCCCGAGCAGATCGCGCGGTTGCGCACGGCGCAGGTGTCACAAGCTGTCATGAAGGCGCGGCTATCACGCCGCTGGCGGCTCACGCGCTCAGGAGTTCTCCGGAGTTGGCAATCGCGGCGATCTGCCTGTGCCCGTCGATACGATCGAGCTGGACGATGACGTCGATCACCGATTTCGCGTACTCGATGGTGTCAGCCCGGCTAAGGCCAATGCCGGTCTGCATGACCATGAGGGCCAACTGCTCGAGCGCGCCTCGCAAGGAGCTGGCGTGGATGGTCGAGAAGCTGCCCGGGTGCCCGGTGTTGATCGCCCGCAGGAAGCTGACGCTCTCGGCGCCGCGCAACTCGCCGAGCACGATCCGGTCGGGACGGAGGCGCAAGGCCGCCTGGAGCAACTCGTTGGCGGTGATGCGCGCCTCGCCGAGTTCGCCCTTTACCGCGACGAGGCCAACGCCGTTGGCTCCAGGCAGGCGCAGTTCCGGCGTATCCTCCACCAGCACGACGCGTTCCTCGCTCGGAATTTCGCCGAGCATCGAGTTGAGAAACGTCGTCTTGCCGGTGCTCGTGCCACCGGAAATGAGAATCGTCTTCTTCGCGGCGATGGCGGCGCGCAGGAATGCTATGGGCGCCTCCGCGGGATCCGGAAGAGTCGGCTCGGGAATGGCGCCAATCGGGCCCGAATCGTAGGCGTCGAGCGGCAAGTCGAGCCGGCGGTGACGGCGGATCGCCATCGCCCAGTGGCGCCGGGTTGCCGGTGGACCGCAGAACTGCACGCGAGCACCGTCGGGAAGCGTCGCGCCAAGCAACGGGTGTTCACGGTTGATGCCCTGGTGGCTGACGCGGGCGACCTGCTCGGCCAGTCGCTGAACCAGGCGGTCGTCGATTTCGGCGGCCTCGATCCGCTGCATTTGCGCCTTGCGCGAATCCTCGATCCATATCTCGCCCGGCCGGTTGACGAGAATCTCGGTCACGGTGTCGCAATCGAGCCATTGCCGGAACGGCTGCAGATACGCGTCAAGATAGGCGCTGCCGCCTTGCGCCAGCGGTAGCCCTCCGGATTCGGCCAATTGGTGAACTTCTGCGCTCACAGGCGCGGCACGCGCGAGAAATCGAGGTCGCGCGCGGTGAATACGCGGATCGGCTCACCCTGGCGCACCTGGATCGTCGGGCTAATGTTGTTGCCCTGGTTGACGGCGGCCGCGGCGGCCGATTGACCGCCGCCCAGGACAATGCTGGCTCCGCCGGTGCCGATGGCGCTGAGGCCGCCGATGACCGAGAGCAGCATCGCCGAGCCGAAGCGCTGGAAGAAGTGCGTGTTGACCTTGCCGTCGAGCCCGGTGCTGCCGTCGAAGCTGGTGGCGGGCGAGGCGAGCGCGACCGACACTCCATCGGGCCGAATAAGCCGGGTCCAGATTACATAGGCGCGCTTCTGGCCGCCCTGCAGCCCCGATTGGTATTGGCCGATCAGGCGGCTCGAGCGCGGCACCAGCACCCGGCTTCCGTCGAAGCTGTTCACATCCTGGCTGACGATGGCGCGGACGTAGCCGGGCACGTCGGTGTTGATAGCGGTTTCGAGAATCGCGGGGATCATCGTTCCCTGGGTGACGGTGGTCTTGGGATCGACGTCGGCGCGCGCCTGCGTCGGACCGCCGCCGACGCCGCCGATGCGGCTGGCGAAATCGCTGGCACTGTTACCCTTCGCCGCATCCCCGAGGGCCGCACCGCCGCCCGGTTCGGGCAACGCGCTCGAATCGAACACCATCGTTGGTGAAGCGTAACGGTTGGCGGAAGGCGCGAGATTCGCCTGCGGCGGCGAGGCGTAGACCGGGGCCGGGGCGGCAGCGGGCCTGGGCCCGATGGCGGGTGCCGGCAGTTTCGGTTCGGCCACCAGGTGCGCCGGCGGCCGGACCGGCGGAGCGGCAGGTTGCGGAAGCGCCTGCGCGCGCGGCCGCTCCCCGTTCATTCGCGCCGAGTTCATGCCCCACAGCGTCGCGAGGCCGAGCAAGGCGACAACCGCCACGCCGGCGGCGAGGCCGAGCGCGTCCGACCCGCCCTTCCGCTGTGTTACCGCGGGGTAGGCGGTACGGCTGGCGAGGTCGATGATTTCGGCGGACTCGCCTTCGCGCGGATCACGGTCGTTGTCCGCCTGCTGGGGCCTGGAGCCGAGACGCATCGCCAGCTTCATTTCTTCACCTCGTCAAGTCGGGCCAGCGCGGCGGACTGCCGCTCGGGCCCCTTGTTGTCGATCGTCGCCAGCTGGCGACCGGATCGCAGGACGATCTGCCGGGGCACGCCGTCGACGACGATCACGTCGCCGCGCACCGCGAAGTTGACCGGGCCTTCGGTGCCAGCCTGGTTCTTGATCAGGATCGCAGGGACCGGCTTGCCGGCCGGCCAGACGAGATAAGTCGACTGGCCGTCGTCGTAGATCCGGCTCGGGAGCAGCTTCCTGTCCCCGCTGCCGGTCCACGCGAAATTAAGGTCGGCAGGATCGACCACCGCGGCGGGGTCGGTGGCCACGGCCAATTCGACTTCGGTCGGCGCCGTTGTTCCCGCCGTGGTGTCCGTCTTCCTGGCCGCGGGCTTGGCCTCCTGCGGGTAGGTGAAGGCCAGCTCGTACAGCGGATTGACCGCCTTCGGGCTGGCGACCAGATCGAAGAAATAGGTGTGAGCATTGGTGACGACGGTCATATTCGTCGTCGCCTTTTCGGCCAAGGGCTTCACGAAAAGCAGGTTGGCGCGCTTGTTCGGCGTGACTTGCCAGGCGTTCGAATCGCCGATCGCGACGTTTTCGATCAGCTCATCCTCACCGAAGCGGATCGTCGCCTGGACGCTGGGCTTCCCTTCGATGCGGACGATTGCGCCAGGGTCGAAGAGTTTGTGCACCAGCCGGGTGTCCTCGGCATGGGCCAGGCCGGCACACGCGAACAGCCCGAGCGCGGCTGCGTGGATCTGGCGGATCATTTAATTGTCTCCGAACGGTGGCCCAAGGGGCGCGGAGGGGCGGCGCGAAACCGGCTGCCAACGCCGCGCGCGCGCGAGGTGGAATGGCCAGCGCCGGCGGATCGTTCGCCTTCGCCGCCGCTGATAACGCGCGTTTTGCGCCGCCCAGTGGATGTCACGCCCGGATCGTTGGCCGCCTCCGGCGCGGCCGAGTCGAGCCTGATCAGACGCGAGGGCATTTGCGCGGCCACGGGTGCTCGATCGATAGCGACACCGGCGGAAGGTGCGGCAACTCCCTGGACGGCCGGTGGCGGGACGCTTTCGCCGCGTTCCGCAGAAGGCTTGTTGACGAGGCCGAACACGGTCCAGCCCGACACCATCGTCCCGGCGACCTTCATCACCAGGATCATCAAGGCCATGTGTACCGCGCCGATCATGAAGAACGCCATTGCCGCCTGAGGATCGACCTTGCCCGGCGTCTGCACCAGCGCGGTCAGGACGGGCACCACCAGCTCGAGCATCAGCGAGCCGCCGAGCACCGCGAACAGCGGCGCCAGCGCAAGCAGGACAACGCCCTTGAGCCAGCCGGTGAACAGTCCGCGCGTGCCCTGGAACAGCGCCAGCACGACGAACACCGGCCCCAGCGCCAGCAGAACGGCGAGCGCGATTCGCGAGGTCGCGAGGATGCCGACGGTACCCAGAAGCAGCAACGTGCCGCCAAGCCACAACAGGCCGGGAGGCGAGAACGCGCTGTATGCCGTCTGCCCGTTAGAGGCCTGGATGAGCGTCTGGAACACGACGTCGATCTTGCCGGCGAAGACGTCAGTTGCATTGCCCTGCGTGCCGGTGAGGATTCCCGCGAGCTCGTTCGGCGCCCCCGTGGCGAGGTTCCAGACCACGCTCTGGTAGGCGATCCAGCTGGTCGCGAAGGTCAGCACCAGGCCCATCGTCACGAGCCGCGATGTCATCGAATTGATGCCGATCCGGCTGCGACCGGTAATCAGCGCGAACGCGAACAGCGCGACGTAGATCGTCAGCAGGATCGTCAGCGCCGGCAGCAACGCGCCGTGGGTGCCGAACAGACGCCCGAACGCCGCCTCGGCCATCTGGCCCGCCGCGCAATCGACGCCATGCAGGCTGGCCGCTACGCCGTTGCCGACGCCTTCGACCGCATATTGGCAACTGGCGACGGTCATTCGGCCGCTTCCCAGACATCGAGCTCAACTACGTCGAGGTCGCCTGCGCCGGGCCAGCGCCGCCCGGTGAGTGCTGGGTACCAGTCCGCCGGACCGTCGCCGACCGCCTCTCGCAGCAAGTCCAGCCGGCGCACGGCGCTTTCACGGCCCGAAAGTATAGTCAGCACTTCCGGGGAGCCCGACAAGTCGAGCCGCACCACGACGGAGGCATCGGGCTGGCGGATCAGGAAGGCCCGGCTGTGCGAAGGCAGGCTGCGGATCACCGCCAGTTCGTGCTCGGTCAGCCCGAAACCGTCGCAATAGTCTTCGGCCCGCGCCTTGGCGTTGGGCATAAAGATCATCGTCGCTGTCTGCTCGACCAGCGCCGTCGCGATCTTGCTATCGAGCGCGTCGCGCGCGCTTTGCGTGGCAAAGCCGACCAGCGCGTTGCGTTTTCGCAAGGTCTTCAGCCAGTCGCGGATGCGTGCGGCGAAAACTTCGTCGTCGAGGGCCTTCCAGCCTTCATCGATGAGGATCATCGTCGGTTCGCCGTCGAGCCGCTCTTCGATGCGGTGGAACAGGTACATCATCACCGGCGTACGCAGTCGCGGACTTTCGAGAAGCGCGGTCATGTCGAAGCCGAGCACGCGGGTGGAGAGGTCGAGCTTGTCGCTCTCGTTGTCGAACAGCCAGGAATGCTCGCCGCCATCGATCCACGGGCCGAGCCGGTCGGCGAGATCGCCCGGTTCGGGTCGCCGCGCGCCCGCGAGCAATTCACGGAAATGGCGCAGCCGGCGAAGCGAGGCGTCGTTCGCGTAGGCGGCGTCGACCGCCTGGGCCACGGTAGCCAGCTCCTCCGGTCCTTCGGCCTTGAGCATGATGGCGAGCCAGTCGCGCAGGAAAGCGCGGTTCAGAGCGTTGTCGGGCAGGGCGAGGGGATTGAACCCCGTCGGCTCGCCCGCCTGGATCCTGTCGTACCGCCCGCCGATGCCGCGCATGAACAGTTCCGCGCCGCGGTCCTTGTCGAACAGGATGGTGCGCGGCGAGAACTTCTGCGCCTGCGCGGTGAGGAAGTTCATCACCACCGTCTTGCCCGAACCCGATGGCCCGATGATCGAGAAATTACCGAGGTCGCCGTGGTGGAAGTTGAAGAAGAACGGCGTCGCGCTGGTGGTCTCGAGCAAGGTAATAGCTTCACCCCAATGATTGCCCTCGGCCTTGCCGAGCGCGAAGCCGTGGAGCGAGCCGAAGCTCGCCATGTTGGCGCTCGAGATCATCGCCCGGCGCACGAGATAGGCTTCGTTGCCAGGGAACTGGCCCCAGAATGCCGGCTCGAGATTGGTGTCCTCACGCACCGCGATCGCGCCCGTGTCCGCAATCGCCGCCGCACAGGCCGCGGTGGCGTCATCGAGCCGTTCAAGGTCGCTCTCGCGCACCAGCACCGACAAGTGATGATCGCCGAAGCTGACCGAACCCTGTCCGAGCGCATTGCGCGCGGCGAGCATGTCGGCGCGTTCGGACATCGCGTCCTCGTCGGCCGAACGCAGCCGGCGGATGGCGAGGTCGATCCGCTCGCGCGCCGTCTGCCGCTCGTGGGGAGCGAAGCTTTCGCTGACGACCATTTCGCACGGCAGCCGTAGCAGCGTGTCGAGCAAGCCGGGCGAGGTGGCGTCTGGATAGTCCTTGAGGCTGAGGATGGCGGCGAAGTCGGACCCGCCCGAGCCGCGTAGCTCCATCGCGTCGAGGCCGAAGCTGGCGCGCCGATATGGGATCATCCGGCCGATGTCGGTTTCGCCGGAGGGACGGCGCACGGGGCGCATCTCGCCGTTGTATAGAGCGCTTAATAGCTCAAGCACTTCGTTGTTGATCGCACCGCTCGGCCCTTCGTAATCGCCGAGAACCTGCGCGCCATAGTCGCCCAGCGAGGCGCTCAGCGCCTGCGCCACGGCGCGCAAGCTGCGTAGCTCGCGCGGATCGGCATCGACGTTCTCCCGTCCCTTGCGGCGCCACAGCCTGGCCGTCCTTTCGGCCAGGCCTGCCTTGCCGCGCGCCGGGCGGCGGACGAGCGTCACGAACTGATCGTTGACGAACAGCGAGCCGCCGGCGAGTTTGTCGCGCCAGCGGCGATCGATGTACGCCGAGAGAGGATCGTCGAAATGAGCCGGAAGCTCGACGCTGACCCGGCGGCGGACAACATGGTGATAGAGCACGAAGCGGGCATCGAGGTTCGAGCGCAGCATGACCTCGCGGGTGGCGGCGTGGGCATTCAACGTCATGCTGTCCTCGGTCTCGAACAGCAGTCCCGGCACTTGCAACGCCGTCATCAGCGAGCCGTCGCGCAGCAGGACCGTGTTCTCGTCGACCAGGCGAGCGTAGGGAAGTCGATCGCCGGCGTGGGCTTCCTTTCGGCTCCAGCTGGCTGCTCCCAGCCATTTCTGTGTCATCGGCCGACCCCAGTGCTCATGCGGCGTAACTGTTGCAGCCCCAGCGCTGCCAGTTCCTTACGCGCGGGCATTTGCTCACCTTGGTGATCCACAGGTCGAACACCCGGGGTTCGCGCAGACAGGCCAGATAGCCGATGCCGTGGATCACCAGCGCTGCAGGGAGCGCCAGGAAGCTGCCCGTGACCAGGAACAGTTCGGTGGTGACGGCGGCGTTGATGATGAAGAAGTTGTAGGTCACCCCGGCGAACATCTGCGGCCGCGTGAGCGTGCGATGCACTGGGTGGCGGACGAGCTCCATCTCAGCCGACCGCCGCAGCGGACTGGATGCCCGAAACGATCGATGCCGCGCCGAACAGCACGAAGCAGCCGATGATCACCGTTGCGCCGAACCGCCAGTTCATCCGTCCAGTCAGCATCATGAAGCCGACCGCGGCCACCGCCATCACCGCGACGGCCGTGGCAACGTTTCCGAGCAGGGTTCCCTGCATCCAGGCGAGGGCGGCGACGATCGGACCCGAACCTCGCGGATCGGCGCCTTGCGCGAGCGCCGCGCTGGGGCTGAGAAGCGCGAGAAACGCGGGAAGGGAAGCGAATTTACGCATCGTACTCATCTCCGGGCATGGTCGGACAGGCGGCCCATTACGGCCGCGACATAGGTTTGCGTTTCGCGAATACGGGGCACCCCGCCGGCTTGATCGACCCGGCCGGGCCCCGCGTTGTAGGCGGCGAGCGCTTTCTCGATATCGCCATCGAAGTGGTCGAGGAGGTAGCGAAGGTAGCGCGCGCCGCCTTCGAGGTTCGCCAACGGATCGTCGGGGTTCACCCCGAGCGACTGTGCCGTACCGGGCATCAGTTGACTAAGACCGAGCGCTCCTGCCGTCGAGCGCGCGGCGGCATGCCAACGGCTTTCCTGCCACACGACCGCTTCGATCAGCGCGGGGCTGAGATCGTAGCGGGCAGAAAGCTCTTGAACCGTTGCGGCATAGGCCTGCGGTACGGCCTGAATGCTGGTGGCGGTATTGGCCTCGGACCCGGTCGGGAAACGAGGGCCTTCGGCCAGTTCGGCGCTGTTTGGATGCGACCGCGCCGGGGCGCCTCCGGCAATCCAGTGGGCACCATCAGAGCCGATCTCGAGCACGTCGGCGCGCGCGGCAACTGGCTCCAGGGCCGCCGCGCCCATCACCGCCAGAATTGCGACTCGACTCAGCCTCATTGGCTCCTCCGACCGGAGGCCAATGCGTATCGGAGATGATGAACCTGAAACAGTTGACGGGCGAAAATGCAGTGGACTTCCGGTGCAATACCGGAAGTCCACTGCCCGTCTCGTGCGCGCCTACTTAATGTTGGCGCTCATGTAGCCTTCGATACGCTTTACAAGGGTCGCGGGAAGCGGCACGTAATCGAGCGCCGTGGCCTGCTTCTGGCCCTTTTCGAGCGCCCAGCGGAAGAACTTTGTCGCCGAGGCGGAAGACGCGGCGTTCTTCGGCTTCTTGTACATCAGCACGAAGGTCGTCGCGGTGATCGGATAGGCGGCCTCGCCGGGGGCGTTGGTCATCACCAGGAAGAAGTCCTGCGCGTGAGCCCAGTCGGCGGTCGCCGCGGCGGCCTGGAACGACTTCTGGTTTGGCGCGATGAACTTGCCGGCCTTGTTCTGCACCAGCGCGTAAGTCATCTTGTTCTGGATGACGTAAGCGTATTCGACGTAGCCGATCGAGCCCGGGATCTGCTTGACGTAACCCGCCACCCCTTCGTTGCCCTTGCCGCCGACGCCGGTCGGCCAGTTCACCGTGGTGCCTTCGCCGACCGAAGCCTTCCAGTTCGCGCTGACCTGGCTGAGATAGTGGGTGTAGTTGAACGACGTGCCCGAACCGTCCGAGCGGTGAACAACCGTCACTTGGCTTGAGGGCATCTTGATGCCCGGGTTCAGCTTGGCAATCGCAGGGTTATTCCACTGCTTGATCTTGCCGGCATAGATATCGGCGAGCACTGGTCCGCTGAGGTGCAGCTGCCCCGGCTTGAGGCCCGGGACGTTGACCACCGGAACGATGCCGCCAATGACCAGCGGAAACTGAGCCAGGCCGGCAGCCGCGAGATCTTTCGGCTCGAGCGGCTTGTCGGTGGCGCCGAAATCGACCGTCCCGGCCTTGATCTGGGCGATGCCGCCGCCGGAACCGATCGACTGATAATTGATCTGATCGCCGCCCATCTTGTGGAAATCGGCGGTCCACTTCGAAAGGACCGGATAGATGAACGTTGAGCCGGCGCCGGTGACCTCGGCATTCGCGGCCGAGATCAGGCCGACCGCGGCTGCGACGGCCAGCGGAATGGAAAATTTAGGCCTGTACATTGTGGGTTGCCCTCCAATTCGTGCGCCGGCGCTCTGCCGTCGCTGGAGGGCATCTGGGCCCCGCGCGTTACAGTGATGTGTCAAACTTTGCGCTCCCGGCGCGATTCCGATGCGAAGCCAAAAAATGAGACCCCCGCACCCAGTGCGAGGGCCTCGTTAAAATGAATCGGTTGTTGGGGAGGAGAACCGATTCGACGTGACTTAGAACTGGAAGACACCCCACACGCCGATCTCGTCGTAAGTGCCGTCTGTGGACCCGCCGATCGTCCCGTTCGAGGTGCTGATCGTGCCGTTTTCGGCCTTGTCGTGCTTGTAGACCAGGGAGAGGTCGACGTTCTTGAATGCCTCGTACTGAATGCCGGCGTTGAAGTACTGGTCCTTCAGCATCGGCAGCGTGTCCTTGTGCGGCTTGACCCAGTCGTAGCGACCGAAGACGCTGATCTTCGGGACGACGTTGGCGGAGCCGAATACCGACCAACCATCGGCCTTGTCCGAAGGCAGCGCGTTGACTTGTGTCCAATTTTTCGCCGCGAAGTATTCGCCGCCGAGGGTGAAGCGGGCGTCCTTGTAGGCGACCAGCGCGTCGAAGCGAGACGCTGTGTGGTACACGGGCGCGCCGCCATCGACGTCCTTGCCGAGCTTGCCGGTGTACCCTCCCACCGCCACGTTGAAGCCCTTGTACTTGGCCGAAACGCGGCCTTCGAAGTCGACCGCGTTGGTGACCTTCGGATCGCGATAGCCGCCGCCGTCGATTACTGCGAAATCGTAGCTGATGATGCCGCCGGCGAGGTCGCCCAAGGTATGGACGCCCCAGTCGGCGGAAGTGCCGAACTTCGTGCGGTCGATCATGACGTTCTCGACGTACCGATAACCGTAAAGCCCCTCGACATAGGGCACCCAGGGCAGATCAGCCGAACCAAGCCTCACCGCGAAAGCCGGCGAGAACTTCGCCTGCAGATAGGCCTTCTTGACGTAGAGGCCCTTGCCGACAAGCGAGCCGTTGGTTGAACCAACGCTGTCGATATCGGTCGTGATGTTGCCGGAAAGCAGGTTGTTAAACTTGTGGTCGACGCCGAGGTAGAAGCGTTTGATCAGGAAGCCGCCGTCGGATTCGGTCTTGCTGCCGTTGACCTCGCGGGTGATCTCGCTCGCATTGAAGTACATCCGGCCGCTGATGGTCGTGTCCTTCAACCCGGCGAACGGCTTGACTGCCTCGGCCGAGGCAGTCTTGGCGACGGTTTTGGCGTCATTGGCGGCAGTCTGCGCCTGAGTCGCTGCTGCCGCGGCCTGATTCGCCTGAGTTTGCGCCTGGGTGGCCTGCGTCTGCGCCTGAACCGCCTGGCTTTGGGTCGCCTGTTGCTCGGCCTTGAGCTGATTGACGTCCTGGTGAAGCTCGGCCAGCTCCTGCTGGATCGACTGCCATTGCTCGGCCGTCAGCGTAACCGTGCCGGCGCCCTTCGATTTTGCCTGCGCCATCGAAGGAGTCGCAACTCCGGCAATGGCCAAAGCCGCTAGCGCCACGCTGGAAAGCGTTGAAAACTTACCCCTCATTGACTTCTCCTTGACTCGTCGTTGACGCCCCTCCCTCGGGGCAGGCGAGACGCGTCTAGGAGCGCTGTGTGACAGTTATGTGTAACTCGTAACGTCCGCAGCCCGGGATATTGCGGGTCGCCGTGCGTGTCACAAAACTGTCATGCAACTCGACCATTGCGAATCCGACCGCCGGCTACAGCCGGCCCTGATCGAGGACGATCCCGATGAGACTATCAACGACGATTGCCTTATCTCTGGCAACGCTGGCCCTGGCTGCATGCGGCAGCAATACCGGCGGACAAAAGACGCAAGGAGCCACAGGCGGATCGGCTGCGGCCGCTGGCCAGATCACCGGCGCCGGCTCGACCTTCGTTTACCCTGTGTTGTCGGCGTGGTCTGCGAGCTACAGCCAGAGCGGCAAGGCGAACGTCAATTACCAGTCCATCGGCTCCGGCGGCGGCATCGCCCAGATCAAGGCCGCCACAGTCGTCTTCGGTGCCACGGACAAGCCTCTCGACTCCAAGGAACTCACTGCCTCGGGCCTCGCGCAATTTCCGATCGTGATCGGCGGTATCGTGCCGGTGACGAACATCAGCGGCGTCGGGCCTGGCGAGTTGAAGCTCACCGGCCCGCTCCTTGCCGACATCTATGCCGGCAATGTCAAGAAGTGGAACGACCCGGCCATCGTGAAGATCAACGCCGGTGTGAAGCTGCCCGACGCGGCCATTACCGCGGTTCACCGCTCCGACGGCTCGGGCACGACCTACAACTTCACCCATTATCTCGGCCAGGTCAGCCCGAGCTGGAAGGCCGGTGCGGGCGAAGGCACGACGGTCAACTGGGTCGGCGGCGTTGGTGGCAAGGGCAACGAGGGCGTGGCCGGCTACGTCCGGCAGATCCCCAATTCGATCGGCTACGTAGAGTATGCCTACGTCAAGCAGAACAACATGAATTGGGCTTCGCTGCAGAACGCGGCGGGGAACTTCATCGCGCCGAGCGCTGAGTCGTTCCAGGCGGCCGCGGCGACGGCCGATTGGGCCAAGGCGCAGGACTTCGACCTGGTAATGACCAATGCGCCAGGGCCGCAGGCCTACCCGATCGCCGCTTCGACCTTCATCCTGATGTACAAGCAGCCGAAGAACGCCGACGCTTCGAAATCGGCGCTCGACTTCTTCCGCTGGTCGCTCGAGCATGGTCAGGCGCAGGCGCAGAAGCTCGATTACGTTCCGCTACCCGCGGACCTGGTCAAGAGGATCGAAGACTACATTGCCGCCAATGTGAAATGAGCGATATCGCCGCCTCAACGACGGCGCCGGCCTACGCGTTCGCCCCCATGAGAGAGCCGGGGCCCGGCGATGTCGCCGCGTCAGCCGATCAGCCGAAATGGGGCGACCGGATATTCGAATACGGCACGGCGGCGGCGGCGTGGCTGGTTCTGATCGTACTCGCCGGTATCGCGCTATCGATGGCATGGGGCGGGCGGCTGGCGTTCGAGACCTTTGGCTTCGGGTTCATCACCAGCAGCGATTGGGACGCAGTCGGCGGCCATTTCGGCGCGCTGGTGCCGATATACGGCACGCTTGCGAGTTCGGCGATTGCCCTGGTCATTGCCGTGCCGGTGAGCATCGGGATCGCCCTGTTTCTGACCGATATTGCACCTCGCTGGGTTCGCGGACCGGTTGGCATCGCGATCGAGCTTCTCGCGGCGATTCCGAGCATCATCTACGGCATGTGGGGCCTGTTCGTGTTCGCCCCGTTCCTGTCGCAGCACGTCGAACCGTGGGTCAACGATCATCTCGGGCAATGGCCGCTGACCGCGGCGCTGTTCAGCGGGCCGCCGATCGGCATCGGCCTGCTTCCCGCGGGCATCATCCTCGGGATCATGGTCATTCCCTTCATCGCGGCGGTGGCGCGCGACGTCTTCAACGCCGTGTCTCCTGGCATACGCGAGGCAGCGGTGTCGCTCGGAGCAACCCGCTGGGAAATGCTCAGCCGGGTGACATTGCCCTACACTCGCTCGGCGATCGTCGGCGCAATATTCCTCGGTTTGGGCCGCGCGCTCGGCGAGACAATGGCGGTTACGTTCGTGATCGGCAACGCGCACGATCTCAACTCATCGCTGCTGATGCCGGGCAACTCGATCGCCGCGGCGATCGCCAACGAGTTCACCGAGGCCGATACCGATCTCTACCGCTCGTCGCTGATCGCGCTCGCGCTGCTGCTGTTCGTCGTCACCTTCATCATCCTGACCATCGCCAAGCTCATGCTCATGCGGATCGAGCGAATCTCGGGGAAGACCAACTGATGAACGCCGTCGTCCTGCGCCGCCGCATCGTCGACATCGTGGCCTTCGTGCTGGCCACCGCCGCGACCTTCTTCGGGCTGGTCTGGCTGGTGTGGATTCTGTTCACGACCTTCGTGCGGGGCGCCAAGGCGATTACGCCCGACTTGTTCACCAAGATGACACCGCCGCCTGGCACCGAAGGAGGCTTGCTCAACGCGTTCTACGGCAGCGCCGTGATGATCCTCATTGCGGTCGTGATCGGCACCCCGATCGGCCTCGCCGCCGGGACTTACCTGGCCGAGCATGGCCGCCATTCCAAGCTTGCCGCCACTGTGCGCTTCATCAACGATATCCTGCTCAGCGCACCTTCGATCGTCATCGGCCTGTTCGTGTACGAGTTGGCGGTGCGTCCGGCCGGGCACTTCTCTGGCTGGGCCGGCGCGCTCGCACTGGCGATCATATTGCTGCCGATTGTGGTGCGAACGAGCGAGGAATCGCTTCGACTGGTGCCCAACCAGATGCGCGAAGCCGCCTTCGCGCTCGGTCTGCCGCGCTGGAAGCTGACCTTGCAGATAATCTTCAAGTCGGCGTTGACCGGTCTCGTTACCGGCACGCTGCTCGCGGTGGCGCGCATCAGCGGCGAAACGGCCCCGCTGCTCTTCACCTCGCTCAATAACCAGTTTTGGAGCACCGATCTCTCGCAGCCGATGGCGAACGTGCCGGTGATCCTCTTCCAGTACGCCATGAGCGCTTATGACAACTGGAACGAGCTTGCCTGGGCAGGGGCGCTCATCCTCACGGTACTCGTGCTGGCGCTGAACATCGGCGTCCGGCTTCTGGCCAACAGGGTCCTCAAGCGATGAACGAATTCACAGCCCCCACGCTCAAGATCGAGCCGCGCTATTCAACGGCGCCCGAAGCGGCCTCCTTGGGCGAGGCGAAGATCGCGATTCGCAATCTCGATTTCTATTACGGCAAGGTCCACGCGCTGAAGGCGGTAAACTTGCCGATCGCCGAGCGGCAGGTGACGGCGATCATCGGTCCGTCCGGCTGCGGCAAGTCGACCTTGCTACGCGCGCTCAACCGCATTTACGAACTCTATCCGGAGCAACTCGCAACAGGCGAGATCCTGATCGACGGCGAAAACATTCTCGACAAATCCTATGGGCTCAGCCGCCTGCGCCGGCGCGTCGGCATGGTCTTCCAGAAGCCGACGCCGTTCGCGACCTCAATACGCAACAACGTCGGATTCGCGCTGAACTTCTTTGAAAGGCTGAGCCGCGCCGAAACCAACGATCGCATCGAAAGCGCGCTGCGCCAGGCAGCGTTGTGGGACGAAGTGAAGGACCGGCTCGGCGCCAGCGCCCTGTCGCTCTCGGGCGGTCAGCAACAGCGGTTGTGCATCGCCCGCACGATCGCCATTCGCCCGGAGATCATCCTGCTCGACGAGCCGACCTCGGCGCTCGATCCGATCGCGACCGCGAAGATCGAAGAGCTGGTCCACGAACTGTCGCAGAGCTTCACCATCGTGATCGTGACGCACAACATGCAGCAAGCCGGACGCGTCTCGGAGCAGACGGCCTTCTTCCACCTCGGGGAGCTGATCGAGTTCGGCCAGACCTCGCAGATCTTCACCAACCCGAGCGAGACCAGGACCAAAGACTACATCACCGGCCGGTACGGCTGAGGAGAAAGCGCATGTCCACCAGCGGGCACACCCTCAAGGCGTTCGATGAGGAACTCGAAGAGCTGCGCATTTCGATCAGCGAGATGGGCGGGCTCGCCGAAATGGCGATCCGGGATTCGATGGAAGCGCTGACAACGCGTAACCTCGAACTGGCCGCGGCGGTCGTCGAACGCGACCTGCGCATCGACGAGATCGAGAGCGACGTGGAACGGCGCGCTATCAGAATCATGGCCTTGCGCGCGCCGCTCGCGAACGACCTGCGCGAGGTTGTCGCCGCGCTCAAGATTTCGGGCGTGATCGAGCGGATCGGCGACTACGCCAAGAATATCGCCAAGCGCGTGCCAAATATCGAGAATTCCAGGATCGAGACGATCTCGCTGTTGCCGGAAATGGCCCGCGTATCCGGCGAGATGGTGAGCGATGCGCTCGACGCCTTCTCCGCGCGCGACGCGGCCAAGGCAGCCATGGTCCTCGGTCGCGATCAGGTGGTCGACAACTTCTACAACAGCATCTTCCGGGCGCTGCTGACGGTCATGATGGAAGACGCGCATACCATCACCGCGGCGGCGCACCTGTTGTTCATCGCCAAGCATCTCGAGCGTATCGGCGATCATGCGACCAACGTGGCCGAGATGGTCTATTTTGCCGACACCGGGCAGCACATTCCCGATCGGCACCGGGGAGAAGACCTGGATGCGATCCAGGCCAAGGCGCTCGACGGGGCCGACTAGCCTGCGCTCATGAGGCGTCGAACACGTAGCCCTTGTTATGAACGGTGCGAAGTAAATGGCCAGCCCCGACCTGTCGCAAGGCGAAGCGCAGGCGCTTGATCCACACGTCGACCGTTCGCAAGTATTCGGGATCGCCAGATTTGCCGATCGCGCCGATCAGTTCGCGGCGCGAGTGCACGCGGTCGGGGTTCTCCGCGAGGAAGCGCAACAGACGAAACTCGTTGGGCCGCAGCATGATCCGGGCCGAGCGCCAGCGGGCCTGTTCGGCCGCTAGGTCGATTCGCAAGTGACCGCTCTCGATAATCTGATTGGCGGCGCGCCGGATGGCAAACGGGTACACTGCCAGGATGCGGTCGAGAATGGCCTGCCTGCCGACCGGCCCGATCATGTAGTCGTCAGCGCCCGCCTTCAGCGCTCGGCGACGATCGTCGGGATCGTCGCGCTCGAGCACCATCGTGACGTGGGCTTCGCACGTTCGGGCATCGGCGCGCAGGCGGCGACACATTTCAAGTCCCGACAAGTCTTCCATGACCCAGTTGACGAATATCTGTGCGGTTCCATCGATCAGGATCGATGGGCCTGCTGCACCCAGCGTGTTGAATTCGAATGTAGTGCCGTTGTGCTCAAAGTGCTCAAACCCCTCGGCATTTCCGTCGGTTGTCAGGATCGTCACCCGATTCATCGCGCAAATCCCTCTTCGCAGGGCAGTTGTGCGATGGTGATGTGACTCGTTTATGACGATTGGTGATGCAATTTCGCGCCCGTTCGCGGCGCATCTAGTGCTAGGTGAGCGCACGAAAAGACAAGGAATCAGCCGTCTTGGACCGTATCGACTCGCCGCCTGAGCCAAGCTCGTCGGCCGATGGTGACCGGCAGGTCGATGTCGTCAGCATCGCCGCGCCCGCTCCGAGCGAGGCGCACGTGGAATCGCTCTACTTCAATCGCGAACTGAGCTGGCTGGCGTTCAACGAGCGCGTGCTTGCCGAAGCCTTCAACACAGAATTTCCGTTGCTTGAGCGGCTCCGCTTCCTGACGATCTCGGGCAGCAATCTCGACGAGTTCATAATGATACGCGTCGCCGGCCTGGCCGGACAGGCACGACGCGGCATCGATACGCGCTCGATCGACGACAAGACGCCGAAACAACAGCTTGCGGAGATTCACAGGAAGGTACGGCGGCTCGAAAGGTTGCAGCAAAAGGTGCTCGGCGAGCTGCGTCTGAAGCTGGCTGCCGAAGGAATCCGCATCGCCGACGCGCAAGCCATCGACGGCGACGCAGCGCGCTGGCTCCGGCAATTCTTCATCGACGATATCCTGCCGGTGATCACGCCGCAGGCGATCGATCCGGCGCATCCGTTTCCGTTCATCGCCAACCTCGGGATGGGCATCTTGTTCAATCTCACGCGCCGCGCCGACGAGGCAAAACTGCTCGAGATGGTCCTGGTGCCCCAGGCCATGCCGCGCTTCGTACGTGTACCGGGCGACGAGGCGACGTACGTGCCGATCGAGAGCGTTATCGGCCGTTTTGCGCGCTTGATCTTTCCCGGCTTTCGGATCGATGGCGACGGCGTATTCCGCGTCCTGCGCGACAGCGACATCGAGATCGAGGAAGAAGCCGAGGACCTCGTCCGCTTCTTCCGCAGCGCGATCCAGCGCCGCCGCCGCGGCCGGGTCATCCTGCTCGAACTGGATCACGAGTTCGACCCCGATGCCGAGGCCATGCTGCGCGAGCACCTGGGACTACGCGAGGCGATGGTCACCAAGAGCGAAGGTCTGCTCGGGATCAGCGGCCTCGCCTCGATCGTCGAGGAAGACCGCCCCGAGCTCAAGTTCGTCCCCTACACGCCGAGATATCCGGAACGCGTGCGCGAGCATGACGGTGACTGCTTTGCCGCGATTCGCGAGAAGGACTTCATCGTCCACCATCCGTACGAAAGCTTCGAGGTGGTGGTCGATTTCATCCGCCAGGCGGCGGAGGACCCTGCCGTCATTTCGATCAAGCAGACACTTTACCGCGCGGGCAACCAGTCCCCGGTCGTCGCCGGCCTGATCGCCGCTGCCGAGGCCGGAAAGTCAGTCACCGCGGTTGTCGAACTGAAGGCCCGTTTCGACGAGGAGCAGAATCTCCATTGGGCCAGCCAGCTCGAGCGAGCGGGCGTTCAGGTGATCTATGGTTTCGTCGACTGGAAGACCCACGCGAAGGTTTCGATGGTGGTTCGCCGCGAAGACGACGGCTACCGTACCTACTGTCACTTCGGCACCGGCAATTATCATCCGGTCACGGCGAAAATCTACACCGACTTCAGCTTCTTCACCGCCGATCCGCGGATTGGCCGCGACGCCGCGCGGCTGTTCAATTTCATCACGGGCTACGTCCAGCCTGCGCGGACCGAGCTCATCTCGATCTCGCCGCTCGATCTGCGCGAGACGCTTTACGAGCTGATCGACCGCGAGATCGAGAACAAGCAGGCCGGGCGCCCTGCGGGAATCTGGGTCAAGCTCAATGCGCTGACGAACAAGGGTGTCATCGACCGGCTCTACGAGGCGAGCCAGGCCGGCGTCGAAATCCTTCTGGTGATCCGCGGTGTCTGCTGCCTGCGCCCGGGTGTGGAAGGGCTGTCGGAGAACATCCGGGTCAAATCGATCATCGGCCGGTTCCTCGAGCACAGCCGGATATGGGCTTTCGCCAACGGTTATGGCTTGCCGAGCGCCCGGGCCAAGGTGTTCATCAGTTCGGCCGACGCGATGTCGCGCAATCTCGACCGGCGGGTCGAGGCGCTGGTGCCGATCCGCAATCGCACCGTCCACGAGCAAGTCTTGCAGCAGGTCATGCTGGCCAACCTGCTCGACGAAGAATTGAGCTGGGTGCTCGACGCCGACGGCGAATATCATCGCGTCGAGGTTGTCGACGAGGGCTTCAACTGCCACGAGTACTTCATGCAGAACCCGTCGCTGTCGGGCCGCGGCACCGCGCTGGCCGAAAAGGGCGTGCCCACGCTGATCCTGCGCAAGCGGGCGCAGTGACACCCATCTTCAATCGCAGGGGCCGCGGGCAGGCGGTTGGCGATGCTTCGGATTGCGTGGTCGTCGACATCGGCTCGAACACAGTGCGCATGGTGGTCTACACCGGCTCGGGACGCGTGCCTGAGACGCTCCTCAACGAGAAGGTCACTGCCCGGCTCGGCCGCGATCTCGCCGCCACCGGGCGCATTTCGGACAAGGCGCAGGAGATCGCGCTTGCTGGCTTGCGGCGGTTCCACCTTCTCCTGCAGTCGCTCGGTGTAAGCGAGGTCATTGTCGTGGCCACCGCGGCCGCGCGAGATGCCGAAAACGGGGCCGCGTTTCTCGAGCGGGTGCGCGAAATCGGTTTCGCGCCTCGGCTGTTGTCGGGTGGGGAGGAAGCCGTCGCCGCGGCAGCGGGCGTTATTGCCGCCTTTCCCGACGCGCATGGCGTGGTCGCCGACCTTGGCGGCGGCAGTCTCGAGCTGGTCTGCGTGGAAGATGGGCTCGCCCACCAGGGCGTCAGCCTGCCGTTCGGAACTCTGCGGCTCGAGTCCCTGCGCAAGAAGGGTTCGCGTTCTTTCAAGGGCTTCGTGCACAAATCGTTCGCCAAGGTCGGTTGGGCCGTCGCGCATTCGGGACCGCTATATCTCGTCGGCGGCACCTGGCGAGCATTCGCGCGAACGGCGATGCTGCATGCCGGCTCGCCGCTGACCGACAGTCACGGATTCGAGCTCGCTCCCGACGAAGCCGACATCGTAGCGAGGCGGCTTATCGCCTCCGACATTACAATGCTCAAGGATACGGCGGGCCTCACGTCGGTTCGGGCAGACGCCTTGCCCGATGCGGCGGCGTTGCTGCGCGTGATGTTGGCGGAACTGCAGCCTTCCGGGTTGGTGTTTTCATCGTGGGGCTTGCGCGAAGGGCTTCTTTATCAGCGTCTTCCGGCGGTGGCCAGGCAGCAGGATCCCCTGTCGCTCGGGGTTGCCCGATTCGCCGAACCGCTTGGCGGCTCGACTTCGCGCGCGGCGATGATGGCCGGGTGGACAGCCGAAGCAGTCGCGGCCGACGACGCCTATGGCGAGAGGCTGCGGCTCGCGGCGACGATGCTTGCGCTGGCAGCAGCGCGGCTGGAGCCGAACATACGGATCGACCACGCGGTCGACTGGGCGCTGCACAAGCGCTGGATCGGTCTCGACATGGCCGGTCGCGCGCGGATCGCCGCAGCGCTTGCGGCGACCAGCGGCAAGACCGGGCTTCGCGCTGAACTTCTGGCCCTGGCGAGCGAGGAACAGCTCTACGAGGCGATCGGTTGGGGCCTGGCGTTGCGCCTGTGCCGGCGCATCGGCGCGGGTTCGCGCCTGTCGCTCACCGGCAGCAAGCTCGTTCGAGCGGACAACCGCTTGATTCTGCGATTCGAAAGCGGTGTCGCGGCGCTGGCCAACGACAACATTGCCGGCGACCTGGCGATGCTCGCCGGCTGGCTCGGGCTTTCGCATGCGATCGAGACCGCCGGCGGCGACGGAGGGCAGATTTGACAACGGCGTGACTTGCCGAAACGCCCCCTTGTTAGCGCGCCGCCGTTGGCGCAGCTTGGATGGGGGGCTAGCGCATGAGGTAACAATGGCGGGACGGAACGACGCGGCGAAGAGCGCGAGTGGTGCGGCGGATGCCAGGGCAACGGCTGATTCGATTCAGGATCGCGACAAGTTGACCGACAAGCAACTCGCCAAGGCGGTGCTTGCCGGAACCGTGCGTGCGCGTGTCAGCGACGTTCGCCGGCTGGCCGAAGCGGTGCTGAGAAAGGATTTGCCCAAGCCGTCCAAGAAGAAGCGCAAGAAGGCGAAGAGCGGGAAGCTGGCTAAGATTCCGCAGAAGCGGAACTAGCTCCCTGTCCGCGCGAGCGCGGGACGGGCATTCGTGAATTTCTCAAATCGAGAAAAACGAAACGGCCGGCCGCCGAAGCGAGCCGGCCGTTCGCTAACGATTACTTCGAAGTCGAAGCAGTAGTTGTCGAAGTGGTCGTGGCGGTGTCTGCCGCCGGAGCCGACGTGCCGGCCGAGGTGACCTCGGTCGAAGCCGCAGTCGCTGCCGTGTCCATTGCGGGCGCGGCTTCGGTCGTCGCTTCGGTCGTCGCGGTCGATTCTTCGGTCTTGTTGCAAGCGGCGAGGCCGGTGACGAGCATGGCGGCCGAAAGTCCGAGTACCAGTTTGCGCATATTAACTCCCCTAAGGAACCCTGTGGCGCCACTGTGGCGCGGCCGGACAATTAGACGAAATTGTGGCGGCCTCAAAGCGATTTGAGTCGCACACTTGATTTCCGCGCTTTTCCCTCCGGATCGGCGTCCGGCTGAAGGTCCGGATGGGCGCGGCGGACCGGTTCTTGAGCCATCGCGTTGCGCGCCGATTCGACCAGGCGAGGATAGGCAGAACAATCGATCCCATATCGCTCGGCAGCGTAGAACTGCGGCACCAGGTGGCAATCGGCCAGCGTCAGGCTGTCGCCGAAGATGAATCGCCCCCCGTGGCGCGCGATCATCGCCTCGAGCGCCGCGAACCCCTCGGGGATCCAGTGCGCGATCCACGAATCGATCGCCGGCTGCTCGTGGCCGAGTGGATGCTTGAGGTACTTCAGCACGCGCAGGTTGCCTAACGGATGGATGTCGCAGGCGACCGCCATCGCCATCGCGCGCACGATCGCCCGCTCGCCCGGTGCGGACGGCAGCAGGTGCGGCTCGGGATAGCGTTCCTCGAGCCATTCGAGGATCGCCGAGGACTGGGTGAGCACGCCGTCGGCGGTCTCGAGCGCCGGGACCAGCCCTTGCGGATTGAGCGCATGATACGCTTCAGACTTCTGTTCGCCGGCGCGCAGGTCGACCGGCGCCTGCTCGTAAGCCACGCCTTTGATGTTGAGCGCGATGCGGGTGCGGTAGCTGGTGCCCGAGCGCCAGTAGCCGTGGAGGACCAGCGCGTTGTTCATCCTGCGATTCGCCCGCGGCATTCGCCGAAGCCGATCGAACGAAAGCCCTCGCATGCTGCGTGGGCGGTCATGATCACCTCGTCGCCGTCCTCGAGGAAGCTGCGGGTTTCGCCATTCGCGAGGGTGAGCGGGCGCTTGCCACCTTCGGAAAGCTCGATCAGGCTGCCTAAGGTGTCGCGCGCCTCGCCCGACAAGGTGCCGGTGCCGAGCAGGTCGCCTGGCTGGAGATTGCAGCCGTTGACCGTGTGATGGGCGACGAGCTGCGCGGCGGTCCAATACATGGCCGTCATCGGCCCCCTGCTGAGACGTTCGGGTGCCAGTCCGGCGTCGCGCATCTTTGCGGTGAGCAGGCGAACCTCCATCTCGATCGCATAGGCGCCGTGCGCCTGATCGTCCGCATCGAGCAGGTAAGGCAGCGGCGGGGGATCGTCCTCCGGCCGCGGCGGCTGTGGAATGCGAAACGGCGCGAGCGCGGCGCTCGTCACGACCCACGGCGAGACGGTCGAATGGAAGTTCTTGGCCAGGAACGGGCCGAGGGGCTGGTACTCCCACGCCTGCAGGTCGCGAGCCGACCAGTCGTTGAGCAGGCACAGGCCAGCGATGTGGTCAGCCGCCTCGGCGATCTTGATGTCGCTGCCGAGCTCATTCGATCCGCTGGTCCACACGCCCATTTCCAGCTCGTAATCGAGCCGCTGCGAAGGGCCGAACAGGGGCATGTCGCCGTCCGGGTTCTTGCGCTGGCCCAGTGGGCGCCGAACGTCACCGCCGCTCGGGCGGATCGAGCTGGCGCGCCCGTGATAGCCGATCGGGACGTACTTGTAGTTGGGCAGCAGCGGGTTGTCGGGGCGGAACTGCTTGCCGACATTTTCCGCGTGATGAATGCCCGTGTAGAAGTCGGTGTAATCGCCGACGGCAAAAGGCAAATGCAGCCGGCAATCGCTCGCCGGAATGAGCGCGGAGGCAACCTCACGTTTATTTGAGGTGTTCGTCAGAAGCTCGAAAACGCCTCGGCGCAAGGCATCTGCGGCCTGGTTGCCGTCGGCGAAAAGCGCGTTGAGCGTGTCGCCCCAAGCGAGCCTTGCCGCGTCGGACGCTTCGCGTTCCAGAAGGCCCGCGACGGCGGCCAGGTCGAGCACGAAATCGCCGATCGCCACTCCGCCGCGCTTGCCGCCGCCAGGAGGAGAGAACACGCCGACTGGAAGGTTCTGCACCGGGAACTCCGGATGGCCGTCCGCGCCGTCGACCCAGCTCGTCGCGTGCGGATCGTGGGTTTCGTTGGCGCTTATCATTCGGGCAACTTCGCTTTCTCGAAACCTTGCCAGCAGTCGTCGTAATCCGTCTGAAGTCCCGGCAGTTTCATCGCGGCTTCGGTAGGCCGGATGACCCAGCGGCTTTCGAACATGAAGGCGAGGGTGTCGGCAAGCTTGAGCGGCTTGAGCTCCGTAGTGCTCGCCCGGCGATGCGTTTCGGCGTCGGGGCCGTGGCCGTTCATCTGGTTATGCAAGCTCGCGCCGCCCGGCTCGAACCCGCCGCCTTCCTTGGCGTCGTAGGCGCCGTGGACCAGACCCATAAACTCGCTCATCACGTTGCGGTGGAACCACGGCGGACGGAAGGTGTCCTCGGCGACCATCCAGCGCGGCGGGAAGATCACGAAGTCGCAGTTGGCGGTGCCGGCGATTTCGCCGGGCGACGTGAGCACCGTGAAGATCGACGGGTCGGGGTGGTCGAAGCTGACCGTGCCGATGGTGTTGAACCTCGCCAGGTCGTACCGGCAGGGCGCAGAATTGCCGTGCCAAGCGACGACGTCGAACGGCGAATGGCCGATCGTGGTGCGCCACAGGCGGCCCTGGAATCTCTGGACGATCTCGTATTCGCCCTCGACGTCCTCGAACCACGCGACCGGGGTTTCGAAGTCGCGCGGATTGGCGAGGCCGTTGGAGCCGATCGGGCCAAGGTCGGGCAGCTGGAACGGCGCTCCGTAGTTCTCGCAGACGTAGCCGCGGCTGGGGCCATCGAGCGCGACCGCGAAGCGCAGGCCGCGCGGGATCAGCGCGATGTGCCCGGGCGGCAGGTCGATCCGGCCGAGTTCGGTCGTCACGTGCAACGTGCCGTGTTGCGGCACGATCAGCAGTTCGCCGTCGCTGTCCTGAAACACGCGGCGCTCCATCGAACGGTTCGCCGAATAGAGGTGGATCCCGATACCTGCACCTGTGCCGACATCGCCGTTACCGCCGTACGTGATCAGCCCGTCGAGCCAGTCGCCCTTGGCTTCGGGCAAGGGATCCCAGCGCAGACGATTGGGGCTGACGGGGTCGCTGAACGGCGCGCTGCGCAGCGCCTCGAAAGATGCGAGCGGCTCGAACGGCGCGTGCTCGGCCATTGGGCGCAGGCGGTAGAGCCAGCTACGCCGGTTATACGCACGCGGCATGGGGAAGGCTGTGGTCGAGAACTGCTCGGCATAGAGCCCGAACGGCGGTGTCTGCGGGCTGTTGCGCCCGACCGGCAGCGCGCCCGCGACGGCCTCGCTGGCGAAGTGATTGCCGAACCCGGTATGATAGTTAGCCATGAAACTATCTCCTGGGTCCCCGATATGGGGCTTGGCGACGCAAATCAATGCGCGACCGGTTCCGCCTTACGCCTCGCCTTCGTGCGGTCCGCCAAGATGGCGAATGTCCACAGCACTAGGTAGCACGCCGCCGGGACGAGGAACGCCATCACGTATCCCGCCTTGTCGGCCACCGCGCCGACCACCAGCGGGACGAAAGCGCCGCCGACGATCGCCGTACATAGCAGCCCGGACGTCGCTTCCTGCGTGGCGGACGAGCGGTCGAGCGTCAGGGTGAAGATCACCGGGAACATGATCGAGTTGAACAGCCCGATGCCGAGTGCGACGAAGCCGGCGCTGACGCCGCCGAACGCGAACACGTAGAGGCACATCGCGCAGGCAACGGCGGTGAAGAAGGCGAGCAGCCGCGGCGCCTCGAACTTGGCGAGCAGCGCCGAGCCGACCGCGCGGCCCACCATCGCGCCGCCCCAATAGAATGTCACCGCCTTGCCGGCTTCCTGCAGGCTTACGCCCGAGACACCGTCGCTGCCCATCGCGTCGCTGAGCAGGGGAACGGTGAAGGGCAGGTCGGACTGACCCCAGATCGCGTTCGAATTGAGGAACAGCGCCATCTGGCTGCCGATCGAAACTTCGGCGCCGACGTAGAGGAAGATCGCCAAGCCGCCGAACAGCGCCCACTTCGAGGAGAACGCCTCGGCGATGAGGGCAATGAAGCCCTTGGCGGGCGCCGGATGG